>NZ_JOCB01000040.1 GCF_000718775.1 Streptomyces sp. NRRL S-31
CCGCCGAGCCGTCCCGCGGGCGCGGGCCACCGCGCTGAGCCGGGTCCGCGGGCGGGCGGGTCATCGCGCCGCGCGGGGCCCGTGGGCGTGGGTCGCCGCGCCGCGCCGGTCCCGTGGGCATGGGCGCCGCGACACGCCGGGTGACGGTCCGGTGGCCCACGGTGGCCCGGCTCCCGGTGTCAGTGCGGCGTGGCAGGATCGGGGACGTGGCGAAGACAGCACCGAAGCAGACCGACAAGACCCCCGGCGGGACCCGTCCCCGGCTGATGCTCATGGACGGGCACTCGCTGGCCTACCGCGCGTTCTTCGCGCTGCCCGCGGAGAACTTCACGACCGCGACCGGCCAGCCGACGAACGCGATCTACGGCTTCGCGTCGATGCTGGCCAACACCCTGCGTGACGAGGCGCCCACGCACTTCGCGGTGGCCTTCGACGTCTCCCGCAAGACCTGGCGCTCCGAGCGGTTCACCGAGTACAAGGCGAACCGCTCCAAGACGCCGGACGAGTTCAAGGGCCAGGTCGAGCTGATCGGCGAGCTGCTCGACGCGATGCACGCGCAACGCTTCGCCGTGGAGGGGTTCGAGGCGGACGACATCATCGCCACCCTCGCCACCCAGGCCGAGGCCGAGGGCTTCGAGGTACTGATCGTCACCGGGGACCGCGACTCCTTCCAGCTGGTCACCGAGCACACCACCGTGCTCTACCCGACGAAGGGCGTCTCCGAGCTGACCCGGTTCACCCCGGAGAAGGTTCTCGAGAAGTACGGCTTGACGCCCGCCCAGTACCCGGACTTCGCGGCCCTGCGCGGCGACCCGTCCGACAACCTCCCCGGCATCCCCGGCGTCGGCGAGAAGACCGCCGCCAAGTGGATCAACCAGTTCGGCTCCTTCGCCGAGCTGGTCGAGCGGGTCGAGGAGGTCAAGGGCAAGGCCGGGCAGAACCTCCGCGACCACCTGGAGTCGGTCAAGCTCAACCGCGCGCTCACCGAGCTGGAGCGGCGGGTCGAGCTGCCGAAGGCGGTCACCGACCTGGAGCGGTCCCCGTACGACCGCAAGGCCGTCGCGATGGTCCTGGACACCCTGGAGATCCGCAACCCGTCCCTGCGCGAACGCCTCTTCGCCGTCGACCCGGGCGCGGAGGAGACCGAGGCCGCCCCGGTCGCCGCCGACGGCGTCGAGATCGACGGCAGCGTCCTGGGCACCGGCGAGCTGGCCCCCTGGCTCGCCGAGCACGGCACCGGGCCATTGGGCGTGGCCACCGTCGATACCTGGGCGCTGGGCACCGGCTCGGTCGCCGAGGTCGCCCTGGCCGCGGCCGGGGGAGCGGCGGCCTGGTTCGACCCGGCCGAACTGGACGAGGCCGACGAGACCGCGTTCGCCGCCTGGCTGGCCGACGCCGGCCGCCCCAAGGTGTTCCACGACGCCAAGGGCGCCATGCGCGTCTTCGCCGAGCACGGCTGGCGCATCGAGGGCGTCGGCATGGACACCGCCCTCGCCGCCTACCTGGTCAAGCCGGGCCGCCGCTCCTTCGACCTGGACGCGCTCTCCCTGGAGTACCTGCACCGCGAGCTGGCCCCCGCCGCCGCGGCCGACGGCCAGCTGGCCTTCGGCGCGGACGACGGCGCCGAGGCCGAGGCCCTGATGATCCAGGCCCGCGCGGTGCTCGACCTGGGCGAGGCCTTCGGGGAGCGTCTCGCGGAGGTGGGCGCCGCCGACCTGCTCCGGGACATGGAGCTGCCGACCTCCGTACTGCTCGCCCGCATGGAGCGGCACGGCATCGCGGCCGACCGGGCGCACCTCGAATCGATGGAGCAGATGTTCGCGGGCGCGGTGCAGCAGGCCGTGAAGGAGGCGCACGCGGCGGCCGGCCATGAGTTCAACCTGGGCTCGCCCAAGCAGCTCCAGGAGGTCCTCTTCGGCGAGCTGGCCCTGCCCAAGACCAAGAAGACCAAGACCGGCTACACCACCGACGCCGACGCCCTGGCCTGGCTCGCCACCCAGACCGACAACGAACTGCCGGTGATCATGCTCCGGCACCGGGAGCAGGCGAAGCTCCGGGTCACGGTCGAGGGCCTGATCAAGACCATCGCGGCGGACGGCCGGATCCACACCACCTTCAACCAGACGGTGGCCGCGACCGGACGCCTGTCCTCCACGGACCCGAACCTCCAGAACATCCCGGTCCGCACCGACGAGGGCCGGGCGATCCGCCGGGGCTTCGTGGTCGGCGAGGGCTTCGAGTCCCTGATGACCGCGGACTACAGCCAGATCGAACTGCGCGTGATGGCCCACCTCTCCGAGGACGAGGGTCTGATCCGGGCGTTCACCTCGGGCGAGGACCTGCACACCACGGCCGCCTCCCAGGTGTTCGGCGTCGAGCCCGGCGCGGTGGACGCGGAGATGCGGCGGAAGATCAAGGCGATGTCGTACGGCCTCGCCTACGGCCTGTCCGCGTTCGGCCTCTCCCAGCAGCTGAACATCGAGGCGGCCGAGGCCCGCGCCCTCATGGACGCCTACTTCGAGCGTTTCGGCGGCGTCCGGGACTATCTGCGCCGCGCGGTCGACGAGGCGCGGGCCACCGGCTACACGGCGACGCTCTTCGGCCGCCGCCGGTACCTGCCCGACCTCAACAGCGACAACCGCCAGCGCCGTGAGGCGGCCGAGCGCATGGCCCTCAACGCGCCCATCCAGGGCACGGCGGCCGACATCGTCAAGCTCGCCATGCTCAAGGTGGACGGCGCCCTGCGGGCGGCGGACCTCCGGTCCCGCATGCTCCTCCAGGTCCACGACGAAATCGTCCTGGAGATCGCCCCCGGCGAGCGGACGGCCGTGGAGGAGATCGTCCGCCGCGAGATGGCCGCCGCCGTGCGGCTGAAGGCCCCGCTGGACGTCTCGGTCGGCGTGGGCCCGGACTGGGAGTCGGCCGCGCACTAGCCGACGGCACACGGACGGAGGGGGGCGTCGGGGCGAACACCTCGCGACGGCGCCCCCTCCGTCCGCCCCCAGCCCCCACCGGCCCGCACCACCGGACCCCCTCAGCCGTACGCCTGTGCGGGAGGCGCCTGCCGGGTTCCGCCGCCGGAGGCCTGAGCCGTTGCGCCTGCGGGAGCCCTCACCGGGCCTGCTTGGCCGGACCCCCTCAGCCGTACGCCTGTGCCGGAGGCGCCTGCCGGGTTCCGCCGCCGGAGGCCTGAGCCGTTGCGCCTGCGGGAGCCCTCACCGGGCCTGCTTGGCCGGACTCCCTTAGTCGTACGCCTGTGCGGGAGGCGCCTGCGGGGTTCCGCTGCCGGATGCCTGAGCCGTTGCCTCTGCGGGAGCCCCCACCGGCCCGCATCACCGGACCCTCTCAGCCGTACGCCTCCGCCTGAGCCTGCACCGGGTCCTGTTGCCGGACGGCTCGGTCGCCTGCCTCAAGAGCCTTCACCGGCAGCCTCCCGGCCGGATTCCCTCGCAGGACAGCCCGGTTCCGTCGTGCCGGCGCCGGCGCCGGCGCCGGTGTCGGTGCCGGTAGGCGAAGGTCGGTGGCGCGGCGGTGTCGGCCGGTCCTCGCGGTGCCGGCGAGCCGCGGCGCAACCACGCCGACCGACCCCGCGGGGCCGGTGGGCGGCGGTGGCGCGGGACCCGTCGCGTCCGGGACCCGACCCTGCCCCACCCACCCGCGGCAAGCACGCCGGGCCCCCGGGGGACCCGTCACTCTCGTGGCCCCCGCCAAAACGCCCCGGACCCCCCGCAGCCGCAACACTGCGGGCATGGGTATACGCACGCTTCACCGCCGGACGCCCGTGGCAGTCGCCGGGCTCTGGGCGGACGCCGCCTCGGCGCAGGCCGTGCCCGCCGCGCCGGTCCCGGCCCTCGCGCCCGACGCGAGCACCGCCCGCATCCCGGCCGACCCGGCCACGACGTTCCGCGGCGCCACCAGGGGTCTGAGACACCGGTTCGCCGGGCGCCCGGCCCGCGTCCCGGACTGGCGCCAGTGGGCCGACCTGGCCCGCGGCTACCTCGCCCTCACCCTCACCCTGGTCCCGCGATCACGCCCCCGGCGCGAACTCACGGTCTTCGTGGCGTCCCTCACCGAGCGACCGGCCGCCCCCGGCCCGCACCGACCACCTCGGCGCGGCCCCCGGGACCAGCGGCCGGACGCCAGAGCCTGACCGCCACGGCGTAGAGCAGCAACCCCGCGACCACTCCCGCGCCCACGCCGAAGCACAGGGTGGGCACCAGTTCCCAGGGCCGCGCCGCCGTACCGCCCCGCTCCCGCCAGCGCGCCGTCCGCTGCGCCGCCGCGGCCAGCGCACAGCCGCCGATCACCGCGAACGACCACCACCGGTCCCGCACGGACAGCTCCGGCACCCCCGTCGGCACCCCGCCCGGCGCCCGCCGCAGCGCACGCGCCACGAACACCGCGATCAGCACGGCACCCGTCACGGACGACCCGTACTGGAGCCAGGTGAACAGCGGCACGCCCGCCGGGCGGTCCCGTCCGATGGCCGGAAACAGCCGTGAGCCCCACCGGTCGTGATGGGTGAACGCGTCCCACACCACATGGGTGAGCGCGCCGAGCACCGCCGACGCGTACCACCACCCCGCCGACGCGGCCCGCACGCGCCCGCGTGGCGTCCCGCAGCACAGCAGGGCGGCCGGCCGGTCCTGCCACGCCCGGGGCAGCAACGCCACCGACGGCTCCCGGACCAGCAGCCACAGCCCCGCCAGGGCGCAGGCGAGGAACACGTCGACCGTGATGACCCCGGTGAACGCGTGCGTGACCGTGCCGAACTCCATCCCGCCCGGCAGGACACCGGCCGCGTAGTAGGGCAGGTCGGGAGCGAAGGACCCCGTGACGAGCAACACGGGCACCAGCCGGCCCCGGCCGGACCCGTCCCGGCGGACCGCCGGCAGCACGGCCGCCGCATGACTGAGAGTGAACGGCACCCAGGCCTCCCGGACGTTCGCGGCCCGTACTCCGGCGCCGGTGAATCAGGTCCGCCCAGTATGCGTGACGCCGTCCTGGGGCATCCGCGGCAACGACAGTTGGCCAACCGGTGAAATCGGGGCGCCAACAGGTGCCCGATCACAGCAAGTTGTCGTAGGGTCACCTGGGTCCCCGTACCGGGCGCACGGTCGTACGCACGGCGTACGGAGGCAGAGGCGGAACAGGGGCAACCGAAGCACCGGGTCAACCGTCCCACCAGAGCGAGGCAGCACAGACGGAGACGGACGCGCGGGCGTCCACAGGAGGGGTTCACTCTATGGCGGCGCATTTCGGCAGGCGGCTGCGCAAGGGAGCGGCGACCACCGCCGTGGCCGCGGCGGCGGTCGCGGCTCTCTCCGCGTCCCAGGCACCGGTAGCGGCCGGCGACGAGCCCGACAGACCGACGACGGCCGGCGCCGCGACCTCCGTACCGGAAGGCGACGCCAATGCCGGCGCCAACGCCACCGGCAACTCGCCCTACTACACGGACCTGCCGCCGCTGAAGAGCCCGGCGCCCAGCGCCTCGCCGAGCGTCGGCACCCCGGTCACCCGGGCCGAGGGCGAGGCCGGCATCCCGGCGACGGTCCTCGACGCGTACCGGAAGGCCGCGGCCGAACTGCGCTCCGCCAAGCCCGGCTGCAACCTGCCCTGGCAACTGCTGGCCGCCATCGGCAACGTCGAGTCGGGCCAGGCGCGCGGCGGGCAGGTCGACGCCGACGGCACCACGCTGCGCCGGATCCTGGGCCCGCAGCTCGACGGCAACGGCTTCGCGCTCATCCCGGACACCGACAACGGCGCCTACGACGGCAACAGCGACTACGACCAGGCCGTCGGCCCCATGCAGTTCATCCCGTCCACCTGGGCGTGGGCCGGCCGCGACGGCAACGGGGACGGCAAGAAGGACCCGAACAACGTCTACGACGCGGCGCTCGCCGCGGGCCATTACCTGTGCCGCAACGACTGGGACCTGTCCCGCGAGGGCGACCTGCACAGCGCGATCCTCAGCTACAACAACTCGCAGGACTACCTCAACCTGGTCCTGAACTGGATGGAGTACTACCGCAAGGGCTCCCACTCCGTCCCCGACGGCTCCGGCGGTCTGCCCGGGCACCGCAGCGACGAGGACCCCACCACGTCCCCGCGCCCCTCCCACCCGCCGACGACCAAGCCGGACCCCAAGCCGCACAAGCCCGCGGACGGCGGCGGCAAGGACGGCGGCGGCAAGGACGGCGACCACAACGGCGGAGGCGAGCACGGCGGGAACGGGGGATCCGGGACCCCCACCCCCGAGCCGCCGAAGCCGCCCGTCCCGCCGACGACCCCGCCGACCCCGACCGACCTGGTGGACCACCTCAGGGACGCGGGCACCCGGCAGCTCACCGCGATGGCCGGCGACGCCTTCACCGAGCGCATCGGCACCCGCGCCGAGACCAAGGTCGGCAAGTCCGTGGCCAAGGTCCGGGTCCGGTTCACCATCACCGGTGACACGGACGCCACCTTCGCCGGCGGCGAGACCGTGGCCACGGTCGCCACCGACGACAAGGGCGTGGCGCTGGCGCCGGCGCTCCAGGCCGGCGAGAAGACCGGCGACTTCAAGGTCACCGCGGCCGTCGTGGGCCGCACGCTCAAGGGCGTCGACTACACGGCGACCGTCACCGCGCGCGCCGCCGACCTCCTGGCCCGCACCAGCGACACCCCGCTGACCTGCACGCCGGGCGGCGAGTTCGCCGACCGGGTCCAGGTGAAGGCGACGTACAAGGGCGCCGTCGCGGACGGGGTGGCGGCCACCGCCACGCTGGTCACGTCCGCGCTGGACGCCACGGAGAACAGCGAGGGCCCGTTCTTCAAGGACGCCGACGGCAAGGCCGTACGCACCCTCACCGGCCTCCGGACGGACGCCAAGGGCCTGCTCACGCTGCCCAAACTGTACGCCGACACCACCACCGGCACCTTCCTGCTCCGGATCACCACCACGGGCGGCGCGACGCTCAACGTGGAGCTGAAGGTGGCAGCCGCCACCAGCGCGCCGGAGCTTCCGTTGCCGAGCCCGTCCGCCTCCTCCTGACGGCACACCAGGGCGCCCCTTCCGCTCACGGCGGGAGGGGCGCCCTCGTCCGTCGCGTGCACCGCTGTTCTCATCTCGCGCGCGCGTTGCTACGGTGCCGGACCTGACGCTCCATCAGGAACCCGTCAGGTCCCCAGGACCCGACCGCCCGCCGGGAGGCCCCGCATGCGCGCCCTGCTCGCCGCCGCGACCGGTCTCGCCCTCGCGCTCCTGCTGGTCGTCGGGATCAGCGCGCTGGGCTCGCCGACGGGCCCTCAGTCCCCCAAGCCGCTGCTGACGACGGTGCCCCCGCACCCGTAGCCGCGCCCGTCCGGGAGGGAGGCCGGCATGCGCCGCAAGGCCAGCCTGGTCCTGCTCGCCTGCGCCGTGTTCTGCGCGGCGCTGTCCCCGCTGCTGCGCTGGTACGCCTTCCCGCGCCTGGCCCGCATCCCGCCGAACCAGTACCAGGACATGGTTTTGGAGGCCGAGGGCGCCACCCTCCTCGACTACGGCACCATGCGCGCGAAGAAGGTCCCCAAGGTCACCATCGTGCAGACCCTCAAGGGCGACGTGGAGGCCGCGCGGCGGATCGGGAGGACGGCGGGACGGCCGGTCGCCGTCTGGGACGGCCTGTCCTACGTCCAGGGCCCCGACGGCAAGATGGTCTCCAAGGTGCCCGAACGGTACATCTTCGACGCCCACAGCCAGGCCCCCGTGCACGCCACCGGCGAGACGGTCGACGGCGACCCGGTGAGACGCCAGGGCATCGAGTTCAAGTGGCCCTTCCCGACCCAGCGGCGGGACTACGAGTACTTCGACGCGCAGACCCGCACCACCAGCCCCATCCACTACGGGGGCACCCGGACCTTCCGCGGCCTGACGGTCTACTGCTTCGAGCAGACCATCCCCTGGACCAAGGTCCCCATGCCGAAGACCATGCCCGTGCGGGGCATCACCCCCGAGACGGTCGCCCGGACGGGCACCACCCGGTGGTACGCCACGGTCCGCAGGTTCTGGGTCGAACCGGTCACCGGGGCGCCCGTCTACGGCGAGGAGATCCACCGCGAGGAACTGCGCGGCGGCACCCTGCTCGGCGGCCGCGCCAAGGTCACCGCCTTCGCCGGGCACGTGAAGATGCGCGAGGACTACATCGAGCACACGGTCGCCCTGGTCAGGCACAACCGCACCGCCGTCCTGGCCCTCACCTCGCACGCCCCCCGGGGCTTCCTCGCCCTCGGCACCTCCCTGCTCGCCCTCTCCCTGTGGCCGGAGGCCCGCGCCCGCCGCCCGCGGGACCCCGCGCCCGCCCCGGCGGGGGAACCCGGACCGGTCAGCGCCTGAGCCGCGCGTTGGTGTGCCGGGTCGGCTCGGCGGTCGCCGGGTCCTCGGGCCACGGGTGCTTGGGATACCGGCCGCGCAGCTCCGCCCGGACGGCCCGGTAGCCGTCCGCCCAGAAGGACGCGAGGTCGGCCGTGACGGCGGCGGGCCGCCCGGCGGGGGAGAGCAGGTGCACGAGCAGCGGCACACCCGCCACGGCCGGCGTCTCCCGCAGCCCGAACATCTCCTGGAGCTTGACGGCGAGGACCGGCCGCCCGGGATCGCCGTAGTCGATCCGGACCCTCGACCCGCTCGGCACGGTGATCCGCTCGGGCGCCAGCTCGTCCAGCCGGGCCGCCTCCCCGCTCGCCCAGGGCAGCAGCCGGGCGAGTGCCTGCCCGGCGTCCACCCGGGCCAGATCGGCCCGTCGCCGGGCCCGGCTCAGCTCCGGCTCCAGCCACTCGTCCACGCGCGCGTGCAGCGCCTCGTCCGAGACGTCCGGCCATGGCTCCCCGAGACGCGCCCGGAGGAACGCCAGCCGTTGCCGCAGCGCCCGCGCCTCAGCCGGCCAGCGCAGCAGCCCGAGCCCGTCCCGCCGCAGCCCGTCGAGCAGTGCGGCGCGTACCAGGGCCGCATCGACGTCCGTCAGCGGACGCACGGCCAGCTCGATCGCCCCCAGCCGCTCGACACGCCGGGCGACGACGTCCCCGTCGGACCAGCGCACCTCGTCGCGTTCCGTCAGCAGCGCACCGGCGGCGGCCCGTGCCACGTCCTCGTCGACGGCGGCCCCGAGCAGCACGCGCGCGTGGCCCGTGCCGGAGGGGCGGTCGGCGACGGCCACGACGATCCAGTCGGCGCCGCGCAGAGCGGACCCGCCGGGCAGCTCCGCCCGGGTGCCGGACGCCATCAGGTACGAACCGCCATCGAGCCGGGCGACCCGCTCGGGGAACGCGAGCGCGGCGACGAGCCCGGCGAGCCTGTCGTCACCGGCACCCCGGCCCGCTCCGGCGGCGGCCCCATCGCCCCGGCGGTCACCAGCGGTCACGTCCGGCCGGCGGTCTTCGGCGGCTCCGGCTGTCCGGCGGTCTTCGGCGGTTCCAGCCGTCCGGTCGTCTTCGGCGGTTCCGTCCGGCCCACGGCCACCGGCCGTCCCGTCCGTCCGACGGCCACCGGCGGGCCGGCGGGAGGAGTCCGCCGAGACGGCCCTCAGCCGCCGCACCTCGGCGGCCCACCGCGCCCCGTACGCGTCACCCCCACGCCGCGCCCGGTGCAGCGCACCGGCGAGATCGTCCCCGTAGTCGCGCGGCACCTCCTCGGAGAGCAGCGCCACCACCTCGGCACCCGCACCTCCCGTGTCCAGCAGGGCCCGCCCCAGCCGGGGGTGCACGCCCAGCCGCGCCAGCCGCGCACCGACCGGGGTCGCCCGCCCCTCGGGATCCACCGCTCCCACCGCCGTCAGCGCCGAGCGCGCCGCCGCCATCGCCCCGCCCGGCGGCGGATCCAGCAACGCCAGCCCGGAGGCGTCCGGATCGCCCCAGCAGGCCGCCTGGAGCGCGAACGCGGTCAGGTCGGCCACCTGGATCTCCGGCGCCGGAAAAGCCGGCAGACGGCCGTCCTCGGCCTCCGTCCAGCACCGGTACACCGCTCCCGGCGCCTCCCGCCCGGCCCGCCCCGCCCGCTGCCGCCCCGCCGCCCGCGACGCCCGCACGGTGGTCAGCCCGCTCAGCCCGCGCGCGTGGTCCACCCGCGGCTCCCGCGCCAGTCCCGAGTCGACCACCACCCGCACCCCGGGCACGGTCAGCGACGACTCGGCCACGGACGTCGCCAGCACCACCCGGCGCCGCCGTCCGGCGGTCAGCACCGCCTCCTGCACCGCCGCCGGCGCCCGTCCGTGCACCTGGAGCACCTCCGTGCCGCCGAGATCCCCCAGCAGCCCCGCCACGCGCGCGATCTCGCCCACACCGGGCAGGAAGCACAGCACGTCCCCGTCCCGCTCGGCCAGCGCCCGCCGCACCAGCGACGCCACGTGTCCGAGCAGCGCCGGATCCACCCGCATCCCGTGCGGCGGCCGTACCGGACGGGCCGGGGGCGCCCACACCACCTCCACCGGGTGCGCCGTGCCCGCCGCCTCGACCACCGGCGCCCCGCCGAGCAGCCGAGCCCACCCCGCGGCGTCCGTCGTCGCCGACGCGGCCACCAGCCGCAGCTCCGGCCGCAGCGCCTGCCGGACGTCCCACAGGAACGCGGCCACCGTGTCGGCGTCCAGGTGCCGCTCGTGGCACTCGTCCAGGACGACGACGTCCGTACCGGCCAGCTCCTGGTCGCGCTGGAGCCGCTGGAGCAGGACACCGGTCGTCACGACCTCCACGCGCGTGTGCCGCCCCACGACCCGCTCGCCGCGCACCGTGAAGCCGACGCTCCCGCCGGGCTTCTCGCCCAGCAGCCACGCCATCCGCCGGGCCGCCGCCCGCGCCGCGATCCGCCGCGGCTCGGCCACCACGACCCGCCGCTCGGGACCGTCCCCGGCCAGCCCCGCGAGCACGAGCGGCACCAGCGTCGTCTTGCCGGTGCCGGGCGGCGCCACCAGGACGGCGGTACCGGTCCTCTCCAGCGCGTCGGTCAGGGCGGGCAGGGCGGAGCGCACGGGCAGCGCGTCCAGGGCGTCGTCACGGATCACGCCCCCAGTGTCGTACGACGGCACGACGGCCCCCACGCGCGCGGGCGCACATCCGGGCGACAGCGCCCAGACCACCGCCGGCCCGCCACCGCCGGACACGCCTGCACGCGCGCGTGCATCACGCGCGCGTGCACGCGTAGGGACGCGCGCGCCAGCATGGGGACGGGTCCGGTGGGGTCAGTCCCGCTCGCACACGAAGATCGCCGTGCCCGGGATCAGGTTCCCGCGCAGGGGGGACCAGCCGCCCCACTCCGAGGTGTTCCAGGCTGGCCACTCCGGTTCCACCAGGTCCACCAGCCGGAAACCGGACGCCACGACGTCCCGGACCCGGTCGCCGAGCGTCCTGTGGTGCTCCACGTAGACCGCGCGGCCCTCCTCGTCCTGCTCCACGTAGGGCGTGCGGTCGAAGTAGGACGCGGAGACCGACAGGCCCTCGGGGCCCGGCTCGTCCGGGAACGCCCAGCGGATCGGATGCGTCACCGAGAACACGAACCGGCCGCCCGGCCGCAGCACCCGGCGCACCTCGCGCAGCACCAGCCGCGGGTCGGCCACGAACGGCAGCGCACCGTACGCCGAGCACGCCAGGTCGAAGGAGCCGTCCGCGAAGGGCAGCGCGCCGGCGTCGGCACAGACCAGCGGAAACGATCCGCCGATCCGCAGCGCGTGCTGGAGCTGGCGGTGCGAGAGGTCCAGGGCCACCGGGCGCGCGCCCTGGGCGGCCAGCCAGCGGGAGCACTGCGCAGCGCCCGCGCCGATCTCCAGGATCTCCCTGCCCTTCAGCTCCTCGGCGGGACCCAGCAACTCCGCCTCCGTCTCGTCCAGGCCCTCGGGGCCCCAGACGAAGCGGTCGTCGCCGAGGAACGTGCCGTGATCGATCTGGTACTCGTCCGCGTTACGGTCCCACCAGCCCCGATTGGCACGCGTGCTCTCCGTGACGCCCGCGTCACGGCGGGTGGCCTCCGGCTCGAACCCCGCCGGGTGCTCCGGGTCGTACGTTTCCGGCTCTTGGATGATCGGCTCCCTCGTCGTACTCTTCCGTCCAACCCGCCGGGGTCCGTACGGAGGAGATCCCGTCGGCCCGTGCGGCCTGTCGGGGGTTTTTCTTGCCGGGATTGCGGCGATCCGCCCCGGGTGTGCGCCTTCGCGCATTGACCCTGCCCGGCTGCCCCCGTATGCTACAAGTTGCGCTGCGGGCCTGCGCACCTCAGACGTAGCAGGCTGCGCTCGCATCTGTTGTATGTCCCCTCGGTTGTCGAGGCGCTACCGGGCACCCGGTGTCCTTCATGGTGGCGCTTCCTTGGCTGTCCGGCTTCTTCAGAGCGAAACGGGCTCCCGGCGTAAGCAGTACCTACGACTTCAATGTCCGTACCGGAGCCCTTTCCCACATGACGAGCAGCACCGAGACCACCGCCACCACCCCGCAGGTTGCGGTCAACGACATCGGTAACGAGGAAGCCTTCCTCGCAGCGATCGACGAGACGATCAAGTACTTCAACGACGGCGACATCGTCGACGGCGTCATCGTGAAGGTCGACCGGGACGAGGTCCTGCTCGACATCGGTTACAAGACCGAAGGTGTCATCCCGAGCCGCGAGCTCTCGATCAAGCACGACGTCGACCCGAACGAGGTCGTGGCCGTCGGCGACGAGATCGAGGCCCTGGTCCTCCAGAAGGAGGACAAGGAAGGCCGCCTGATCCTCTCGAAGAAGCGCGCCCAGTACGAGCGTGCCTGGGGCACCATCGAGAAGATCAAGGAAGAGGACGGCATCGTCACCGGTACCGTCATCGAGGTCGTCAAGGGTGGTCTCATCCTCGACATCGGCCTCCGTGGCTTCCTGCCGGCCTCCCTCGTCGAGATGCGCCGCGTCCGCGATCTCCAGCCGTACGTCGGCAAGGAGCTCGAGGCGAAGATCATCGAGCTGGACAAGAACCGCAACAACGTGGTCCTGTCCCGCCGTGCCTGGCTGGAGCAGACCCAGTCCGAGGTCCGCCAGACGTTCCTCACGACCCTCCAGAAGGGTCAGGTCCGTTCCGGTGTGGTCTCCTCGATCGTCAACTTCGGTGCCTTCGTGGACCTGGGTGGCGTCGACGGTCTGGTCCACGTCTCCGAGCTGTCCTGGAAGCACATCGACCACCCCTCCGAGGTCGTCGAGGTCGGCCAGGAGGTCACCGTCGAGGTCCTCGACGTCGACATGGACCGCGAGCGCGTCTCCCTGTCGCTGAAGGCGACCCAGGAAGACCCGTGGCAGCAGTTCGCCCGCACCCACCAGATCGGCCAGGTCGTGCCCGGCAAGGTCACGAAGCTGGTGCCGTTCGGTGCGTTCGTCCGCGTGGACGAGGGCATCGAGGGTCTGGTCCACATCTCCGAGCTGGCCGAGCGCCACGTGGAGATCCCGGAGCAGGTCGTCCAGGTCAACGACGAGATCTTCGTCAAGGTCATCGACATCGACCTCGAGCGTCGTCGCATCAGCCTCTCGCTGAAGCAGGCCAACGAGTCCTTCGGTGCCGACCCGTCGGCGGTCGAGTTCGACCCGACCCTGTACGGTATGGCCGCGTCCTACGACGACCAGGGCAACTACATCTACCCCGAGGGCTTCGACCCCGAGACCAACGACTGGCTCGAGGGCTACGAGAAGCAGCGCGAGGAGTGGGAGCGCCAGTACGCCGAGGCGCAGTCCCGCTTCGAGCAGCACCAGCAGCAGGTCATCAAGTCCCGCGAGGCCGACGCGGCTGCCGAGGCCGAGGGCGGCGAGGCTGCGGCTCCGGCCGCGACCGGCGGTTCGTACTCCTCCGAGGGCGCGGACACCTCCGGTGCGCTGGCCTCGGACGAGGCGCTGGCCGCGCTGCGCGAGAAGCTGGCCGGCGGCCAGAGCTGATCGCTGCCGCTTGAGGCTCAGCCGATAGCTGCATGAGGGGCCGTACCTTTCGAGGTACGGCCCCTCAGGGCTTCCCGGACCCGAATCGGCACCGGTCAGGCCGCTGTCGTCGAAGGTGTTGCCGATGATGCGCGCACCGGTTGGTCCAGACCGCTTCGCCTGTCTGAACAGAGGACGCCGACGTGAACGTCGGTGGCGGTGAAGGTACGGATCAGGTGACGAGGCGTCAAGATATCCCGCAAGAGATCCCAGATCAGCGGCGTGTCGCGGGAATTCCCCTGTTCCGGGGCACGTTGTCGAGGGGGAACAGGAGGAGGAGCGGTCACAGTGCTTGATCCGCAGGGTTTGTACGCATGGGAGCCGAAGGGCCTCGCCGTTGTCGACATGGCGCTCGCCCAGGAGTCGGCCGGCCTTGTCATGCTCTACCACTTCGACGGATACATCGACGCGGGTGAGACCGGCGACCAGATCGTCGACCGGCTGCTCGACTCACTGCCCCACCAGCTCGTGGCCCGGTTCGACCACGACAGGCTCGTCGACTACCGGGCCCGTCGGCCGCTGCTGACCTTCAAACGGGACCGCTGGACCGACTACGAGGTCCCGGCCATCGAGGTCCATCTCGTCCAGGACACCACCGGTGCCCCGTTCCTGCTGCTGTCCGGCCCCGAGCCGGACGTGGAGTGGGAGCGGTTCGCGGCGGCGGTGCGGCAGATGGTGGAGCGGCTCGGCGTGCGCCTGTCGGTGAACTTCCATGGCATCCCCATGGGCGTTCCGCACACCCGCCCGGTCGGGCTGACCCCGCACGGCAACCGCACCGACCTCGTCCCGGGCCACCGCAGCCCCTTCGAGGAGGCACAGGTGCCCGGCAGCGCCGAGTCCCTGGTCGAGTACCGCCTCATGGAGGCCGGGCACGACGTGCTGGGCGTCGCCGCGCACGTCCCGCACTACATCGCCCGCTCCGCGTACCCGGACGCCGCCCTCACCGTCCTGGAGGCCATCACGGCCGCCACCGGTCTGGTGCTGCCCGGTGTGGCCCACGCGCTGCGCACGGACGCGCACCGCACCCAGACCGAGATCGACCGCCAGATCCAGGAGGGCGACGAGGAGCTGACCGCGCTCGTCCAGGGCTTGGAGCACCAGTACGACGCAGCGGCGGGCGCCGAGACCCGGGGCAACATGCTGGCCGAGCCGGTGGAGATCCCGTCGGCCGACGAGATCGGGCAGGAGTTCGAGCGGTTCCTGGCGGAGCGCGAGGGCGACAACTGACCCGCGGGGACGCGTGTCCCGCCAGCCCGCCAGCCCGCCAGCCCGCCAGCCCGTGAGCTTGGGAGCCCCGTGTCTCCCGGGTGGCACGCTCGGCGTGCAGCCGTGGTGTTCCGTCCGCTCCTCCGGGGCCCGGGCGCCGGTGATCCGTGGCTCGGCCGCAACGCGGGGGTGGGCACCTCCCCGCCCGGCCCGGATCCGGCCGATACCCGGACGAGAGGGCGAGGACGCCCGGCATGGACCGGCTTGTCCGCCCCCCGGAAGGGTCCGGCCGGCGCCTGCCGCCCGGAGGTCCGTCAATGCCCCCCCATCCGCACCTGCCCACCTGCCCGACCGGTCGCGCGGTGCGGCGTCTAGGCTTCCGCCCATGCTGACAGTGGGCCTGACCGGCGGGATCGGCGCCGGCAAGAGCGAGGTGTCGCGGCTGCTCGTGGAGCACGGAGCGGTGCTGATCGACGCCGACCGCATCGCACGTGAAGTCGTGGCGCCCGGCACTCCCGGTCTGGCGGCCGTGGTCGAGGCGTTCGGCCCGGACGTCCTCGCCGCCGACGGCAGCCTGGACCGGCCCCGGCTCGGTTCCATCGTCTTCGCCGATCCCGAGAAGCTCGCCGTCCTCAACTCGATCGTGCACCCCCTGGTGCGCACCCGTTCCCGCGAGCTGGAGAGCGCCGCCGCCGAGGACGCCGTGGTGGTCCACGACGTGCCCCTGCTCACCGAGAACGGTCTGGCACCCCTCTACGACGTCGTGATCGTCGTGGACGCGAGTCCCGGAACCCAGCTCGACCGGCTGGTACGGCTGCGCGGGATGACCGAGGAGGACGCCCGCGCGCGCATGGCCGCGCAGGCGACGCGGGAGCAGCGCCGGGAGATCGCGGACGTCCTCATCGACAACGACGTGCCCCTGGACGCGCTGCGCGAGCGCGTCGCCGAGTTGTGGGACGGCCTCCTCCGCCGGGCGCGGAGCGGTCCCGGCGCGGAATAGCCGCCTGCCTCGGGGCGTTGAAGCCCGGAAGCAAGGGAAGGAATCAGCCGTGCCCGAGACCAGCGGTTCCACCGGACGTACTCCGGAAACGCATGTCATCGACTTCCGTGCGGCCGAGCAACTGCTCAACGCACGGGACCCGCGGGGCGCGGTGAAGCTGCTCGACGGAGTCATCGCCGCGCACCCCGAGAACACCGCCGCCCGGCTGCTGCGCGCGCGTGCCTTCTTCGCCGCGGCGCAACTGCGGCCCGCCGAGCTGGAGTTCACCATCGTGCTGGAGCGTGAGCCGGACAACGCGTTCGCGCACTTCGCCCTGGCCCGCACCTACGAGCGTCAGGGCCGGCCCGACCAGGCCAAGCGCCACTTCCGGCTGGCCGCCGCGCTGGACCCCAACCCCGAGTACCTGAAGGCGGCCCGGTTCGAGGACTGACGGGCGCGGCGAGCAGGGGTGCGCCCGGCGCTCACGTCCGGACCGGACTGCCCGCTCATGTCCGGACCGGGCCGCCCGCTCACGGGTGACGGTGTCGTGGTCGTGACCGTGGCCGTCGCGGGTACGGTCCGCCCTCCGGCGGCGGGTACGGCGGTACGTCACGGCCCGGCTGGTAGTGCGGCCCCTGCCGCATGTGCCGGAGGATCATGGCCAGATCGGCGGTGACCACCAGCCACAGCACCCCGCACGCCACCGCCCAGCCCAGGCGCCCGGCCAGCGCGAACGCCGCCGTGCCGAAGACCGCCCACACCAGTCCCCACACGCTCAGCCAGAACCGCGCCCGCAGGGCACTGCGCGCGGTCGCCGGTTCACTGCCCGTACGCATCGGACCACCACTCCTGCTTGCAACGTACTCTCCGACGACGACGCGCACCAACGCTCGACGGGGCGGGGTTCGACGGGGCGGCGCTCGACGGGGCGGCGTTCGGTGGGGCGGGGTTCGGTGGAGTGGTGCCCGACGGGGTGGTTCCCGTTCCGACCCGGATACCTCGAACGAGTGAACCGTGGCAGGAGGGGAACGGGCGTGCGGGGACCGGCCGTTGTCCGGGCATGGGAATCGCGATGCGTGAGGGATACGAGGGCACGGGGCCTGGGGCGCTCACCCCCGACGGCTGCGCGGTCGAGCTGTACGCACGGCTGCCGGTGGGCGACGAACCGGACATCATCGCCGCGGCGGTACCGGCCGGGGCACGGGTCCTGGAGCTGGGCAGCGGGGTGGGCCGGGTCACCCACCCCCTCCTGGAGCGAGGCTTCACGGTCACGGCGGTGGACGAGTCCGCCGACATGCTGGCCAGGGTCCGCGGGGCCCGCACGATATGCGCTCGGATCGAACACCTCGACCTGGGCGAGACGTTCGACGTGGTGCTGCTCGCCTCGTTCCTGGTGCACGCCGGTGACGAGGAGGTGCGCAGGGGCATGCTGCGCGCCTGCGCCCGGCATGTGGCCGAGGGCGGCTGCGTGCTCATTCAGCGGGAGGGCCCGGACTACCACACCGATGTGCCCCGGGAGCGGGTCGACCCAAGCGGCTTCACCGTCCGGATCGCCTCGGTGGAGCCTGCCGGGGACGGGGTGAACTCGGTCCGCGCGGAGTACGAGTTCCCGGACGCGGCCTGGACGCAGACGTTCCTCGCCAGACCGCTGACGAAGGAGCAGTTCGAGTCGGCGCTGGCGGAAGCGGGACTGGAGGTGGACGCGTATCTGACACCGGACGGGATGTGGGTGAGGGCAGTGCCCGTGGAGTGACGGAGACCGGGCTCGACGAACCCCGTGATCCGCCTCCGATACGGCGATGACTTCTCGGCTCCGGACCGGTCTGTCTCGGTGAAAGCAATCGGGACCGCTTCACCAGGAGACCCCCATGTCCGAGACCACCGCTTCCCTCGGCGCCGGCGCCACGATGTCCGCCGCTTCCGCCCGTTCCCGCACGGGCCGGGCGCGACGCGGAGCCCTGGGTCGCCCTGCGGGCCGTGCAGGTGCTGCTCGCCCTCTTCTACGGCACGGCGAGCGCCCTGCCCAAGCTCATGGCACACCCGACGGCCGTCGAGTCCTTCGACCGCATGGGCTGGGGCAGCGGGGCCATGTACACCATCGGCGCGCTCGAACTGGCCGGTGCGGTCGCGCTGTTGATCCCGGTGCTGCAATCCGTGGCGGCGATCGCCCTCGGCGTGCTCATGGTGGGAGCGTTCATCGTCCAGCTCACCGCGTTCGACGGCCAGAACGCGGCGACCCCGCTGATCCTGATCGTCCCGCTCGCCCTGATCGCGTGGACTCGCCGGTCCCACAACACGGCCCTGCTGCGGATCCTTCGCCGAGGCTGAACCCCTGCGAGGAGCGCCACGGCCGCCGGTCGGCCCCTGTTCCGGTCCCGGTGTGGCGGACCCTGGACCCCGTCTCTGGTGCAGGGCCCACCGTCGCGGGTGGACTCCCGCCGTCACGGGCGCGATCCTCACCGTCGTTGGCGCGGGCCGCCGTCGACGGTGCGGGCCCGTTGGCTCACCGCCCGCGCGAACGCCCGCCGGAGCCACCGTGCCCGGAGCCACCGAGCCCGGAGCCACCGGGTCCACCGGATGCGTCATGCCCGCCAGCCGTGTCGGAGCCGCGCCGCCCGCGCCGACCGCCGGCCCCGCCCGGGGAGCCGGTTCCGGTCCCGCCCCGACCACCCGGGGAGCCGGCTCCGCCACGGCCACCGGGGGTGCCGGGGCCGCCGTAGCGGGCGAAGCCTCCAGGGGCGCCGAGGCCCCCGAGGCCGCGCAGGCGCTCCAGTTCGCGGCGGTCCCGCTTGGTGGGACGGCCCGCGCCCCGGTCGCGGAGCCCGGCGGGGGCGATCGCCTCACGGGGCGGAGGCGGCGGCGAGTTGTCGATGTAGCACTGCACGGCCACGGGCGCCCCGACCCGCTTGCGGATCAGGCGCTTGACGATCACGACCCGCTCCCGGCCCTCGTGCCGCAGCCGTACCTCGTCGCCGACGCGCACCGAGTACGCGGGCTTCACCCGCTCGCCGTTCACGTGCACGTGTCCGCCCCGGCACGCGGTGGCGCCCAGGGAACGCGTCTTGATCAGGCGCACGGCCCAGATCCAGCTGTCGATGCGGACGGTCTCGCCGTTGGCGGGCCCGGCGGCCTCGGCCGCGGCCACCGCGGCGGCGATCTTGGGGTCGAGCGGTTGCGTAGCGGCAGCGGAAGCGGGAGCGGAACCCGTCCCGTCCGCCCCGTCGCTCGCCGTGCCGGACTCCTCGCCCGTTCCACGGTCCACGTTCTCGTCCGCATCCTCGGAAGCCATGTCCCGACCTTAACGCCCCGGGACCGCTGAGCCGGAAGTGTTTTCACCGGGCTCCCGCGAGACGTCCGCGCGCCTCGGCCCGGCCGGATCGCCCCGGTGCCGGCCGCGCCGCCGAACCGGACACCGAGTGGACGACAGGGCTGTGGCCGTATGCGGCCGACCTCCCAGTGGCCTCCTGATCTGCGGCTTCATGGCACTGGCAGCGCATTCCCCGGGCTCGCCGGGGCATACGGTGGCGGTATGGACGACACCAGCGCCCTCGCCCGGCTCGACCGGCTCGTCGCCGACTGCCGGGCCTGTCCCCGGCTGGTCGACTGGCGTGAGGAGGTGGCCCGCACCAAGCGGGCCGCGTTCGCCGACTGGACGTACTGGGGGCGGCCCGTGCCCGGTTTCGGACCGGCCGATGCCCGACTGGTGATC
Source organism: Streptomyces sp. NRRL S-31 (assembly GCF_000718775.1). Taxonomy (GTDB): domain Bacteria; phylum Actinomycetota; class Actinomycetes; order Streptomycetales; family Streptomycetaceae; genus Streptomyces. Next base: position 19,816 of record NZ_JOCB01000040.1, read on the forward strand.
ATCGGCCTGGCCCCGGCCGCGCACGGCGGCAACCGCACCGGCCGCATGTTCACCGGTGACCGCTCGGGAGACGTGCTCTACCAGGCCCTCTACGACGTGGGCCTCGCCTCGCAGCCCACCTCGGCCAGCGCCGACGACGGTCTGGAGCTGTACGGCGTGCGGGTCACGGCACCCGTGCACTGCGCCCCGCCCGCCAACAAGCCGACGCCGGGGGAGCGGGACACCTGCCGCCCCTGGCTGGTCCAGGAGCTGACGTTGCTCCGGCCGACGGTGCGCGCCGCGGTCGTCCTGGGCGCCTTCGGCTGGCAGGCGGCGCTGCCTGCGTTCGCGGAGGCGGGCTGGACCGTGCCCCGCCCCCGCCCCGCCTTCGCACATGGCACCCGGGTCGCGCTCGACGGCCTGGAACTCTTCGGCTGCTTCCACGTCAGCCAGCGCAACACCTTCACGGGGCGGCTGACCACGGAGATGCTGCGCGAGGTCCTGCGCACGGCGGCGGACGCGGCCGGACTGCCGTAGCGCACCGGCATCGTCAGGGTCCACCGACAACCCGACAACCCGACACCCCGGCTGCCGACAGCCGACCGTCCGCCCGTCATCAGCAGGCGGCGGTCACGGCCGCCACACATACCGGACGTCCGGCTCCCGCTCCTCGTTGCCGCTGCCGTCGGTGTACTCGGCGGCGACGAAACCGTGCCGCTCGTAGAAACGGTGCGCGGGGGCGTTGACCTGGAAGGTCCAGAGGGTGAGGCCCTGCGGCCGGCGCTCCTTGGCCAGGGCCACGAACCGGTCGCCGAGGCCACGGCCCCGCCAGTCGGGGGCGAGGTAGAGCTGGGACAGCTCGTCGTCGCCCAGCACCATCAGACCGACCACGTCCCCGTCCGTGTCGGCGACCCAGGTCTCGCGCGACGGCACCACCACGTCCCGGAAGTACGCCCGTACCTCGTCGTCCGAGTGGGCCCGGCCGACCGTGGGCAGGGCGGTGGCGAAGGACCGCAGCCAGACGTCGGCGGCGGCGCCGGCGTCCGCCGTCCCCGCCCGGCGGAGCACGACCGTGTCCGCCACCGGTCGCCGCTCCGCCGGTTCCGGCTCTGCCGACGTCGCCGATCGCCGCTCCGCCCGATCCGGCACCGCGGCCGTCGCCGTGATCTCCACGAGCTGACCGGTGTACCCGAGACAGGAGACCCCGAGCAGCGTCGACGAGTGCGGTCCCCTGCTCAGGCCCGACGCCTCGACCACCTTCCACACCTCGGAGAGCGTCGCCGGCTCGTCGGCGACCACGTACACCTCCGTCACCAGCACGTGCTCCAGATCGCTGCCGACCGCCCGCAGCTGCTCGCGCAGATTGGCGATCACCTGCTCGGCCTGGCGCACGGGATCGCCCGGTCCCACCAACTCGCCGTCGGCGGTGAGCGGCACCGCCCCCGCGAGGAAGGCGAGCCGCGTTCCGGCCTCGACGACGGAGACGTGGGAGTAGGAGGGCGGAGGGAAGAGGGCGGGGGCGGTCACACGCCGGATCACGGAAGCGGCTCCTGGTGGGGTCGGTGGACAGCGTCTTCGATGATCGGGCCTCCGTCACCCCGCCCGCATCCGAATTAGCCGGGCCCGCCCCGCGGCGCCACCGGAATTCCGGGAGCGGCACCAGGCACCGCTGCGGCAGGCTGGGCGCATGCCTGAGCCATCGGACAGCGACTTCCTCGCCCGCACCGCCGACCGCCTGGCCGCCCTCCCCGCCGTCCGGGCCGTGGCCCTCGGGGGCTCCCGAGCCGAGGGCACCCACCGCCCGGACAGCGACTGGGACCTCGCCGTCTACTACCGCGGCGCCTTCGACCCGGACGACCTGCGCGCCCTCGGCTGGCCGGGCGAGGTCTCCGACATCGGCGGCTGGGGCGGCGGTGTCTTCAACGGCGGCGCCTGGCTGACCATCGACGGCCGCCGGGTCGACGTGCACTACCGGAACCTGGACGCCGTCGCACACGAACTGGCGGAGGCGGAGGAGGGCCGCTTCCGGGTCGAGCCGCTGCTGTTCCACCTGGCCGGCATCCCCAGCTACCTGGTCGTCGCGGAACTGGCGGGCAACCGGGTCCTGCGCGGCGACCTCCCGCGCCCGGCCGGATACCCGCCGAAGCTACGCCGCTCCGCCACCGGCCACTGGTCCGGCTCCGCCTGCGCCACCCTCTCCTACGCCCGGGCCAACCACGCCCCGCACGGCCGCCTCACGGAGACCGCCGGGGCACTCGCCACGGCCGCCGTCCAGGCCGCGCACGCCGTCCTCGCGGCCCGCGGGGAGTGGGTGACGAACGAGAAGCGGCTGCTGGAGCGGGCCGGGCTGCGGGCGGTGGACGCGGTGCTGGGCGGCCTCGGGGCCGATCCCGAGACCCTCGCCGACGCCGTCACCAGGACCGAGGGAATTATCGCCGGGGCATTGCGTTCATAAAGATGCCGGTGCTTCCCGGCGGCTTTCACACGGCCGAAACGTGATCGTTCCGTTTGCGCGGGGAACGCGGTTTACCGTGGAGCCTCACCCGTCGGCCACCGTCGTCCGAGGGCCCACTCCGCCCTCGTATGAACAGGAGCCCCGTGAACCGGCCCGCCGTACCCCTCTGGCTAGCCCACGCCTTCCGTGCCCAGCGCGGCCCCGTCCCCTGGAACGCGGTGTGCCGGGGAGCGCTCGCCGCCGGGCCGGCGCTGCTCGCCGGGATGCTCGCCGGGCGGACGGCCCTCGGGGTGCTCGCCGCCATCGGCGCGATGCTCGCCGGCATGAACGACCGGCCGGGCAGCAGGCGCGCCTCCGTGCGGCGGCTCGGCGTGCCCGCGCTGGCCGGGGCAGTGGGACTGCTCGCGGGGACGTACGCCGGGCAGGGGCTGACCGCCGTACCGCTGACCCTGGCGCTCGCCGCGCTGGGGCTGCTCGCGGGCGGCGTCAGCGCCGTCGGGCCGGTCGCCTCCGCCGCCGGTACCCAGCTGCTCGTCGCCGCGGCCATCGGCGCCGGGACGCCGGCGGCCGAGCCCGGCTGGCAGCGGGCGCTCGCCTTCCTCGCCGGGGCCGGCTGGCTGCTCGCACTGCGGATCGTCCTGCCCACCCCCGGCTCGCTCACCGGGGACTTCCGGTTCGACGGGGAGCGGAAGGCGGTCGCCGACGTGTACGACGCGATCGCCGGGCTCGTCGAGGCCGTGGGCGGAGCCCGGACCACGGCGGCCCGGGCCGCGCTGACCGCCGCGCTCGACCACGCCCAGGACGCCCTCGCCGGACCCCGGCTGCGCCGGTACGCCGGCTCCGCCGCCGAGCGCCGGCTGCACGCGCAGTTCGCGGCGGCCCTGCCCCTCGCCGAGGCGGCCACCGCGCTCCACTGGGCCGGGGAGCCCGTGCCGGCGCGGGCGGCGCAAGGGCCCCGGCGGCTGGCCGCGGCGGTGCGGAACAACGCCGGCCCCGGACCCCTGCCCGCGCCCCACCGGTCCGCCCCCGCCCTGCGTGCCCTGGACGACGCCCTGCTGCGGGCCGCCGACGCCTTCGACCGGGGCGACGGCGCGCACCGCGGGCTGCTCGGCCGGCGCCGCGGCGTCCGGCACGCGCTGCGGGCCGCGCTCGGAGCCGGCGGCCGCGAGTACGGCGTGCGCGTCGCCCTCTGCTTCGGCGCCAGCGCCGCCATCGCCCAGGCCCTGCACCACGCCCGCTGGTACGGGCAGCACGCGCACTGGTACTGGCTGCCCGCCACCGCCGTCTTCCTCGTCAAGCCGGACCTCGGCCCGCTCGCCTCACGGGTGCTGTGCCGGGCCGCCGGCACGGTGCTCGGCGCCGTGGTGTTCGCCGGTCTCGCCGTGCTGCTGCCCCGCCCGGCCGGACTGGTCGTCCTGGTGGTGGTGTGCGGTGCCCTCATACCGGTCGCCATCCGGAACTTCGCGGCGCTCACCGCCGTCGCCACCGTCCTCGTCCTCGCCCTGATCATGGCCGGCGGCGAGCCGCAGGCATCGGTCAGCCGGATCGGCGAGACCCTGCTGGCCTGTGCGCTCGTGCTGCTCGTGGGGCACCTGCCGATGCCCGGGCGGCACGGCGGCGGGGTGCGGGACCGGCTCGCCGCGGCCGGTGGCGCCGCGCACGCCTACCTCCTGCACGTCCTCGGCGCCTCCGGGGACCGTCCCGAGCGGTGGGCGCTGCGCCGGGAGGCCTACCGGACCCTCGCCGAGGCCCGTTCCGCCATCGCGCTGTCCGCCGCCGAGCTGCCCGCCCTCGCCCGGCACACCGAGGGCACGGACGCCGTCGCCGAGGCGCTGGAACGGCTCGTGGACACCACCACCGCCTGCGCCGTGCACCTCGACGACACCGGGCGGCTCACCCCCCGGCACGTCCACCGGCTGCGGGAGGCGCTGGCGGAACTGGAGCAGCAGGGCGTACCGGTGGTGCGGCTGCCCGCCGCCGCGTAGCCGCCCCCACAGCCCAGCCCAGCCCGATCCAGTCCGATCCGATCCAATCCAGCCCAGCCCAGCCCAGCCCGGTCGGCCGCCTGCTCGCCGGTTCGTGCCGCTCGGCTGGAAAAATTTCCACGCCCCGCGATGAGTTCCGCGTCCGCCGGCGGTCACCACCCCGAACCGACCGTCGGACAGGAGGGCCCATGTCGCTTCCGGAGATCGTCTCGCGCGAGCAGTGGAGCGCGGCGCGCGAGGAGTTACGCCGCAAGGAGGAGGCGGTCAGAAGGGCGCGTGAGGTCCTGGACTCCGAGCGCCGGCGGCTGCCCATGGTCGAGGTGGACCCGGAGTACGTCTTCGAGGGCGGCGACGGCAAGGCCACCCTCCTCGACCTCTTCGAGGACCGGACCCAGCTCGTCGTCCACCACTTCATGTTCGCGTCGGAGTGGGAGACCGGCTGCCCGTGCTGCGCGGCCTTCCTGGACCAGGTCGGCCACCTCGCCCATCTGCGTGCCCGGAACACCTCCTTCGCGGCCGTCTCCCGGGCGCCGTTCACCCGCATCCTGCCGTTCAAGGCCCGGATGGGCTGGGCGGTGCCGTGGTACTCCTCGGCGCACAGCGACTTCAACCACGACTTCGCCGCCACCGTCGAGTCGGGCGGCGAACCGGTCGAACGCCCGGGCGTCAGCTGCTTCCTGCGCGACCACGACCGGGTCTTCCACACCTACTCGGTGTACGACGACGGACTGGACGTGCTGGGCACCACCACGGCCCTGCTCGACCTGACCGCGCTCGGCCGCCACCCCGCGGGAAGCGACCGGCTGAGGCTGCACGACGAGTACGACTGCTGACACGGAACGTACGGTTCGTGTCACAAGGTGAACGGATCCTCACGGTCCGCGCCGACCCCGTGTCGGCAATGTCTCAGTTGGATCACCGACCAGGCCGTTGCCCCTCTCCAGGGCGTTAACTCCTACACGGACAACGCTTCTGGAGGTGCGAGATGGTGAACGGGCGAACGGTGCTCGAACGCTTTCCCGCCGGTGGTCCGCGAGGCTCCTGGCCCGCGGAGGAGTTCGCGCACGCCCGGCGTCTCGAGGGGCTGCCCGCCGAGGTCGTCATGGACCTCGCGACGGACACGTTCCTGGTGATCGTCCGCGGCGGCGGGACGGCCGATTGAGACGCCCGAGTGAGACGGCCGGGTGGTACGACCCGGTGAGACGGTCCGTGAGACGGCCGAGTGAGCCGTCTCAGGCCGGCTTCGGCGCGGGTACCTTCTGTGCCGCCGGAGCCGGAGCCGGGGTCGACGCGGCCGCCGAAGCCGAACCGGACGCAGTCGCCGTAGCCGTAGCCGTAGCCGCAGCCGCCACCGTCCCCGTTCCCGCCCGCGCCGGTGTTCCCGCAGTGAACTGCCGCGCCTGGAGCGTGTACAGCTCGGCGTAGACACCACCCCTGGCCAGCAGCTCCTCCGGGGTGCCGGACTCCACCAGGCGCCCCTGCTCCAGGACGTGCACCAGATCGGCGTGACGTACCGAGGCCAGCCGGTGGGTGATCAGGACCACCGTCTGCCCGCCGTCCGCGAGTGCCCGGATCTTCTCGAAGACCTCCAGCTCGGCGCGCGCGTCCAGGGCCGCCGTCGGCTCGTCCACGATCAGGATGCTCCCGCGCCGGTAGGCGGCCCGGGCGATGCCCAACCGCTGCCACTGGCCGCCGGACAGCTCGTGACCGCCGCTGAAGTTCCGGGCGAGCAGGGTGTCCAGGCCACGCGGCAGTTCCGCGACCACCTCCTGGGCGCCCGCCTCGGCGATCGACGCGGCCAGGCGTTCCTCGGTCATCGGCGCGGCGGAGCGGCCGACGGCCACGTTCACCCGGGCGGTGAACGGCCAGCGCTTGAAGTCCTGGGCCACCATCGCGATGCGCTCGGCGAGCAGCCGCCGGTCGGCCCGCGCGGCGTCGACGCCGTCCCACAGGATCCGGCCGCGGCTCGGGGTGTACAGCCCCGCGAGCAGTTTCACCAGGGTGGTCTTGCCCGAGCCGTTCTCGCCGACGAGCGCGATGATGCGACCCAGGGGCAGGGTGAGGGTGACGTCGTCCAGGGCGGGGCGGGGCGGAGTCCCCGGGGGAAGGCCGGCCGGGTGCGAGTCGGTCGGGTGCGCGTCGGTCGGCTGAGCGTCGGCCGGGTGCTCGTCGTGCGGATAGCTGAAGGTGACGTTCTCGAAGCGGATCTCCTTCGGGTCCTCCGGCAGCGGCTCTCCGCCCGCCGGGATGGCCCGCTCGGCCGCCGCCACGTACAGCCGTTCGAGGTCCCCCACGAACAGGGCCTCCTCGTGCAACTGGTTGATCTCCAGCACCAGCGTGTCCAGGCTCGCGGCCCCCGTACGGATCGCGATCACCGCCGTACCGGCCACCGCCAGGGCCATCGCGCCGCCCAGCAGCAGCGCGCCCAGCGTCGCGTAGGTCGCCAGGGTCGCGAGGCCCGTCCAGGCGGCGGCGATCAGGCCGGTCCGGGCGGCCAGCCGGGACAACCGGGCCTGTTCCGCCTCCGCGGTCTCCGACATGGACCGGAAGTGCCGCAACAGGAACGGGCCCACCGCGTGCACCCGGATCTCCGGGGCGGCGGCCGGCTCGGTGAGCAGGTTGCCGATCAACTGGCCGGCCCGCGAGTGCTGCACCCAGGTGTGGAACGACTCGTAGCGGCGCCGGGCGTTGGTCAGCGCGCTCCACGCGCTGGGCAGGGTCATCGTGACCAGCAGCGGCAGCAGCGCCGGATGCAGCACGGTGAGCACGCCCGCCGCCGCGACCAGCGAGATCATCGCGTTGATCACCCGTGCGCCGTAGCCGATCATGTGCCGGGCGGACCGCGCGCCGTACTGGGCCGTGTCCAGCAGCTTGTGGAAGGCGTGGTCCTCGATCGCGGCCAGCTCGACGTTCGCGGCGCGTTCCAGGTACAGCTCCGTCGCCACCCGCTCCACCTTCGGCTCCAGCCGTCCGGTGGCGTACGTCGAGGCGCCCCGCAGCAGCGCCGCGACCAGCATCACGGTGGCCATCACCACCAGGGCGGGGGCGGCCGACCGCAGCCGCTGCTCGATGTCCGGGCCGGTGAGCAGCTTGCCGAGCGCGCTGTTCACGGCCAGCAGACTCACCGCCTGGGCCGCGCCCCGGCCCACCTCGGCGCACAGCACCACCCGTGCGGCCCGCGCGTCGGCCTGCCGGGCCAGCCGGAGACTCGACGCCAGCATGCCCGGCAGCCGGACCAGCATCGCCCGGAAGCTCAGCGTCAGAAAGGCGTCCGCGTGCTGGTTCCAGCCCATGTCGTACCGCAGCGGCCCGCCGAACAGCAGCCTCTCCGACGCCGACACCACGGGCTCGGGCGCCCCCCGTCTCTTCCTCACCGTGACCTCCCGTACGACCCCGACGGAACGGCCACTATCGCGGCCGGGGCGGCGGCCCGGCAGGGCGCGAGGAGAAGTGCGAGGGGCGCGGGGGGAGCACGGTCCGCGGCGGTGCGGGCGGGTGGCGCGCCGTCCGGGCGGACCGGGCGGCGCGCGTGGAGGTCAGGCCGACGCGGTCCGCGCGGCGGTCAGGCCGACGCTGCCCGCGACCAGTCCGGGACCGTGTCCGTCACCCGGCACAGCGCCAGGTACAGCGGGATCGGCGGGGTGTATGGGACGGTGCCCTCGGGGCGGTGGATGAGCCGGGCGGTGCCGTTGATCAGGGCACCGGTGGCGTAGCGGGCCGGGGCCGGCCAGGGCAGCGCGTAGTCGGAGTCCGACGGGACGATCCACCACCAGCGGGTGCCGTCGGCGTACACGCAGCCCACTCGCGGCAGCCGGGGTACGACGAGCGGACCGAGGCGGTCGGGGACGGCCACCGCGTCACAGCCGAGCGGAGCCGTCATGCCGTCCGGCAGGGACAGGCGCCGGCCCGGGTCCGGCGCGGGCCGCCGGCGTTGCAGCCGTACCAGCGTGTTCAGGCCGATCGCGGCCCCCGGACCGGCACCGATGCCACCGGATCCCCCGATGCCACCGGACCTCCCGGCGCCGCTCCCGGTACCGCCGACGCCCGTCATCGGTGCTCCCCGGGGAGACGCTGCCCGGGCGCGCGGTACGAGTACTGCTGCCCCGGCTCCCCCTGCTCGTACCGCGCCGGCTCGGCCTGCCCGCGCTGCCAGCGCTCCCCGTGCCCGCGCCGTCCCGACTCGCCGCGCCCGGCGAACTCCGCGTCCCGCAGGCCCGCCTCGGCCGACCGTTTGTCGTCGGAGACATCGGAGACATCGGAGACATCGGAGTCGTCGGGGCGGCCCGGCTTGGGGCGGGCGCCCCAGCCCAGGTCGCCCCGCGGCTCCGCAGGGTCCGGGTCGGCGTCGGTCCGGCGGGACAGCTCGGCCCAGACCAGCAGTCCAGGGCCGTGCTCCTGGGCACCCCAGGACCGGCACAGCACGTCGACGAGGAGCAATCCCCTCCCGTGCTCCTCGTCGGGTCGCTGCGGGGACGGGTGGGGTTCACCAGGAGCACAGCCCTCGTCGCGTACGGCTATGCGCACCGTGTCGTCGTGGTCGTGCAGCTCGCACACCACCCGGCCGCTCGCCGTGTGCACGATCGCGTTGGTGACCAGCTCGGAAATGACCAGGGCCGCGTTGTCGCAGGTGTCCGCGCAGACCGACCAGCCGGACAGCCGGGCGCGCGTCAGGCGTCTGGCCTGGGCGACGGAACCGGGATGTGCGGCCAGCTCGAAGCGGAAGGAGCGCCCGGCGGCGCGCCCCCGGGGGACGACGCCCTCACGCGCGCTCGCACCGGCTCGCGCGGGGGAACCCCCATCGGCACCGAGACCGCGAGGGCCTGCGGCGGCGTCTGTTCCTAAAGGCGCGGACGGAATCACGCCTGCCACTATCGCCCTGCCACGGACACTTGGCAAGAGTCACTCTGAAAATTGCAGAGTGCTGTGTGACTCGGTGAGGGGCCGTGGCACACTGCTCGCAACAGCACCTCGCGCGGCGCCAATTGGAGTGGTCGGAGATCCGCCTCGGACTTCGAATGAACCTTCGAATGGCGCCGTAGGGCTGTCAGGAGACATCGCGTGGAGGCTTCGGTGGAGGTGGGAGCGTGAGCGAGCCGCGGTCCGCGCCGACGGTGGGCCAGGTGGTCCTCGGCCGGCGCCTGCTCGACCTGCGGGAACGTGCCGGACTGAAGCGCGAGGAGGCCGCCCGGGTCCTCCGCGTCGCCCCCGCCACCATCCGCCGCATGGAGACGGCCGAGGTCGCCCTCAAGATCCCGTACCTGCAACTGCTGCTGAAGGCCTACGGCGTCCCCGAGGACGAGGCGGAACTCTTCGTCCAACTGGCCGAGGAGGCGAACCTGCCCGGCTGGTGGCAGCGCTTCCACGACATCCTGCCGGGCTGGTTCTCGATGTACGTCAGCCTGGAGGGGGCGGCCGCCCTCATCCGCTCATACGAGCCGCACTTCGTCCCCGGTCTGCTCCAGACCGAGGACTACGCGCGCGCGGTGCTGAAGTCCGGCGCCATCGGCCAGACCAGCCCGGAGGACATCGAGCGCCATGTCGCGCTGCGCATGCAACGCCAGGAGCTGCTCACCCGTCCCGACGCCCCCCGCTTCTGGGCGGTGATGGACGAGACGGCCCTGCGCCGCCAGGTCGGTGGGCCGGAGGTGATGCGTGCGCAGATCGACAAGTTGCTTGAGGCCACGAAGCTGGCCCATGTGACGCTCCAGGTCGCCCCGTTCGCCAACGGGCCGCACCCGGGGACGTACGGGCCCTTCGTGCTGTTCCGATTTGCCATGTCAGAACTGCCGGACATGGTCTACAGCGAGTACCTGACCGGCGCCGTCTACCTGGACGCGCGCACCGAGGTGGCGACCCACCTGGAGGTCATGGACCGCATGGCGGCGCAGGCCGCTACGGCACAACGCACGAAGGAGATCCTCCGGGATCTTCGCAAGGAGCTGTGAATGGAACGCATCAAGCCGCGCGGGCGTGTCTACAACGGCATGCCCGCGCGGGAGTTGGGCAGCGAGGGGTGGCACAAGCCCTGGAGCGGCGGCAACGGCGGGAACTGCCTGGAGGCGATGAAGCTCGCCGACGGCCGGATAGCCGTACGCCAGTCGACCGATCCGGACGGACCGGCGCTGATCTACACCATGGACGAGATGACCGCGTTCATCCGGGGCGCCAAGGCGGGGGAGGCCGACTTCCTGCTTACCTGATCTCATCGACGGCCCGGCCTCACGGTCCGTCGGCGATATTTTGATTGTTGCTCAGCTTCCCCATGGTGACAGTGACTTGATCATTCAACGCGTCCGACGTTCACGGAGTGCCGCATGACAGGGCAGGACCCGACCGCCATCGAGATCGACACCAGCAAGCCGCATCCCGCGCGGATGTACGACTGGTATCTCGGCGGCAAGGACAACTACCCCGTCGACGAGGCGATGGGCCGGCAGATGCTGGCCCTCGACCCCCGGGTGCCGGTGATGGCCCGGGTCAACCGCGCGTTCATGCACCGGGCCACCCGGTGGCTGGCCGCGCGGGGCGTACGGCAGTTCCTGGACATCGGCACCGGCATACCGACCGAGCCGAACCTGCACCAGGTCGCCCAGCAGGTCACGCCGGACGCCCGGGTCGTCTACTGCGACAACGACCCGATCGTGCTGGCCCACGCGGCGGCCCTGCTGCGCAGCACACCCCAGGGCGTCACCGAGTACCTCCAGGCCGATGTGCGCGACCCGGACGCGATCATCGAGGGCGCCGGGCGGATCCTGGACCTCGGCCGGCCGGTCGCCCTCTCCCTGGTCGCCCTGCTGCACTTCATCACCGACGAGGACGGCGCACACGACCTCGTCTCCCGGCTGCTGGCCGCCCTGCCGTCCGGCAGCTACCTGATGATGACCCACGCCACGGCCGACTTCACCCCTGAGGAGTCGGCGGCGGCCACCGAGAAGCTCAAGGCCGCCGGCATCACCCTCGCCCTGCGCTCCCGCGAGGCGTTCACCCGCTTCTTCGCCGGCCTGGAGCTGATCGACCCCGGCGTCGAGGTGGTCCACCAGTGGCACCCCGAACTGGGCGAACCGGTGCCGGGCCAGGACGACGGCGTGATCCCGGGGTACGGCGCGGTGGCCCGCAAGCCCTAGCACCTACGGCGGCATCCGGCGAGCCCCGCACCGGCTCCCGGCCCCTGGCCGCCCCTTGCCCCGTCCTCTGGGCTCACCGGCTCACCGGCTCACCGGCTTACCGGTTCACCCCGGCGGCAGCACGCGGCACAGCGCCTCCAGCGCCGCTGCGTAGGCGTGCTCCGCAGGGGCCGCGTATCCCACCACCAGGCCGTCGTCGGCCGCCGCCGGGCCGCGTGGATGCCGGAACGCGGCCAGACCGTCCAGGGCGACGCCCTGCCACGCGGCGGCCTTCACGGTGGACCGCTCCGTGCCGGGCGGCAGCCGCAGCACCGCGTGCAGCCCGGCGGCGATGCCCGTCACCTCGATGTGCGGCGCGTCCTCGGCGAGGGCGGCGACGAGCCGGTCGCGCCGCCGCCGGTACGTCTGCCGCATGCGCCGCACATGGCGGTCGTACGATCCACAGGCCATGAAGTCCGCGAGCGCGAGCTGGTCCAGGACGCTGGCCCACCCCTCCCGCTCGCCCTTCGCCGCCAGCACCGGCCCCACATACCGCTGTGGCAGGACCATCCAGCCCAGCCGCAACGCCGGCGACAGGCTCTTGCTGACCGACCCGATGTGGATCACCCGCTCCGGATCGAGTCCCTGGAGCGCGCCGACGGGCCGGCGGTCGTAGCGGAACTCGCCGTCGTAGTCGTCCTCCAGCACCACCGCCCCCCGCGCGCGTGCCCAGTCGATCACCGCCGCCCGGCGCTCCGGGTGCAGCGGGCCGCCGGTCGGGAACTGGTGCGCGGGCGTCAGCAGCACGGCCCGCTCACGCCCGAGCGCGTCCACCCGCGCGCCGTGCTCGTCCAGCGCCAGCGGTACGGTGCGCACCCCGGCCGCCGCGAGCAGTTCCCGGTGGAAGCCCAGCCCGTACGCCTCGACCCCGAGCGGACCCCGCAGCACCCCGCCCGCGGCCGGCACCTCCCCAGCGCCCCGGCCGAAGAGCAGCCGCAACGCGTGCGCGAAGCCCGAACAGATCACGATCCGGTCCGGCTCGGTACGCACCCCCCGCGCGCGTGCCAGGTACTCCGCCAGCGTCTCCCGCAGCTCGCGCCGCCCGGCCGGGTCGCCCGGTCCGAACGCCTCGCTGGGCGCCGCCAGCAGTGCCCGGCGGTACGACGCCGACCAGGCCGCGCGCGGGAAGGCCGACGCGTCCGGTGTCCCCTGGCGCAGGTCGTGCCGTGGACCACGCGCGCGCGGGGGCGCCTCCACCGGTGTCCGGAGGGTGGGCCGCAGGGGCTCCGTCCGGTCGGCGACCCGGGTGCCCGAACCCTGCCGGGAGGTCAGCCAGCCCTCCGCGACCAGTTCCGCGTACGCGTCGGCCACCGTGTTGCGGGCCACGCCCAGGTCCGCGGCGAGCGACCGGTACGGCGGCAGCCGGGTGCCCGACGCCAGCCGCCCATCGCGCACGGCCTCCCGCAACGCCCTGGTCAGCGCCGCCCGCCGGCCTCCCGGACCGGACAGCTCCAGATGCAGGTCGGCACCGATCCGCTCCGCGGAATTGACCCACGAATCCGTCATGGAAATGCACCCTACAGCCGGTCTTTGGGCCCCATAAGTTGAAGCAGATGACGACGAACACGAACCCGAACACGGCCGCCGCCTCCACGTCCACGTCGACGTCCACCTCCGCCTCCGCCTCCGCCGTCTCCACTCCCTGTACGACCACCACGCCCGGCATCACCACCGGCATCAGCACCAAGATCGCCGCCGCCGAGGCCGCCCGCACCCGCCTGGACTTCGCCAAGGCCGCGCCGAAGGTCTTCCGCGCGATCATCGGCCTCGACGCCGCGGCCCGTCAGGGTCTCGACCCCGCCCTGGTCGAGCTGATCCAGATCCGCGCCTCCCATCTCAACCACTGCGCCTACTGCCTGCACATGCACACCAACGACGCCCGTAAAGCCGGCGAGAGCGAGGACCGGCTCCACATGGTCGCCGTCTGGCGCGAGGCCCGGCACTTCTTCACCCCGAGGGAACAGGCCGCCCTCGCCCTGACCGAGGCGGTCACCCTGGTCGCCGAGGGCGGTGTCCCCGACGCCGTCTACGCGGAGGCCGCCACGCACTTCGACGACCAGGAACTGGCCCAGGTGCTCTCCCTGATCCTCGCGATCAACACGTGGAACCGGGTGGCCCTGGCCACGGGAAAGGTGGCGGGCACGGACGAACGCGCCGCCTGACCGTTTCGCTGAACCCGAACCCGAACCCGAACCTGGATCATGGAGCCGGAGCTTGGACCTCGGCTTCAGCTTTGGCCCGGCTCGGCCTCCTCGGACCACGCTTGCGGACTGGGCCTCAGACCACCATCGGCCGGTCGGTGGGCGCGATCGGGGCCGGGAGCCGGGAACGCCCCGTCAGATGGCGGTCGACAGCCGCCGCGACCGCCCGCCCCTCCGCTATCGCCCACACGATGAGCGACTGCCCGCGCGCCGCGTCCCCCGCCGCGAACACTCCGGGGACGTTGGTCGCGAAACCGTCGTCCCGGGCGATCGTCCCGCGCGGACCCATCACCAGCCCCAGCTGCTCGATCAGCCCGTCCTCCCGGTCAGGCCCCGAGAACCCGAGCGCGAGCAGCACCAGGTCGGCCGGGACCGTCCGCCCGGTGCCCGGCACCGGAGTCCGTCGCGCGTCCACCTCCACCAGGTGCAGCGACCGCACGCGCCCCGTCTCGTCCCCGGTGAAGCGGAGCGTGGACGCCGCGAACAGCCGGGCGTCCGCGTCCGCCGCCGGAGCCGTCCGCAGATCCCGCGCCTCCTCGTGCGCGGCCGACAGCCGGTAGATCTTCGGGTACGTCGGCCACGGCTCGCTGTCCTCGTCGCGCTCCGCGCCCGGCTGCGCGTAGATGTCCAGCTGGGTCACGGACGCGGCCCCCTGGCGCACCGCGGTGCCCAGGCAGTCCGCACCGGTGTCCCCGCCGCCGACGATCACCACATGCTTGCCGGCGGCCGACAGCGGTGAGACCTCCAGATCCCCCTCACAGACCCGATTCGCCAGCGGCAGGTACTCCATCGCCTGGTGTATCCCGTCCAACTCCCGGCCCGGCACCGAAAGTTCCCGCCACGCCGTCGCACCCGTCGCGATCACCACGGCGTCGTACCGGGTCCGCAGCTCGGCAGCCGAGACGTCCCGGCCGACCACCGTCGACGTCCGGAACTTCGTCCCCTCGGCCCGCATCTGCTCGATCCGCCGCTCCAGATGCCCCTTCTCCATCTTGAACTCGGGGATGCCGTACCGCATCAGCCCGCCGATCCGGTCGTCCCTCTCGTACACCGCGACCGTGTGTCCCGCCCGGGTCAGCTGCTGCGCCGCGGCCAGTCCGGTGGGCCCGGAACCGATGACGGCGACCGTCTTCCCGGACAGCCGCTCGGGCGGCCGGGGCGGGGTGAACCCTTCCTCCCACGCCTTGTCGGCGATCGCGCACTCGACGTTCTTGATGGTGACGGCCGGCTGGTTGATCGCCAGCACACACCCCGCCTCGCACGGCGCCGGACACAACCGCCCGGTGAACTCCGGGAAGTTGTTGGTGGCGTGCAGCCGGTCGCTCGCGGCCCGCCAGTCCTCCCGCGAGACCAGGTCGTTCCACTCGGGGATGAGATTGCCCAGCGGGCAGGCCTGGTGGCAGAACGGCACCCCGCAGTCCATGCAGCGGTCGGCCTGCTTGCTGATGATGGGCAGCAGCGCACCCGGGACGTAGACCTCGTCCCAGTCCCGCACCCGCTGCTCGACGGGCCGCCGCGGCCACTCCTGGCGCGGCGTGGTCATGAATCCCTTGGGATCGGCCATGGCGTCTTCCTCGCGTACGGGCACCGGAGGCACCGGGTGTACGAAGGGCCGTGCGACATCGGGCGGCACCTTCGGCCACGATACGTCCCCGCCGACACCCCCGCAGGGCGGCGGACAGCGCTCCCTGCCGCGCTTCCCGGCCACCGGACTCACCGGACTCACCGGACTCACCGGACTCACCGGACTCACCGGACTCACCGGGCTCACGGGGCTCACGGGGCTCACCGAGCCGACCGGGCTCACCGACCGGTCCGACCGCTGCCACAAAGAACCCGGGGTCCAGTGCGTCAAAGCCCTGCTCCGGCCCGCTGAACGGTGAGACGGCAGGCAGGCGTCGACATGTCCGGCGGCGGTCCGGTTGACCGACCCGGAATCGGTGACGTCACCCCGCACCAACGTGACGCCCTCCGCTTCGAGATCCGGGTGCCGCGCCGGATCCCGCACCACGGCCGTCACCCTGTAGCCCCGCGCCCGCGCCTCGGCCGTCACGGCCGTCACGGCCCGCCCGGTTCGGCCCCGGCTCCGAAGAGCGCGACGGCCTGGTGACCCGCACCGCCTACGACGAGAATCCACCCCGCGTCGAATACGCCCTCACCTCGCTCGGCCGCACTCTGATCCCCCTTCCCGACGCGGCACGTGTCCGGAGCGAGACCCACCTTCCCGCCCTGCTCGCGCCCCGCCGCGCGGCCGGCCCCCGCGCCTGACCGTCCGCGCCGCACCGCCGGACCACCCGGCATCATGGTCCCTGTGCGACTCGAAGCGATCACCTGGGACCGGCTGGCCGAGCGGCTCGCCGACCGGCTGGCCGACGCCGTGCCCTCCGACGGAGGAGCCTGGCCGCGGGTCGGCTTCGACGGTGCCCCGGCCGCTCACCCCGGAGACCTCGCCGCGCGGGTCGGTGAGGCGCTGCGGGTACGCGGCAGGCCCTCTCTCGTCATCGGCACCGAGGGCTTCCTCCGCCCGGCCTCGCTGCGTCTGGAGCACGGACGGCGGGACACGGAGTCCTACTACAACGGTTGGTTCGACACGGGTGCCCTGTGGCGGGAGGTCTTCGGTCCGCTCGACCCGGGAGGCAGCGGGCGGATCCTGCCCGACCTGTGGGATCCGGTCACGGACCGGGCCACCCGCAGCCCGTACGTCCAACTTCCGCCCCGCGGAATCCTTTTGGTCCACGGCCCCCTCCTGCTGCGCCACTGGTTTCCCTTCGATCTGACCGTGCATCTCCTCCTTTCCCCGGGTGCCCTGCGCCGCCGTACCCCCGAGTCCGACCACTGGACCCTCCCCGCCTTCGCCCGCTACGAGGCCGAGACCGATCCGGCCGGGACGGCGGACGTCCTGGTCCGTGCCGACGATCCGCGGCACCCCGCCTGGAACGGCTGACCGGCGACACCGTCCAGCGAATCGGCTCGCGTCGTCGGCCCACTCCGCGCGTTCGGCCGACGGCGGCCCGCCGGCCGTCTCCGCGCCGCGGGGGTGCTCCGGTGTCAGAGCCAGCCGTTGCGCCGGAAGCCCCGGTACAGCGCCAGACAACCCGCCGCCATCACCGCCATGACCAGCGGATAGCCGAACTCCCAGTGCAATTCCGGCATGTGCTCGAAGTTCATGCCGTACACCCCGCACACCATCGTCGGCACGGCGATCACCGCGGCCCAGGCGGTGATCCTCCGCATGTCCTCGTTCTGTGCGACCGTCACCTGTGCCAGATGCGCCTGCAAGATGGAGTTGAGCAGTTCGTCGAAGGCGGCGATCTGTTCCTTGGCGCGTATCAGATGGTCGAGTACATCCCGGAAGTAGGTCTGTATCTCCGGGGCGACGACCCGGATGGGACGGGTCGCCAGGTCTTCCACCGGGCGGACCAGCGGCACCACCGCCCGCTTCAACTCCAGCAGTTCCCGCTTCATCTGATAGATCCGGCCGGGATCGAGACGTGCGCCGTTCTCCGAGAACACCTCCGTCTCGACCTGGTCGATGTCGGACTGCACCGCGTCCGTGACGTTCAGATACTCGTCGACCACATGATCGGCGATCGCGTGCAGAACCGCCGCCGGCCCCTTGGCGAGCTGGTGCGGATTCGCCTCCAACTCCTCGCGCAACGGACCGAGTGAGCCGTGTCGGCCGTGCCGCACCGTGATGAGGAAGTCCTCACCGACGAATGCCATGATCTCGCCGGTGTCCACCACCTCGCTGGTCGCCGTCAGCCGCTCGTGCTCCACGTAGCAGACGGTCTTGAGCACCGCGAACAGCGTGTCCCCGTAACGCTCCAGCTTCGGCCGCTGGTGTGCCTCGACCGCGTCCTCCACCGCCAGCGGATGCAGGTCGAACAGCTCGGCGATGCCCGAGAATTCAAGGTCCGTCGGCTCGTGCAACCCGAGCCAGACGAAGCCCTCGCCCGACTTGCGCACCAGCCGTACGGCCTCCACGAGGTCGGCGCACCCGGGCACGCGCACACCCTCCTGGTACGTCACGCAGTTCACCACCGAGGAGCCCAGGGGCGACCTGGCGGGGTGGCTCAGGTCCACGCGCGGCCGACGCCGGGCCAGCCGCGCCACCTTGCGCAGGCCACCACCCCTGCCCAGTCCCGTGACCTTTCGCAGATTCCCTGCCATGGACATCTGGATCTCCTCGTGTGGATCTCCTCGTGCAACGCTTCCGCGCCTTGCCCCGCAAGTTTGCCAGTCCCGGGGCAAAGCGCGGGCAAGCCTGTGGGAACGCGGAATTCCGCTTGGTTCCCGCCTGTGGACAGAGCGACCGCGGAACAGAGAGACCCCGGAGAGGAACAACCATGATGACTGGGATGATCGGGGACATGACGCGATCGGACGGGTACCTCCTGGACAACCGGCAGAGCGAGGCGGGCCGGCGCTTCGACGCCTTCGCGGACCTCTTCGACCCCGTGACCTTCCGGCACCTCGAAGAACTCGGCGTCGCCCCGGGCTGGCGCTGCTGGGAAGCCGGGGCCGGCGGCACCTCCGTCGTGTCCTGGCTCGCCGGGAAGGTGGGACCGACCGGACAGGTCGTCGCCACCGACATCGACACCTCCCGGCTCACCCCCGCCGCGCGCCCGCCGGTGCGGGTCCGCGTCCACGACGTGAGCGCCGAGGAGCCTCCGGGAGAGGGATTCGACCTGGTCCACGCCCGGCTGGTCCTCGTCCACGTACCCGACAGGGAACGGGCCCTGCGGTCCATGATCGAGTCGCTGCGGCCCGGTGGACGGTTGCTCATCGAGGACGCCGACCCCGCCCTCCAGCCGCTGACCAGCCCGGACGAGTACGGCCCCGAGCAGCGGCTCGCCAACCGGCTGCGGCAGGGCTTCCGCCGGCTCCTCGCCGACCGCGGCGCCGACCTGTCGTACGGCCGTAAACTCCCGCGGCTGCTCCGGGAAGCCGGTCTGCGCGACGTGCAGGCCGACGCGTACTTCCCCATGGCCTCGCCTGCCTGCACCGCCCTGGAAGCGGCGACGGTCCGTCAGATCCGGGACCGGCTCGTCGCCGCCGGTCTGGCCACCGACGCGGAGATCGACCGACACCTGGCCAATGTGGAGTCCGGCGGCATGGACCTCGCCACCGCACCGATGATCTCGGCATGGGGGTACAAGAAGTAGTACCGCCGGCTCCTTGACCACGAGCCGCCTTGAGGCGCCGGAGCCGGCCACGTGATCGGCCTCAAGGCACGCTCCCCGAAAGCGGTGGTCTGCCACCGACCCGCTCCACCGCCCGCGCGCCCGCCGCACAACCCCGTGCCGCCGCCTCCTCCGGCGGCGCGCCCGCGAGCAGGGCGGCCAGGAAGGCACCGGTGAAAGCGTCCCCGGCGCCCGTGGTGTCACGAGGCGTCGCCGGTACGGCCGGGACCCGGGCCACCACCGAGCCGGACCGGGCCACCAGCGCACCGTCCGCCCCCGCCTTCGCCACCACCAGCGGCACGAGGCGGCTCAGCTTGGCCGCCGCGTCCACCGGATCCGGCAGCCCGGTCAGCAGGCACGCCTCGTCCCGGCTGGGCAGCAACACGTCCAGCCCCTCCGCGAACGTCAGGAAAGCGTCCACCCCCAGCCGTGCCAGGAAACCGGCCGACGCCGGGTCGAGACTGACCGGCACGCCACGCGCGCGTGCCGCCACGAGCGCGGTCCCGGCGAGCGCCCGGCTCGACTCCGTGAACAGCAGATAACCCGACAGGTGAAGTCGGGTCACCCCGTCGAGCAACGCGTCCGACCAGTCGGCCGGACCGAGCCGCAGGGACGCCCCGCTGTCCGTCAGGAACGTCCGCTCGGCCGCCGCGCCCGTGTCGACGAGGCAGACCACCGTCCCGGTCGCCGCCCGCGGATCCACCACCAGCCGGGGCCGCACCCCGGCCGCGACCAGCTCCCGCTCGTGCCACGAGGCGGCATCCGCGCCCACTCGCCCCAGCAGTCGCACGTCCCCGCAGCCCGCCGAGGCCGCCCAGCAGGCCACATTGGCGCCGGCACCGCCCGGCAACGTCCTGATCACGGAGGCCGTGTCGGTGCCGGCCGCGAGCGACCCCCGGTGCCGGGCGACCACATCCGTGACCACGTCCCCGACGACCAGCAGCGCTCCGCCGTCCCCCGCGCTCACACCCCGGCCCAGGCCGTGGCGATCCGCGCCGCCAGCCGTACGTTGCCGCGCACCGCCGCCAGATTGGCGCTCAGCGAGGCACCGTCGGTGTGCCGGACCAGGTGGTCCAGCAGGAACGGCGTCACCGCCTGCCCGGTGACTCCCTGCTCGCCGCAGGTGCGCAGCGCGTCGGCGAGCACGCGCGCGTGGAGGTCGGGATCGAGCTGTTCCGCTTCCGGGACCGGCTGGGCGACGATCAGCGCCGCATCCGGCGCGGCCAGGGCGTCCTGGGCACGCATGACGGCGGCGACCTGCTCGGGCGTGTCCAGCGTCCAGTCGACCGGATGCCCCGAGTCCGCCAGGTAGAAGCCGGGGAAGCGGTCCGTGCGGTAACCGGCGACGGCCACGCCCAGCGTCTCCAGCCGTTGCAGCGTCGCCGGCACGTCCAGGATCGATTTCACGCCCGCGCACACCACAGTGATCCTCGTCCGGGCCAGCAGCCCCAGGTCGGCCGACTCGTCCTGGGTGACGGTCCACTCCCGGTGCACACCGCCCAGCCCGCCGGTGGCGAACACCCGGATGCCCGCCAGCGCGGCCAGCCGGGCCGTCGCCGACACCGTGGTCGCGCCGCTCGCCCCCGCCGCCACGGCGAGCGGCAGGTCCCGGTGGCCCAGCTTGCGGATGCCGTCCTCGTTCGCGACCCGCTCCAACTGCCCCTCGTCGAGACCGACCCGGGGCCGACCGTCGAGCACGGCGACGGTCGCCGGCACGGCACCCTCCCGCCGCACCGTTTCCTCCAGCTCCCGCGCCACCTCCAGGTTCCGCGGACGGGGCAGACCGTGCGCGATGATCGTGGACTCCAGCGCCACCACCGGCCGTCGCGCGTCGAACGCCTCCCGGACTTCCTCCGACACCACCAGCACCACGTGCCCGCCTCCCGTCCGCCGGTCCTTCCTCATCTCTGGCGGGCACCGGCCACGGCTAAACGCTTGTGACCCGGAGGAGGGGCCACCAGCCTGGGACACATGACGAAGCACACCATGCGTCTCGACCACGTCGTCCTCTGGGTCGCCGACCCGGTCGCCGCGGCCGGCTTCTACGAGACGGCCGTCGGGCTGGAACCCATCGACGTCACCAGGTTCGCCGAGGGGGAGGTCGCCTTTCCCTCCGTACGCGTCAACGAGGAGACCATTCTCGATCTCGCCCCGCACGAGTTCGCCGAGCGGATGGAGATGCTGCCCGGTTCGGCCGAGAGCGCGGGCCACCCGGTCAACCACGTCTGCCTGTCCCTGCCGGCCGACGCCTTCGACGCCCTCCGCGCCCGCCTCGAGGACCACGGCGTACCCGTGTCCGGCATCGACCCCGGCCTGTCGGGCGCCCGCGGCAACGCCGCCCGCAGCTTCTACTTCCGCGACCCCGACGGCAACGTCTTCGAGGTCCGGCACTACGACCAGGATCCGTCTCACTGACCTCGCCGCCGGTCGGAAGACGCCGTGCCCGCGAGCCGGCCTGATCCGAGCCGAGCCGAGCCGAGCCGGAAGGCAGGCCCTGGCCGCGCCGGTTCCGGTCAGAACAGCGGCTCGGGCAGCACGCCCTCCAGCGCCAGCAGCTTCCGCTTGGTCTCCAGCCCGCCCCCGAAGCCGCCGATGCCGCCGCCGCTCTCCACCACCCGGTGGCACGGCACCACCACGGGCAGCGGATTGGCGCCCATCGCCGCGCCCACCGCCTGCGCCCCTCCGGGCTGCCCGACCCGCCCCGCCAGATCGCCGTACCCCACCACGGTGCCGTACGGCACACCGGACGCCAGCTCACGCAGCACCTGCCGGTTGAAACCGGAGATCAGCGACCAGTCCAGCGGCAGGTCGAAGCCGTGCCGCTCACCCGCCAGGTAGGCCCGCAGCTGACGTATCGCCTCGGCCAGCAGCGGGGAGCACGGATCCTCCAGGGGCTCGCCGCCCAGCCGGGCGGCCAGTCGCTCCAGCGCCCGGTCGCGCACCGCGTCCGAGGCATGGAAGACGACGTTGACCAGGCCGTCCCGGGTCGCCGCCAGCATCAGCGGGCCGATGTCCGTGTCGACCACGGCCCACACGACCCGCTGCCCGTCCTGCCCATGGCTGTCCATGCGCCCACCGTACGACCCGGCACTGACAACGCCCGCCCGGATCAGTCCGAACCCAGCGCCGACCGCACCACGTCGGGCTTGTTCGAGATGATCCCGTCGACGCCGCAACCGGCGACGCGGCGGGCGGCGGCCGCGTCGTCCACCGTCCAGGCGAACACTCCGAGCGGCCGACCGTGCGGCCCGGTGACGGAGTGCACCGCCGAGACGTACTCGCGGGTGAGCGCCGTCTGCGAGGGATTGACCAGATCGGCGAAGTCCGCGAACCGCGGCAACTGCGCCACGGGGGGCGCACCGAGGTAGGCGGTGGTGAGCGCCGGCTTCAGTTCGTGCACGGCCCGCACGCTGTCGGCGCTGAAGCTCTGCACGATCAGCCGGTCCCGGTGGCGGCCGTCCAGCCAGCCCTCGTTCCCGAGCAGCTTGAGCGTCTGCTGCTCGATGCCCGGGTACAGCTCCGGACTCTTGATCTCCAGCAGCAGCTTCTCGTGGTTGTGCTCGACCCGGCGCATGTACTGCCGGAGCGTCGGCACGCGCGCGCCCGCGTACGTGGGCGAGAACCAGCTGCCCGCGTCCAGCCGGGCGATCTCCGCGGCTGTGAAGTCCCGCACCTTCCACGGAGCCCGGCCGGGGAAGACGTCCTCGACGTTCGTGGTGCGTTCCAGGCTGTCGTCGTGCAGGACGACCAGTTCACCGTCCTCGGTGCGCTGGACGTCGTTCTCGACCCAGGAGAAGCCCAGCTCGGCGGCCCGGTCGATGGCGGCCAGCGTATTCTCGGGCGCGTAACCGGAGGCACCCCGGTGGGCGACCACGGTGGGCACGCCGTCGCCGCCCGCCCGGGCGTGTGAGGCGGGGCTCAGCAGGACGGCCGCCGCCCCCAGGACCGCGGCGATCGTGACGGCGACTACGCGTGCGTACATGCGTACTCCTCGCATCGGGCGAATACCGACAGCACCAGATTGAACGCCCTGGGTCAACGGTACCCGGGTGCACGATGACCACAGACTGAAGACCTGCGCCCCGAGTCGCTCACCAGTGGCGCACATCTGCGGCAAGGGCGTGTTTCTTTGCCGGAAAATCGTTCGACCATTCCGGTGGGAGTCATACTCTCTGCGACACCCTGACCGCCCGCGCGGTCCTGGGACGGGGGCACAACTCAGGTATTCCGGGACGCGAGAAGGCGGAAGGGCAGCCGCGCATGCAAGGCACGGTCGACGGATTCAGTTACGGGGCCGTCACCCCGTTGGTGGCCTATGTGATGGCCTGCCTCGGCGGCGCCCTCGGCCTGCGCTGCACCACACGGTCCCTGCTGGTCACGCACTCCCGGCGCCCCGCCTGGCTGGCCCTCGGGTCGGCGGCGATCGGCTCCGGCATATGGACCATGCACTTCGTCGCCATGATGGGCTTCACCATCGTGGAGACGCCGATCCACTACGACGCGCCGATGACCTACGCGAGCCTGGGGCTCGCCATCGTCATGGTCGGTGTCGGGGTCTTCATCGTCGGCTACCGGGGCGCCACCGGCACCCCGCTCTTCACCGGCGGCACGATCACCGGTCTGGGGGTCGCGTCGATGCACTACCTCGGCATGGCGGGCATGCGTTTCCACGGGCAGTTCACCTACGACACGCCCACCGTCGCCGCCTCCGTCGTCATTGCGGTGGTAGCCGCCACCACGGCCCTGTGGGCCGCCGGACAGGTGCGCGGCTTCCTGTGGAGCGTCGGGGCGAGCCTCGTCATGGGGCTCGCCGTCAGTGGCATGCACTACACCGGCATGGCCGCCCTCGGCGTCCACCTCGACAGCTCCGCCCCGACCCCCGGAACCGCACCCGAGGTGTCCTCGCTGGCGCCGATGCTGATCGGCCCGCTCGCCTTCCTGCTCCTGGCGGGCGTCGTCGTGGTCTTCGATCCGCTGATGGTGGTGGGCGGGCCCGACTGGCGGCCCGTCGAGCACAAAGCGGGTGTTCCGGCCGCCGCCGTCACCCCCCACGGGGACCGCCGCCCCACCCTCCACCAGGGGCGCCGACCGATCGGCCGACCCGAGCACCAGCCTTCCCGCACCCCGCAGAACCACTGATCGCAGCCCGTTGTCAGTGCGGGGTCGTACGGTTGATGACATGCGGCCCGTTTCCCACATCGAACGCACGGTGGCGCCCTTCGAGGTCGTCAGCCCCTACCAGCCCAGCGGTGACCAGCCGACGGCCATCGCCGACCTCGCCAAGCGCGTCCAGGCCGGCGAGAAGGACGTCGTCCTCCTGGGCGCGACCGGCACCGGCAAGTCCGCCACCACGGCGTGGATGATCGAGCAGCTCCAGCGCCCCACCCTCGTGATGGCGCCGAACAAGACGCTCGCCGCCCAGCTGGCGAACGAGTTCCGCGAGCTGCTCCCGAACAACGCGGTCGAGTACTTCGTCTCGTACTACGACTACTACCAGCCCGAGGCCTACGTCCCCCAGTCGGACACCTACATCGAGAAGGACTCCTCGATCAACGAGGAGGTCGAGCGGCTGCGCCACTCGGCCACCAACTCGCTGCTCACCCGCCGCGACGTCATCGTGGTCGCCTCGGTGTCCTGCATCTACGGCCTCGGTACGCCGCAGGAGTACGTGGACCGCATGGTCCCGCTCAAGGTCGGCGACGAGATCGACCGGGACGAGCTGTTGCGCCGTTTCGTCGACATCCAGTACACGCGCAACGACATGGCGTTCACCCGCGGCACCTTCCGGGTCCGCGGCGACACCATCGAGATCTTCCCGGTCTACGAGGAGCTGGCCGTCCGCATCGAGATGTTCGGCGACGAGATCGAGGCGCTGTCCACGCTCCACCCGCTCACCGGCGAGATCGTCAGCGACGACCAGCAGCTCTACGTCTTCCCCGCCTCTCACTACGTCGCCGGCCCCGAGCGCATGGAGCGGGCCGTCAACGACATCGAGAAGGAGCTCGGGGAGCGCCTGGCCGAGCTGGAGAAGCAGGGCAAGCTCCTGGAGGCCCAGCGCCTGCGGATGCGCACCACGTACGACATCGAGATGCTCCGCCAGATCGGTACCTGCTCCGGTGTGGAGAACTACTCGATGCACTTCGACGGCCGTCTGCCGGGCTCCCCGCCCAACACCCTGCTGGACTACTTCCCGGACGACTTCCTGCTCGTCATCGACGAGTCGCACGTCACCGTCCCGCAGATCGGCGCGATGTACGAGGGCGACGCCTCCCGCAAGCGCACCCTCGTGGACCACGGCTTCCGGCTGCCCTCCGCCCTGGACAACCGCCCCCTGAAGTGGGAGGAGTTCCAGGAGCGCATCGGACAGACCGTCTACCTGTCGGCCACCCCCGGCGCCTACGAACTGTCGCGCTCGGACGGTGTCGTGGAGCAGATCATCCGACCGACCGGCCTGGTCGACCCGGAGGTCGTGGTCAAGCCCACCGAGGGCCAGATCGACGACCTGGTGCACGAGATCCGCAAGCGCACCGAGAAGGACGAACGGGTCCTCGTCACCACGCTCACCAAGAAGATGGCCGAGGACCTCACCGACTACTTCCTGGAACTCGGCATCCAGGTGCGCTATCTGCACAGCGACGTCGACACCCTGCGCCGCATCGAGCTGCTGCGGGAACTGCGCGCCGGTGAGTACGACGTCCTGGTCGGCATCAACCTCCTTCGTGAGGGCCTCGACCTGCCCGAGGTGTCGCTCGTGGCGATCCTGGACGCCGACAAGGAGGGCTTCCTGCGTTCGGGCACCTCGCTGATCCAGACCATCGGCCGCGCGGCGCGCAACGTCTCCGGTCAGGTCCACATGTACGCCGACAAGATCACCCCGGCGATGGAGAAGGCCATCGAGGAGACCAACCGCCGCCGGGAGAAGCAGATCGCCTACAACAAGGCCAACGGCATCGACCCGCAGCCGCTGCGCAAGAAGATCAACGACATCGTCGCGCAGATCGCCCGCGAGGAGGTCGACACCGAACAGCTCCTCGGCTCCGGTTACCGCAAGACGAAGGACGGCAAGGGCGCGAAGGCCCCGGTTCCGTCGCTCGGCGACAAGGCGGCCAAGGGCGCGAAGGCCGGCAAGGCCGCCAAGGGCAAGGCGGTGCCCACCGACCGTCCGGCCGCCGCACTGGCCGAACAGATCGAGGAGATGACCGAGCGCATGCGTGCCGCCGCCGCGGAGTTGCAGTTCGAGATCGCCGCCCGGCTGCGCGACGAGGTCTCCGAGATGAAGAAGGAATTGCGCCAGATGCGGGAGGCCGGCCTCGCCTGAGCCTTCGCCCCGCCGCCGACCTCGGCATATGCGCCAAGTGTTGCAACACCGACACAAAGCGCGGACCGGGGTCGGCTCTCCCGGCGGCCCTGCGTAGGGTCGTGGACAACCGCGCCGTGCGCTGCTGTGACGGGCCCGGGGCGGCAACAGGGGACCGTCGAGAGGGGATCAGCCGTGTCCGTCAACTTGTCCAAGGGTCAGGCCATCAGCCTGGAGAAGAAGGACGGGGCCACCCTGACCGCGGTCCGCATGGGGCTCGGCTGGCAGGCGGCGAAGCGGCGAGGCCTGTTCGGCTCCCGCACCCGCGAGATCGACCTGGACGCCTCGGCGGTCCTCTTCGCCGGTGCGGAGCCCGAGGACGTCGTCTTCTTCCGCCATTTGGTGAGCGACGACGGTTCCGTGCGCCACACCGGTGACAACCTTGTAGGCGGTGTCGGCCAGGGTGGCGACGACGAGGCGATCCTGGTGGACCTCCAGCGGGTCCCGGCCCACATCGACCAGATCGTCTTCACGGTGAACTCCTTCACCGGGCAGACGTTCCAGGAGGTGGAGAACGCGTTCTGCCGCCTCCTGGATGAGGCCACGGGTCAGGAACTCGCCCGCTACACCCTGGCCGGCGGCGGCGAGTACACCGCCCAGATCATGGCCAAGGTGCACCGGGCCGGCTCCGGCTGGACGATGACCGCCATCGGCGCCCCGGCCAACGGCCGCACCTTCCAGGACCTGATGCCGGCGATCCTGCCCCACCTCTGACACCGAAGGTCCGGGTCCCGGCCGGATCCCCGGTCGACAGCACGCATCCGCGCCGCACTGGCCCGGAAGCCGGACAAAGGGCCGGTAAAGCGCCTTTGACCTGGCGCTTTGGAAAATTCTTTACCAATCGCTTTACCTTTCCTTGGTGATTGGGGTACCGTTTTGAGTACGGAGGGGAGTACTCCTGGCTGCGGCGCACCCGTCAATACGGACCGGTTCCGGTCCCGGGGCGCCGGCCCGTTACGGGCGGAAGAGACCTCCGGCAGCGACAACGCTGATGTGTTCGCCGTCACGTAATGCCGGAGGTGCAGTGGAAGTCTCCCTGGCCCTGTGGGCCTTCACCATCGTGGGTCTGGCCGCCCTGATCGCGGTCGACTTCGTCATCGGCCGCAAGCCGCATGAGGTGTCGATCAAGGAAGCGGGTATCTGGACGGCCGTCTGGATCGCCCTGGCCGCTCTCTTCGGCCTCGGCCTGCTCGTCTTCGGCGGTGGACAGCCGGCCGGGGAATTCTTCGCGGGCTTCATCACCGAGAAGTCACTCAGCGTCGACAATCTCTTCGTCTTCGTGCTGATCATGGCGAAGTTCGCGGTGCCCGCCCAGTATCAGCAGCGTGTCCTGCTCGTCGGCGTGCTCATAGCTCTGGTCCTGCGGGCCGTCTTCATCGCCGCCGGGGCCGCGATCCTCGCCAGCTTCGCCTGGGTGTTCTACCTCTTCGGCGCCTTCCTGATCTGGACCGCCTGGAAGCTCATCCAGGAGGCCCGCGCGGACCAGGAGGACGAGGAGTTCGAGGAGAACAAGCTCCTGAAGGCCGCCGAGCGCAAGTTCGGTGTGGCCGACCGGTACCACGGCACCAAGCTGTGGATCCAGCAGAACGGCAAGCGCGTCATGACCCCGATGCTGGTCGTGATGCTCGCCATCGGAACCACGGACGTGCTGTTCGCCCTGGACTCCATACCCGCGATCTTCGGCCTGACCCAGGACCCGTACATCGTCTTCACCGCCAACGCCTTCGCCCTGATGGGTCTGCGCCAGCTGTACTTCCTCATCGGCGGGCTGCTCAGGAAGCTGGTGCACCTCTCGTACGGGCTGTCGGTCATCCTCGGCTTCATCGGCGTCAAGCTGGTGCTGCACGCCCTGCACGAGTCCGGTGTCCACGTCCCCGAGATCAGCATCCCCGTCTCGCTCGGCGTGATCTGCGGGGTCCTCGCCGTCACCACGGTCACCAGCCTGCTCGCCAACCGCAAGCAGGCGGCCACCGAGGCGGCGCACGCCGGCGGTCAGGACGCCCGCAAGGACAGCGTCGACGTCTGACGGCGTCGTCCGGCAAGCCCCCGATTCCCCCAGTCACTTCTCGGCGGTGCCTGCCACGGAGACGGGGCCCGGCCCACCGGCGCCGGGCCCCGCACCGGAAAGGATGAGAGGTATCCGAAAAGAACGGAATGCGAACCCTGTACGTCTCTGCGAACATCGCCGCATGATCACTCGGCTCCGGTCGCTCACCCATCAATGGACGATCCTCGTGCCGGTGCTCGCGGTCGTCCTGCTGGTTCTCACCTGGGGCCGGGGCCTGCCCGGCGCCGTCGTCGGCCTGATGACCCTCGTCCTCGCCGGCGCCGTCCTGGCGGCGGTGCACCACGCCGAGGTGGTCGCCCACCGCGTCGGCGAGCCCTTCGGCTCACTGGTCCTCGCCATCGCCGTCACGATCATCGAGGTGGCTCTGATCGTCACCCTCATGGCCGACGGCGGCGACAAGAGTTCCACCCTGGCCAGGGACACCGTCTTCGCCGCCGTGATGATCACCTGCAACGGCATCGTCGGACTCTGCCTGCTCGTCGCCTCCCTGCGGCACGGCACGGCGGTCTTCAACCCCGAGGGGACCGGCGCGGCACTGGCGACCGTGGCGACACTGGCCACGCTCAGCCTGGTGCTGCCGACCTTCACCACCAGCAAGCCCGGTCCCGAGTTCTCCGCCCTCCAACTGACCTTCGCCGCGCTGTCCTCACTGATCCTGTACGGACTGTTCGTGACCACCCAGACCGTGCGGCACCGTGACTACTTCCTGCCCATCACCCGGCAGGGCGCGGTCATCACGGCCGACGAGCACGCCACACCCCCGCCCGCGCGCACCGCCTGGATCAGCCTCGGCCTGCTCGGACTGGCCCTGGTCGGCGTGGTCGGCCTGGCCAAGGGCGTGTCGCCCACGATCGAGTCGGGCGTGGCGGCGGCGGGCCTGCATCATGCCGTCGTCGGTGTGATCATCGCCTTGCTCGTCCTGCTGCCCGAGACGATCGCCGCACTGCGCTCCGCCCGCCGCGACCGCGTGCAGACCAGCCTCAACCTCGCGCTCGGCTCCGCTATGGCCAGCATCGGCCTGACCATCCCGGCCGTGGCCCTCGCCTCCGTCTGGCTGCCCGGGCCCCTCGTCCTCGGGCTCGGCCCGACCCACATGCTGCTGCTCGCACTCACCGTGGTGGTCAGCTCCCTGACCGTGGTGCCAGGCCGGGCCACACCTCTGCAAGGCGGTGTCCACCTGGTGCTGTTCGCGGCCTACCTGGAACTGGCCATCAACCCGTAGCAGGAGGCGGCCGGCGACCGGTCAGCCCGTGGCCGGCTCGGGCGCCGGAGCCGGGACCGGCCGCGTCTCGGGCAGCAGTGCGAAACAGACCAGGCTCACCAGCGCGATGACGGTCAGATAGACCCCCACGCCCCACGGCACCCGACCGCTCCGCTCCGCCAGTGTTGTGGCCACGATCGGAGTGAGAGCACCACCGAGGACCCCGCCCAGGTTGTAGCCCACGGTGGCGCCCGTGCAGCGCACCCGCGCCTCGAACAGTTCCGGCAGGTAGGCGGAGATCACCGCGAACATGGTGACGAAGGCGAGCAGCGCGCCCAGGATGGCCAGGAACATCAGCAGGGGCTCGCCGGTCGACAGCAGCGCGACCATCGGCAGCATCCACAGGACGCAGGCCGCGCACCCCGTCAGGCACATCGGCCGGCGCCCGTACCGGTCGCCGAGCAGCGCCACGAGGGGGATGAGCGCGCCCTTCACGACCACCGCGCCCATGACGCACGTCAGCATGACCGTACGGCTCACGCCGAGCCGTTCCGTCGCGTACGACAGCGACCAGGTCGTCACCGCGTAGAACACCGCGTAGCCCACCGCCAGCGCCCCCGCCGTCAGCAGCACCAGCCGTCCGTGGTGCCGTACGACCTCCAGGAGCGGCACGCGCGCGTGGTCGTCGATCTCCAGGAACCGGGGGCTCTCCGTGAGGGACGAGCGTAGCCACAGACCGGCCAGCGCCAGCGCGCCGGCCGCCCAGAACGGCACCCGCCAGCCCCAGCGAGCGAACTCCGCGTCGGACAGCGCCACCGAGAGCGCGAGCATCACCCCGTTGGCCAGGACGAAGCCGAGCGCCGGCCCCACCTGCGGGAAGCTCGACCAGAGGGCGCGTCGTCCCGGGGGAGCGTGCTCGGCGGTCAGCAGGACCGCCCCACCCCACTCACCGCCGAGCCCCAGCCCCTGGAGGAAGCGCAGGACGAGCAGCAGCACGGGCGCGGCCACCCCGATGGTCCCGTAGGTCGGCACACAGCCGACCGCGACCGTCGAGGCACCGGTGAGCAGCAGCGAGGCGACGAGCACCGGACGCCGTCCGCGCCGGTCCCCGAGGTGCCCGAAGAGCACCGAGCCCAGCGGCCGGGCCACGAACCCCACCCCGAAGGTCCCGAACGCCGCCAGGGTCCCCGCGACCGCCGAGAACGTTGGGAAGAACAGCGGCCCCAGCACCAGAGCCGCAGCGGTCCCGTAGACGAAGAAGTCGTAGAACTCGATCGCTGTCCCGGCGAGCGAGGCGGCGGCGAGCCGCGGCATGGACGGAGTGCTTACTGCGTGTAGATCGCGCATGTCGCGTCAACTACCCACCGTGATCAGGGGTTACGGGGGCGTACAGAGGTGACCGAGGGACTGGAGTGCGCGCCCTGGCGACCGGCGCGCACGGCCCGCTGCCGGTCCCGGCCGGCGTGATAGACCGGAGGCGAGCGGCGGTCCCAGCCGCACCGCCCCGAACGACCGGAGGAACCGTGCCCCGCACCCTGGCCAACGCCTCGATCATGATCCTCAACGGGCCCAACCTGAACCTGCTCGGCCAGCGCCAGCCCGAGATCTACGGCAAGGACACGCTGGCCGACGTCGAGGCGCTGTGCGCCAGGGCGGCGGCCGCGCACGGCGGCACGGTGGACTTCCGGCAGTCCAACCACGAGGGCGAACTGGTCGACTGGATCCACGAGGCGCGGCTCGGCCACTGCGGCATCGTCATCAACCCCGGCGCCTACTCGCACACGTCGGTCGCCATCCTGGACGCGCTCAACACCTGCGACGGCATGCCCGTGCTGGAGGTGCACATCTCCAACATCCACCAGCGCGAGTCGTTCCGGCACCACTCGTACGTGTCGCTGCGCGCGGACGGCGTCATCGCCGGCTGCGGAGTGCAGGGGTACGTGTTCGGCGTGGAACGGGTCGCGGCGCTCCTCGGGGCGGCGCGGGCCGACTCGTAGCCCCGCGCGCGGGACTACAGCCGGCCCGCCTCCACGATCCGTCGGAGGAACCGCCGGGTGCGCTCCTGCCGCGGATCGCCGAAGACCTGCTCGGCGGTGCCGCGCTCCAGCACGACCCCGCCGTCCAGGAAGCACACCTGGTCGGCGACGTCCCGCGCGAAGCCCATCTCGTGCGTCGCCAGCACCATGGTCATGCCCTCGTCCTTCAGACCACGGACCACCTCCAACACCTCGCCCACCAGTTCGGGGTCGAGCGCGGCCGTGATCTCGTCCAGCAGCAACAGCCGGGGCCGCACCGCGACGGCCCGCACGATCGCCGCACGCTGTTGCTGACCGCCGCTGAGCCGGTCCGGATAGGCGTCCGCCTTGTCGGCCAGACCGAGGCGCTCCAGCAGCTCCCGGGCCCGTTCCTCGGCCTCCGCGCGGGACACGCCGTGCACCCGGCGCGGCGCCAGGGTGATGTTGTCGAGCACGGTCATGTGCGGGAAGAGGTTGTACGCCTGGAAGACGACACCGATCCGGCGCCGCACCGCGTCCTGGTCCACCCGCGGGTCGGTGATCTCCTCGCCGTCCAGCCAGATCGCGCCGTCGTCGATCTCCTCCAGCAGGTTGGCGCAGCGCAGCAGCGTCGACTTGCCCGAGCCGGACGCGCCGATCAGCGCGGTCACCGTGTGCGGTGCCACCTCCAGACCGACATCCCGCAGGACCACCGAGCCGCCGAACGTCTTGCGTACGGACTCCATCCGCAGCACCGGAGCGTCGCTCATATCGTTCCTCCCTGGGCCCGCCGCCGGTCCATCCTGGCCGTGACCCAGTCGGTGAAGCGGGTCATCGGGATGGTCAGCGCGACGAACACCAGCCCCGCCACGATGTACGGCGTGTAGTTCAGACTGCGGCCCACGATGATGTCGGCCGCGCGTACGGCGTCCACCGCACCCCCGATGGAGACCAGACCGGTGTCCTTCTGCAACGACACCAGGTCGTTGAGCAGCGGCGGCACCTGGCGGCGCACCGCCTGCGGCAGGACGACGTAGCGCAGGGCCTGCCGGTTGGTGAGGCCCAGCGAGCGCGCCGCCGCGCGCTGCGAGGGATGGATGGAGTCGATGCCGGCCCGGAACACCTCCGCCACGTACGCCGAGTACGTCAGCGTCAGCGCCGTACCGCCGAGCAGGACCGGATCGACCGTCACACCCTGGAGCCGCAGCGCCGGCACGCCCAGGACGACGATCATCAGGTTGATGATCAGCGGCAGACCGCGGAAGAAGTCGGTGTACGCCGCCGCCAGCACCCGGAGCGGGAAGAAGACCGGGCCGCGCAGGGTCCGTGCGACGGCGATCAGCATGCCGAGGACCAGGACGGCGGTACCGCAGATCAGCAACAGGCGGACGTTGAGCCACAGCCCTTCGAGGACCTTCGGGAACGCCTCACGCGCGTAGTGGGCACTGAAGAAGGTCTCCTTGGTGCGCGACCAGCCTGGGGCGTTGACCACGACCAGGTAGAGGACGGCGGCCATGACGAGGGTCGACAGGGCCGCGATCGCCGTGGCGCGACGGGCACGCGCGCGTCGGTGGCGCTCGCGGGCCAGGCGCCGCTCGGAGGGCACGTAACCGTCGCCGGAGCCGTCGCCACCGGTCATGTCACCCTCGTCGTCCGTCCCCTCCCGGACCGACTCGCCCTTTGTGAACGTCACTTGAACACCGGGGCGTCGACGGCGTCCGAGAGCCACTGCTTCTCGATGCCCGCCAGCGTGCCGTCCTCGCGCAGGGCGTCGACGGCGGCCGTCACACACGGGGTCAGCGCGCTGCCCTTGTCCAGCACCAGTCCGAACTGCTCGGGTGCGCCGCCCTGGTGCTCGAACTGGCCGACGATCTTCGCGTTCGTGACCTCGGCCGCGGTGATGTAGAACGCGGTCGGCAGGTCGGTGACGACGGCGTCCACCTGGCCGTTCTTCAGCGCCGACTTGACCTGGTCGTTCTTGCCGTAGACGGCGGCCTGCCGCGTCGGCTTCACCACGTCGGTGATGTAGGCGAGGCTGGTGGTGCCCACCTGGGCGCCCAGCTTGAGCTTCCTCAGGTCCGCGATGCTCGCCGCCTGGGCGGCCTTGCTGCCCTTCAGCGCGATGACGGCCTGGCGCACGTCGTAGTAACCGGAGGAGAAGTCCACGGCCTTGCGGCGCTCCGCGCTGATCGACACCTGGTTGATGTCGAAGTCGAAGGTCTTCTCCCCGGGTGCGAACGCCTTGTTGAACGGCACGCTCTGCCAGACGACCGCGTCCTTGCCGTACCCCAGCCGCTTCGCCACGGCGTAGGCGACCGCCGATTCGAAGCCCTTGCCGTTGGCGGGCTTGTCGTCCTTGAACCAGGGCTCGTACGCCGGTTCGTCCGTCGCGATCGTCAACTTCCCGGAGGTCTTCGTGGCGAGCTCGCCCGCGGCGCAGTGCTTCGCGGCCGAGCCGGAGGGGGCGGCCGACGCCTTCTCCTCGGGCTGCGGCGCACAGCCGACAGCGGTGGCGAGCAGGGCTATGGTGGCGGCGACGACCGCGCTGCGCAGGGCGTGAGGGGCAGGGTGCATGGCGGGAGAGTGGCAGCGAAACCCGCGTTTGTCCACGTCACCGAGGTAGCTGTCCGCATGGTGGGAACGGGTGTTGCGGCCGTGTGAACGCGGTGACGCGCGTCCCCCACACGCCTGACCGGTGCTTGGGCCGCCGGCCGAGGGCGGGGTTGGAGACCGGCGGCCCCTACCGCTCAGGAGCCGTCATCCTGCGCGGGGCTGCTACCAGTTGACTGCACGGAACCGTTCTCCGGGAGTGCGCACGGGGGCCCGGTGCGTGCGAAGCATTCACACGGGGCGCGCGCGGAGGTGGCGCGCGCCCGGCACATGCGCGAGGGCTCGGCGCAGGGACGCGGTCGTACGCGGGGCGTGCGTACGGCCCGTGCGCCGGAGCGTGGGGCGGACACCCGCGACGCCAGGCGCTCGCCACGGGGACGCGGGCTTCTTCTACCGTGCCCTCGCCGCTTCTACCGTGCCCCCACCGCGGGCAACGGAAGCCGTGCTCCAGCCGTACTGGCGCGCCAGCGCACGGACACGCCCCGGGCAGCCGGGCGTCCGCCTCCGGTCACCACCCGCGCGCGTGCCACTCCGGCAGGTGCGGCCGCTCCGCGCCCAGCGTCGTGTCGTTGCCGTGTCCCGGGTAGACCCACGTCTCGTCCGGCAGCACGTCGAAGATCTTCGTCTCCACGTCGTGGATCAGGCTGGCGAACGCCTTCGGATCCTTGCGCGTGTTGCCGACCCCGCCGGGGAAGAGGCAGTCGCCGGTGAAGACGTGCGGATGGCCGTGCGGGTCGTCGTAGACCAGTGCGATCGAACCGGGTGTGTGCCCGACCAGATGGCGCGCGGTGAGCTCCACCCGGCCCACCCTGATGACATCGCCGTCGTCGACGGGGACGTCGGTGGCCACGGGGATGCCGGCGGCGTCGTCGCGACCGGCGTACGTACGCGCGCGCGTGGCCGCGACCACCTCACCGAGCGCCTGCCAGTGATCGCCGTGCTGGTGCGTGGTGACGACGGACGCGATGCCGTCGTCGCCGATCATGGCGAGCAGCGTCCCCGCCTCGTTGGCGGCGTCGATCAGGAGCTGCTCGTCGGTGGCCCGGCAGCGCAGCAGATAGGCGTTGTTGTCCATCGGGCCGACCGCGATCTTGGTGATCATCAGGTCTTTCAGCTCGTGCACATCCGCCGGTCCGCCGACCTTGACCTCGCCTGAGTACGTCATGTCGGCAGCCTATAGCGGGGGAAGCCCCGATGGGTGGCCGCCCGGGCGGGCTCCCGGACGGCCGTCGTCCTACAGCGGGGGCAGCTGTGGCAGGGCCCCGCCCCGGACCTCCAGCGCCGCGCCGTCGCGGCGCCCGGCGAGCCAGCCCACCAGGTCCGCCGGCCGGCCGGTGACCGTGATGGCGGGCGGATCGGTCCGGCGTCCGGTGGCCCACGCGTGCGTGCCATCCGTGAGACGGGTCGCCGGGACGTCGGGGTGTCCGGAGAACCGGTCCGCCAGGAAGCCGGTCTCCCGCTCCAGGAACTCCGCCGCGAGATCCTCCAGCTCGTACCCGGCCCCGAGGTCCACGTGGTGCAGCTCCACCTCCACCCA
The DNA here is from genome assembly GCF_000718775.1 of Streptomyces sp. NRRL S-31. Lineage (GTDB taxonomy): Bacteria > Actinomycetota > Actinomycetes > Streptomycetales > Streptomycetaceae > Streptomyces. The sequence goes on from NZ_JOCB01000040.1 coordinate 55,549, forward strand.
CCGGCGGAACGGCACCCGCGACGCGGAGTCGGTGACCCCGTTGCGCAGCTCCACCGTGCGCGTCCAGTCCGCGGGCGCCTCCCCGGCCGCCTGGAACCGGGCCGCGCTCTCCCGGATGTCGGCTGCCTGGACCTCGACGGGCCGAGGCGCGTCCCGCTCGATGTCGGCGTCCCGCGCCTCGGCGTCGGTGTACATGGGGCGTCCCTGGAGGACGTTCACCAGTGCGTCCGCGTTCCGGGCGAGATGGGCGAGGACGTGCCCGCGGCTCCAGCCGGGGAGCCGCGACGGCTCGGCGAGCGAGGCGTCGTCCATTTCGGCGACCGCGCTGAGCAGCTGGTCGGTCGCTTCACGTACACGGGCCAGGTCATGAGCGTGATCCATCATGGCGCCGACCCTAGCCCCGCCACTCCTTCGGGTGAAGGTGGTGAAGCTCGCCCGCAAATCGAATGCACGTCCTATATCTTCGATGGCGGCGTCGGGCATGCTGGAAGGCCGGGGGTTGTTATGCAACCGGGCAATCCGACCGGCGTTGTCAGTGGCTCCCCCTAGTCTGAAGAAGCACGGGGGCCCCGCCCCTGTCACTTCTCTCAAGAAAGGTGCGGACCGGCGTGGCCGACCGTCTCATCGTCCGTGGCGCGCGCGAGCACAACCTGAAGAATGTCTCGCTCGACCTGCCTCGTGACTCGCTCATCGTCTTCACGGGCCTGTCCGGGTCGGGCAAGTCCTCCCTGGCCTTCGACACGATCTTCGCTGAGGGCCAGCGCCGTTACGTGGAGTCGCTCTCCTCGTACGCACGGCAGTTCCTCGGCCAGATGGACAAGCCTGACGTCGACTTCATCGAGGGCCTCTCCCCGGCGGTCTCCATCGACCAGAAGTCGACCTCGCGCAACCCGCGCTCGACGGTCGGCACGATCACCGAGGTCTACGACTACCTTCGACTGCTCTTCGCGCGCATCGGCAAGCCGCACTGCCCCGAGTGCGGCCGCCCGATCTCGCGCCAGTCGCCGCAGGCCATCGTGGACAAGGTCCTGGAGCTGCCGGAGGGCAGCCGGTTCCAGGTGCTGTCCCCGCTGGTGCGCGAGCGCAAGGGCGAGTTCGTCGACCTCTTCGCCGACCTCCAGACCAAGGGCTACTCCCGCGCGCGGGTGGACGGCCAGACCGTCCAGCTGTCCGAGCCGCCGACCCTGAAGAAGCAGGAGAAGCACACCATCGAGGTGGTCGTGGACCGCCTCACGGTGAAGGACTCCGCCAAGCGCCGCCTCACCGACTCGGTGGAGACCGCCCTCGGCCTGTCCGGCGGCATGGTCGTGCTCGACTTCGTGGACCTCCCCGAGGACGATCCCGAGCGCGAGCGCATGTACTCGGAGCACCTGTACTGCCCGTACGACGACCTGTCCTTCGAGGAGTTGGAGCCCCGCTCCTTCTCCTTCAACTCGCCCTTCGGCGCCTGCCCCGAGTGCACCGGCATCGGCACGCGCATGGAGGTCGACCCGGAGCTGATCGTCCCCGACCCGGACAAGTCCCTGGACGAGGGCGCCATCCACCCCTGGTCGCACGGGCACACCAAGGACTACTTCGGCCGCCTGATCGGCGCTCTCGCGGACGCCCTGGGCTTCCGCATGGACATCCCGTTCGCGGGCCTGCCACAGCGTGCCAGGAAGGCCCTGCTCTACGGCCACAAGACCCAGATCGAGGTGCGCTACCGCAACCGGTACGGCCGGGAGCGCGTCTACACCACCCCCTTCGAGGGCGCGGTGCCCTTCGTCAAGCGCCGGCACAGCGAGGCCGAGAGCGACGCCAGCCGTGAGCGCTTCGAGGGCTACATGCGCGAGGTGCCCTGTCCCTCCTGCAAGGGCACGCGACTGAAGCCGATCGTCCTCGCGGTCACGATCATGGAGAAGTCGATCGCCGAGGTCTCCGCGATGTCGATCAGCGACTGCGCGGAGTTCCTGGGCGAGCTGAGGCTGAACGACCGTGACAAGAAGATCGCCGAGCGGGTCCTGAAGGAGGTCAACGAGCGGCTGCGCTTCCTGGTCGACGTCGGCCTGGACTACCTCTCGCTGAACCGCGCGGCCGGCACCCTGTCCGGCGGTGAGGCCCAGCGCATCCGGCTAGCCACCCAGATCGGCTCCGGCCTCGTCGGCGTCCTGTACGTCCTGGACGAGCCGTCCATCGGTCTGCACCAGCGGGACAACCACCGGCTGATCGAGACCCTGGTCCGCCTGCGCGACATGGGCAACACGCTCATCGTCGTGGAGCACGACGAGGACACGATCAAGGTCGCCGACTGGATCGTGGACATCGGCCCGGGCGCCGGAGAGCACGGCGGCAAGGTCGTGCACAGCGGCTCCGTGAAGGAACTGCTCGCCAACACCGAGTCGCAGACCGGCGCGTACCTCTCGGGGCGCAAGTCGATCCCGCTCCCGGACGTCCGGCGTCCGCGGGATCTGTCCCGGCAGCTCACCGTGCACGGCGCCCGCGAGAACAACCTCCAGGACATCGATGTGTCCTTCCCGCTGGGCGTGTTCACGGCCGTCACCGGTGTCTCCGGCTCCGGCAAGTCGACCCTGGTCAACGACATCCTGTACACGCACCTGGCCCGTGAGCTGAACGGCGCCCGGACCGTCCCCGGACGCCACACGCGCGTCGACGGCGACGACCTGGTCGACAAGGTCGTGCACGTCGACCAGTCACCGATCGGCCGCACTCCTCGGTCGAACCCGGCGACGTACACCGGTGTCTTCGACCACATCCGCAAGCTGTTCGCCGAGACCACCGAGGCGAAGGTCCGGGGCTACCAGCCCGGCCGCTTCTCCTTCAACGTCAAGGGCGGCCGCTGCGAGAACTGCGCGGGCGACGGCACGATCAAGATCGAGATGAACTTCCTCCCGGACGTCTACGTCCCGTGCGAGGTCTGCCACGGAGCCCGGTACAACCGGGAAACCCTGGAGGTCCACTACAAGGGCAAGTCCATCGCCGAGGTGCTCAACATGCCGATCGAGGAGGCGATGCACTTCTTCGAGGCGGTCCCGGCGATCTCCCGCCACCTGAGGACGCTGAACGACGTCGGTCTCGGCTACGTCCGCCTCGGCCAGTCCGCCACCACCCTGTCCGGCGGTGAGGCGCAGCGCGTCAAGCTCGCCAGCGAGCTACAGAAGCGCTCCACCGGACGCACGGTCTACGTCCTGGACGAGCCGACCACGGGTCTGCACTTCGAGGACATCAGCAAGCTGCTGAAGGTCCTCGGCGGACTGGTCGACAAGGGCAACACGGTCATCGTCATCGAGCACAACCTCGACGTGATCAAGACCGCCGACTGGCTCGTGGACATGGGCCCCGAGGGCGGCGCCGGCGGTGGCCTGGTGGTCGCCGAGGGCACGCCGGAAGAGGTCGCCGGGGTGCCGGCGAGCCACACGGGCAAGTTCCTGAGGGAGATCCTCGGAGCCGACCGCATCAGCGACGCCGAACCGGTCAAGGCACCGCGGGCCACGGCCACCCGGAAGACGGCCGCTGCCAAGTCATCGACGAAGAAGACGGTGACGGCCCGGGCCGACAGCACCGCGACCAAGAAGGCCGCCGCGACCACGAAGAAGGCGACGCCCGCGAAGAAGACCACGCGGTCCCGCACCGCCTGAGACCCCGGCCACCCGTGAAGGGCGGTGTCCCACCGCGGTGGGGACACCGTGGCCAGGACACCTCCCCCTCACCCTGACATCGCATCAGAAATCCGGCGCCCCGTGGGAACTCCCCACGGGGCGCCGTTCGTTCCACCATCAGCCAGCCCGGCCCGGCGGTCCGACAGGCCCCGTACACCGCAGGTCCGGCCGCACCTTGTCAACAGCACAGGGAGAACAACCGCTCACAGCCCGCTCAGGGCGCCCAGCTCCGCCGCGTAGGGCGGCTCGGCCCCTGCGCGTGAGCAGGTGACCGCAGCCGCTCGTGCCGCGAAGCGCAGCAGCCGTGTCCAGCCCTCCGTCCCGAGGGCGGCGAGCGCTTCCGGGGACAGCGCGTCCCGGGCGGCCAGCCCGTGCAACAAGGCCGCGTTCACCGTGTCACCGGCGCCGATGGTGTCCACGACATCGACCGCCTCGCCCGGCACGGAAAGCTCACCACCGTCCCGGGTGAACACGGTCAGGCCGTCGCCACCCCGGGTGACCACCACGGCCGCCGGCCCCGCGGCCAGCCACTCCCGCGGGGTGCCGCCGAGCCACGCCGCGTCCTCCGCGGACAGTTTCAACAGCGTGACCGAGGGCAGCCAGCTCCGGAAACGCTCCCGGTAGGCGTCCTCGTCCGGGATCAGTCCCGCCCGGATATTGGGGTCGAGAGCCGTGAAAAGCCCCTGTCCGGCAGCGGCGCGCATCAGTTCCTCGTAGGCGCTCGCCCCCGGTTCCAGGACGAGCGAGCAGGTACCGAAGGACACCGCGCGGGTACCGGCGGGGAGCGCGGCGGGAGCGGTGAACAGACGGTCGGCGGTGCCCTCGACATAGAAGGAATAGGCGGCCGACCCGCCGGCGTCGATCGTGGCCAGGGCGAGAGTCGTCGGTTCCGGTCCCCGCTGCACGCCGGACACGTCGACCCCGGCCCGCCGCAGCCCGTCGAGCAGGGCCTCGCCGAAGGCGTCGTTCGAGGCCCGCGAGCAGAACGCGGTGGGGGAGCCGAGCCTGCCGAGGGCCACGGCGGTGTTGTACGGGCCGCCGCCGAGCGCCGGCTTCAGGCCCGCGAGGGCACCGGTGCCCTGCGGGACCAGGTCGATCAATGCCTCACCGGCGACGACGATCACGAAGCGGTTCCCTTCTCGGGCAGCGTGGTTGATGCGGTGGGCCGGGTGGCTCCGGCGCGGCCCTGTCCGTCCGGGCAGCCGCAGGACGTGCGGTGCACGAACGCGCACGGCAGCCGGACCGTCCGGGCGGGTCGGCCCGGCTCGGCCAGCCTGTCCAGGAGCACCCGGACGGCCATGGCGCCCAGTTCCCGGCTGGGCTGGGCGATGGCGGTCAGCCGGGGCGAGAACAGGTCGGCCCAGGCGAAGTCGTCGAAGCAGCACAGGGCGATGTCGTCCGGCACGCACCGGTCGTGCCGGCGCAGGGCGCGCAGGGCGCCGATGGTCATCGCGTTGTTGGCGGTGACGAGTGCCGTGGGCGGATCGGGCAGGCCGAGCAGGGTGGCCGTGGCCCGCTCGGCGCCGGCCGACTCGGAGTTGCCGGACACGAGGAGACGCTCGTCGTGGTCCAGACCGGCCGCGGCGAGGCCCTCCCGGTAGCCGGCGACGCGCTCACCGGTGGTGCTGAGACCGGGCAGGCCGGCGATCATGCCGATCCGGCGGTGCCCCAGCCCGGCGAGGTGGGTGACGAGCAGCGCGGTCGGCGCGGTGCTCTCGGCACAGACCTGGTCGAAGCACGGCGCGTCCGGGGGCGGGGCAGCGGCGGTGCCCGCGTCGTCCGGGGCGGCGTCCCGTGTCCCGTGGACGTCGACGCGCCGGTCCAGGAAGACCGTCGGCACCGAGTGGCGGCGCAGATAGCCGACCAACTCGCGCGGCTCCGCGGACGGAGCGACGATCATGCCGTCCACCCGGCGCTCGTGGAGGAGCTGTACGACCTTGCGTTCGTGCCCGGGATCGTCGTGCGGATCGGCGATGAGCAGGCTGTAGCCCGCGTCCAGCGCGGCGGCCTCGACGCCTTGCAGGATCTCCGTGAAGTACGGATTGCTGATGGCGGACACCGCCAGGCCGATGGAGCGGGTCCGCGATGTCACCAGGGAGCGGGCCAGGGTGTTGGGGGTGTATCCGAGGGCGTCGACGGCGTCGAGTACGGCCTGGCGGGTGTGGGGGAGCACCGGACGGGTGCCGTTGAGGACGTGGGAGACGGTGGCCACGGACACACCGGCAGTCCGGGCGACATCCGCCATGGTGGCCATGGTGCTCCCTCCCTCTGGTCCGACCAGCCGACAGGCCGAGGAAAACTGATCAGCCGGTGAAGCCGATCAGCCGGTGAAGCCGCTCGGCCGACCGGCCGTCCTCAGCCACCTTTCGGCCGGGACGCTATCCCATCACCCCGCACCACGTAAACGCTTACGCAAGCGCTTACGTCCGTATTACCGTCTTCGCCCCGTCCCTGTCCCGTCCCCCTTCTCGCCCTCCGTTCCGCACACCCGTCCGGAAAGGTCCCCATGGCGCGGTGCACCGCCCGCCCCGCCCCGCCGTGATGCCGTTCCCTCTGTCCCGGTATCGTCGCTCCGCACACCTCTTGACCACTGGAGTTCCAGATGCCCGCCCGCCCCTCAGCGAGCCGCCGTACCGTCCTCCGTGGGGCCGCCGTGGTCCCGGTCGCCGGACTCGGCCTGGCCGCATGCTCGGCCCCCGGCGGCAGTGGCGTGGCGGCCGCTCCGACCGCGCCCGTCGACCTCGGCAAGGAGAGCGAGGTCGCGAAGGGCGAGGCGAAGCTCTACCGGGATCACAATGTGGTGGTCAGCCGTGACCAGGACGGCGCTCTGAAGGCGTACAGCACGATCTGCACGCACGCGGGGTGTCCGATCAACAAGCTCCAGGGGACGACTCTGATCTGCCCCTGCCACGGCAGCCAGTTCGACGCCGTGACGGGCAAGGTGGTGCAGAGCCCGGCCACCGAGCCCCTGGTCGAGCTGTCGGTGAAGACCGCGGACGGCAGGATCGTCGCCGGTCCGGCGGACTGACCCGAGAGGCGCCCGGGCCCGGGCCCCAGGCGCGGAACCCAGGGCCCGGGCTCCAGACACGGAACGCGGGCCCGTCACCCGGATCCGCTGGGCGGGGCGGGCGGCGGGGGACCGTTCACTCCCAGTCCCAGCCGATCCCCACGATGCCCGGCCTGGTCCGCGGCTCCACCAGATGCGCGCTGTGGTGGGGGCCTGCCACGGCCAGCTCCTGCCGACCGTTGCGCGGGGCCGCCGTCGACTGCTGGGAGAAGCGGTGGCAGCGCACCGGCAGCGCGGCCGGGTCGAAGCGCACCTGGAGCGCGTACTGGCCGCCGGGAAAGCCGAACCGGTGCAGATAGTCGCGGGACGTCCCGGCCGTGCCGTCCTCCACGCGGTACCGGAAGAGGAAGGTGTCGCCGGAGTGCAGCCGGGTGCCGAAGAGCAGCTCGGCCACCAGCACGCCGGTGTCCTGGTCCCAGCACAGGCGCCCGGTCCGGCAGTTCTCCAGGGCGTGCACGGTGACCCGGCGAGGATCACAGCCGGGGTCGCCGTGGTGGACGGCGACGAAGCGGTCCACACCGTCGCGATGGGCGCGCACGATGTGGTGGGCCTCGAGGCTCGCCAGCTCGCGCCGGGAACCGATCCGGATGCATTCGTGGTGCCCCAGGGCGTGCAGTCCGCCGTCCAGGGACCAGCCGAGGCCGGCGGTGAGCCGGTCCAGGACGTCCGAGGCATCGGACAGGGAGCGGTAGGAGCGGCCCGCCGGATGGCCGGCCGCCGCACGCTCGCCGGACTCGGCGAGCAGCCGGATCAGGGACTCGTCCGGCAGCCGGAGGATCTCCTCCAGTGCCCGTACGGCGCGTAGCGACTCCGGGCGCTGCGGGCGGCGGGCACCCTGCTGCCAGTAGCTCAGGCTGGTGACGCCCACCTTGACCCCGTGGCGCGAGAGGTGGTGCTGCACCCGCTGGAGCGGCAGCCCGCGCGCGGCGATCGCGGCGCGCAGCGCCACGTGGAAGGGGCCGCCTTGCAGCGCCGTGACCAGTTCCGCGGTGGGGACGTCCGCGTGTTCTGTGGCATGCCGCATGCCGAGGGGCCTTTCTGTGAGGTGTCACTCCGGCCGGTCAGACCGCCTGCGCGGGTGTGCGGGGCCACCTTCGTCGGTGCCGCGGACGCCCGTGCGGGGCATGCCGCGCCCCGCACGCGTGTGGTGCACGGCCCCGATTCCCGTGCATTGAAGCGTGTTGACCAGAACCCGACAACACCTTGGGTCGGCCCGTCGTGGGCGACTGGCCGGACCTCGCCGTCGCACGGACGGCGAGCGGCCCGGTGCGCGGGCGACCCGAGTGGACCGGTGCGGGCCGCCATGGGGCTTGACCGGGAGGTGCCCGCGGCCTCGGCCCGGACAGGGAAGCGGGACAGCCGACCTGGACGGCACCCCGGAGCGGCAGCGGACGGTGTGTCCCCGGCACGGCCGGAACCGGGCCGTCGTGCGCGCCGTATCCCCGATGGCTGTCCGGGCGGAAGGCGTGCGGGGCCCCGACGACCGCTCCGGCGGAGGGCGTGCCACGGGGCCCGCGCGGGGCAGGCGGTGGCAGTGGGCCGACAGGGAAGTGAGGGCAGACAGTGAGGAGGGGCGGGTGGGGGC
>NZ_JOCB01000041.1 GCF_000718775.1 Streptomyces sp. NRRL S-31
GTCCCCGCCGCCGGGGAGCGGCGCCCGGCCCCGGACGGCCCCGGCCGCCGCTCCCTCTTCCGGCGCCGCTCCGCCGCCCCCGCCCCGGGGGCCGGACGGGTCCCGCCGGCCGTCGTCCGCTCCCTCTCCGTCCGCCGCGACCGCGTCCAGGCCCTGCGGGACGTGGACCTGACCGTCACCGCCGGAGAGACGATCGCGCTGATGGGCCGGAACGGTGCCGGGAAGTCCACCCTGCTCGGCTCGCTCGTCGGGCTGGTGCCCCCCGGCTCCGGAACCGTCACGGTCGGCGGGGCCGTCCCGCACCGCACGGCGCCCCGCGACCTCGTGCGCCAGGTCGGTCTGGTCCCCCAGGACCCCCGCGACCTGCTGTACGCGGACACGGTCGCCGCCGAGTGCGTCTCGGCCGACGAGGACGCGGGCGCCGCCCCGGGCACCTGCCGGTCCCTGGTGTCCGGGCTGCTGCCGGGCATCACGGACGACACCCACCCCAGGGACCTGTCCGAGGGACAGCGCCTGGCGCTCGCGCTGGCCGTGGTGCTCACCGCCCGCCCTCCCCTGTTGCTGCTGGACGAGCCGACGCGCGGCCTGGACTACGCGGCCAAGGCCCGCCTGGTCGCGGTGTTGCGCGGGCTGGCGGCCGAGGGGCACGCGATCGTGCTCGCCACGCACGACGTGGAGCTGGCCGCCGAGCTGGCCCACCGGGTGGTGCTGCTCGCCGAGGGCGAGGTGATCGCCGACGGTCCGACGGCCGAGATCGTGGTGTCCTCGCCGTCCTTCGCGCCCCAGGTGACGAAGATCCTGGCGCCGCAGCGGTGGCTGACGGTGTCCGAGGTGCGGGAGGCGCTGGCATGAGCCCCGCCCCCCGGGTGCGCGCCGTCCGGCTCGGTCCGCGCGCGCTCGCCGCGCTGGCGCTGACCAGCGCGGTCGGCGTGGTCGCCGTCGGCTGGCCCTTCCTCGCCCCGCCGGACTCGCGCCTCGGCGCCCACGCCCAGGACGCGCCCTGGCTCTTCGCGGGCCTGCTGGTGCTGCTGGTGGCGGTGGTCGCGGCGACGATCTCGGAGTCGGACCTCGGCCCGAAGGCCGTGGCGATGCTGGGCGTGCTGGCCGCGACGGGCGCGGCGCTGCGGCCGATCGGCGCGGGCACGGCGGGGCTGGAGCCGATGTTCTTCCTGATGGTGCTCAGCGGGCGGGTGCTCGGCCCGGGCTTCGGGTTCGCGCTGGGCTCGGTGACGATGTTCGCGTCCGCGCTGCTCACCGGCGGGGTCGGGCCGTGGCTGCCGTTCCAGATGCTGGCGATGGGCTGGTTCACGATGGGCGCCGGGCTGCTCCCGGGGCCGGTGCGGCTGCGCGGCCGGGGCGAGCTGCTGATGCTCGCCGGCTACGGCTTCCTCGCGGCGTTCGCCTACGGCACGGTCATGAACCTGGCCGGGTGGCCCTTCCTGGGGGCGGCGGCCTCGGACATCTCCTTCGCGGCCGGGGACCCGGTCGCCGCCAACCTGGCCCGTTTCGTCGCGTACTGCCTGGCCACCTCGGTCGGCTGGGACCTGGGCCGGGCCGTCTGCACGGTGGTGCTGACCCTGGTCCTCGGCCCGGCGGTGCTGCGGGCCCTGCGCCGGGCCACCCGGCGGGCCGCTTTCGAGACCGCGGTCACGTTCGACGGTCACGCACGGTGAGGCGGCGCGCGCGGGCGGTGAGCGAGTCGGTGAAGCGCCCCACATGACGCACGTCACCTACGACCCGGAATCGTAGACCCTTTTGCCCCTTTTACCCCGCCATGCACCCCCTTTGACCTGCACATTGAGACGCACGCCACATAACGAGCCTTCCTCGCTGATCCGGCCACAACTAGTAAAGGGGGTCATTGCGGACGGGTTCCGGGCCTGTTTCTCTGGACGACGTCGCCAGGCGCCACGAGCCCACCCGGGCCGCGGCGCCGACGCATGCGGCCACCGCGCGTGGTCCGTCCCCTGCGGGCGATCCCCCGTCCCCGACGCAAGAGGTTCTTACGTGTCCGTCTCCTTCATCCGCCGCATCGCCTCCCCGAAGAAGGCCCTCACCACCGTCGCCCTGGCCGCCGCCACCGCCGGTATGGCCCTGACGGCCGCGCCCGCCCAGGCCGCCACCACCTCGGGCTCCTCCGCGCAGGCGATCGCGCACCAGATGATCCCGGACGCCGCGCAGTTCAGCGCCTTCAGCAAGATCGTCGAGCACGAGAGCGGCTGGAACCCCAGCGCCACCAACAGCTCCTCCGGCGCCTACGGCCTGGTCCAGGCGCTGCCGGGTTCGAAGATGTCCGCCGCCGGCGCCGACTGGAAGACCAACCCGGCCACCCAGATCAAGTGGGGTCTGGACTACATGAACTCCCGCTACGGCAGCCCGGCCAAGGCCTGGAGCTTCTGGCAGGCCAACGGCTGGTACTGAGCCGGCCCCGGTACCCCGGGCCGCCCCTCTCCCCCCGCATCCGCACCCTCGCCGCACCCGGCGGGGGTGCGCGCGCATGTCCGGGCGGGCGGCGCCGTCGCGCCGGGCGGGCCGCCTCACCGCCGGGTCCCGCGTGCCCGGCGCCGCCTTTTTGGCACCACGGCGGCAGGCCGCACCGAAAGGTACCGCTGCCCCGGAGGGACGATGACGACGCCGACACCGCCGCTGCGGGACCCGGAGGCGCGCGGGCTGCGGCTGGTGGCCGTACCGCTGGCCTGACGGCGGTCAGAGGCCTGATCGACGCCGTCGGCCATCCGGGCCTGGACCGCGTCCGCACCGCCGACATGACCGGCGACATGGTCATCCCCGGCTTCCCCGTGCCGCACACGGCCACGTCCCTGTGCCGCTTCCCGCTGGGCGCGGTGACCGGCGGCCGGGTGGCGACCCGACACGACCCTCCAGCGGCTGTGACCGGCATCCGGCGCCGAGGCGGGGACACCGGGCACTGACCGGCGCCCGGCGCCAGGGCGGGGCCACCGGACGGCGACGGGCACCCGGCAGCGGGCGGCGCCGGGCGGCGCCGCCCGGCACGGGCCGGACACGCGGGCCGGACGCACGGGCCGGACACGCGGGCCGGACACGCGGGCCGATGCACGGCTCCGCCGTTCGCGGCTTTTGTCCGAAAAGGGACCCTCTGCACGCCCGTGGTTGCACGCCGGGAGCGCGACAAGGATCACATCGACCCGCACGCATACCCCGGCGCGAACGGGCAGACGTACCTGCGTATCCGCACTTTAGCTGCGCAGAGCGCATAAGTGCATACGGCACGTAAGGGGCAGAGGTCCCCCTATGGTCGTTTTTCGGCCCGCCGCACGTCATTGCCGCCGTCCCGGGCCCGTCCCTGTCCCCGTCGAAAGGTAGGCGAGCCCCGTTTTGGCGACTGTCACTGCCGTCATCCCGCATCAGAAGACCCGCCGGGCCGCCAAGTCCCGCGAGGTCACCGTGACCGACCCCGCGCTCGTCAAGCGCGCCGTGAAGGCGGCGGCGCTCGGCAACGCGATGGAGTGGTTCGACTTCGGTGTCTACAGCTACATCGCGGTCACCCTGGGCAAGGTCTTCTTCCCGTCCGGCAACCCGACCGCGCAGCTGCTGTCGACGTTCGGCGCCTTCGCGGCGGCCTTCCTGGTCCGCCCGCTCGGCGGCCTGGTCTTCGGCCCGCTGGGCGACCGGGTGGGCCGCCAGAAGGTCCTCGCCCTCACCATGATCATGATGGCGGCGGGCACGTTCGCGATCGGTCTGATCCCCTCCTACGCGACGATCGGCGTCGGAGCGCCGCTCCTGCTGCTGGCCGCCCGCCTCGTGCAGGGCTTCTCCACCGGCGGCGAGTACGCGGGCGCGTCCACCTTCATCGCCGAGTACGCGCCGGACAAGAAGCGCGGCTTCTTCGGCAGCTGGCTGGAGTTCGGCACCCTCGCCGGGTACATCGGCGGCGCGGGTCTGGTCACCCTGATGACCGCCCTGCTCTCCTCGCACGACCTGCTCTCCTGGGGCTGGCGCATCCCGTTCCTGGTCGCGGGCCCGATGGGCATCATCGGCCTCTACCTGCGAATGCGGCTGGAGGAGACCCCGGCGTTCGCGGCGGAGGTCGAGAAGGCGGAGGCCGCCCGGCCCAAGGTGCCGCTGCGCGAGATGGTCGCGGGCCAGTGGAAGGCCCTGCTGATCTGCATGGGCCTGGTGCTGGTCTTCAACGTCACCGACTACATGCTGCTGTCGTACATGCCGAGCTACCTCACCAGCGAGCTGAAGTACGACGAGACGCACGGTCTGCTGGTCGTGCTCGGGGTGATGGCCCTGATGATGATCGTCCAGCCGTTCGCCGGCGCGCTGACCGACCGGGTCGGCCGCCGTCCGGTGATCGCGGCGGGCTGTGCGGGCTTCCTGCTCCTGTCCGTCCCGGCGCTGCTGCTGATCCGCGAGGGCAGCCTGGTCGCCGTCGCGCTGGGCATGGGCGCGCTGGGCATGCTGCTGGTCTGCTTCACGGCGGCCATGCCGGCCGCGCTGCCGGCCCTCTTCCCGACCCGGGTCCGGTACGGCTCCCTGTCGATCGGCTTCAACGTCTCCGTGTCGCTGTTCGGCGGGACGACCCCGCTGGTCGTGACCGCGCTGATCGGGGCGACGGGCAACATGATGATGCCCGCGTACTACATGATGGCCGCGGCCGTCGTGGGCGGGTTCGCCGTGTGGCGGATGTCGGAGTCGGCCGGCCGTCCGCTGCCGGGCTCCGCCCCCTCGGTCGAAGGCCGGTAGACGCCCCCGGCCGAAGGCCGAAGGACGCCCTTGTCACGGGGCTGTGGGGGGAACCGATACGCGTATCGGTTCCCCCCACAGCCCCGTGACCCGTGTCCGGGCACCCGCCGTCGTCCGCGCCCGGCCCGTCGTACGGGGCGCGCGGCGGCCGGTGACCGTGCCGACGCGGGTCTCCCCACCCGCGCCGATCGGCTGGGATCATCGACAGCGGGCAGGGCGGAACAGCCTCCGGCAGACACTCGGCACTCGGGAAAGGCAGCAAGCGCTATGAGCGGGTCGCAGCTCTGGGACGACGTCGACGACTACTTCATCAGCCGGCTCTCACCGGACGACGAGGCGCTGCGCGCGGCCTTGCGGGAGAGTGAGGCGGCCGGGCTGCCGCCCATCGCGGTCACCGCCGCGCAGGGCAAGTTCCTCCAGCTGCTCGCCCAGACGCAGGGCGCCCGGCACGTACTGGAGATCGGCACGCTCGGCGGGTACAGCACCATCTGGCTGGCGCGGGCCCTGCCCGAGGACGGCAGGCTGATCTCGCTGGAGTACAGCGCCAAACACGCCGACGTCGCCACCCGGAACATCAGCCGGGCCGGCCTGGACCGGGTCGTGGAGGTGCGGGTGGGCCCGGCGCTGGAGTCGCTGCCCAAGCTCGCCGACGAGAACCCGGCCCCCTTCGACCTGGTCTTCATCGACGCGGACAAGGCCAACAACGAGCACTACGTGGAGTGGGCGCTGCGGCTCACCCGGGCGGGCAGCCTGATCGTCGTGGACAACGTGGTGCGCGGTGGCCGGGTGGCCGACGCGGGCAGCACCGAGCCGGACGTGATCGGCACCCGTGCCGCGATCGAACTGATCGCCGCGCATCCGCGGCTGAGCGGTACGGCGATCCAGACGGTCGGGAACAAGGGCCACGACGGCTTCGCGCTGGCCCGGGTGCTGGGCTGAGCCCGCCGGGCGGCGCGGGTCCCGTCTCACACCTCGTGGTGGAAGCCGACGTTGACGCTGCGCCGCTCGGTGCGGTCCTGGATGACGACCTCGCCGGAACCGCCGCGCGGCAGCGGCACCGTCTCGCCGTAGCCGACGGGCCGCACGTGCGGCCCGTGGCCGAGCCGGACCTCGGACGCCGGGTCCGGCTGTGAGCCGCGCAGCCAGGTCAGCCGCCAGGTGCCGTCCTGGGCGCAGACGAACTCCAGGTGGACGCGGGAGACGAACAGCCAGTCCTCGGGGGTGGCCAGCCGGCACAGCGCCGCGTCACGGCCCACCCGCAGTGCCGCGCCGGGCTCGCTGGGCGCCTCGGCCATCGTCATGCCGGCCGTGGCGCCCGCGTCCGCCGCGGAGACGGCGGCCATGGTGAGTTCGAGCACGAGCGTTCCCCCTGAGACGTCCTGGGCGGCGGGCGGATCGCCGTACCGCCGCCGCATGATAGAACGCCCGGCGGCGTCCCGTCCGGCACAACGGCTCCACGACCGGGCGGGAGCCAGCCCGGCCCGTACGGGAACGGCGGCAGCGCGAAGCTGCCGCCGTCGGGAGCGGGGTACGGGGCGGAGGGCCGGGGTCAGCCGTGCAGCAGCCGTCCGGCCAGCTCACGGTAGTCGCGCAGGGCGAGCCGGAGCTGCTCGGTGTCGGTCCCGGCGGCGGGACCGCGGTCCTCGGCGCCCTCCCAGGACGCCCGCAGGGTACGGCGCCGACGCGTCACCGCCTCGCTGAACCGCGCGGCGATCTCCTCCAGCGCCCGGTCGGCCTGCTCCACGGCCGCCCGGGGCTCGTCCACGAACCCCCCGACCACCTCCCGTATCCGGCCCTCCCACCGCTCGGCCTCCTCCCGCGCCAGCAGGGGCGCGGCGGCACCCCCGGAGGCGGAGGAGCCACCGGTGGTGCCGGTGGCCGCGGTGCCGCCGGACGTCCGCGCACCGCCCGCGAGCGGTTCACCGCCCGAGGCCACGGTCGCGCCGGGCGTGTGAGCGGCGCCCGCGCCGGGGGCGCCGTCGGACGCCGTCGAACCGCCGG
The DNA here is from genome assembly GCF_000718775.1 of Streptomyces sp. NRRL S-31. Taxonomy (GTDB): domain Bacteria; phylum Actinomycetota; class Actinomycetes; order Streptomycetales; family Streptomycetaceae; genus Streptomyces. The sequence goes on from NZ_JOCB01000041.1 coordinate 6,730, forward strand.
AGCCGGGCGTGCCGGGGGCCGCCGGCCAGGTGTCCCGGGAGGGGGCGTCGGTCGTGGTGGACTCGCGTGCGGCGGACGCGCCGGGGGACGGCGCTCCCAGGCCGTTCTCGGGCATGCGGTCCTCCTCCGAGATCGCGGCCCGCTCCGTCCGGTGGCTCGCGGTGAACCCCTCGTCGGTGCCGGGCCCCAGGTCTTCCGTGCCGGGCCGCAGCCGTTCCGTACCGGGCCGCTGTCCCGCGCCCGCGCCCGTGCCGCCGCCCGGCGACGCGGGCATTCCCGCCGGTCCCGGAGGGGGCGCGGGGGTGTCCTCCGGGGTGCGGTCGTCACCGGTCAGTCCCTCCCGGCCGGGGCCGGCCGATCCGGGCAGCCGCCCGCCGGGCCCGGCCGGAGCCGGCTCGCCGGGCAGCCGCTCCCCGGGCCGGGGTTCGCCCGGCTCCCGGTGCCCCGGTGCCGCGTCCCCGGGCGCCCACTCGTCCCGCGAGGTGAACCGTTCGTCGTCGCCCGGCCGCGGTGCGGGGCGCCGGTCGTCCGAGTCGTCGCTCATCCTGTCCGCCATGCCCCTCAGCTCTCCTTCGGTCGGCTCCGGTGCGGCGCCCACGGCACGTGCGAACGGGCGTGGGAGTGCGCTCCCCCGGTGGCCGGGGTGCGGTCCGTACCGGCGGGAGCCCGGTGCCGGCCGCTCTCGGCGCTGGTCAGGTCGTCGAAGAGGGCGCGGGCGCCGAGCAGCGCCGCACGCAGTTCCTCCGTTCCGGTACCGGCCGTGCCGGTACCGCCGTCGGTGCCCGCGCGGGCCACCCGGTGCACCTGCCGGTAGCCGTCGACGTGCTCGGCGTGGTGCACGGACAGCGCGGCGAGCTGCTCCTCGTAGCGGCCGCCGTCGGGGTAGCCGCGGATCGCGGCGACTTCCGCGATCAGCGCGTCGGCCTCGGCCACCGCCTCCCGCGGCGAGTCGACGAAGTGCTCCTGCACGGCCGTCCAGCGGTCCGCGTACCGCTGCCGCTCGGCGCCGTCCAGCGGCCGTTCCCGCAGGTCGCCGTGGCGTTCGACCCGCTCGGCCAGCTCTCGCTCGGCGGCCTTGGTGTCCCCGTCGTGCAGGGCCACGGTCCGCTCGTACTCGGGCCCGAAGCGCCGCTTCAGGCCGGGTCCGCCGCTCCGTCCCCGGCCCCGCACGATCAGGGCGGCCGCGCCGAGGACCACGACCGCCGCGATCACGATCAACAGAATGATCAGCCCTGTGGACATGGTTGCCTTCCGCTCGGACCGGCCCCGCCGGCCGGTTCTCCCTTCGGGTGACCCGGAACCCGGCCCACAAACGGGCGCCGGAAACCGGTTGCCGAGCCCACGGGGTGCCTTCGGACAATGGCCGGCATGACATGGACGATCGCTCCGGAGCCGTACGACTCGCCGGCCGCCGCCGCGCTGTGGCGGGCGTACTACACGGAGGTCAGCGACCGCTGGTACCTGCTGCACGAAGGGCGCCGCACCGACCCGGACGAGCTGGAGCGGCGGATCGCGGCCGTGACCGGTGCCGAACTCCGGCCGCCCACCGGACAGCTGGCCGTAGGGCGGTACGACGGCACGCCGGGCGGCTCGGCGGGCGTACGGCTGCTGGACGCGGACACCGCCGAGCTGACCCGGGTGTTCGTGCTGCCCGGCCTGCGCGGCACCGGCGGGGCCCCGCTGCTGGTGGCCGCCGCGGAACTGGCCGCCCGCGGGCTGGGCGCCCGGCGGATCGTCCTCGACACCCGCGCGGACCTGGTCGAGGCCCGCGCCCTGTACGCCCGCCTCGGCTACACCGAGACCGGCCCGCACAACACCGACCCGTACGCCGAGCACTGGTTCCGCAAGGAGCTGGGCCCGGTGCGGTCCGTCAGCCGGCCCTGACCACCGGGCCGCCGTCGTACGGGCGCTCCCGCTCCGCCCCGCACAGTTCGCCGGTGAGTTCGCGCACCAGCCGGGTGAGGTCGGCGGAGCGGCCGGGCCGCCACCAGTCGCCGAGCAGTTCGGCCAGGGACTCCTCACGGGCCGTGGCGAGCCGTTCGGCGACCTCACGGCCGCTGTCGGTCAGGACGAGGTCCAGGCCCCGCCGCTCGGCGAGCCGGCGTTCCTCGACCTGGCGGGCGGCGGCCATGACCGTCTGGAGCGGGACCGTGCTGCGCTCGGCCAGCACCCCCGGTTCGACCGAGCCGTAGCGGCGGACGCGCAGCAGCAGCCAGCCGGCGGCGGGCAGCAGGTCGTACCCGGCCCGTTCGATGATCTTCCGGTAGACCTCGCGGCGGCCCTCCCGGGTGCCCAGCACGGACAGGGCCCGGCAGCACTCGTCGTAGGAGGAGCGCTGGACCGGGTTGGGCGGGATGGTCTCGGAGGCGTCCGGCGCGGTGACCGAGCCGCGCAGCCGGTCCTCCTTCAGGAACCAGGCCAGCAGGAAGCCGAGCAGGGCGACGGGCGCGGCGTAGAGGAAGACGTCGGTGATGGCGGACGCGTAGGCGTGCAGGGCCGGGGGGCGCAGCGCGGGCGGCAGGGCGGCGATGCCCCGCGGGTCCGCCGTCAGCGTGCCGGTGCCGGTGCCGGGCGGCAGGCGTACGCCGCGGAAGGCGTCGGCCAGCTCGTCGCCGAGGCGGCTCGCGAAGACCGTGCCGAAGACGGCCACGCCGAAGGAGGCGCCGATGGAGCGGAAGAAGGTGGCGCCGGAGGTGGCGACGCCCAGGTCCTCGTACGACACGGCGTTCTGCACGATCAGCACCAGGACCTGCATGACCAGGCCGAGTCCCAGGCCGAAGACGAAGAAGCAGAGGCTCATCACGGCGGTGGAGCTGTGTTCGTCGAGCCGGTGCAGCAGGAGCAGGCCGAGGGTGGTGACGGCGGTGCCGGTGACCGGGAAGACCTTCCAGCGGCCGGTGCGGCTGACGATCTGCCCGGAGACCGTGGACGACAGCAGCAGGCCGACCACCATGGGCAGCATGTGCACGCCGGACAGGGTCGGCGAGATGCCGTGCACGACCTGGAGGAAGGTCGGCAGATAGGTCATCGCGCCGAACATGGCGAAGCCGACGACGAAGCTGATGAGGGAGGCGAGGGTGAAGGTCCGGACGCGGAACAGCCGCAGCGGCAGCACGGGCTCGGCGGCCCGGCGCTCCACGGCGACGAACGCCAGGGCGAGCAGTACGCCCAGCACGGCGAGGCCGGCGACCTGACCCGAGCCCCAGGGCCAGGTGGTGCCGCCGAGCGAGGCCACCAGCACCAGGCAGGTGGCGAAGGCGGCGATCAGGAACGTGCCCGCGTAGTCGATGACGTGGTGGGCGCCGCGGCGCGGGATGCGCAGCGCCACGGCGATGACGGCCAGGGCGACCACGCCGACGGGCAGGTTGACGTAGAACACCCAGCGCCAGCTCAGCTGCTCGGTGAGCAGCCCGCCGAGCAGCGGCCCGAGCACGCTGGCGGCGCCGAACACGGCCCCGAACAGCCCCTGGTACCGGCCGCGTTCGCGCGGCGGCACGAGGTCCCCGACGATCGCCATGGACAGCACCATCAGTCCGCCGCCGCCCAGTCCCTGGAGCGCCCGGAAGGCGATGAGCTGGGGCATGTCCCGGGCCATGCCGCACAGCGCCGAACCGATCAGGAAGATCACGACGGCGGCCTGGAACAGCCGCTTGCGGCCGTACTGGTCGCCGAGTTTGCCCCACAGCGGGGTAGCGGCGGTCGACGCCAGCAGATAGGCGGTGACGACCCAGGAGAGGTGTTCGAGTCCGCCGAGGTCGCTCACGATCGTCGGCAGCGCGGTCGCCACGATGGTCTGGTCGAGGGCGGCGAGCAGCAGCCCGAGCAGCAGGGCGCCGATCGGGACGAGTACACCGCCCGGCACGCGCTCGCCGCCCCGGGCGTCCTGTGCCGTGCCGTGCGTGTCCAGGGTCATGGAGACCTCCCGGGGCTCGGGTGCGCCTCCTCCATCGTCATCGGTGTCTCCGTTCATGGCCTGTCGAGCCCCTGCGGTCGGGGAGGGAATCCGCCTATCCTCTGAAGCTCCCGAGGGGAGGGGCCGAACGCGTGACTGGTGGGAGGCAGCGATCCACGTGCCCGGAGTGCGGGGCGCCGAGGGGGCCGGACAACACGCCGTCCTGCGACTGCACGGAACGGGCGTCCCGCGCTCTGCGGGCAACCCGCACCTCCGAGGCGGCGGCAGCGGAGGACTTCGACCCCCTGCGCATACGCCCGTACGTCTCCCCCACGGAACCCCCGGCACCGGACGCGATGCCGGGGGCGGGGGCGGCTTCTCCGGGGGCGCCGGGTGGGACCCCGCAGACGGGGACCGCTTCCGCGGGGGTGCCGGGTGGGGCCGCACAGGCAGGGGCGGCTTCCCCCGGAGTGCCGCGTCAGGCCGCGCAGGCAGGGACCGCTTCCGCGGGGGTGCCGGGTGGGGCCGCACAGGCGGGGGCGCGGGAGGTCGCGTCCGCGATGCCGAGTGCGACGTCGGAGGCGCCGCGCGCAGCCGCGGGCGACCCCTCCGGGGAGGTGTGGGCCGGGGCGGACGTCGAGGACTCGTGGTCGAGGCCCGGCGCGGCGCCGGGAGACACAGCCAGGGCAGGCGTCGACGGCTCGCGGCCGGGGCCCGGCACAACACCGGGAGACGCGGCCGGGGCAGGCACCCAGCGCTCAGGGTCGGGGCCCGGCCCTGTACCGGGGGACGCGGCCGGAGCAGACGCCCAGCGCTCACAGCCGGGTCCCGGCGAGGCACCCGGAGACGCGGCCAGGGCAGGCGACGAGAACTCGTGGCCGAAACCCGGCACAGCACCGGGGAACGCGGCCAGAGTAGACGCCCATCGCTCACGACCAGAGCCCGGCACAGCATCGGGGGACGCGGCCGGAGCAGGCACCCCGCACTCGTGGCCAGAACCCGGCGCGGCGCCGGGAAACGCGATCGGAGCAGACGCCCGGCGCGCACAGCCGGAGCTCGGCGCGGCGCCGGGGGACTCGACCGGGGCAGGGGAATCGCGGGGCCGCGGCACCCGCCGTACCGTGCTGCCGGCCGCCGTGGGCGTCACCGTGGCGATCGTCGCGGCGGCCGGTTCCGCGCTGCTCCTCTCCTACCACGCGCCGACCCGGGAGCACACGGCCCCGGTGGTGCGGGAGAGCGTGCCGGACGTGACATCCAGGGCGCCGGTCCGGGCGACCGTGCCGGCACCGCCGGCCGTCGCCCCCGGCTCACCGCCCCCGCCGCCCTCCGCGCCGGCCCGCCCGGACCCGTCGGCCCATAGCGTGTCACCGTCCCCGACCCCCACGGTCTCCGGCGGCACCTCGCCCGCCGCCTCGCCTAGCCCGTCCCCGACGCCGTCCGGCACCCCGGGCGGCACGGCGACCGCCCCCGCACCCGTGCTGCGGCGCGGCGACACCGGTCCGGAGGTCAGCGGACTCCAGCGGCGGCTGCGCCAGCTGAATCTCTACGGCGACCGGATCGACGGCGTCTACACCCGCCATGTGGAGGACGCCGTGCGCGCCTACCAGCTGGCCCGGGGAGTGACGGGCGACCCGCCCGGCGCGTACGGCCCGGCGACGCGGAAGAGCCTGGAGGCCGAGACGACGGACCCCTGAGGCGGCCGGCGGTTTCCCGGCCGGCGCCCCGTGGTCCGTCCGGTCAGCCGATGTGCAGCCGGATCGTGCCGTCGGCCGCCGCCTCGACCCGTACCCGCGTCAGGTCCGGCACGGCCACGTCCGGCTCGTGGCGGACGGCTCGGGGGCCGACGCCGACCACCCTCATGCCCGCGGCGCGCCCCGCCGCGATACCCGCGCCGGAGTCCTCGAAGACGACACAGTCGGCGGGGGCGACGCCCAGCTCGGCGGCGCCCTTGAGGAAGCCCTCGGGGTCGGGCTTGCTCGCGCCCACCGACTCGGCGGTCACCCGGACCGCCGGCAGCGCCAGCCCGGCGGCGTGCATGCGGGCCGTGGCCAGGCCGGTGTCGGCGGAGGTCACCAGGGCGTGCGGCAGCCCCGCCAGGGCGGCGAGGAACGCCCCCGCGCCGGGGATCTCGATCACGCCGTCGGTGTCGGCGGTCTCCTCGGCGAGCATGCGGGCGTTGTCGGCGAGGTTCTCCTCCCTCGGCCGGCCGGGCAGGAGCACGGCCATCGAGGCGTGGCCCTGGCGGCCGTGCACGACCCTCACCACCTCGTCGCCGTCCAGTCCCTGCCGCTCGGCCCAGCGCCGCCAGATGCGTTCGACCACGGCGTCCGAGTCGACGAGGGTGCCGTCCATGTCGAGCAGGAGGGCGCGGGCGGTCAGGACGGCGGGCGTGGTGGTGGCCGACATCGGAAGCTCCAGGAACGGAAGGGTCCCGCATCGGGTGGGACGGCGGGAGGGACAAGGCGGCCCCGCCCGCCGGTCAGGGAGAACGAGCGGGAGCCACTTTGTTTCTCCACGGTACAAAACCGGACCCCGGTTCCGCCACCGCCCCCGGCGAGTGTTCACCCGGTGTTCGGCCCCGCGGGCGGGCCGCCGGCCCGCGCGGCGGCTCAGCCGGCCACCGCCTCCCACAGGCTCCACACGCCGAGCCCCAGCATCAGCAGCGCCGCGATCTGCGTGATCAGCCGCAGCGGCACCCGCTTCATCAGGGCCTTTCCGCCGACGATGCCGAGTCCGGCGACGGCCCACAGGCCGAGCACCGCGCCGAGGCCGACGGAGACCGGGTCGTCGTAGCGGGCGGCGAGGTTGGCCGTCATGATCTGGGTGAGGTCACCGAACTCGGCGACCAGGATGAGCATGAAGCCGGTGCCGGCGACCTTCCAGAAGGACTGGTCGGCGGGCTTCTTGATCTCCTCGTCCTCCTCGTCCTTCTTCAGCAGCAGCATCGCGGCCCCGCCGAGGAAGAGGACGCCGGTGACGGCGTGCACGATCTGCTGCGGCAGCAGGGTGAGCACGCTGCCCGCCGCCACGGCGAGCACGACGTGCAGCAGGAAGGCGGCGGCGACGCCCGCGAAGACGTACGAGGCGCGGTAGCGGGTGCCGAGGACGAGACCGGCGAGCGCGGTCTTGTCCGGCAGTTCGGCGAGGAAGATGACGCCGAAGACGAGCGCCGTCACGGTGATGCTGATCAAGGTCCCTCAATCGGTCGGGCTGCCCCGCCGAGAGTGCGATACGTCATGCGCTGACACCTCGGCACGGCAGCACACTCGGCGCCCGTGCCGTCAGGGCGCGGGCGTGCACTGCTTTGCCGAAGGTCTCGCTGGCGGATCCCGACGAGAGTCGGTGGTCCGCCTCCGGGCGCCGGCTCAGGCTCGCTGAGCAGTATGTCGACGGTCCGGCGAAGAGCTACTCCCCTTCTGCGCTCCCCATCGTACGGGATGTGAAAGTTCCGCAGTCAACCTTGTCATGACATGAACACGCCATTAGCTTCTCACCGAGCGCTCACCCCACGGCCACACCGCACAGCGAGCATTCCCTCGCTCGCACTCCAACACCCCCACCTCCCAAGGGAGTTCACGCATGTCGAAAATCTACGCGCGTCGACGCACGGGTGTCCTCGCCGTCCTCACCGGTCTGATCGCCTCCTTGGCCATGCTCAACTCGCCGAGCGCCTCCGCCGCCCTGCCCACCCCCGTCAGCGCCGCGACCGCCCGCGGCTACCTCTCCCAGCTCACCGTGGCCACGGAGAACCGCACCGGCTACAGCCGCGACCTCTTCCCGCACTGGATCACCATCAGCGGCACCTGCAACACCCGCGAGACGGTCCTGAAGCGGGACGGCTCGAACGTCGTCACCGACTCCTCCTGCGCCGCCACCAGCGGCAGCTGGTACTCCCCCTACGACGGCGCCACCTGGACCGCCGCGTCCGACCTCGACATCGACCACCTCGTGCCGCTGGCCGAGGCGTGGGACTCCGGCGCGGGCAAGTGGACGACCGCGCAGCGGCAGGCCTTCGCCAACGACCTCACCCGCCCGCAGCTGATCGCCGTCACCGACAACGTGAACCAGGCGAAGGGCGACCAGGACCCGGCCACCTGGGTGCCGTCGCGCTCGGCCTACCTGTGCACGTACGTGCGGGCCTGGGTGCAGGTGAAGTACTACTACGACCTGTCGGTGGACTCCGCCGAGAAGAGCGCGCTGACCGGCTACCTGGCCGGCTGCTGAGCGACCGGCCGGCGGCGCATCAGGAAGCCCGCCGCCGCGCCGGCGGCGAACAGCGCGGCCACCGAGACGCCCGTGGCCAGCCAGGTCGCGCCCAGCCACTGGGCGCCGTAGTAGCCGAGGGCCACGCTGTAGGCGGCCCAGGACAGGCCGGCCAGGGCGGACCAGGGCAGGAAGTCGCGGGCGCGGCGGTGCGCGGCGCCCGCGCAGAAGGAGACCACCGAACGGCCGGCGGGGGCGAAGCGGGCGAGGACGACCAGCGCGCCGCCGCCCCGGGCCAGGGCGTCACCGAGGCGCTCCTGCGCGGTGGTCAGCCGCCGGGAGCGGGCTATCGCCCGGTCCAGCCGCTCCCCGCCGCGCCAGGCCAGCCGGTATGCGACCAGGTCGCCGAGGACCGAGGCGGTCGCCGCGGACAGGATCAGGGCCAGGAGGTCCGGCACCTCGTGCGGGACCTGGCCCGCCGCGCCGGAACCGGCCGCCGCCGCCGTGCCGGCCGTGATGACGAGCACCCCGCTGGGCAGGACCGGCAGGAACACGTCGAGCAGCACCGACACGGCCACCACGGCATAGATCCATGGCCCGGCCGCCAGCGACCCCACGCTCTCGAACACCACGACTCCGGTCACTCCCCCGTTTGACGGCTATACAGCGTACGCGGGGGGTGTGACAGGAGGTTCGCGGGGGGTTCGCGGGCCGATCACGGAGCGTTCACGGCCCTGGTGGAGCCGGATGCGCCTCAGGCCGCCACCGGGGTCTGTTCGGCAGCGCTGCCGCTGTCCGCCGCCGTCCGCCGGCCGAGGAGCCGGTCCAGGCCGAAGGCCCCGGAACCGGTGAAGACGAACAGCAGGAACGCCCAGCAGAACAGCACCGACAGCTCGCCGCCGTTCTGGATGGGCCACAGTGCGGCCTGCTGGTGGACGTCGAAGTAGGCGAACGCCATGGAGCCGGAGGCGATCAGCGCGGCCCCGCGGGTGCCGAGGCCGACCAGCACCAGGGCGCCGGCGACCAGCTGGATGACGGCCGCGTACCAGCCGGGCCAGGTGCCGGCCGGGATCGTGCCGCCGGTGCCGGCCGCGCCGCCGAGGACACCGAACAGGGAGGCGGCGCCGTGCACGGTGAAGAGCAGGCCGGTGACGATGCGGAAGATCCCTATGGCGTAGGGCTGAGCGGAGTTGAGGCGTGCGGACATGGGCAAGGACTCCTGTTCGGTGTCTGTCGGGCCGGCCGGGGACTGAGGAGGCCGGTCGTGGGGGCGGAGGTACCGAATCGAGCCATACGTTAGGCACACCTAATGAATGCTTGCAAGTTCAACATTCGGCCATACACCGCCCGCCGCGCCCCACCGGCACCACCCCGAACTGCCCTACCGGTCCAAGCGTTCGCCCGTTTCGCGCCGCACGACCGCCCCGCACTTCCCCACACCCCCGCACTCCCCCACTCCCCCCGCCCGCGCCCGCGGCCCACTCGCGCCGTCGCCCGCTACGGAGCGCTCCGCCTCGCGTCCGCGCGGCCCCTGACCTCCAGCGCGGCCAGCAGCTCGGCCGTCGCCCGGGACACGGCGGAGACCGCCTGCTCGAAGGCGTCGCGGTTGTGGGCGGCGGGGGCCCGGAAGCCCGAGACCTTGCGGACGTACTGCAACGCGGCCGCGTGGATGTCCTCGTCCGTGGCCTCGCCGGGGAGCGCGGGCGGACGCAGTGTTCTGATGCTCCGGCACATGCCCTCAGTCTCCCGCGCGCCACCGTCCCCTGCGATGATCGGCGCGAAGGCGGCCACCGACCCCCGGGGCCGACCGTCGAAGGGAACGACTCCATGACGCATCCGCCCACCGTGGCCGTCCTCGGCCCGGGCGGCACCGGCGGCCTGCTCGCCGCTCTGCTGTCCCGCTCCGGCCACCGCGTGATCTGCCTGGCCCGCGAGGACACGGCCGGCACGCTGCGCCGTACCGGTATCACGGTCCGCAGCCCGCGGTTCGGCACCTTCACCGCCCCCGTCGACGCGGACACCGAGCTGCGCGAACCGGTGGACGCCTGCCTGGTCACCGTGAAGCACACCGCGCTGGACGCCGCCCTCACCCGGGTCCCGCCCGCCGCCCTCGGCGACGCCCTGGTCGTACCGCTGCTGAACGGCGTCGAACACCCCGCGGCCCTGCGCGCCCGGTACCGCCCCGACCGGGTCGCCCCGGCGGTGATCCGCGTGGAGTCCACCCGGACCGCCCCCGGCGTGATCGAACACGGCAGCCCGTTCGCGGAGATCGACCTGGCCGGGAACGCGGTACCGCGCCCTCGTCTCGACGCGCTGGCCGACCGGCTCACGGCCGCGGGCGCGACCGCCCGGGTGGTCGGGGACGAGACGGCGGCCCTGTGGGCCAAGATGGCGTTCCTGGCGCCGTTCGCCCTGCTCACCACCCGGTACGGAATCCCGCTCGGCGAGGCCCGCACCCGGCACCGGGCCGAGCTGGAGGCGCTGGTGGCCGAGACCACGGCGGTCAGCCGCGCCTGCGGGGCCCGCGCCGACCCGGACGGGGCCCTCGCCCGGTACGACGCCTTCCCGCCCACCGCCAAGTCGTCCATGCAGCGCGACGCGGAGGCGGGGCGCCCGCTGGAACTCGACGCGATCGGCGGGGCGTTGCTGCGCGCGGCCGGGCGGCACGGCGTACCGGTGCCGGTGACCGCACGGCTGGTGGGGGAGCTGCGCGCGGCGGGGCACTGAGCCCCGGTCGCCCGTGCGGCTGAACCCGGCCGGAACCGCGCGGCCGGCCTCGCCATCGAAAATCGAACAGGCGTAGCATTGTCATGTGGCTACGACCTATGACTTCCCCAGTGACCTCCTCGCCGGCCAGGAGGAGCTGCATCAGGTCCGGGCCGAGCTGTCGGCCCTGCTCAAGCGGCTGCCCTGGTCGGTGGAGCCGATGGACGGCTTCACCGACGACACCGGCTGGCGCAAGGTGGAGCGACCCGCGTCCCCCGGCTGGACCGAGGACGAGCAGGCCGAGGTGGAGAAGCTGCGGCGGCGCGAGCACGAGCTGGCGGTGTTCGTCAGCACGCACCGTTTCTGGGCCGAGGTCGCGGCGGGCGACCGGGTGGAGGCCCGCTCCCGGCTGAAGCACGCCCCCGTGGGGACGGCGGAAGAGCGGGGGGAGTAGGGCACGCGGAACAGAACCGGCCCCTCGGAGAGTCTCCGAGGGGCCGGACCGGTGGGCGCGGACGGTTTCGAACCGCCGACATCCTGCTTGTAAGGCAGGCGCTCTACCCCTGAGCTACGCACCCGGGACAGGCCGACAGCCTACATTGCCCGGCGGGCCGCACGGCAAACCGTCCTCCCCGGCCGCTTCCGACGCGGGGCCGTTGCCGGGGTACCGGTCCGGGCGCGGCCGGGACGTCACGGTGCGCACGCGAACCGACCGACCCGTGTGTTCGTCCTCCACGGGTGGGAGAATGGCACCACCCAGGGCGAAGCACCACACGGGAGAGGGATGTGACGGCGACACCGGGCACGCCAGCGACACCGCCGTACCCGCCGCCGTACGGCACCCGGGCCCGGCCCGGCCGCCCGCCCCTGTGGGACACCCTCACCCTGCTGGCCCTGCCGCTGCTGGCCGCGCCCGCGCTGGCCGCCGCGTTCGCCGGCGGGGGCACCCGGCGCTGGTTCGGCGGGCGGGCGGAGACCCACCGGGCCGAGGCACAGGCCGCGAAGGACGCCGCCGCGACGGCGTTCTACGAACTCGACACCGCCCAGCGGGACCTGCGGATCTCGGTCGAGACCATCGCGGCGGTGGACGACTCCCCCGCCGCCCGGCGTGCCGTCTCCGGCTTCGAGGCGCTCGGGCGGCGCATCGACGAGGTCAGCCGGCAGTACATCGAGGCCGTGGACGCCCACGACCTGGACCGGGACGACCTGGAGGCCGCTACGGCCGCCCGGGCGCGCGCCGAGCTGACCACGGCCAAGGGCGAACTCGACCGGGTCCGCGCGGAACTGGACCGGTTCGCCGGCTCGCTCGGCCCGCTGCTGGACGACGCGGAGACCCGGCTGGCCCGGCTGGCACCCGCCGTGGAGCGGGCCCGGCAGTCGCTGCTGGCCGCGAGCGACGCCCTGGACGCCGTACGCGAGCGCGGCCTGCGGGCCGACGGGCCGGCCGCGCGGCTGGCGGCCCTCTCCCCGGAGCTGACCCGGCTGAACCAGGGTGCCGGACAGCACGGGGTGCGGGCGACGCTGGAGCGGGCCGAACGGGTGCAGCGGGAGGCCGGGGCGATCCGGGCCGAGGCGGAGCGGCTGCCGGAGCTGGCGGCCGAGCTCGACCACCGGCTGGTGTCCCTGCGGACCAGGGCACAGGCGCTGACCACGCGGGCCGAACAGGTGCAGCCGGTACTGAGCGAGCTGCGGCGCCGGTTCGCCGCCGCCTGCTGGCAGGACCTCCAGCAGGTGCCCGGACAGGCGGCTCGCAGCGTGCGGCAGGCCGAGCTGAAGCTGCGCGAGGCGCAGGCGGCGCGGGACGCCCAGCGGTGGCCGGACGCCACCTCGCTGCTGTCGACCGCCCGGGCGCTGCTGAACACCACCGACGAGGCCGTCTCGGCCGCCGGTGACCGGCTGGCCCGGCTGAACGCCGTGCAGAAGGACCCGCAGGCGGAGATCGAGCGGACCCGGTTCGCGATCCGGGACGCCCAGCGGCTGGCCATGGCGGGCCGTACGACCCCCGATCCGCGGGACGCCGGGCCGCTGGACGACGCGGTGGCCCGGCTGGAGCGGGCGATCGGCACGCTGGAGGGACGGCACCCGGACTACTGGCACTTCCTCACCGAGACGGAGGAGGTGCGGCAGGCGGTGGCGCGGGTGGTGGCGCGGATCCGCGAGGAGCGCGGCGCGGGGCACTCCTGACGGCGGGCCCGGGGCCCGTCGGGGGCGCGCGTGTTGCCGGTGGGGCGGGGCAGGCGGATATTTGATGGACGGATGGCCTCCGCTAGCGCCCGAGGAGGCGGAACATGGCCGCACACGCAGTGCACGTCAGGAAGACCGGTGAGCGGCGGGGGGCCCGGCTGGACGACCACCTGCCCGTCGACCACCGGCTGAACCGGATCTACCGGATCGGCGCGGGCCTGATCGGCACGTTCCTCGTCGTCTTCGGCATCCTCGGCCTGATCAACCACATCGGCTTCTTCGACACCGGCCGGAACGCGGTCGCGGGCCTGAACACCAACGGAACGCTCAGTGTGCTGTCGGTCTGCATCGGCGCGCTGCTGCTGGTCGGCATGGTGATCGGCGGGAACTTCGCGTCGACCCTGAACATGGTCCTCGGCGTACTGTTCCTGCTGAACGGCTTCCTGTTCCTCGGGCTGCTGGACACGCCCAACAACTTCCTGGCGTTCCGCATCCAGAACGTGTTCTTCAGCTTCATCGTGGGCCTGCTGCTGATGACCTTCGGCATGTACGGCCGGGTCGGCCACACCCTGCCGTACGACAACCCGTACTGGCGGGCCCGCCACCCGGAGCCCTCCCCGCGGGAACAGCGGACGCGGTCCGAGGGGCGGGAAGGGCGGGAGCGGCGGCGGGGCCCGCGGCAGCCGGACCCGGGTCAGGTCCTGTAGGCGTAGTACGCGGCGTTCGGGTACGAGGCGACGAGGCTGGCCACCGACCTGTTGTAGGTGTTGGTCGAGTGGTAGCTCACGTACGGCACGCCCCGGCTGTCACGGCTGGTGACGATCATCGAGTGGTCCTTGGACCCGTCCCGGTTGAAGTCCATCTGGAGCACGTCGCCGAGGTCCAGCTGGTAGACGTTGGCCAGGCTGGTGACGCGCTTGGAGGACAGGGCGAACCAGGAGAACTCGTTGACGCCGACGAACGAGTCGGACTGGATCTCGTTGTTGCCGAACCACTTGTGGAAGTCGTACGTGTAACCCGGTACGTGCTTCCAGCCGCCGGCCTTCAGCGCCTGGCTGACGAAGTTGGTGCAGTCGCCGCCGGACCCGTGACCGCTGTAGTCAGGGTAGTCCGGGTTGTACTTGTTCCAGTACTTCTGCGCGTACGCGACCATGGCCTTGTAGTCGTAGCCGGTCGCCGAGAAGTTCTTCGGGGCGGCCGGTGCGGGCCGGGTGGTGGCCGCGCGGGCCGCCGACGGCGGGCCGTCGTCCTCGGCGGCGGTCTTGGCGCCGGAGACGTCGGGCTTGGCGACCTGGTTCACCGCGAGGTAGCCCTGATCGGTGTCCTTGATGCCGGTGAGCTGCCAGTTGCCCTGCCGGTCGGCCGTGAAGGACAGCTCGTGGTGGGCCTGGAAGCCGGTGGACCGCGGACCGCCCGCCGTGGTCCCGGCGGCGTAGGTCAGCGTGGTGTCCTCGGTGACGGCCACCTTGGCGTGCCGGCCCTTGACCCGGGTGGCGTCCAGCGTGACCTTGGTGCTGCCCGCGCGGTACTTCTCGCCCAGGCCGGCCAGGCGGCCACGGCGGTCGCGCAGCTCGTCCAGCGCCGACTTCTGCTCCCGCGTCTGCCCGCCGGACAGGCGCACGGAGCCGGAGAAGCCGGACGTGTGCCGGGTCTCGGCCTTCCCCGCGCCCTGCACCAGGGCCTGGGTGCGGTCGGTGAAGACCGCGTCGGCCAGCTTCTGGAAGGTCGCCTTGGTGGCCGCGTCCACCGTCGGGTCGTCGGTCACCGCCGCACCCGCGCTCCAGTTGGGCACCAGGGCCACGCCGGCGACCACCGAGGCGGCCGCGGCGGTCACTATGGCCGTACGACGCCGCCCACGGCTCAGTCTTCTAGATCTCAATGATGTTCCCCTCTACGCCGGTACACCTACCGGGCGATGGGCATCTTCGCACGACCGGTGCGCCGATTGTGAAGGGGGTTGCACAAGTGGAACCGGCCTTACTGACCTGTTACTTGACGACCGCCGACCAGTCCGGCGACTGGGCCGGGTCGAGGCTGCGCAGGGCGGCCAGGGTCTGCGGCTTCTGCGCGTCGAGCCAGTCGGCCAGCTCCCTGAAGGACACGCACTTGACGCCCTTCTTGGTGCAGACGTTCTTGACCACCTGGTCGATGGACTTCATGTAGATGCCGCCGTTCCAGTCCTCGAAGTGGTTGCCGATGAACAGCGGTGCGCGGCTGCCGTAGTACACCCGGTTGAAGCCGGCCATGTACGAGTCGACGGTCTGCTGCTCCCACTCGGGGAACTTGGCGGGGTCGCCCTGGGTCTCGCCCTCGGACTGGTTGTAGAGGAAGTTGAAGTCCATGGACAGGCCCTGGTACTTGCCGCTCTCGTACGGCAGCATCTGGAGCGGGAAGTCCCATATGCCGTTCTTCTTCGACGGCCATATCTGGAAGTCGCCGGGCGAACTGGCGTCGTAGCGCCAGCCGTAGTCCTTGATGGCCTTCAGCAGGTTCGGCTGGCCCTCCAGACAGGGCGCCCGGCCGCCGGCGACCTCCTTCTTGAAGTCGAAGGGCAGCGGGGGCACGTCCTTGAAGCCGGTGTTGGTCTTCCAGTGCTCCACGAAGGAGAAGAACTGGTCGATCTCGCTCTTCCACTCCCGCACGCTCCAGTCGCCGCCGCCCTTGGCGCCGCAGAAGTGCCCGTTGAAGTGGGTGCCGATCTCGTTGCCGTCCTGGTACGCCTTGCCCAGCTGCTCCACCGTGGTGCGGATGTGGTCGTCGGTGGCGTAGTCGATCGCGGCGTCGCCCGGGGAGTGCATCGGGCCGTGGTACTGCGCCTTCTTGCTCTTCGGCAGCAGATAGATGCCGGTGAGGAAGAAGGTCATGTGGGCGTCGTACTCCTTGGCCAGCTCCCGGTAGTGCGAGAACAGGTGGTCGCTGCCCTCCAGCGCGCCGTCCCAGGAGAACACCACGAACTGGGGGGGCTTCTCCCCCGGCTTGAGCGGCTTCGCCGCCAACTGCCCCTGCTGCGGACCGGTGTAGGAGGTGGAGCCGTCGCCGAGGATCCTGGTCCTGCCGTCCCACTGCGGGCTCTGGCCGGTCCTCGGCGCGGCGCTGGACTTCCCGTCGGCCGAGGCGGCCGGGGTGCTGCCGCCGCCGTCCGTGCCGGACAGCGCCAGGAACCCGGCCACCAGCGAGGCGACGACGAGGAACGCGGCCAGCGTCAGGACCTGTGGCCGGGTGGCGCGGGGCACACTGCGGCGACGGGGGGCTCGACGGCGGCCTGACGACGACACTTTGCGGGGCATGCGCGGCTCATTCTGCGGGAGGGAGGGGGAGACGGGTCACGGCTCAGCCGAGACCCGTCGCGGCCGACCAGAGGGCATACGGGACGCTGTGGGCGGGGGTACCGGCCAGCCCCTTGAGCGGCAGCGGCTCCAGGGACTCGGCCAGGTCGATCCGGTAGACGACGATCGCGGTGGAGACGGAGTCGGCCGTGCCGACGTACCAGGCGGCGGTGTCCTTGTCGGTGGTGCCGGCCTTCCCGGACACCCCGGCCCGGCCGGCCGCCGCCTCCGGGTGGGCGGTGCGGAAGGAGTCGGTGAGCGCCTGGGTGACCTCCTCGGCCACCTTGGCGCCGACCGCGCGCCGGGGGTGCGGGGTGGCCAGGGCGATCGGGGAGCCGTTGCGGGTGATCCGGCGCACCGAGTACGGCTCGGTGTGCGTGCCGCCGGCGGCGAAGGTGGCGTAGCCGCCGGCCATCCGGATCGCGCTGGGCGTGGAGGTGCCCAGCGACAGGGCGGGCACCTGGGGGCCCATGCTGGAGGGGAGCAGCCCGGACGCCTCGGCGGTCTGGCGCACCTTGTCCAGGCCGGCGTCCATGCCGAGCTGCATGAACGGCGTGTCCACCGACTTGGCGAGCGCCTCGCGCAGGGTGATGTCCCCGTACGACTTGCGGCCGGCGTTGTGCGCGGCGACCTTCTTGCCGCTGCGGTCCCAGTACGGCCCCTCGGGCGTGGTGACGGGCACGCCGTCGTCGCCGTCGTAGACGCTGTCCGGGGTGACGGGGGTGGCGGGCCCGCCGCGCGTCTTGTGCACCCCGTGCTCGAGGCCGGCGGCGTAGACGAACGGGGTGAACGCGGTGCCGGCCGGGACGGTGGTGGCGTTGGACTCGTTGTAGCCCTGCTTGCGGTGGTCCGGGCCGCCGTAGACGGCGAGGACCCTGCCGTCCGCGGCCGCCGAGGCGGCACCGTAGTGGCCGTTCTCGGCCGCCTCCGGGGTGTCCGCCCGGGCCTTCGCGCGGGCCTTGGTGACGGCGTCGGTGAGCGCCCGCTCCCGCTTGCGGTCGAAGGTCGTGTAGATCTGGTAGCCGCCCAGGTCGAACTGCTTGTCCGTCAGGTGCCCGGCCTTCTTGGCGTACTGCGACGCCAGCTCCACCAGGTAGTCGCTCTGGGCGCCGGTGTTATACAGCGGGTTGCTCTTCAGCGGCTCGGGGAAGCTGCCGTACTCGGCCCGCTCCCGCGGCGTCAGCTTGCCGATCTTGACCATGCGGTCCAGGATCCAGGACCAGCGCTCCACGGCCCGGGCGTGGTTGGCCTTGCCGAGCGTGGGGTCGTAGAGGCCGGCGCCCTTGAGCAGCGAGGCGAGCATGGCCGCCTCGGAGACGTTGAGCTCGCCGACGTCCTTGCCGTAGTAGGCCTGGGCGGCGCGCTGGATGCCGTAGCTGCCGCGGCCGAACCAGCTGGTGTTGAGGTAGCCCTCCAGGATCTGGTCCTTGCTCATCCTGTTGTCGAGCTTGAGGGAGATCATCGCCTCGGTGAATTTGCGGCTGACCGTCTGGTTCTGGGTCAGGTAGACGTTTTTCACGTACTGCTGGGTAATCGTCGATCCGCCCTCGGTGTCCCCCTGCCCCAGGGTGCGGAAGACCGCCCGGGTGATGCCTTTGGCGGATATGCCCGGGTCCGAGTAGAAACTCTCGTTCTCCGCCGCGAGCACGGCCCAGCGTACGTCCTTGGGTATGTCCTTCAGCGGCATCGCCTGTCGCTGCACCCAGCCGGTGCGCGCCATCGGCGTGCCGTCGGACCAGAAGTAGACGTTGTCCTGCTGGGTCGCGTACGAGTTCAGGTTGCTCGGGATGTCCGTCACCGCGTACGCGGTGACGAGGAACGCCCCGAGCAGGCCGCAGGAGGTCAGGACGGCGCCGATCCACTGGCGCCAGGACGGCATCCAGCGGCGCCAGCCGGTGCGGCCGGGGCGCGGGTAGACGGGCTTCAGACGGCGCGCGTAGGGGGCCAGGCGGCGTGCGTACGGGGCCAGTTGGCCCAGCACGCGGCCGGCCGTGGCCGCGGTCGCGGCCGTGCCCCGGGACCGCTCACGCCCGGCGGAGCGCGCGCTCCGCCGGCGCTCGGCCCGGCCGCCGTCCGGCGCGACCGGCTCCGGTGGCGCGGGCAGGCGCAACTGCATGGTCTCGTCCGCCCTGAGAGCGTCGACTCTCAGGTGCAGGGTCTCGTCGGCGTCCGCCGGCTCCTCGCCGCGGCCACCCCCCATGGGGCCGTCCTCCCCCTGCGACGCATCGGTCACGCCTGCGTCTCCCTCCGCACTCGGTCTTGCTCGCGCGGGTGAGCTGAGCATCCTCGCAACGGCGTTCACAAATTATCAGCAACATTTTCGATTGCTCCGCCCGAATGCCGGGAAGAAGCCAACACTCATGAAACATTGACCTCCCCCCGGCACACCCGCGACGGCTAATCTGGGCCCATGCCTCGCTACGAGTACCGCTGCCGGAGCTGCGGCGACACCTTCGAAGTCAACCGTCCGATGGCGGAGTCCGCCGCCCCGGCCAACTGCCCCGCGGGCCACGACGACACGGTGAAGCTGCTGTCCGCGGTGGCCGTGGGCGGTGTGTCGAACAGCACCCCGCCGGCCCCGCGGGGCGGCGGGGGCGGGGGCGGGGGCTGCTGCGGCGGGGGCTGCTGCGGTTAGTCGCGTCCGGGGTGACGCGCCGCTCTCAGGAACTCCCTGAGGAGGCGTTCCCCGGCCAGCACGCCCCGCTCCGGCAGCGCGTCGATCCCCGGCGCGCTCCAGCCGGTGTCGGCCAGCTCCCCGTGGCCGGGGCGCCAGCCGCGGTCCGCGGCCAGCAGCAGATCGGCGTCGAGCAGGGAGTCCCCCGCGGCCAGCGTCAGCTCCGCGCCGGTGCGGCGGGCGACCTCCCGCACCGCCGCGCCCTTGGTGAGCGGCTTCGGCACGGCGTAGACCTTGCGGCCCTGGAGGGACACCGTCCAGCCCCGGTCCTCCGCCCACACCGCCAGCTCCTTCACCCAGTCCCCGGGCAGCAGTTCGCGCTCGACCACCAGGTAGGCGAAGAGGTCCTCGGCGACCCGGTGCTTGCGCACCCACACCGGGTCGGCGGCCCTCAGCAGGTGCTCGCGGACCTCGTCCAGCGGGGCGCACTCGTCGGCGAGCCGCGCCTGCACCCGCGCGTGCCAGCCGGCGTCGGTGACCCCGTCGACCAGCAGGTGGCCGCCGTTGGCGCAGATCGCGTACGCCGGGGGCGGGCCGGGCAGGTTGATGCGCTGGTACTGCTTGCGCGTCCGGGTCGTGGTCGGCACGAAGACGGCCGCGTCCCCGAGGTCGGTCAGCAGCCCGGCCGCGGTCTCCGTCATGTAGGACAGCGGCCTGGCCTCGTGCACCTCCACGCACAGCAGCCGGGGTGCCCGCGCGTCCGGCATGGTCAGCGCGAGGGCCGCCGCGGAGTAGATGAGCGTACGGTCGAGGTCGCTCGCCACCAGCACCGGCATCAGACGTTCACCGCCTTGCCGTCCGCGCCGGTGGCGCCCCGGGTGTACCGGGGGTGGATCAGTCCGACGCAGGTGTACGGCAGGTCGGCGACCTCCTCGACCGGCACCCCGCGCTGCTCCGCGAGCAGGCGGACGTGGTCCAGGTCGGCGCCGGCCCCGGCCCGCGCGAGGATCTTCCACGGCACCCGGCGCAGCAGCACCCGGGTGGTCTCGCCGACGCCGGGCTTGACCAGGTTCACGTCGTGGATGCCGTACTCCTCGCTGATCCGCTCCACCGCCCGCCAGCCCTCCCAGGTCGGGGCGCGGTCCTCGGCGAGCAGTTCCTTGACGGCCACCTCGACCGTGCCGGCGACCTCGTCGAAGCGGGCGCAGACGGCGTCCAGGAAGGCCACCGAGACGTCGGCGCCGGCCAGTTCGCGGTAGAACTTGGCGCCGTGGAAGTCGTCCGGGCCGACCAGGTCCGCGCGCAGCACGGTGCGCGAGATCAGCCCGGAGACCGTCGAGTTGAGGCAGGCGGAGGGGATGAGGAAGTCCTCGCGGGTGCCGTAGGTGCGCACGCAGGAACCGGGGTCGGCGAGTACGGCGATCTCCGGGTCGAACCCGGTGATGCCCTCCTCCGCCTCGAACCGGGCCACCGCCTGGGCGAGCTCGCGGGTGATGGCGCCCTTGCCGGTCCAGCCGTCGACGAACACCACGTCCCGGGGGTCGTGGTGGGCGGCGAGCCAGCGCAGCGCGGTGGCGTCGATACCCCGGCCGCGCACGATCGACACGGCGTAGTGCGGCAGGTCCAGGCCGTGCCGGAACCGTGCCCAGCGGCGCATCAGGATGCCGACCGGGGTACCGGCGCGGGCCAGCGAGACCAGCACCGGGCGGGACGCCGGGGCCGCCGCGTCCGGGGCGGGCCGGGTGCGCTCGGCGAGGACGGTCTCGGTCACCACGCCGACGGCCTGGGCGAGCCGGGCCGCCGACTCCTCGAGGGCCGCGTGGAACAGCTCCTGGTACCGCGCGCTCGGCTGGTACTCCACCGGCAGCGACTCGGCGTAGTGCGCCCCGCCGTGCTGGATGGCCTCCTCCCGCTCCTCGGTCGGCGCCTCCAGGGTGACGTCGGAGAGGTCCTGGAGCAGCCAGCCCACCTCGTCCGGCGGGTACGAGGAGAACGCGGGGCCGCGGAGGGGCTCGGGCAGCATGGCCGGCCTTTCGGGAGCGCGCGGGGGCGCGGGAGCGTACGAGGGGACGACCGCGAGCAGGACGTGCGGGGTGTGCGCGGCGAGCGCGGCGAGCAGGCCGCCGGGCGCGTGCAGGGCCGGGGTGTCGCCGGCGGAGTCGACCACGGCGACGACGGCGTCGAACCCGCCGCCGGCCACGTTGTAGGCGTACCGCTCGCCGGGCCCGTCGGCCGGGTCGTCGTGGGCGGGGAAGACCAGCCGGGTGCGGATGGCGTACCCGGGGTCGTCGACCGCGAGGACGGGCGACCGGGTGGTGGTGGAGAACCGCACCTCGGCGTCCGTGGTCCCCTCCAGCTCGCGGGCGAGCCGCAGCGGCGCGTACATCAGCTCCTCGGAGCCGAGCACGAGCACGCGGCGGGCGCCGGCGGGCAGGGCGTCCCGGATCCGGCCGGCCAGAGCGGGCAGCGCCGCCTCCAGACGGGCCCGGTGGGCGGGGGTGAAGCCGTGCCGGCCGCCGTCGGGGAGGCCGGGAGGCCAGTGCAGGTCGACCCGGGTGACGCGTCCCGGCCGCCCATGGGGGGCGTCCGGTCCGGCGGACGGCCGTGCCGGGTGGGCGGGGCCGTCCGCGCCGGTGTCGCCGCCGGCCGCGGACGTGTACCGCGCGACCAGCTCCTGGCCCTTCTCCAGCACGTCCGGAGGCAGGCGCACGGTGCCGGACGCCGTGGCGACCACGTCGACCCGGGCCCCGATGTCCGCCGCGAACCGCCGCAGGCGCTCGGTGTCCCCGGGCGCCCGCATGTCGACCAGCGCGACCACCACGTACCGCCGCCGCGGGTACCGCCGGTGCAGGTCACGGATGGTGTTCAGCACGGTGTTGCCGGTCGAGAACTCGTCGTCGACCAGGACCAGCGGCCCGTCACCGGCCAGCAGTCCGGGGTCCTCGGGCAGCAGCAGGTGCGACGTGGCGTGGGAGTGCGCCTCCTCGAAGCCGCCCGCGGGGGCGAGGCCGGGCACCGGGCGGCGCGTGGAGTGCAGGTACGGCGCCCCGCCCAGGCCGTCGGCCACGCAGTGGCCGAGCCCGGTCGCGGTCTCCGCGTAGCCGAGGACGACCGCACCGGCCGCCTCCGCCTCGCCGAGCAGGTCCCGGACGCGCCGGCCCAGGCGGACGCCGTGGTCGTGGACCACGGCCGGCGACTGCGGGACGTGCTTGCCGAGGACGTTCGAGACCAGCAGGTGGGCCCGCTTGGGGTTGCGGCGCAGCGCGAGCCCGAGCAGGGCCGGCAGCCCGTCGTCGCCCACGAGTCCGACTCCGAGCCGCTCGGCGACCCAGCTGCCGGACCAGACCCCGTCGTTCACTGCGTTGTTCATGCGTTCCTTGGGTGAAGGGGAAGGATCAGCCGGGTATGCCGGCGGCGAGCAGTTCCACGAAGCCGACGTCCTCGTTGGCGACGCCGAAGACCTCGGCGCGCAGCAGGGTCCGCTCGGCCCAGGCGCGGTGCGGCTTCACCTCGTTCATCTTGTTCGTGTAGGCCGACCGCAGTACACCCCCGCCGCCGCGTTCCGGCCGCAGGATGTCCTGCGCGTCACTGAACTCCTCGTGGCTGACCACGGAGAGCGCGTGCACGGGCAGCACGTGGGAGGGGTGGATGCAGGTCTTGCCGAGCAGGCCGTTGGCCTGGTCGAGGGAGATCTCCCGCAGCAGTCCGTCCATGGCGTGGGCGAGGAGCTTCTCGCGCAGTTCGGTGGCCTGCACCTCGAGGAAGGGGCTCTGCCGGAGCTGCGGCTTGAACATGCGTTCGGAGACGCGGAAGTACTCCCAGACCGGGCCGGTGACGGTGAAGCCGGTGCCGTCGGCACGGCCGAGCATGTTCACGACGTCGGCGATCACGGAGGCCACGACCTGGACGTCGTAGGCGGTCATGTCGGGGGCGCGGCGCAGCCCGTAGGAGGAGCAGAAGTCGGTCACGCCGAGGCGGAGGGCCAGCACCCGGTCGCGGTACTTGTCGACCGCGCGGGATATGCCCTCCAGGGTCTCCACGCGCGACTCCCGGTAGAGCAGCTCGGGGGACTCCAGGACCGGCATGGCGAAGAGCCGGCGGCCGGCGGCCTGCTCCGCCGCGGTCAGGGCCTCCAGGAAGGGGGTGCCGCGCTCCTCGGTGAACTTGGGCAGCACGAACCCGGACAGCAGCCGTACGGCCGGGCCGAGGCGGCGGACCAGGTCCGGGATCTGCTCGGCGGCGCGCACCCGGACGAACAGCAGGGGCGGCTCCGCTCCGGGCCGGGCGGCGAGGTCGGCGAACTGCCTGACGAGGTTCTCCTCCCCCGCGACGACGTCCGCGTCGTCGATGGAGTCCTCCAGGCACAGCACCATCGAGACCACGCCGTTCGCCGCCTGTCTGAGGACGTCGTCGGCGAGCCGTGGCCGGGTGGCCGGGCTGTACAGCGTGGCGCCCAGGGCCGCGGAGAGCAGCCGGGCCGGGGAGTCGGCGGTGAACGCGCACGGCTCCTGATGGAAGAGGTGCTGTCGCACCTCGGGGGCGATGTGCCCGAAATGACGCATAGGACTCCCTCAGGATGCGAGCCGAGCCTCTGGGTTCGGTAAAGGGTGGCCGGTAATAGTACGTAGGGATCCATGTCGCCAGTTCCCGGCGGGCATGAATTTCCGGTAACCCGTCCATGTCGGCGGCACGGCCCCGCGTTGTCGTGACCAGGACCGAGAAGGCAGGATGACCGCATGACGCACGCGATGCTGAAGGGGTCGAACGTCCCGCTGGACGCCACCACGGTGCGCGCCGTGCTGCGCTGGACACCGGGGCCCGAGGTCCCCGACGTGGATGTGTCGGCGCTGCTGCTGGGCGCCGACGGCCGTGTGCGCTCGGACGAGGACTTCGTCTTCTACAACCAGCCCCGGCACCCCTCCGGGGCGGTGTGGCGGCTCGGCAAGAAGCAGCTCGCCGAGGGGCTGACCGACACGATCCAGGCGGACCTGTCCGGCGTCGAGCCGGGCATCGGCCGGGTCCTGCTGGTCGCCTCCGCGGACGGGGTCCCCTTCGACCGGGTGCCGGCGCTGTGCATCCTGCTGCACGACGCGGCGGCCGGCGGCGGGGAGCCGCTGGCCCGGTTCGACATCACCCCGGAGACCGGCGCGGAGACGGCGCTGATCTGCGGCGAGCTGTACCGGCGCGGGGAGGGCTGGAAGTTCCGGGCGCTGGGCGAGGGCTACTCGAACGGGCTGAAGGGGCTCGCCACGGACTTCGGCATCTCGGTGGACGAGTCGGAGGCGGAGGAGGAGCCGCCGGCGTCCCAGCCCTTGCCGCCGGAGCAGCCGACGTCCGCGCTGCCGGTGCCGCAGCCCGCGTACGGGTATCCGCAGCAGACCTCCGGGCAGCCGGCGTACGGGTACCCGCAGGCTCAGCCTGCGCAGGCGCCCGCGCCGGTGCCGGTGCCGGTGACCGTGGGGGCGGACCCGGACTTCCGGCTGCCGCCGCAGGGGCCGCAGTTCATCGGGCGGTAGCCGCGGGCGGTCATCTGTCCGCCTTCGCCTTGTAGCCCCTGCCCCACTGGAGTCCCCAGCCGTACAGGCGGTCCAGCTCGCCCTGGAAGCCGTAGACGAACTTCACCTCGCGGCGGACGATCAGTTCGTCCTTGACGTTCTCGATCAGGACCACGGCGCAGGAGCGGGCCTGGGGGTGGCGCTCGTCCAGGCCGATCTCGATGCGGGGG
Organism: Streptomyces sp. NRRL S-31; assembly: GCF_000718775.1. Classification (GTDB taxonomy): domain Bacteria; phylum Actinomycetota; class Actinomycetes; order Streptomycetales; family Streptomycetaceae; genus Streptomyces. Next base: position 31,380 of record NZ_JOCB01000041.1, read on the forward strand.
CCGTTGCCGGGGTAGAGGGTGACGATCGCGTGCGTGCGGTCGAAGGCGGGGGTCTGGTCGTAGATGTAGACGAAGACCAGCAGCCGCTTGATGGCTTCCCGGTGGTCGAGGTTGACGTACATCGTCTCGCCGGACCCCGAGCCGAACCGGTCGTCACCGCTGAGTTTGATGTACGGCGGGGCGTTGACGTCCCCGAGGTAGCCGCCGAGCGGCTGTACGACCCCCTTGGTGCCGTCGGCCAGCTCGTACAGGCAGCCGAGGTCGAGGTCCACGTTGACCATGCTCTGGCCGTGGCCGAGCACCTCCGGCGGCTTCAGCGCCCTGAGGGGGTGCCGCAGCAGGCTGGTGCGCTCGGCCCCGAAGTCGGAGGTGCGCATCCGCCAGGTGAGGTTGACGCGCAGGTTGCCGGTGGCGGCCCCCTGCTTGGTCAGGGACACCGTGGGGTGCCGCCTGGTCAGCTCTATGGCGTCGCCGGACGCGCTGCCCGCGTCGAAGTCGGCGGCGCGTCCGCCCAGCAGTCCGTCGAAGAAACCCATTCCCGCCCCCAGGTACCCGTTCTGACGCCGACGGGGCGGCCGGCCATGCCGGCCGCCCCGCTCAGAGCGTTCCTCACCGTCCGGGGTGTCACACCCCGGACGAGACTTCGGTCTTCTCGCCGGAGCCCGCGCCGGCCGCGGCCAGCGCGCGGTTGCGGCGGACGGAGGAGAAGAAGGACGAGGCGATCAGCACGACACCGACCAGACCGGTGATCACCTCGTTGATCTGGTACTGGATGGTGACCAGGAGGAGCACGGCGAGGGCGCCGATGGCGTAGTGGGCGCCGTGCTCCAGGTAGACGTAGTCGTCGAGGGTGCCCTGGCGGACCAGGTACACGGTCAGCGACCGGACGTACATCGCGCCGATGCCGAGGCCGAGGGCCATCAGGACGATGTCGTTGGTGATGGCGAAGGCGCCGATCACGCCGTCGAAGGAGAACGACGCGTCCAGGACCTCCAGGTAGAGGAACATGAAGAACGCGGCCTGGCCGGCCAGGACGACCGCCGGCTTCTTCCTGCCGGTGCGGGCGGCCTCTTCCTCCTCCTCGTGCTCGCGCTCCTCCTCGTCCTCCAGTTTGTCCTCGAAGTAGCCGGAGAGACCGCCGACGACCAGGTAGGTGATCAGGCCCGCGATGCCGGCGATCAGGACCGTCTGGGCCTTGTCGGCGTGGGCGCCGCCGTGCTGGTGGGCGTGGGCGGCGAAGGTGAAGGACGCGATCAGCAGGACGATCAGGGAGACGCAGACCGACAGCATGTCGACCTTGCCGAGCTTGGCCAGGGGCCGCTCGATCCAGCGCAGCCACTGGACGTCCCGGTCCTCGAAGACGAAGTCGAGGAAGATCATCAGCAGGAACATGCCACCGAAGGCGGCGATCGCCGGGTGGGCGTCGGTGACCAGCTGCTGGTAGCGGTCCTTGTTGTTGAACGCGAGGTTGACGGCCTCGATCGGGCCCATCTTGGCGCTGATCGCGACGATGACGACGGGGAAGACCAGCCGCATGCCGAAGACGGCGATGAGGACGCCGACCGTGAGGAAGATCTTCTGCCAGAAGGCGTTCATCTTCTTCAGGATTCCGGCGTTGACCACCGCGTTGTCGAAGGACAGCGAGATTTCCAGGATGGCCAGGATCGCCACGACACCGAAGGCGGTCCACCCCCCGTAGAACGCCGCCGCGACCAGACCGAGCGCGGTGACCGCGAACGACCAGCCGAAGGTTTTCAGAAGCACTGGCTACCCCATCATCTGTTGGGGGTCCCTCCCGGACACGAGATCCGGGAGGAAGTCTCCCCCGCGCCGTACGCGGCTTTACGAAACGTTGACTCCGAAGTCTAGAGCGATGCCCCGCAGCCCCGACGCGTACCCCTGACCGACCGCACGGAACTTCCACTCGCCCTGGTGGCGATACAGCTCACCGAAGATCATCGCGGTCTCGGTGGAGGCGTCCTCGCTCAGGTCGTAGCGCGCCAGTTCCTGGCCGTCGGCCTGGTTGACGACCCGGATGAAGGCGTTGGAGACCTGGCCGAAGGTCTGGCCGCGCTCGTCCGCCAGGTGGATGGAGACCGGGAAGACGATCTTCTCGCAGTGGGCCGGAACCCTGCCGAGGTCCACCAGGACCGACTCGTCGTCGCCCTCGCCCTCGCCGGTGAGGTTGTCGCCGGTGTGCTCGACCGAGCCGTCGGGGCTCTTGAGCTGGTTGTAGAAGACGAACCAGTCGTCGCCCAGCACCCGGTTGCCGGTGCCGCACAGCAGCGCGCTGGCGTCCAGGTCGAAGGGGGCACCGGTGGTGGAACGCGCGTCCCAGCCGAGCCCGATCATGACGTTGGTGAGGTTGGGTGCGGCCTTGGAGAGGGAGACGTTTCCCCCCTTGGCGAGCGTGACGCCCATGGTGCTGGTCCTCCCCTGGTGGTGCTTCCCTGGTGGTCCCGCGCGTCCGGCGCCGCTCCCGAACGGTGCGGCGCCGGACTGGGGGGCCGTGCGGCGGGCCGCACGGCCCCTGGTGCCTGACGCCGGTCAGACGTTGACGCCGAAGTCCTGCGCGATGCCGCGCAGGCCCGAGGCGTAGCCCTGGCCGATGGCGCGGAACTTCCACTCCGCGCCGTGCCGGTACAGCTCGCCGAAGACCATGGCGGTCTCGGTGGAGGCGTCCTCGCTGAGGTCGTACCGGGCGATCTCCTGCTGGTTGGCCTGGTTCACGACGCGGATGAAGGCGTTGCGGACCTGGCCGAAGGACTGCTGGCGGTTCTCCGCGTCGTAGATCGACACCGGGAACACGATCTTCTCGATGTCGGTCGGGACGCCGGCCAGGTTCACCTTGATCTGCTCGTCGTCGCCCTCGCCCTCACCGGTGAGGTTGTCACCGGTGTGCTCGACCGAGCCGTCGGGGCTCTTGAGGTTGTTGAAGAAGACGAAGTGCTGGTCGCTCGCGACCTTGCCGGAGTTGTTCAGCAGCAGCGCGCTGGCGTCGAGGTCGAAGTCGGTGCCGGTCGTGGTGCGCACGTCCCACCCCAGGCCGACGATGACGGCGGTCAGGCCCGGGGCCTCCTTCGTCAGCGATACGTTGCCGCCCTTGCTGAGGCTGACTCCCACGGGTCCTCCATGTGGTGTCCAGGGGCGGGGAGCCCCGTCGTGCTTCGGATATATGGGATCAACGTGCCGATCCTAGTGACGGGTTCCCGCGCCTCGCAGACCCTGGCGCCGAAACGTCACCGGTGTCGGCCCGCGGCCGGCTCACAGGGTGTCGAGCGCCTTCACGTAGTCGTTCAGGTCACGGGCGTCCGGCAGGCCGTTGACCACGGTCCAGCGCACGACGCCCTCCTTGTCGATGATGAAGGTGCCCCGGACGGCGCAGCCCTTGTCCTCGTCGAAGACGCCGTAGGCGCGCGAGACGTTGCCGTGCGGCCAGAAGTCGCTCAGCAGGGGGTACTCCAGGCCCTCCTGCTCGGCGAAGACGCGCAGCGTGTGGATGGAGTCGTTGGAGACGGCGAGCAGCTGGGTGTCGCGGTCCGCGAACTTCGGCAGGTTGTCGCGCAGCTCGCACAGCTCGCCGGTGCACACGCCGGTGAAGGCGAAGGGGTAGAAGAGCAGGACCACGTTCTTCTCGCCGCGGAAGCCGGAGAGCCTCACGGTCCGGCCGTGGTTGTCCTTGAGCTCGAAATCGGGCGCCTTGTCGCCGACCTGGATCGCCATCGTCGTGCATCCCTTCGGTGGGCTGTTCGGATGAGGGCACAGCAAACGCTGGCCCCCAGCCTACGCAGCGGTCACCGGGGGTCACGGACGGGCCGGGTGTTCCCGGCCCGTCCCAGGTGGCGAAGGGGTCACTTCTTGGACTTGGCCGCCTTCGGCGTCGCCAGCCGGCTTCCGCTCCAGTCCTTGCCGACGCTGACGCTCTTCGACGCCGTCAGGCCGGCCGTCGTGGCGGCGTCCTGGATGTCGCTCGGTTCCACGTACCCCGAACGGCCGGTCTTCGGCGTCAGGAGCAGGATCGCGCCGCCCTCCTCGATGTACGTGGTGGCATCCACCAGCGCATCCGTCAGGTCGCCGTCGTCGTCACGGAACCACAGCACAACGGCGTCGGCCACGTCGTCGTAGTCCTCGTCCATCAGGTCGCCTTCGACGACTTCCTCGATGGCCTCGCGGAGCTCCTGATCGACGTCGTCGTCGTAGCCGATCTCCTGGACCACCTGCCCGGGCTGGAACCCCAGCCTGCCGGCAGGGTTCGTCCGCTCCTCCGCGTGGTCCGCGGTCGCGCTCACGGGTTGCCTCCTGATCATGTCTTGGTGAATATCTCAGCCACGCGCGTGCGCGAAGCATTGGCCGTAGTCCACACGGGCGGGGCGGATCGCGCAAGTACCCGGCCGTCGGGACCGCCGAAACGGTGACGATCCAGGCCGTGTCGCCGCAACTCCTGGCACCGTATCTCGCTTTTGCCCGGCCCACATCACTCCGATGTGCCCGGTTTGCCCGGTTCGGAATCATCCGGGCTTACGTTGCTCGAACAACTTTGCCAAGCACGTCACACCCCGGGCGTATCGTTGCGTTTTGACCGGGGGCACCGGCGGGACGCGGTGGGGATGACGTACGCCTTCCCCAGGTACACGATGGGGAACGGTGTAGGCAGGTGCAAGAAGAACTGGCCCTCTGACAGGTAAGGAACAGCGTGGCTTCCGGATCCGATCGCAATCCGATCATCATTGGCGGCCTTCCGAGTCAGGTTCCTGACTTCGATCCCGAAGAGACCCAGGAGTGGCTCGACTCCCTGGACGCCGCCGTGGACGAGCGCGGCCGGGAACGGGCCCGCTATCTCATGCTGCGCCTGATCGAGCGGGCCCGCGAGAGGCGCGTGGCCGTGCCCGAGATGCGCAGCACGGACTACGTCAACACGATCCCCACCAAGAGCGAGCCGTTCTTCCCGGGCAACGAGGAGATCGAGCGCAGGATCCTCAACGCGACCCGCTGGAACGCGGCCGTGATGGTCTCGCGCGCCCAGCGCCCGGGCATCGGTGTCGGCGGCCACATCGCCACCTTCGCCTCCTCCGCCTCGCTGTACGACGTCGGCTTCAACCACTTCTTCCGCGGCAAGGACGAGGGCGACGGCGGCGACCAGGTCTTCTTCCAGGGCCACGCCTCCCCCGGCATCTACGCGCGCGCGTACCTGCTCGACCGGCTCACCGCCGAGCAGCTGGACGGCTTCCGCCAGGAGAAGTCGAAGTACCCGGACGGCCTGTCCAGCTACCCGCACCCGCGCTCGATGCCGGACTTCTGGGAGTTCCCGACGGTCTCCATGGGCCTCGGCGCGCTCGGCGCGATCTACCAGGCGCGGATGAACCGCTACATGGCGGCGCGCGGCATCGCCGACACCTCCCGGTCGCACGTGTGGGCGTTCCTCGGCGACGGCGAGATGGACGAGCCGGAGTCGCTCGGCCAGCTCACCCTGGCCGCCCGCGAGGGCCTGGACAACCTGACCTTCGTGGTCAACTGCAACCTCCAGCGGCTGGACGGCCCGGTACGCGGCAACGGCAAGGTCATCCAGGAGCTGGAGTCGGTCTTCCGGGGCGCCGGCTGGAACGTGATCAAGCTCATCTGGGACCGCAGCTGGGACCCGCTGCTCGCGCAGGACCGGGACGGCATCCTGGTCGACCGGATGAACACGACCCCGGACGGCCAGTTCCAGACGTACGCCACCGAGTCCGGCGCCTACATCCGTGAGCACTTCTTCGGCGACGACCAGCGGCTGCGCGCGATGGTCGAGAACATGACCGACGACCAGATCCTGCACCTGGGCCGCGGCGGTCACGACCACCGCAAGATCTACGCGGCGTTCAAGGCGGCCACGGAGCACAAGGGCCAGCCGACGGTCATCCTGGCCAAGACGATCAAGGGCTGGACGCTGGGCCCGAACTTCGAGGGCCGCAACGCCACGCACCAGATGAAGAAGCTGACGGTCGACGACCTCAAGCGCTTCCGGGACCGCCTGCACCTGCCGATCTCCGACAAGGAGCTGGAGTCCGGCGCGCCGCCGTACTACCACCCGGGCCGCGACTCCGCGGAGATCCAGTACATGCACGACCGGCGCAAGGGGCTCGGCGGATACGTCCCGACGCGCGTGGTCCGCTCGCAGCCGCTCGCCCTGCCGGACGACAAGGTGTACGCGACCGTGAAGAAGGGCACGGGCCAGCAGTCCATCGCGACGACCATGGCCTTTGTGCGCCTGCTGAAGGACCTCATGCGGGACAAGGAGATCGGCAAGCGGTTCGTGCTGATCGCGCCGGACGAGTACCGCACGTTCGGCATGGACTCCTTCTTCCCGAGCGCGAAGATCTACAACCCGCTCGGCCAGCAGTACGAGGCGGTGGACCGGGATCTGCTGCTCGCCTACAAGGAGTCGCCGACCGGCCAGATGCTGCACGACGGCATCTCCGAGGCGGGCTGCACGGCCTCGCTGATCGCGGCGGGCTCGGCGTACGCCACGCACGGCGAGCCGCTGATCCCGGTCTACGTCTTCTACTCGATGTTCGGTTTCCAGCGCACGGGTGACCAGTTCTGGCAGATGGCCGACCAGCTGGCGCGCGGATTCGTTCTGGGTGCGACCGCCGGTCGTACGACCCTGACCGGCGAGGGGTTGCAGCACGCGGACGGCCACTCCCAGCTGCTGGCCTCCACCAACCCCGCGTGCGTCGCGTACGACCCGGCGTACGCCTATGAGATCGCGCACATCGTGCAGGACGGTCTGCGCCGGATGTACGGCAGTTCGGAGGAGCACCCGCACGGCGAGGACGTCTTCTACTACCTCACCGTCTACAACGAGCCCATCCGGCACCCGGCCGAGCCGCCGAACGTGGACGTCGAGGGCATCGTCCGGGGCGTCCACCGGCTGAGCGAGGGCACCGGCGAGGGTGTCCCGGCGCAGATCATGGCGTCCGGCGTGGCGGTGCCGTGGGCGCTTGAGGCCCAGCGGATCCTCGCCGAGGAGTGGAACGTCAGGGCGGACGTGTGGTCCGCGACCTCCTGGAACGAACTGCGCCGCGAGGCCGTGGAGTGCGAGCGGCACAACCTGCTGCATCCGGAGGAGGAGCAGCGGGTGCCGTTCGTGACCCGGAAGCTCAGCGGCGCGGAAGGTCCGTTCGTGGCCGTGTCCGACTGGATGCGATCGGTTCCGGACCAGATCGCGCGCTGGGTGCCGGGCAGCTACCAGTCCCTCGGCGCGGACGGCTTCGGCTTCGCCGACACCCGGGGCGCCGCGCGCCGGTTCTTCCACATCGACGCCCAGTCGATCGTGGTCGCGGTGCTGACCGAGCTGGCGCGCGAGGGCAAGGTCGACCGGTCCGCGCTGAAGCAGGCCATCGACCGCTACCAGCTGCTGGACGTCTCGGCGGCGGACCCGGGCCCGGCGGGCGGCGACGCGTAGCGGTCGCGGCGCCGGAGCGGCCCAAGGGTGGTGGAGTCCGATCCTCCACCACCCTTACGTTCTCTTTACGATGGGGGCATGGAACCGCTGTCGGCACAGGTGCGGTGGGAACGGCACACCCAACGGCCGCTGCTGGCGCTCGCGGTGGCCTTCGCCGTCGCCTACGCCGTGCCGATCGTGGACGCCTCCGCCGGCCTCTCCCTGACGGCCGCGTGCACGGCGGTGGAGTGGGTGGTGTGGGGGGCGTTCGCCCTCGACTACCTGGTCCGGCTGGCCCTCGCCCCGCGGCGAGGGGAGTTCGTCCGGCGGCACTGGCCGGACCTGTGCGCGGTCGTCCTGCCGGCCCTGCAACCGCTGCGGCTGCTGCGGCTGGTGTCGACGCTGCTGCTCGTGGGCCGGCGCGCCCGGATGGCGCCGCAGATCCGGCTGACCACCTATGTCGTCGGGGCCGTGATCGGCTTGCTGATGTTCGGCTCGCTGGCGGTGCTGTCGGTGGAGCGGGAGGCGCCGCACGGGAACATCCGGACCCTGGGTGACGCGGTGTGGTGGTCGTTCACCACGATGACGACCGTGGGGTACGGGGACCACGCGCCGACGACCGGACTCGGGCGGATGATCGCGGTCGGGCTGATGCTGTCCGGGATCGCGTTGCTGGGTGTGGTCACCGCGAACATCGCCGCCTGGTTCATCTCGCGGTTCGAGCGGGACGACGTGGAGGAGCGGCGGCAGACGGAGGCGATCGCCGCCCTGACCGAGGAGGTCCGGCGCCTGCGGACGGAGGTGGCGCGGCTGGCCGAGGGCGCCGCCGGGGCGGCGGCGGACGGCGGAGGGGCTCAGGCGACCGGGCGGCCGGCTCCCGGCGGCGCGGCCACCGGCGGACCGCCCCGCCCCGACGGCGAGGCGCCGGGTCGGGATGCCGTCGACCAGGACCCGTCCGCGGTCCCGTCCTAGGTCCTGCTCTCTAGAGGAGCCCGTGGCCCCAGGTGGCGGCGCCCGCCAGGGCGATGACGGCCAGCAGGGTGTCGATGGCACCCAGGATCAGGGCCACCAGTGCCGGTACCTCGCGTTCGCCCGACCAGCTGCGGCCCATCGCCTGCCAGCCGCAGAACATCGCGACGGGACCGAGGACGACGCCCAGGGCGAAGAAGCCCGCCACCGCGCAGATCGCGCCGATGATCCCGAGTGTCGCGCGGTCCGGCCCTGCGCCCGCGCGGGGGAATCCCCCTCGTTGCCACGTCCGGCCGTGCGACCGGGGGTACCCGCGTGTTCCGTGCCCGAAGCCCGCCATCATCAACTCCCTGGGGCATATCGACAGTTCGGCTTCGGGGTGCGGGTACCCCGGTTCCGTCGGGGCAGGCCCGCGCGCGCTGTCCCCCTCCGACAGCGCGCCGCGTCCCGGGCTCCTCCCATGTCCTGCGGAGGACTTGACCCACTGTTACCTGCGGCGCGCGTCCGGAGCCAGGGATCTTTAGCACAGTCACCCGGATAGGGGAACCCCGCCCAGGGGGCCGGGTAACGGCGCGGGCCGGCCGGGAGGAGCGGCGGCCGACGCGGGGTCAGATGTGGCCCACGCCCGCGCCCGCCTCGGCGTTCGCGCCCCGCTTGGTGAGCAGCGCGACGAGGACGGCGACCGCCGCCACGCCCGCCGCCACCAGGGACGCGAGGCTCATGCCGCTGATGAACGTGTGGTGGGCCACCGCGGTGATCTTCTCGACGACCGGCGCCGGGGTGCCCTTGGCCACCGGGGCCACGCCCTGCTGGACGGCCTCGGCCGCCAGGTGCAGCTGCTGCGGGGGCAGCTTCGGCAGTCCGGCGTCCGCCCAGTTGCCGGCGAGGGTGTGGTCGACCCGGGAGGCCATCACCGCGCCCAGCACGGCCGTGCCGAGGCTGCCGCCGATCTGCATCGCCGCCTGCTGGAGACCGCCCGCGACACCGGACAGCTCCATCGGCGCGTTGCCGACGATGACCTCGGTGGCACCGACCATGACCGGCGCGAGGCCGAGGCCGAGGAGGGCGAACCAGACGGACATCAGCCCGCTGCCGGTGTTCTCCTTCAGCGTGGACATGCCGTACATGGCGATCGCGGTGACGGCCATGCCGCCCGCCAGCGGGATGCGCGGGCCGAGCTTGGTGATCATCGCGCCGGCCAGCGGGGAGCCCACGATCATCATGCCGGTCAGCGGCAGCAGGTGCAGGCCCGCGTCGATCGGGCTCATGCCGTGCACGTTCTGGAGGTAGAAGGTGACGAAGAACAGACCGCCCATGAACGCGATGGCCATCAGGACCATGAGCACGACGCCCGCGGACAGGGCGACCGAGCGGAACAGCGTCAGCGGGATCAGCGGCTCCTTCACCCTCGTCTCCCAGAAGGAGAACAGGGCGAAGCCGGCGACCGAGGCGATGATGAACAGCCACGTCTTGCCGTCGCCCCAGCCCCAGGCCGGGGCCTTGATCAGCGCCCAGACCAGGCAGAACATCGCGCCCGAGAGCAAGGCGATGCCGAGCAGGTCGAAGGAGCGCGGGGCGTTCTCGGCCCGGTGGTCGAGCAGGATCAGCGAGCCCAGGACCAGGGCGAGCACACCGACCGGCACGTTGATGAAGAACACCGACTGCCAGTTGACGTGCTCGACGAGGACACCGCCGAGGATCGGGCCGCCCGCGGTGGACGCGCCGATCACCATGCCCCAGATGCCGATCGCCATGTTGAGCTTCTCGGCCGGGAAGGTGGCCCGCAGCAGGCCGAGCGCGGCCGGCATCAGCAGCGCGCCGAACAGGCCCTGGAAGACGCGGAAGGTGACGACCGCGGCGATGCTGTCGGACAGGCCGATCGCGCCGGAGGCGGCGGCGAAGCCGGTGACGCCGATCAGGAAGGTCTGCCGGTGGCCGAAGCGGTCGCCCAGCTTGCCGGCGGTGATCAGGGAGACCGCGAGCGCCAGGAAGTAGGCGTTGGTGATCCACTGGAGCTGGGCCCAGCTCGCGTGCAGGTCCCGGCCGATGGCCGGGTTCGCGATGGCCACGATGGTGCCGTCGAGGGCCACCATCATGACCCCTACGGCGACGGTGATGAGGGTGAGCCACGGATGGCCGCGCAGGCCGGGGGCCGGCTGCGGCCCCGACGGGGCCGCCGGGGCCTTGTCCCCCGGTCCCGAGGCGTCGATGGCGGTCTGACTAGTCATAAACTCAGGTTAATGACAGCCGCTGACAGTTGACAAACCAATTCACAAGTCGGTTACTGACACGACTTGGGGACCTGGTCGGGGGCCGGTCGGACGTTCACGGGAAAGGGACCATGGAGACGCTGCGCGAGCGCAAGAAGCGGCGTACACGGGAATCGCTGCTGCGGGCCGCCCTCGAGCTGTTCACCACTCAGGGGTACGAGCGGACGACCGTCGACGAGATCGCCGAGGCCGTCGACGTTTCCCAGCGCACCTTCTTCCGCTACTTCGCGGGCAAGGAGGACGCGGCCTTCGCGGTGCAGGAGATGACGGAGGCGGCCTTCGTCGCGGCCGTACGCGCGCGCCCGCCGCACGAGGCGCCGATGCGGGCCCTGCGGCAGGCGTTCCTGGAGGGCTGGGACGCGATACGCGAGACCGTCGAGTCGGTGGTCCCGGTCGAGACGCACCTGCGCATGTACCGCACGATCGAGACCACCCCCGCGCTGCTCGCCGCCCATCTGCGCCGGTCGGCGCAGACGGAGGACGCCCTGGCGCGGGTGCTGGCCGAGCGAGAGGGCGTCGACGTGGACGCCGACCCGCGGCCCCGGCTGGCCGTGGCCGTGTTCGGCGGGGTGATGCGGGTCACCGAACGCTACTGGTGCACCCGCGAGGACGCGGGTCCGGAAGCGATCCGGACGCTCACCGCGTCGTACCTCGATCAGGTGGGTTCGGCGCTCACGGGGAACTGGCGCACCGCCCGAGCCCGTTGACACCCCGTCCGGCACGTCGCGGGCGCGGCGCGGGAACGGAGTCCCGCACGGCACCCGGAGATCACCGGCCCGAAGACCGCCGTCCACCCGAAACGTGATCCCTGCCACTCGGTTACCCCGAGACCCGCCCGTTCTCCTAGTGTGTCCTCCCAGTGACTTCCTTCGACACCTCCCCGCAACTCAACGTCTGGCGCGCGCTGCTCGCACTGGCCGTGGTGTTCGTGATGCTCGCCACCACCGGCTGGACCGCCCTGCGCACCCACCGGGAGCCGTCGGCGCTCCAGTCCTCGCTGGCCGAATGGCGCAACGGTCACCTGCACGGCCTGCGCCTGCCCGACCCCGACGCGGCGCCGGCCCGCCTCGGCCGCTTCTTCACCTCGCTCACCCCGCACGACCGCGATCGCCTCGCCCACCGCTACCCGCTCGCCGTCGGCAACATGAACGGCGCCCCCGCCGCGCTGCGCTACCGGGCCAACCACATCGCGCTCGGACAGGCCCGCGAGGCGGAGCGGAAACGGATGCACGACAGCCGGCTGAGCACGGCGGGCCAGCAGGAAGCGGGCCGCCGGATGCACCGCTACGAGTCGCTGCTGAACCCCGGCCGGCGCGTCCTGGCCTTCGACCCCGAGGGCTCGGGCCGGGTCGCCGAGGTGTTCGGCAGCCTCACCACGGCGCGGCGGATCTCGGTCGTCGTCCCCGGCGTCGACACCGACCTGCTCACCTTCCAGCGGACCAACCGCCCCTACAGCGCCCCGGTCGGCATGGCAAAGGCGCTGTACGCGGCCGAGCGCGCGGCGAGCCCCGCGACCCGTACGGCCGTGATCGCCTGGGCCGACTACACCTCGCCGGACGGGCTCGGGGTGGACGCGGCCACCGGGCTGCGCGCCGCCGAGGGCTCCCTGCGGCTGAACGCGCTGCTGCGCGCGCTGCCCGGCCGGGCCCCGGTGTCGATGTTCTGTCACAGCTACGGCTCGGTGCTCTGCGGGGTCGCCGCGCGCGGCATGCCCCGCCGGGTCACCGACATAGCGGTGGCCGCGAGCCCCGGCATGCGCGTGCCCAAGGCCGCCCGCCTGGGCACGACGGCCCGGGTGTGGGCGATGCGGGACGCCAGCGACTGGGTGCAGGACGTGCCCTACCTGGAGCTGGGCGGGCTCGGCCATGGCGCCGACCCGGTCTCCTCCGGGTTCGGGGCGCGGGTGCTGTCGGCCCGGGACGCCCAGGGCCACAGCGGTTACTTCCAGCCGGGCACGGACAGCCTGCGCAACCTCGCCGCCATCGGCGTGGGCGCGTACGACGAGGTGACCTGCGCCCGGGAGGACGATGCGTGCCGGTCCGGTCTGTCCGGCACGACGACGGCCGGACGCGCGTAGAGACAGCAGGAAGTGCGGTCTGCGCGGGTGGCGACGGAGGAGCACGTGCCGCATACGATGAGCCGCATGGGTGACGTACTGGCGGGTTTTCATGCCGTCTGGGAGTTCGAGTCCGACTCCGTGCTCATCCGCTACGAACGGGGGATTCGAACACCGAAGCTGTTCCAGGCGCTCGGCGAACGCCGGGTCCCGCTCTCCGCGGTGGAGGGCGTGACCCTCGCCCCGGGCAAGCGCGGCACGGTCGTCCTGCGACTGCGGCCGCGTCCCGGCGCCGATCCGCTGATGGAGGCTGCCGACGGGCAGCTGAAGGAGGGCTCCGACCCGTACCGGCTGGTGCTGCCGGCCGAGCGGGAGACCCTCGCCGAGTACTACGCGGACGAACTGAAGGGCCTGCTGACCGAGTCGGGGCCCGCCGACCGGCACCTGGTGGCGCCGCCGGAGGCACCGCTCCAGTTCAAGGCGTACGACGGGAAGGCGTCCTTCGACGGGACGTCGGTGCAGTTCCGCTGGTCCTGGACGGGGGCGTCGTCGGCGAAGTGGAAGGCCGGCGACCAGAGCTTCCCGGTGACCGGGCTGAGCGGTGTGGAGTGGCGCTCGCCGGAGATCTTCGAGGGACACCTGCGGCTGCTCACGCGCTCGGCCGTCCCGGGGGCGGCCCTACAGCCCGACCAGGACCCGGCGGCGGTGGTGTTCGGGCTGGGGTACGGCCCGGTGCACGAGTCGCTGCCGTTCGCCGCGGCGGTGCTGGCGGCCGTGCGCAGCCGGGGGCCGGTGCCCGCGGTGCCGGCCCCGGCCCGGCGCGACCCCGCCGACATCGCCGAGCGGATCCGGCACCTCGGGGAGCTGCACCAGGCCGGGCTGGTCACCGACGAGGAGTTCGCCGGCAAGAAGGCCGAGCTGCTGGCGGAGCTGTGAGCTACTCCCGGCCGGCGGAGGCGAAGCGCATGTCCGGGTAGCGGTCGCCCGCCACCCGCGCCGCGATCGGCTCCAGGAGGGCCAGCTCCGCGTCCGTCAGGGTGATGCGTGTCGCGGCGACGTTCTCCGCCACCCGGCCCGGCTTGCGGGTGCCCGGGATGGGGACCACCGTCAGGCCGTCGACCACCGCCCGCTGCTGCGCCCAGGCCAGGGCGATCTGGCCCGGGGTCGCGCCGTGCGCCTCGGCGATGGCGCGGACCGGCTCCAGCAGCGCCGCGTTGGCGGCCGCGTTGGCGCCGGTGAAGCGCGGGTGCCCGCGCCGGAAGTCGTCGGCCGTGAGTTCCCGCTCGGCGTCGGTGAAGGCGCCGGTGAGGAAGCCGCGGCCGAGCGGCGAGTACGGCACCAGGGCCACGCCCAGGTCACGGGCGGCCGGTACGACCCTTGCCTCGATGTCCCGGCTGAACAGGGACCACTCCGACTGCACGGCCGCGATCGGGTGCACAGCGTGCGCGGCGCGCAGCTCGTCCGCGGTGACCTCGCTCAGCCCGAGGTGCTTGACCTTGCCCGCGCGGACCAGCTCCGCCATCGCGCCGACGGTCTCCTCGATGGGCACGTTCACATCGCGGCGGTGCATGTAGTAGAGGTCGATGGCCTCGACGCCGAGCCGCTTCAGGCTGGCCTCGGCCGCCGCGCGGATGTACGGCGGGTCGTTGCGGATGATCCGCTTGGTCGGGTCGTCCGGCGGGATCGACAGGGCGAACTTGGTGGCGACGACCACCTCGTCCCGGTGCGCCGCGAAGAACGGGGCCAGGAACCGCTCGTTCTCCCCGTCGCCGTAGGCGTCCGCCGTGTCGAACAGGGTCACGCCCAGCTCCAGCGCGCGGTCCAGCGCGGCGCGTGCCTGGCCGGCGTCCGTGGGGCCGTACGCGAAGCTCATGCCCATGCAGCCGAGGCCCTGTACGCCGACCTCGGGGCCGCCTTCGCCGAGCCGTACCGTCGCGATCCTGTCGTCGGTCATCGAGTGGTTCCCTCCATCGCGTAAAAGCTGATCTTCCGGTCGAGTACGGCGAGCGTGTCGCGCAGTTCGGCGATCCGGTCCAGGACGTCCCGGCGGGTCGACTCCAGCAGGTCCCGCCGCTCCGCGTAGGTGGTATCGCCCTCCCTGACCAGTTCCGCGTACCGGACCATGTCCGCCACCGGCATGCCGGTCAGCCGGAGCTTGGTCACGAAGTCCAGCCAGTCCAGATCGCGGTTGCTGTAGCGGCGCTGGCCGGTGTGCGAGCGGTCGACGTGCGGCATCAGCCCGATCCGCTCGTACCAGCGCAGGGTGTGCGCGGTGAGACCGGTGAACGCGGCGACCTCGCTGATCGTGTAGCGGTCCTGGCCGTCGGGGCGGGGGGGACGCCGGGGAGGGGCGGAGCAGATGTCGGCGGGGGTGGCGTCCTCGGTGGCCGTTGGCGTGGTCTGCATCACCGTCATGCCTCCACGCTATGACCTTGGAGTGCACTCCAGGCAAGCGGCTCCGGTGAGGAGACCCGTCGATGCGGTCGCCGCTGTGAGCCGCATAGGCTCGGTCGCATGTCGTTGCAGAGCCTGACGCTGATCGAGAACTGGCCCGTGCCCACCGCGGCGACGGGTGTCGTACGAGCCGACGGGACCGTCCTCGGGACGCACGGTCCCGTCGGGCACCGCTTCCCGCTGGCCTCCGTCACCAAGCCGCTGGCGGCGTACGCGGCGCTCGTGGCGTACGAGGAGGGCGCGATCGAGCTGGACGAGCCCGCCGGGCCGCCCGGTGCGACGGTCCGTCACCTCCTCGCCCACACCTCCGGGCTGGCCTTCGACGAGCACCGGGTGACGGCCGCGCCCGGGGAGCGGCGGCTGTACTCCAACGCCGGTTTCGAGCAGCTCGGGGACCACATCGCCAAGGCCGCGGACATCCCGTTCGCGGAGTACCTGCGGCAGGCCGTGCTGGAGCCGCTGGGCATGACGGCGACGTCGCTGGAGGGCTCCCCGGCCAAGGACGGGGTCTCCACGGTGACGGACCTGCTGCGGTTCGCGGCGGAGGTGCAGGCGCCCCGGCTGCTGGACCCGCGCACGGTGGCGGCGGCGATGACGGTGCAGTACCCGGGGACGAAGGGGGTGCTGCCGGGGTACGGGCACCAGAACCCGAACGACTGGGGCCTGGGCTTCGAGATCCGGGACGGGAAGTCCCCGCACTGGACGGGTTCCTCGTCCTCGCCGCGTACGTTCGGGCACTTCGGCCAGTCCGGCACGTTCCTGTGGATCGACCCGGACGCCGGGGCGGCCGGAGTCGCCCTGACCGACCGGGCGTTCGGGCCGTGGGCGATCGAGGCGTGGCCGGCGTTCACCGACGGGGTCCTCGGGGAGCTGCGCGGCTGAGGGGGCGCGGCGCGGGGGTGCCCCGCCGTCCGGCCGCGGCTACGGCGCCATCTCCCACAGCAGCAGTTCCGCGGCGGTCACCCCCACCGCCTCCAGCGACCGGCCGGGGCTGATCCGCGCCGCGTCGCCCGGCCCCAGCGCCTGGCCGGCCAGCAGCACCTCGCCCCGCACCACGTGCGCGTACACGTACGCGGCGGCCGGCAGCCCGGTCCGCTCCCCGGGTCCCGGGCGCCATACGCGCAGCGCGGCGCCCGCCCGCGGGACCGGGTAGGCGGTGGCGTCGGCGAGGCCGGGGACCAGGGCGTACGAGGGCGTGCCGCCCGGTGTCCGGGGCGCCAGCCACATCTGGACGAAGGTCAGCGGACCGGTGCCGGCGTTGCGTTCCACGTGCCGGACGCCCGCCGCCGCGCTGAGGTGCTGGACGTCCCCGGGCCGCACCCGCGTCTCATGGCCGGTGGAGTCGCGGTGGGTCAGCTCGCCCTGGACCACCCAGGTGACGATCTCGGTATGGCTGTGCGGGTGCTCGTCGAACCCGGCGCCCGGTGCGAGCCGTTCCTCGTTGCAGGCGATCAGCGCGCCGAAGCGCAGGTTCTCCGGGTCGTAGTGGGGCCCGAAGGAGAAGGCGTGCCGGGTGTCGATCCCGGCCTCCGGGTCCCCTCCCTGGTAGCGCTCGCCGGCGCGCCGTACGTCGATCACGGACCCCACGGTAGCCCCGCCGGGCACCCCGGTGCGGCCGCGCCCGCCGCCCCGGACCGCGGACGCAACCCCGGCGGAACACCCGCCCGGCCCGATAAGGCAGTCTTGTCCCCGTGCCCGAACCCGAATCCCACCACGGCGGTCCCCCGCCCCGCGTCGTCCACCCGCACTCCGCGACCCTGAAGCGGCTGGAGAAGTCCTCCGGCTCCCTCGCCGCGCAGGCCATCGCGCGCATGGACGAGACCCTGCCGTGGTACCGGGCCATGCCGCCGGAGAACCGTTCCTGGATCGGGCTGGTCGCCCAGGCGGGCATCGCCGCCTTCACCGAGTGGTTCCGGCGCCCGGACGCGCCCCAGGCGATCTCCACGGACGTCTTCGGGACCGCGCCGCGCGAGCTGACCCGGGCCATCACGTTGCGGCAGACCGTGGAGATGGTGCGCACCACGATCGAGGTCATGGAGTCCGCCATCGACGAGGTGGCGGCCCCGGGTGACGAGAGCGTGCTGCGCGAGGCGCTGCTGGTGTACGCCCGGGAGATCGCCTTCGCCACCGCCCAGGTCTACGCCCAGGCCGCCGAGGCACGGGGTGCCTGGGACGCGCGGCTGGAGTCGCTGGTGGTGAACGCCGTGCTGAGCGGGGAGGCCGACGAGGGGGCGGTCAGCCGGGCCGCCGCGCTCGGCTGGAACTCGCCCGAGCACGTGTGCGTCGTGCTCGGGACCGCGCCCGACGGGGACAGCGAGCTGACCGTGGAGGCCATCCGGCGGGCCGCCCGGCACGCGAAGCTCCAGGTGCTGACCGGGGTGCTCGGGGACCGGCTCGTGGTCATCGCGGGCGGCAGCGACAACCCGCTCGCCGTGGCCCGGTCGCTGATCGGGCCGTTCGCCGCCGGTCCGGTCGTCGCCGGTCCGGTCGTCCCCGACCTGCTGGCCGGCACCCGGTCCGCGCAGGCCGCCGCCGCGGGGCTGAAGGCGTGTTCCGCCTGGCCGGACGCGCCGCGGCCGGTGCTGGCGGACGATCTGCTGCCGGAGCGGGCCATGGCGGGCGATCCCGGCGCCCGCGAGCAACTGGTGGAGGAGATCTACAGACCGCTGGAGGAGGCGGGCTCCGCGCTGCTGGAAACCCTGAGTGTGTACCTGGAGCAGGCCAGCAGTCTGGAAGGCGCGGCGAGGATGCTCTTCGTTCACCCGAACACCGTGCGCTACCGGCTCCGACGTGTGACAGACGTCACCGGATGGTCGCCCTCGGATGTAAGATCCGCGTTCACACTACGGATCGCGCTCATCCTGGGGCGTCTGGCCGATGGTGAACCCCAGACATAGGGTTTTGTCGGGGGCCCACAAAAGCCCTTCGTGTTCTTCGTCCCTGTCCCCACGGGCGGCCGTGGCCGTCCCCAAGAGAGAGTGTGAGAGTGCTCGTACTCGTCGCTCCCGGCCAGGGCGCCCAGACGCCCGGCTTCCTGACCCCCTGGCTCGATCTGCCCGGTGCCGCCGACCGCGTCGCCGCGTGGTCGGACGCCATCGGACTGGACCTGGTGCACTACGGCACCCAGGCCGACGCCGACGCCATCCGTGACACCGCGGTGGCCCAGCCGCTGCTGGTCGCGGCCGGGCTCCTGTCGGCCGCGGCACTCGGTGACATCTCCGGGATCGGCCCGGGCGCGGTCGCGGGGCACAGCGTCGGTGAGATCACCGCCGCCGCCTTCGCCGGTGTCCTGGACGACACGGCCGCCCTCGGTCTGGTCCGCAAGCGGGGTCTGGCGATGGCCGACGCCGCCGCGGTGACCCGGACCGGCATGGCCGCCCTGCTCGGCGGCGACCCGGAGGTCTCCGTCGCGCACCTGGAGAGGCTGGGCCTGACCCCGGCGAACATCAACGGCGCCGGCCAGATCGTCGCCGCGGGCACGCTGGAGCAGCTGGCCGCGCTGAACGAGGACAAGCCCGAGGGCGTCCGCAAGGTCGTCGCGCTGAAGGTGGCCGGCGCCTTCCACACCCACCACATGGCCCCGGCCGTGGAGACCCTGGAGAAGGCGGCGGCCGAGCTGTCGCCGGCCGACCCGAAGGTCACCTACGTCTCCAACAAGGACGGACGGACCGTCGCGTCCGGCGCCGAGGTGCTTCAGCGGCTGGTCGGCCAGGTCGCCAACCCGGTCCGCTGGGACCTGTGCATGGAGACCTTCCGCGAGCTGGGCGTCACCGCGCTCCTCGAGGTGTGCCCGGGCGGCACCCTGACCGGTCTGGCCAAGCGGGCCCTGCCGGGCGTCGCGACGCTGGCCCTGAAGACCCCCGACGACCTCGACGCGGCCCGCGCTCTCATCGCAGAGCACGCCGGTGCCTAAGGAGCCGTACATGGCGAAGATCAAGCCCAGCAAGGGTGCCCCGTATGCCCGCATCCTGGGGGTCGGCGGCTACCGGCCGACCCGGGTGGTGCCGAACGAGGTGATCCTGGAGAAGATCGACTCGTCCGACGAGTGGATCCGCTCGCGCTCCGGCATCGAGACCCGGCACTGGGCGGGCCCCGACGAGACCGTGGCCGCCATGGCCATCGAGGCCTCCGGCAAGGCCATCGCGGACGCGGGCATCGACGCGGAGCAGATCGGCGCGGTGGTCGTCTCCACCGTCTCGCACTTCAGCCAGACCCCGGCGGTCGCCACCGAGATCGCCGACAAGCTCGGCACCGACAAGGCCGCGGCCTTCGACATCTCGGCCGGCTGCGCGGGCTTCGGCTACGGCCTGACGCTCGCCAAGGGCATGGTGGTGGAAGGTTCCGCCGACCACGTGCTCGTCATCGGCGTGGAGCGGCTGAGCGACCTGACCGACCTGGAGGACCGCGCGACCGCGTTCCTGTTCGGCGACGGCGCCGGCGCGGTCGTGGTCGGCCCCTCGCAGGAGCCGGCGATCGGCCCGACCGTGTGGGGTTCCGAGGGCGACAAGTCCGGGACGATCAAGCAGACCGTCCCCTGGGACAAGTACCACGTCGGCGACGTCACCACCCTGCCCCTCGACAGCGAGGGCAACATCAAGTTCCCTGCGATCACGCAGGAGGGCCAGGCGGTGTTCCGCTGGGCCGTGTTCGAGATGGCGAAGGTCGCCCAGCAGGCGCTGGACGCGGCCGGGATCACCCCGGACGACCTGGACGTCTTCATCCCGCACCAGGCCAATGTGCGGATCATCGACTCGATGGTGAAGACACTGAAGCTGCCGGAGCACGTCATGGTCGCCCGTGACATCCGCACCACCGGCAACACCTCGGCCGCCTCGATCCCGCTCGCGATGGAGCGGCTCCTGGCGACCGGGGAGGCGAAGAGCGGCGACACCGCGCTCGTCATCGGATTCGGGGCGGGTCTCGCCTACGCCGCCACGGTCGTTACCCTCCCCTAGGCACTCCGTGCCGGATCTTGCGGTCCGGGTCGGATACAAATGCCACAAACCGTCTGGATATCGAAGAAGGAGCGCCTGACATGGCCGCCACTCAGGAAGAGATCGTCGCGGGTCTCGCCGAGATCGTGAACGAGATCGCCGGGATCCCCACCGAGGACGTCCAGCCGGACAAGTCCTTCACCGACGACCTGGACGTCGACTCGCTGTCCATGGTCGAGGTCGTCGTCGCCGCCGAGGAGCGCTTCGACGTGAAGATCCCGGACGAGGACGTCAAGAACCTCAAGACCGTCGGCGACGCGACCGACTACATCCTCAAGCACCAGGCCTAAAGCCATCAGCTAGGCCGCAGGCCGCAAGGCCCCGCCACCCGGCGGTGGCGCCGTAGAATCCCGCATCCGTTGGAGAAAGAATTCCCGTGAGCCCGACCAATCGCACCGTGGTCGTCACCGGTATCGGCGCAACCACACCGCTGGGTGGCGACGCAGCCTCGACCTGGGAGGCCCTCCTCGCCGGCACGTCCGGTGTCAGCCCGCTGGAGCAGGAGTGGGCGGCCGAGCTGCCCGTCCGGATCGCGGCGCAGATCGCCGTGGAGCCGGGCGAGATCATCCCCCGGCCGCAGGCCCGCAAGCTGGACCGGTCCGCGCAGTTCGCGCTGATCGCCGCTTCCGAGGCATGGAAGGACGCCGGTTTCACCGCCAGGGCCGGTGAGGACGCGTCCGTGAACCCCGACCGTCTCGGTGCGGTCATCGCCTCCGGCATCGGCGGCGTGACGACCCTGCTGGACCAGTACGACGTTCTCAAGGAGAAGGGCGTACGCCGCGTCTCCCCGCACACCGTGCCGATGCTGATGCCCAACTCCCCGGCGGCCAACGTCGGGATCGAGCTGGGCGCCCGCGCGGGCGTGCACACCCCCGTCTCGGCCTGCGCCTCGGGCGCGGAGGCCATCGGGTACGCGATCGAGATGATCCGCACCGGGCGTGCGGACGTGGTCGTGGCCGGTGGTACCGAGGCCGCCATCCACCCGCTGCCCATCGCCGCGTTCGGCAACATGATGGCGATGTCCAAGAACAACGACGACCCGCGGGGCGCCTCGCGTCCCTACGACGCCGGCCGCGACGGCTTCGTGCTCGGTGAGGGCGCCGGTGTGATCGTCCTGGAGTCCGAGGAGCACGCGAAGGCCCGCGGTGCCCGGATCTACGCCGAGGCGCTCGGGCAGGGCATCTCCGCCGACGCCCACCACATCACGCAGCCGGAGCCGTCCGGCAACGGGATCGCGCACGCGCTCCAGAACCTGCTGGACAACACGGACCTGAAGCCGGCCGAGGTCGTGCACGTGAACGCGCACGCCACCTCCACGCCGCAGGGCGACGTGGCCGAGATCAAGGCACTGCGGAAGGTCTTCGGCGACGACGTCGACCACATGGCGATCTCCGCGACGAAGTCGATGACCGGTCACCTGCTCGGTGGCGCCGGCGGTGTGGAGAGCGTCGCGTCGATCCTGGCCCTGGTGAACCGCACGGCTCCGCCCACGATCAACATCGAGAACCTGGACCCCGAGGTCAACGCGGACATCGTGCGGGGCGAGGCCCGGGCGCTGCCCGAGGGCCGGATCGCCGCGCTGAACAACTCGTTCGGCTTCGGCGGGCACAACGTCGTCCTGGCGTTCCGCACCCTCTGAGAACGCGGAGAAGGGCCCTCACCGGACGGTGGGGGCCCTTCGTCGTGTCCGGGGCTCAGACCACCTGGTGCAGCCAGCGCACCGGCGCGCCCTCGCCCGCGTACCGGAACGGCTCCAGTTCGTCGTCCCAGGGCTTGCCCAGCAGACGGGAGAGTTCCGCCGCCAGCTCGGTCTCGCCCTTCTGGCTGCGGTGCAGGGCCGCGCGGAGCCGGTCCTCGGGGATCAGGATGTCGCCGTGGATGCCGGTGACGGCGTGGAAGATGCCGAGGTCGGGGGTGCAGCTGTAGCGCTCGCCCTCCGCGGTGGGGCAGGGCTCGGCGGTGACCTCGAAGCGCAGCAGGTGCCAGCCGCGCAGCGCGGAGGCGAGTTTCGAGGCGGTGCCGGCCTCGCCCTGCCAGGAGAACTCCGAACGCCAGGTGCCGGGGGCCGCGGGCTGCCGGATCCAGTCGAGGCTGACGCGCGTGCCGAGCACCCCGGCGATGGCCCACTCGACGTGCGGGCACAGCGCGCGCGGCGCGGAGTGCACGTACAGAACTCCACGTGTCGTCACCGGAACCTCCGGGCAGAGCGGGACATCTTGCGGACTGGCTGGGCGGCAGTGGCGGAACGGCCGCGTTGATGGCGAGGCTACCGTGCGGCGGGGCGAGGAGTGTGACGTACCGTCGGTCCCGGTGCCAGGAAACCACCGCCATTCACCCGGGGGGACGCTTGTACGGGGGTGTGCCGTTCCCGGGTGCCGGGCCGGGAACCCCCGCGCGTTGTCATGGGGGGAAGGGCCGACCGTCGAGCGAGGGGAACAGCAGGGATGCGGAAGCGAAGCCACCGTGCGCGGGTCGCCCTCGCCTTCGCGGCGGCCGTGGTGCTGGGGGCCGCGGGGTGCGACGGCGGGGACGGGAGCGCGCCACGGCCGGAGGGCGGCCGGGCGCACGCGGCCCGGCTCCCGGTGTGGGACCGCAGCCCGGACTCGGTCGCCGCGGTGGGCGACTCGATCACCCGGGGCTTCGACGCGTGCACGGTCCTGTCGGACTGCCCAGAGGTGTCGTGGGCGACGGGGGACGACGCCCGGGTGGACAGCCTGGCGGTGCGGCTGCTGGGCGCGGCGGGGGCGGCGCGCAGGAGCTGGAACCACGCGGTGACCGGTGCCCGCATGGCCGATCTGCCGGGGCAGATGACCCGGGCGGTGGCGGATCGCCCGGAGCTGGTGACGGTGATGGTGGGGGCGAACGACGCGTGCCGGGCGTCGGTGTCGGCGATGACCCCGGTGGCCCGGTTCCGCGCGGACTTCGAGGCGGCGATGGGCACGCTGCGCTCGGCGCTGCCGAAGACCCAGGTGTACGTGGCGAGCGTGCCGAACCTGAAGCGGCTGTGGTCCGAGGGCCGCGCGAACGCGCTGGGCAAGCAGGTGTGGAAGCTGGGCATCTGCCCGTCGATGCTGGCCGACGCGGACGATCTGACCGTCACCGCGACGGCGCGCCGGGACGCCGTGCAGGCCCGGGTGGTGGCGTACAACAAGGTGCTGGCGGAGGTCTGCGCCGAGGACCGCCGCTGCCGTTTCGACGGCAACGCGGTGTACGACTACCGCTTCGGCACGGACCAGCTCAGCCACTGGGACTGGTTCCACCCGAGCACGGACGGGCAGGCGCGGCTGGCGGAGATCGCGTTCCGGAGGATCACCGCGCGGAACCCGTGACCTAGTGTTTCCCACATGAGCGAACTTTTCGGCACACTTTCCGACGGCACCCCGGTGCACCGCTGGACGCTGGAGCGCGGCGGGGTGCGGGTGCGGGTGCTGTCGTACGGCGGGATCGTGCAGTCGGTGGAGGTTCCGGACCGGGACGGGCGGACGGCGGACGTGGTGCTGGGGTTCGGGGACCTCGACGGCTATCTGGAGCATCCGGAGCCGTACCTGGGCGCCGTGATCGGCCGGTACGCGAACCGGATCGGGGGCGCCCGCTTCCCGCTGGACGGCCGGACGTACGCGCTGGCGCCGAACGACGGCCCGGGCTCGCTGCACGGCGGCGAGCGCGGCTTCGACAAGCGCGTGTGGGAGGTCACGCCGGTGACGCACGGGCTGCGCCTGAGCCGGGTGAGCCCGCACGGCGAGGAGGGGTTCCCGGGGCGGCTGGCGGTGACGGTGACGTATACGCTGACGGCGTCGGGGGCGCTGGGGATCGTCTACGAGGCGGTCACCGACGCGCCGACGGTCGTGAACCTGACCAGTCACACGTACTGGAACCTGCGCGGCTCCGGCGACGCGGGCGGGCACGAGCTGCGGCTGGCGGCCTCCCGGTACACCCCGGTGGACGAGCACCTCATTCCGGCGGGGGCGCCGGCGGACGTGTCGGGTACGCGTTTCGACTTCCGCACGGCCCGCCCGGCCGGCTCCGGCTACGACCACAACTTCGTGCTGGACAAGGGGGTCACGGGGGCGGCCGAGGAGGTGGCCGTGCTGTACGACCCCGGCTCCGGGCGGAGCCTGACGGTGGCGACGACCGAGCCGGGCCTCCAGCTCTACACCGGCGACCACCTGTCCGGGCCGTTCGCCCCCGGCGCCGGGGTGGCCCTGGAGACGCAGCACTTCCCGGACTCCCCCAACCGGCCGGACTTCCCGAGCACGGTGCTGCGGCCCGGCGGGGTGTTCCGGTCCGAGACGGTGTACGGCCTCGGGGTGCGGGACCGGGCCGCGGGTTGAGCGGGGCGAGCCCCGGTCCGGGTGTCAGGTCCCGGACCGGGGCTGCTGGCGGGGGACTTTGTCCCTGGTGCGCGGGGACTGTCCCGGATCAGACGTTAATCGGCGCGGTGAGCCTGTGGTCGGCGATCGAGCGTGCGGCGGTGATCTCGTACGAACCCTTCACACACTCCCACCTCCCCGTCGTCTCGTCCCAGACCTCGAAGGCGCGGGCGGGCAGTTCGACGCCGACCTCGACGCTCTCCCCGGGCCCGGCCTCGACCGGGGCGAAGCCTGCCAGCCGGCGTGCCGGGCGCTCGGGGCCGGGCCCGGCCGGGGCGACGTAGACCTGGACGACCTCCCGGCCGGCCCGCTCGCCGGTGTTGCGGACGCGGACGCGGGCGGTGCCGCCGTCCACCACCAGCGACTCGTAGGCCCAGTCCGTGTACCCGAGGCCGTGGCCGAAGGGGTACGAGGGCGTGCGGCCGGCCTTCTCCCAGGCGCGGTATCCGATGAACACGTCCTCGGTGTACGGCAGCTCGCCGCCGGCCGGGACGACCCGGGTGACGGGGGCGTCGGCGAGGGAGCCCCAGGTGGTGGGGAGCCGGCCGCCGGGCTCGTGGGCGCCGGTGAGCACGTCGGCGAGGGCGGCGCCGCCCTCCTGGCCGGGGAACCAGCCGAGCAGCACGGCGGCGACCTCCTCCCGCCAGGGCAGTTCCACCGGGGAGCCGGAGTTGACGACCACGACGGTGTCCGGGTTGGCGGCGGCGACCGCGCGGACCAGGTCGTCCTGGCGGCCGGGGAGCCTCAGGTCCGTGCGGTCGAAGCCCTCGGACTCGACGCGCTCGGTGGTGGCGACCACGACGACGGCCGTGTCCGCGTTCCGCGCCGCCTCGGCGGCCTCGGCGATCAGCTCGTCGGGGTCGCGCCGCGGCTCGGCGTGGGCGAGGGCGAAGGTGACGACGGTCATGGCGAGGTCGTCGGGGAGCCGGACGGTGTGGACGAGGGAGACCTCGACCGGCTCGCCCGCGGTGAGTTCGGTCCGGGCGTGGGGCACCGGGGCGCCGAAGAAGGCCTCGAAGGGGTCGTCCTTGCCGGGGCGCTGGACGCCGTCGTAGTACGTGGTGCCGTCGACGGTGAGGGTGAAGACGCCCAGGCCCTTGATGCCGAAGGTGTGCGGGCCGGTGGCGCGCGGGGTGAAGGTGCCGGTGAGTTCGACGGTGTGCAGGGTGTCGTGGGTGACGCCCCCGGGCAGGTCCGAACCCATCCACTGGACCAGGCCGTTCGGGGCGGACCGGGTGCCGATCACGGTGCCGTCGGCGTCCCGGCAGACGGCCCGCAGGCGGAATCCCCGCCCGGCGACGGCGAGTTCGGTGGCGGGATCGGCGCCGACGGCGTAGCGGAGGGTGCCCTCGGGCAGGGCGGCGGTGAGGCCGTCGAGCGGGGAGACCACCCGGGCCGGGAAGACGGTGGCGGAGCCGCCGCCGAGGACGCGGGCGTCGCGGGCGGCGGCGCCGATCAGGGCGACGGTGCCGTGCGGCTTCAGCGGCAGGGCGGCGCGCTCGTTGCGGACCAGGACGAAGGAGCGGCGGGCGATCTCGCGGGCCAGCGCCTCGCCGTCGACCGGGGCGGGTGGTTCGGGCACGGCGGGTTCGGCGCCCGCCAGGACGCCGACGCGGGCGGCGAGCCGCAGCACACGCCGTACGGCGGCGTCGACCAGGGCCTCCTCGACCTCGCCGTCCCGCACCGCCCGGGCGAGGGCGGGTCCGTACACGGTCCGCGGGCCGGGCATGGCGATGTCGAGGCCGCCGCGCACGGCGCCGACCGTGTCCCTGGCGGCCGTCCAGTCGGAGACGTTGACGCCGTCGAAGCCCCATTCGCCGCGCAGCACCTCCTCGACCAGGTGGTGGTGCTCGGTCATGGTCGTGCCGTTGACCGCGTTGTAGGCGGTCATGACGCCCCACGGGCGGGCGTTCGCCACGATGGCCTCGAAGGGGGCCAGGTACAGCTCGCGCAGGGCGCGCGCGGAGACCAGGTTGTCCACCGTGAAGCGTTCGGTCTCGGCGTCGTTGGCGACGAAGTGCTTGACGGTGGTGCCGACCCCGCCGGACTGGACGCCGGTCACATAGCCGGCGCCGATCACACCGGTCAGGCAGGGGTCCTCGCTGTAGCACTCGAAGTGGCGTCCGCCGAGCGGCGAGCGGTGCAGGTTGACCGTGGGGGCGAGCAGGACGTGCACGCCCTTGCGGCGGGCCTCCTGGGCGAGCAGCACTCCTGCGCGGCGGGCGAGTTCCGGGTCCCAGGCGGCGGCGAGCGCGGTCGGCGAGGGCAGGGCGACGGAGGGGTCGTCGGCGGTCCAGCGCACACCCCGGACGCCGATCGGGCCGTCGGACATGACGAGGGAGGCCAGGCCGATCTCCGGCAGGGCGGGCAGGGTCCACATGTCCTGTCCGGCCAGCAGCCGGGTCTTGGCGTCCAGGCCGAGCGCGCCGAGGGCGGCCTCCACGGCCGCCTCGCGGGCCTCCTCGGCCGGGGTGGGCTGGGCTCCCGCCATCGCGGTTCCTCCTCGTCGAGTCCGTGCAGGTGCCCCCATCGTGCCTCCGCGGCCCGGGGCGCGGTAGGCGGAGTACGGCGACCGGCCGTCGCACGGCCGAGCGCACCGCCCCCGCTCACCGCCGTGCCGAACGGCTCGCGGCGCCGGGTGCCGGGTGCCGGGTGAGCGGCCGGACCGGGTCCGCCGGTGCCCGCACCGTGGCGCGCGCCGGGTGCGCCACGGGATACTTCCGCCGTCCACCGCACCACGCGCCCCACAGCGACGGAAGGACCCTGACTCCCTTGAGCCGTATACGCGTTCGTCTCAACGTCCTCGGCCTGGCCGTGTCGGCCGCCCTGGCCGTTCCGGCCACCGCCTGCGCGTCCCCCGCCCCCGCCCCCGCCGGCTCCCCCACCGTCGAGGAGCAGCGGCTCGACCAGGCCGTGCCCCGGGAGATCCTGCGGCGCTCCGGATTCGACGACGCGGCCCCGGAGTTCGTCCGCGCGCTGGCGCACGCGCGCTCCTACGAGCAGGCCCGCCGCACCGTCGCGCGGGAGGGCTCCGCGCTGTGGCGGCGGGCGGTGCGCCGGGCACAGGGACGGGGTCCGGCCGGAGGCGACCTGAGCCGGGACGACGACCGGCCGCTGTACTGGGCGCGGCTCGGGATGACCCGGGAAGTGCGCGCCTGGCAGCCGGAGTTCGGGCTCACGGACGGCCGGCGCGCGGCCCTGCTGGACCTGCTGGAGCGGACCTCGCGCGGGCAGACCGACATCCGCTACCCGGCCGGGGACCGGTCGCGGCGGGTGCTGCTCACCGGGTTCGACCCCTTCACGCTCGACCGGGACATCCGCATCTCCAACCCGTCCGGGGCCAGCGCGCTCGCGCTGGACGGCACGGTGATCGAGACGGCCGAGGGGCCCGCGCGCGTGGAGAGCGCGGTGTTCCCGGTGCGCTGGGGGGACTTCGCCGCCGGCACGGTGGAGCGGACCCTCGGGCCGTACCTGCCGCGGGTGGACCTGTTCACGACCGTGAGCCAGGGCCGCGACGGACGGTTCGACATCGAGCGCACCAACGGCGCCTGGCGCGGCGGTTTCCCGGACAACGACACCGTCTCGCGGACGGGGACGGTGCCGGTCGCCGATCCGGAGACGCAGCCGCAGTGGACGGGTACGACGCTGCCGTACGCCGCCGTCGTGGCCGCGCGGACGGGGCGCTTCCCGGTCTACGACCACACGGAGGTGACCGAGGTCCCGGCGGGCGGCGGGTCGCCCGTCGTCCGGCCGGACGGGCCGAGTCCGGGCTCCAGCGCCCGCGCGGGGGGCGGCGGCGACTACCTGTCCAACGAGATCGCCTACCGGGCCACCCTGCTGCGGGACCGGCTCGGGCTGCACGGCACCCTGCCCGGCGGCCATGTGCACACGCCGGTCCTCCGTTTCGGCGCCGGGAACACCACCGGGGTCACCGACCCGGAGTTCGTGCGCAACCGGCTGGACATCATCGACCAGGTCCGGTCGATCGTCACGGTGGCGCTGAACGCGACGGAGCCGGCGCGGGACTGACGGCGGGGGCCGCGGGGGCGACGGGCGGGCGGACGGTGCCGGCGCAGCCGGTCACGCGGCGGTCCCGGTCACTCGGCGGTCCCGGTCACGGAGCGGCGCCGGTCACGCGGCGGTGTCCTCCGCCGCGTCCTCGCGCTCGGCCGCGCTCTCCTCGCCCAGCAGGTCCCGGGCGAGGAGCGTGGCGCCCGCGACCGCGCCCGGCATCAGGAACACGGCGACGAACGGCACCAGGAAGGCCAGGCCCAGGGGCGTGCCGAAGCCCCAGACCAGCGTCTTGCGGGAGCGGAGCAGGGTGAGGCGGGCGCGCAGGTCGACGCCCCGGCGCTGGAGGGCGACGGCGGCGAGTTCCTCGGTGAGGAAGAAGCCGGTGACGAAGAAGCCGAGCACGGGGACGACGGTCTGCCCGACGAAGGGGAGGAAGCCGAGGGCGAACAGCAGCAGGCCCCAGAGTCCGGCGCGCACCAGGACCCGCAGGCTGTCCCGGGCGGATATCCACAGCTCGCGCCAGAACGGCAGCTCCGACCGCGGTGCGGTGCCGTCCGGGGAGACGTCGGCGTCGACCCGCTCCGAGAGGTTCTCGTAGAAGGGCTGGCCGACCAGCAGGGTGACGGCCGTGAAGGTCAGCACGGCCAGCAGCAGGCCGAGGGCGAACAGCACGGCCGTCAGGAAGCCGCGGAACAGTCCCCGCCAGGGGCTCGACCAGTCGTCCGCGAACGGGGTCGCCCAGGTGACGGCGTCATCGCCCCACACGGCGAGCGCGACCAGCGCGGCGGCGTACAGGACCAGTGTGATCAGGCCGGGCAGCAGCCCGAACCCGTACCGCCGTCCGTGCCGGGCCACCCAGCGCTGGCCCTTCAGCAGATACCCGAAACCCACCCCAAGATCGCGCACGCCGAGGACTCTACTGGCTCGGTCCGACGGCCCTCGCCGGTCACTCGTCCAGCATGCGGCGCAGCAGGTCACGCAGGGAGCGCCGCTGCTCCTCCGACAGACCGGCGAGGGGTTCGCGCGCGAAGTGCAGGCTCTCGCGCAGGTCCCGGGCCATCCGGCGGCCCTCCTCGGTGGCGGCGGCCACCTTCACCCGGCGGTCGGCCGGGTCGGGGCGGCGCTCCACCAGGCCGCGGGTCTCCAGGCGGTCCACGATCCCGGTCACGTTCGACGGCTCGCACTTGAGCTTCTGCGCCAGCTTGCGCATGGGCAGCGGCTCCAGCGAGAGCAGGCTGAGCAGCCGGGCCTGCGGTCCGGTCAGCGTGTGCTCGCCCGCCGCCTTCTCGTAGTCCGCGTAGAAGCGGGCCACGACGTCACCGATCAGCTCGACGACCTCCAGGGTGAGGGCGTCGGGGCGGTGGGTCTTCGATGGGGTGGACATGCCCACCAGGGTACCCGGTTACTTGACATCATGAAATATTCAGGCGCATGGTTGTTTCAGGTACTGAAGTAATATCGGAAAGGCTCCGTGATGATCAACCGTGAGTGGCACCTCCTCAGCCGTCCCGTCGGCTGGCCGAAGCCCGAGGACTTCGCGCTCGTCGAGGCGCCGGTCCCGAGCCCGGGCGAGGGGCAGGTCCTGGTGCGGAACAAGTACCTCTCCGTCGACCCGTACATGCGCGGCCGGATGAGTGCCGCGAAGTCGTACGTCGCCCCCTTCGAGCTGGGCAAGGCCATGCAGGGCGGCGCGGTCGGCGAGGTGGTCGAGTCCCGCGCCGAGGGCATCGCGGCCGGCGACCACGTCCTGCACTTCCTCGGCTGGCGCGAGTACGCGGTCGTGGACGCGCGGCACGCCGTCAAGGTCGACCCGGAGGCCGCTCCCCTCTCGGCGTACCTCGGCGTCCTCGGCATGACCGGCCTGACCGCCTACGCGGGGCTGCTGCGCACCGCCTCCCTCAAGGAGGGCGACACGGTCTTCGTCTCCGGCGCCGCGGGTGCCGTGGGCAGCCAGGTGGGCCAGATCGCCAAGCTCAAGGGCGCCGCCCGGGTCATCGGCTCGGCCGGCTCCGACGAGAAGGTCAAGCTGCTGGTGGACGAGTACGGCTTCGACGCCGCGTTCAACTACAAGAACGGCCCGGTCGCCGAGCAGCTGCGCGCGGCGGCGCCCGACGGTGTCGACGTCTACTTCGACAACGTCGGCGGCGACCACCTGGAGGCGGCCATCGGCTCGCTCAACGAGGGCGGCCGGATCGTGATCTGCGGCATGATCTCGGTCTACAACGACACCGAGCCGGCGCCAGGCCCGAAGAACCTGGCCCGGCTGATCCAGACCCGCGGCCGCATCGAGGGCTTCCTGGTCGGCGACCACTACGACCTCCAGCCGCAGTTCGTCCAGGAGGTCGGCCCGTGGGTCGCATCGGGCGCGCTGAAGTACCGCGAGACCGTGGCGGAGGGCGTCGAGAACACCCTGGAGGCGTTCCTCGGGGTCCTGCGGGGCGACAACATCGGCAAGATGGTCGTCAAGCTCTAGCCTTCCCGGCGTTTTCGGCATGCGGTAACTTCTTTCCGAAATCTGTCCGCGATCGTGGGCGCGAGTCGCGGCGGACCGAGGAGGAGACAACCGCATGCCCATCACCCAGTCCGACGTCCTGTACACCGCCGTCGCCACCGCGGAGAACGGCCGCGACGGCCGGGTCGCCACCGACGACGGCAAGCTCGACGTCGTCGTGAACCCGCCCGAGGAGATGGGCGGCAGCGGCGCCGGGACCAACCCGGAGCAGTTGTTCGCCGCGGGCTACAGCGCCTGCTTCCAGGGGGCGCTCGGCGTGGTGGCCCGGCAGGAGGGCGCCGACATCACCGGCTCGACGGTCACCGCCAAGGTCGGCATCGGCAAGAACGACGAGGGGTTCGGGATCATCGTGGAGATCTCGGCCGACATCCCGAACGTCTCCGCCGGGACCGCGCGCGAGCTGCTCGAGAAGGCGCACCAGGTGTGCCCCTACTCGAAGGCGATGCGCGGCGACGTCACTGTGACGCTGGTCTGACCCGCGCCGCACACAGCCGCACCCCGGACGCGGGGTGCGGCTGCCTCGTTTCCGCGCCCGGAGGACTCGCGGGGGCCGTACGAGGGTGCGGGGGTCCGGATCAGGGGCACCACCACGGGAAGCGGTCGCAGGTCCTGGTGGGTGACGGCTCGGGGGTGGGGCTGTCGGTCGTGGGGGCC
>NZ_JOCB01000042.1 GCF_000718775.1 Streptomyces sp. NRRL S-31
CCCCGGGCTGCCGGTGGAACTGGCCGCCGGCCCGGGGGGCGTCGTCGACCAGGACCACCCGGACGCCCCGCGCGGCGGCCGCCAGCGCCGCGGCGAGCCCGGCGGGGCCCGCCCCGACGACGGCGAGACACGGTCGCTCACTCATCGTCCAGGCCCGTCCCCCGCTGGGTGCGGATCACATCGCCCGGCCGTACCGGGACTAGACAGGCCCGTTGGTTCGGACGGCCGTTGACGGTCACCAGGCAGTCGAAGCACACGCCGATCCCGCAGAACACCCCGCGCGGCCGGCCGGTCCGCCGGGTGCCGCGCCAGGCCGTCACGCCCGCCGCCCACAGTGCCGCCGCCACCGTCCGGCCCGGCAGCGCCTCCAGCGGCCGGCCGTCGAAGGTGACGGTGAAGGCGGGGCCCGGCCGGGCCCGGTCCGGTCTCATCGGACGCATGCGCTCCCGCCTCCCTCGGTGTCGAACCGCTCCGGCCGGAACGGCGTGGTGTCCAGTCCGGGAGCCTCCCCGGTGAGCGCCCGCGCGATCAGCAGGCCGGTGCCGGGGGCGAGCCCGATGCCCGCGCCCTCGTGCCCGCAGGCGTGGAACAGCCCGGGCGCCCGCGGATCGGGGCCGATCGCCGGCAGGTGGTCGGGCAGGTACGGCCGGAAGCCGGCGTACGCGCGCAGCGCCCGGACCCGCTCCAGGAACGGGAACAGCCCGATCGCCCCGGTGGCCAGCGCCCGCACCGCGCGCAGCGACAGCGACCGGTCGAACCCCACCCGTTCCCGGGTGGCGCCGATCAGCACCGGCCCGGCGGCCGTGCCCTCCACGACCGGCGAGGAGCGCAGCCCGGCCGTGTCGCTGGCCACGTCGGCCACGTAGTCGGCCGCGTAGACCTTGTGCCGGACCAGCCGCGGCAGCGGCTCGGTGACCAGCACGAAGCCGCGGCGCGGCAGCACCGGCAGCCGGACCCCGGCGAGCGCGGCCAGGTCACCGCCCCAGGTGCCGGCCGCGTTCACCACCGCGGGCGCGTGCAGGTCGCCCCGGTCGGTGCGGACGCCGTACACCGTGCCGTCGGCCGCGCGCAGCACGCCGGTCACGGTGTGGCTGGTGCGCAGCCGGGCGCCGGAGGCGCGGAGCAGCCGGGCGGCGGCGAGCGCGGGCATGACCTGGGCGTCCTGCGGATAGTGCACCCCGCCCGCCATGCCGGGTGCCAAGTGCGGCTCCATCGCGGCGAGTTCGCCGCCGTCGACCGGTACGGCCGTGACGCCCGCGGCCCGTTGGCGCGCGGCGAGGTCCCGCAGCGCGGCCAGGGTGCCGGGCGCCTGGGCGACGACGAGGCCGCCCTTGGGCTCGTACTCGATCGCGCTGCCCGCCTCCTCGGCCAGCCCGGCCCACAACCGGGCCGAGAACAGGGCGAGTTCCAGCTCCGGGCCCGGTTCCTTGTCGGAGACGAGCAGGTTGCCCTCGCCCGCCCCGGTGGTGCCGCCGGCCACCGCGCCCCGGTCCACCACCGTTACCCCGAGTCCGGCCCGGGCGGCGTACAGCGCGCAGGCCGCGCCCACCATCCCGGCGCCGACGACCACGACGTCGCAGGTCAGTAGCTTCGCCACGGCAGTACTATGTCACATGTTCCCGTTGCTGAGGAGACCCCGAATCCCAGGCGTGGACGCCCCCTTGACGTCGTACGGAGCCCGATCGACACTCCAGGGAGAGGAATCCTAGTGAACGGGTAGGGAATCATGACGCGCCTCGAGACGGAGCCCGGCCGTACGGACCGGACCCCGCCCCGCGCGCCCCTGCTCACCTCCCGCCGCCACATCGACCTCCAGCGCGTCTGCAGCGCCATCGGCGGCCATCGCTAGCACCGGGCCCCGCCGCCCGTCCGTCCGCCGCACCGCGCGCCCCCGCGCCCCTCGCCCGCCGGTCCCTGCCCGTCCGCCGGCGCCCGCGCCGAGACCCGTAGCCACGCCCACGACCCGGGGAGACCCATGTCCATCACTCCGCTCGCCGCCGTCCCGTCCGTCCACCGCACCGCTCCCGTCTTCCGCGGCCGGATCGGACGGGACGCGCGCAGCGGCCACTACGCCGTGCCGCACCGCTACCGGCTCCACCTCTCCACCGCCTGCCCCGACGGACTGCGCCTCGCCGTCGGCCACAGCCTGCTCGGCCTGGACACCAGGTGTCCCGTCACCCTGCTGCCGGCCGTCCCGGACTGTCCCGGCGGCGGCCATGCGGCGCTGCGCCCGCTGTACGAGGCGAGCGCCCACCACTACACCGGCCCCGCGCTCGCGCCCGTCCTCAGCGACGACTGGTCCGGACGCATCGTCAGCACCCACACCCCCGACATCCTGCGCGACCTGGACCGCTTCCGGCCGGACGGCGGCGACCGCCTGTACCCCGCCGGCCTGGAGTCCGTGATCGAGGCGGTCGAGCGGATGTGCGCCGAGGGCATCGAGGAGGCCGCCCAGCGCGCCGGCCGGGCCGGCGTCACGCAGCGGGAGCGGGCCGCCGCGCTCGACGTCCTGCTGGACACCCTGGGCCGGCTGGAGCGGCGGCTGGACGGCGAGGAGTACCTGGTCGGCGAACGGCTCACCGCCGCCGACATCGAGCTGTGGGTCTCCCTGGTGCAGCTCGACACCGTGCACCGCTGCCATCTCGACGCCTCCGCCGTGCACCGCGTCGCCGGCCACCGCGCACTCTGGGCCTACGCCCGCCGGCTGGCCGCCCACCCCGCCTTCGGCCGCCATCTCGACCTCGACGGCATCGCCCGCCGCCACCACGGCCGCTGCCAGGGCCTCGAAGCCGCCGGAGCGGCGGTCCAGATCCTGGACTGGGCGAGCCACGCCGCGGACGCCCCGGGAGCTTGCCGCAGGTGAGAGCGGTCCGCCCCCGTCCACTGTGCGGACGGGCGTTGACATTCGAACGGGCAACTGCCTTACTTACGCCTCAAGAACGGTCATGAGCGTCAGCACCAAGCCCTGGCTGGCTGACCGGCAACCCTCGCACCGCGGTGGGGTGCCCCAGGTGACGACCGGACCGGACGACGTTTTCGGTAAGCGCGCGGCCCCCCGGGGCCCGGACAGTGACAGGTGACGCCATGTACGCAGCCTCCCGGACGGCCGTGAGCCGCCCCCAGGGCTGCGTACCGTCGTACGCCGGTCTCCTCGTCGCCGACCGCGCCGTCGACCTGCTCCGCGTGAACAGCGCACTGTGTACCGCACCGGGCCCTGCCCGCCGCCGGGGCTGACCTCTCCTCCCAGCCCCCGCGTTCCGCCGCACACCCCCTCGCCCGGTGTGCCGTTGTCCGCCCAGTCCCCGGTCTCCGCGCCAGCCCGTGCGCCGCCCCGTGCCCCCGTGCCGCCGCGGCCCACCGCGCTTCGACGCGGCCCCGGGGTGTCCGACTCCGCCGGAGCCCCTCATGAGTGAACCCCCAGGCGCCGCCGTCTCCCTCGCCGAGGCGCCGATACCCACCGAGACACCGCCGAAAGAGCTGTCCGCGCAGCGCGTCCAGCCGCTGCGCCGGCCCGGCCGGTGGATCGTCACCGCCGTCGTCCTCGTGCTCGTCGCGCAGATCCTGCACGGACTGGTCACGAACCCCTTCTACCAGTGGGACCGCTTCCGCTACTGGTTCCTGCGCCCCACCGTCCTCGACGGCCTGCTCGTCACCCTCGAAGTCACCGCGCTCAGCGCCCTGCTGGGGCTCCTCGGCGGCATCCTGCTCGCGCTCGGCCGGCTCTCCGGGAGCCCGGTGCTGCGCGCGGTCAGCTGGACGTACACCTGGCTGTTCCGCTCCGTCCCGCTGATCGTCGTACTGATCTTCCTCTACAACTTCAGCGCCCTCTACAAGACGTTGAGCCTCGGTGTGCCCTTCGGACCGGCCTTCGTCACCTTCGACGAGTCGAAGCTGGCCACCGACATGGCGATCGCCGTCATCGGCCTCAGCCTCAACGAAGCGGCGTACGCGGCCGAGGTGGTCCGCGGCGGCATCCTCTCCGTCGACCAGGGACAGCACGAGGCCGCCGCCGCGCTCGGCCTGCCCAAGGGTTACCAGTTCCGCAGGATCGTCCTCCCGCAGGCGTTCCGGTCCATCACCCCGAACTACGTCAACCAGCTGATCGGCCTGATCAAGAGCACCTCCCTGGTGTTCTACGTGTCGCTGCTCGACCTGTTCGGCTCGGTGCAGTCGATGGGCAGCACCTACCCCGGTGACATCGTCCCGCTGCTGGTGGTCGCCACCGTCTGGTACCTGATCCTGACCAGCGCCGTCTCCGTCGTCCAGTTCTACGTCGAGCGGTACTTCGCCCGGGGTGCCACGCGCACCCTGCCGCCGACCCCGTTGCGAAGAGCCCTGACCGGCCTCGCCGACCTCAGGGCCCGGCTGCGCAGGGAGGCCGCCGTATGACCACCGCACCGCCCCTGGAGCCGACCACCCCCGTCGCGCTCGAAGTGCACGACGTCCACAAGTGGTACGGCGCCCACCGCGTGCTCGACGGCATCGACCTGACCGTCCGCCCCGGCGAGGTCACGGTGGTCCTCGGACCCTCCGGCTCCGGCAAGTCGACGCTGCTCAGGGTGATCAACCACCTGGAGAAGCCGGAGATCGGACACGTCAGCGTGGGCGGCGAGCTGATCGGCGTGAAGCGGCACGGCAACCGGCTCAAGGAGCTGAGCGAGCGCGCCATCCTCGCCCAGCGCGGCCGGATCGGCTTCGTCTTCCAGAACTTCAACCTCTTCCCGCACCTGACCGTCCTGGACAACGTCGCCGCCGCCCCCGTCGCCACCGGCAGGCTGACCAGGCCCGCGGCCCGGGAACTCGCCCGCGAACTCCTCGGACGCGTCGGCCTCGGAGACCGGACCGACGCCTACCCGCGGCAGTTGTCCGGCGGCCAGCAGCAGCGCGTCGCCATCGCCCGTGCCCTCGCCCTGCGGCCCGGGATCATCCTCTTCGACGAGCCGACCTCGGCGCTCGACCCCGAACTCGTCGGCGAGGTGCTCGCCGTCATCAAGGACCTGGCGACCAGCGGCACCACCCTGCTCATCGTCACCCACGAGATCGGCTTCGCCCGCGAGGTCGCCGACCGGATCGTCTTCATCGACGGTGGCCGGATCGTCGAACAGGGCCCGCCCGCACAGGTGTTGGACAACCCCCGGCACGAACGGACCCGGGACTTCCTCAAGCGGGTCCTCTGACCCGCCCGCCGCTCCGTCGCGCGGGGTCCCCCGGCCGCACGCGCTTCCCCGACACCACCGCTCCTTCGTCACCACCGACTTCACCACAGCTTCCCGCCACCACCGAACGACAAGGACAGCCATGCCCAGCCAGTTCTCCCGACGCAGACTGATACGCGGCCTCACCGCGGCGACCGCGACCCTCTCCCTCGCCGGCGGGCTCGCCGCGTGCGGGGGAGACAGCGACGCCGCCACCACCACCGGTTCGGCCGGCACGGTGACCGTGGGGCAGGTGTCCAACGGAGCGGCCCAGGAGACCGCGCTGAAGGTCTCCGAGGTGAAGTCGATCAGCGCCGAACTGCCCGCCGCCATCCGCAAGAGCGGCAAGCTCGTCATCGGCGTCGGGGCCCTGCCCTCGGGCTCCGCGCCGCTCAACTTCGTCGGCAGCGACCAGAAGACCCTCACCGGCTCCGAACCCGACCTCGGCCGCCTGGTGGCCGCGGTGCTCGGCCTCAAGCCCGAACTGCGGAACTCCACCTGGGAGAACCTCTTCGTCGGCATCGACAGCGGCAAGGTCGACGTGGCCTTCTCCAACGTCACCGACACCGAGGAGCGCAAGAAGAAGTACGAGTTCGCCTCCTACCGCCAGGACAACCTGGCCTTCGAGGTGCTGAAGAAGAGCACCTGGAACTTCGACGGCGACTACCGCAACCTCGCCGGCAAGACGGTCACCGTGGGCGCCGGCACCAACCAGGAGAAGATCCTCCTGGAGTGGAAGGCGAAGCTGGCCAAGGAGGGCAAGCAGCTCACGATCAAGTACTTCCCGGACCAGAACGCCATCAACCTGGCGCTGCGCAGCGGGAAGGTCGACGCCTTCCTCGGGCCCAACCCCGCCGTCGCCTACCGCGCCCGGCAGACCGCGAAGACGCCCGACCCGACCCGCAACGCGGGCACCTTCTCCGGCGCCGGGGAGACGGTGCAGGGCCTGATCGCCGCCACCGCCAAGAAGGACAGCGGACTGGCCAAGCCGCTCGCCGACGCCCTCAACCACCTCATCGAGAACGGGCAGTACGCCAAGTGGCTCGCCGCCTACAACCTGTCCAACGAGGCCGTGGCGAAGTCGGAGGTCAACCCGCCCGGACTGCCGCTGGACAACTCCTGACCGCCTCCCCGCCCCCGCCCGCCCGGCCGAGCCGAGAGAGGACTCCGTCCGTCATGGCACACCCCACCGCCGCCCAGGCGGGCGGAGTTCCGCTCCTCCTGCCCAGGGCCCCGTTCCCGCCCGGCGCGCCCGCACTCGACAACGCCGTCTGGGCCGCCCTCACCGGCCCGCACGCACACCTCGCCGAACGCGTGGGCCGCGCGGCCCGCTACCGGGCGGAGACCTACGACTTCGCCGCCGTGGCGGACCCGGCGGACCCCGCGGCCTGGGCCGACCTGCACACGCTGCTCGGGCCCGCGGCCCACGCGCGGGTCAAGCCCGTCGAGCGGGTGCCCGAGGGCTGGACGGTCCTCGGCGGCGGCGAGGGCGTCCAGCTCGTCGACACCGCGCTGCGCGCCGAGCCGGCGCCGGAGGCGGTACGCCTGGGGCCCGACGACGTCCCGGAGATCCTCGGCCTGGTCGCCCGCACCCGGCCCGGCCCGTTCCTGAGGCGGACCGTGGAGATGGGCACCTACCTGGGCATCCGGCACCGGGGCAGGCTCGTCGCCATGGCGGGCGAGCGGCTGCGGCTGCCCGGCTGGACCGAGATCAGCGCCGTCTGCACCGACCCCGCCCACCGCGGCCGGGGACTGGCGACCCGGCTGGTGCGCGCGGTCGCCGCGGGCATCCGGGAGCGCGGGGACACACCGTTCCTGCACGTCGCCGCCGACAACGCGCCCGCGATCCGGCTGTACGAGGCGATCGGGTTCACATCGCGCCGCCGCTCCCCGTTCGTCCGACTCCGCAGCCCGGGAACATCCGGCGCCGGCCGGGCGTTGGACGTCATGACGAGATCCACCCGGCGGGCGCCGACCCGGCCCGCCGCGCCCAACGGAGCGAGGTGACGGCCGTGACCCGAGTGCCGCCGCCGTCACGCCCGCCGCGCGCCCCGCATCCCTACCGCTCCGTCCGGCTGCACTCCCGGCCGCACATAGACCTCCAGCGCGTGTCCGCCGCGCTCTGTCGCCACTGACGCACGCCCGGCCTCCGGCCCGGCTCCTCCCCTCCCGCGCGCTCGCCCGGTCCCGCGCCGCCCACCCCGGCCGGCCCCTGCCCGCGAGCCGGCGCCGCCTCTCGTACGGACGTCAAGGAAGGCACCGACGTGTCCGCAACCTCCCCCGCCCACCTGCATCTCGCCGTCGCCCTGGAGGGCACCGGCTGGCACCCCGCGTCCTGGCGCGAGCCGGTCGCCCGCCCCCGGGACCTGCTCACCGCCGGCTACTGGGCCGACCTGATCACCGAGGCCGAACGCGGTCTGCTCGACTTCGTCACCATCGAGGACGGCCTCGGCCCGCAGTCCTCCCGGCTCCTCACCCCCGACGACCGCACCGACCAGGTCCGCGGCCGGCTCGACGCGGTCCTCATCGCCTCCCGCGTCGCCCCGCTCACCCGGCACATAGGACTGGTCCCGACCGTGGTGACCACGCACACCGAGCCGTTCCACATCTCCAAGGCGATCGCCACCCTCGACTACGTCAGCGCCGGACGGGCCGGACTGCGCGTCCGGGTCAGCGCCCGCCCCGACGAGGCCGCGCACTTCGGCCGGCGCACCATCCGCCGGATCGACTCCTTCGACGCCCCCTCCGCGGGGGCGTTGCTCACCGAACTCTTCGACGAGGCCGCCGACTACGTCGAGGTCGTGCGCCGGCTCTGGGACAGCTGGGAGGACGACGCGGAGATACGGGACGCGGCGACCGGCCGCTTCATCGACCGGGACAAGCTGCACTACATCGACTTCGAGGGCCGTCACTTCAGCGTCAAGGGCCCCTCCATCACCCCGCGACCCCCGCAGGGCCAGCCCCTGGTCACCGCCCTCGCGCACCAGACCATCCCGTACCGGCTCGTGGCCCGCCAGGCCGACGTGGGCTACATCACCCCGCACGACGCGGCCGAGGCCCGCGCCACCGTCGCCGAGATCCGCGCCGAGCAGGAGGCGGCGGGCCGCGCCGGCGAGCCCCTGCACGTCTTCGGCGACCTCGTCGTCCTCCTCGACGACAGCCGGGCCGAGGCCGAGGCCCGCCGGGACCGCCTCGACACCCTCGCGGGCGAGCCGTACACCGGCGACGCCCGGATCTTCACCGGTACGGCGGCCGGACTGGCGGACCTGCTGGAGGAACTGGCCGAGGGCGGACTGACCGGCTTCCGGCTGCGCCCGGCGGTCGCCGGTCACGACCTGCCCCGGATCACCCGGGACCTGGTCCCCGAACTCCAGCGCCGCCGCCGCTTCCGGGACGCCTATGAAGCCGGCACCCTGCGCGGCCTCCTCGGCCTCACCCGCCCCGCCAACCGCTACGCAGCCGTCTGAACGCCGGAGAGGACGACCCCACGCCATGAGCAAGCCCCTGAAGCAGATCCACCTGGCCGCCCACTTCCCCGGCGTCAACAACACCACCGTGTGGAGCGACCCGGCCGCCGGCAGCCACATCGAGTTCGACTCCTTCGTCCGCTTCGCGCAGACCGCCGAACGCGCCAAGTTCGACTTCCTGTTCCTCGCCGAGGGACTGCGGCTGCGCGAACAGGGCGGCAAGATCTACGACCTGGACGTGGTGGGCCGCCCCGACACCTTCACCGTGCTCGCCGCCCTGGCCGCCGTCACCGACCGGCTCGGCCTGACCGGCACCATCAACTCCACGTTCAACGAGCCGTACGAGGTGGCCCGCCAGTTCGCCAGCCTCGACCACCTCTCCGGCGGCCGGTCCGCGTGGAACGTCGTCACCTCCTGGGACGCCTTCACCGGTGAGAACTTCCGGCGCGGCGGCTTCCTGCCGCAGGAGGAGCGCTACTCCCGCGCCAAGGAGTTCCTCGCCACCGCGCACGAGCTGTTCGACTCCTGGCGCGGCGACGAGATCATCGCCGACCAGGCCACCGGCACCTTCCTGGGCGACGCCAAGGCCGGCGCCTTCGTGCACCAGGGACAGCACTTCGACATCCACGGCCGGTTCAACGTCCCGCGCTCCCCGCAGGGCCGCCCCGTCATCTTCCAGGCCGGGGACTCCGACGAGGGCCGCGAGTTCGCCGCCTCCGAGGCGGACGCCATCTTCAGCAGGTACTCCACGCTGAAGGAGGGCCGGGCCTTCTACACGGACGTCAAGTCCCGCCTCGCCAAGTACGGCCGCCGCCCCGACCAGCTGCTCATCCTGCCCTCCGCGACCTTCGTGCTCGGCGACACCGACGAGGAGGCCGCCGAACTCGCCCACGAGATCCGCCGCCAGCAGGTCAGCGGCGCCACCGCCCTCAAGCACCTGGAGTTCGTCTGGAACCGGGACCTGTCCGGGTACGACCCGGAGGGCCCGTTGCCCGAGGCCGACCCGGTCGTCGCCGAGGAGCACATCTCCCGGGGCCGCGCCCAGGTGCGGATGTATCGCGACCCGGTCGCCATCGCCCGCGAGTGGCGGCAGCTCGCCGAGGCCAACAAGTGGTCCATCCGCGACCTCGTCATCAACACCGGCAACCGGCAGTCCTTCATCGGCACCCCGGCCACCGTCGCCCGGACCATCAACGACTTCGTGCAGGCCGACGCCTCCGACGGCTTCATCCTCGTCCCGCACATCACCCCCGGGGGACTGGACACGTTCGCCGACACGGTCGTCCCGCTCCTCCAGGAACAGGGC
Source organism: Streptomyces sp. NRRL S-31 (assembly GCF_000718775.1). GTDB lineage: Bacteria > Actinomycetota > Actinomycetes > Streptomycetales > Streptomycetaceae > Streptomyces. The sequence goes on from NZ_JOCB01000042.1 coordinate 9,969, forward strand.
GTCTTCCGCACCGAGTACGAGGGCACGACCCTGCGCGACCACCTGGGCCTCGCCCACCCCGACGCCGGCACCGACGCCCCCGCCGAGCGGGCCGCGTCGTGAAGTTCCTCGCCATCACCCTGATCGTGCACCGGCCCGACCCCGCCACCGGCGTGCCGGGGCCGACGCACGACCGGTTCCGCGAGGTGCTGGACAACGCGGTGCTGGCCGAGGAACTGGGCTTCGACGGATTCGGCGTGGGGGAGCGGCACGAGCGGCCGTTCCTCTCCTCCGCGCCCACGGTCGTGCTCAGCCACATCGCCGCGCTCACCCGCCGCATCCGGCTCTTCACCGCCGTCACCACGCTGAGTCTGCTCGACCCGGTCCGCGCCTACGAGGACTACGCGACCCTCGACCACCTCTCCGAGGGCCGGCTCGACCTGATCATCGGCAAGGGCAACGGCACCGCGCAGCGCGAGCTGTTCGACGTCACCCCCGAGGACCAGTGGGACCGCAACGCCGAGAGCTACGAGGTGTTCCGGCGGATCTGGCGGCAGGACCGGGTCACCGCGGACACCCGCTTCCGGCCGCCGCTGACGGACGCCGAGGTCTGGCCGCGGCCCTACCAGCGGCCGGTGCGCGTCTGGCACGGCAGCGCCACCAGCAAGGAGTCCGTGGAACTCGCCGCGCGCTACGGCGACCCGCTGTTCTCGGCGAACGTCACCCATCCGATCGAGCCGTACGCCGAGCTGATCCGCCACTACCGCGAACGCTGGGAGCACCACGGCCACGACCCGGCGGACATCGCGGTGGGCGCGGGCTCGGCCGGGCTGTACGTGGCCCGCACCTCCCAGGAGGCGCTGGCCGCGTACCGCCCGGTGTTCGAGAGCAACCTCGCCTTCCAGCGCACGGCCGGGCTGCCCGTGGTCTTCGAGACCCTGGAGGACTTCGTGGCGCGCAGCTCGGCGCTGATCGGCAGCCCCGAGCAGGTCCTCGACAAGGTGCACCGCTACCACGAGCGGTTCGGCCACACCGTGCTGCACGTGAGCGCGGACGCGGGCGGGCTGCCCGCCGCCCGGCACCGCGACTCGCTGGAGCTGTTCCAGTCCGAGGTCGCCCCGGTACTGCGCCGGGACATCCCGGATCCGCCGTTCCCCTGGGCACCCGTCCGGCCCCGGACGGCACCCGAGGCCGTGCCCGCCGATCGCTGAGGAGCCCCCGTGTCCTCCGGCACACCGCTCGGCGTCCTCGACCTCGTGCCCATCGCCCCCGGTTCCGGCGCGTCCGAGGCGCCGCCCGACCCGGGAGACCCCCGAGGGCGATGAGCATGCCGTCGGCGTGCCCGCGTCCGGCCCGGGCGCCGGGCACGCCGTGGAATGTTCACGCGAGTGCAATGGTGGGGCCTGGCCCGCGGCGGTGCCCGCTGCCTACCGTGGTGGCGTGACCATCCCGGCGTTGTCCCGCAGACCGCACCCGGACCCGGCGCGCACCGGCGCGCCGTCCTGTCGACACGCCTGACTTCTCCCCACTGTCCCGGGCCCGCGCGGAGTTCCGAGCAGCCGCTCCTTCGCGCGTGCCCCGGCACGTCCCGTCCGTACGGCGTCTTCCAAGGAGAACGGCATGACCACCGTCACCCACCCCGACACACACCTCGTCATCCACCGGGCCGGCCCGCGCATCGGCGCGGAGGTGAGCGGCGTCGACCTGACCCGCCCCGTCGACGAGGCCACCGCCGACGCGCTCCGCCGGGCCTTCCGCGACCACAAGGTCCTGGTCTTCCGGGACCAGCACCTCGATCCCGGACAACACGTCGAGGCGGTACGCCTGTTCGCCGAACCCTTCGACCACCCCACCGCCCGCCGCCACCCGGACCACGAGCTGGTCTACCCCTACAACGTGCGGCACACCGGCAAGGCCAGCACCTGGCACATCGGCGGCCTGTGGCGCTCCCCGGTCTTCGCCATCGAGTCGCTGACCTACGACGAGGTGCCCGAACTCGGCGGGCACACCCTGTGGGCCGATCTCCAGGCCGCCTACGACGACCTGTCCGAACCCTTCAAGAGGCTGCTGGCCGACGTCCGCGCCGTCTACGACGGCAACCCCGAGAACTACGCGCAGGGCAGCAGGAAGACCGCGCTCGGCGAGACGACGGTCGAGCACCCCGTCGTCCGCGAGCACCCCCTCACCGGGCGCAAGGGCCTCTTCCTCAGCTCCTCGGCCCTCGGGCTCACCGGGGTCACCCCGCAGGAGGGCCGGATACTGCTGGAGCACCTCCTGCGGCACGCCTCCTCGCCCGACTACACCATCCGCTTCGGCTGGCGGCCCGGTGACTTCGTCCTCTGGGACAACGAGGCGACCTGGCACTACGCCGTCGACGACTACGGCGACGGCGCCCGCGTCTACCGCAAGGTCATCGGTGTGGAGCCGCTGCGCACCACTGCCTGAGCCCGGCCCGCCGGCCCGGCCGCCGTGCGCTGCCGGACCGGGCGGCCGACGGCGCCGCACCCGGGCACCGTTCGCGCACCCGAACACCGGCGTGGGCGCGGGCGTCACCTCCCCCGTTGGTGACGCCCGCGCCGCTTCCCCCGGTGCCGGACTGTGGCTCGGCGCCGTCCGTGTGCCGTCACCAGCACATGACGGCCGTCTCCCCCGCACCCCACGTGGAGTACAGACGGACCCGGACGGCGTAGCGGCGGCCCTTGACGAGCCGCACGCGGACGACGGCGTTGTCCGGCGTGCCGCCGTCGTCCCGCCCCGCGAGGAAACGCGCCTCCCCGTCGCGCTCCTCGAAGACCACCAGCACCGTGTCCGCCTCACCGAAGGTGCCCACGGCGTACTCGCGGGTCTGGGGCGGCTCCACCGTGAAGTCGGCCTGCTCGCCCGCCCCGAGACCGAGCGGCGCCGACCGGAACGGCACCAGCGCGGCCGGCCCCGAGGGATCGGCGGGCGGGTACCAGCGGAGCACGAACTCCTTGTCGGCCGGGGACGGGGCGCCGGGCGGACGCAGCCCCCCGCGGTACTGCTCCGGCTCCAGCACCAGACCCGGCCCGAACGGCAGCGTCATGACCGACTGCGGATCCCACACCGAGGCCCCCGCCTCGCAGGCGTCCAGCCGGTCCAGCACGTTCGTGTACGTCGTCTCCCGGCTCCAGAAGTTCGGCGGCCCGGCCAGTTCGGCGTAGACCGCCTCGTCGTCCCAGTGCAGCCCGGCGAACGGGCTCTGGTGCTCGTGCACCATGCCGAGCGCGTGCCCGATCTGGTGCAGGACGGTCCCGCGCTCCCCCGGCGCGGTCACGTCCCAGCCGAGGTTCATGGTGCGCTCGCCCCGGCCGGCCGACAGCGCGTCCCGGCCCACCGCCGACCAGGACCCGGCGCCGGGCTGGAACCCGATCCGCAGCTCCGCCTCGTGCCGGTCGCCGACCTCGGCGAAGGTGACGCCGATGCCGAGGTCCTGCCACTCGCGGAAGCAGTCGCGGACCACGTCCCGCTGCTCCTCGCCGCCCGCCCACGGCGCCCGGCGCAGCTCCCCGGTCCCGGGGACCGGGATGACGGAGGCGTCGGTGCGGGCGTCCAGGAAGCAGTAGTGCAGCACGGTGCCGTTGAGCCACATCCGCCGCCCGGCGAGCAGCGCGCCCAGCCGCCCGGCGGTCAGCCCCGCCGCGAACGGCGGGGCCGGCTGCCGTGGAAGCGAGCAGAGGCGTCGGGTCATGTCGCAAGAGTGCCGCCCCGCACCGGCCGGACGCCTGAGTCGGGGGCTACTCAAGTCACCCTGTATCAAACCCGGGTACCCGCGCTCAGGATGAGGTGAGGACTTACGAGCAGGACGCGGGCAGCGGGACGTACGGCGGCGCCGGGACCCTGGAGCTGCCCTGGCCGTTCACCGGCCGGACGGACGAACTGGAGCTGGTGCGCGGGGCGTCGGCGGCGGGCCGGCCCGGCATCGTGGTGACCGGTCCGGCGGGCCAGGGCAAGACCCGGCTGATCACGGAGGCGGTCCGGGGCACCGACCACCAGCGGGTCACCGGCACGCCCGAGGCCCGCGACCTGCCCCTCGCGGCGTTCGCGCACCTGCTCCCCGACACCGTCTCGCTGCACCGCGCGCTCCGGGCGCTGTCCGGGGTGCGGGTCCTGGTCGTGGACGACGCCCAGTTGCTGGACGAGACCTCCGCGGCCCTGGTCCACCAGCTGGCCGTGCAGGGCCGTACCCGCCTGGTGGTGGCCGCGGCGGACGGGGTGCCCGCACCCGGCGCGGTGTCCCGGCTGTGGACCGGGGAGCTGCTGCCCCGGCTCGCCCTCGGCCCGCTGCCCCGCGAGGACACCGCCCGGCTGCTCGCCGGCGCCGCCCTGGAACCGCTCACCGTACGCCGGCTGCACCAGGCGTGCCGGGGCGATCTGCGGCTGCTGCGCGACCTGGTCACCGCGCTCGCCGGGTCCGGCCGGCTGACCCCGGTGCCCGGCACCCGGGAGCGGGCCTGGCGCGGCGCCCTGCCGGTCACCCCGGCCGTCCGGGACCGGCTCGCCCCCGCCCTGGAGCGGTCCGGCCCCGCCGAACGCGAGATCCTGGACCGCCTCGCCTTCGCCGAGCCGCTGCCGCTGGACCCGGACGGGCTGGAGCCGGAGGCCCTCGAACGCCTGGAGTCGGACGGCCTGGTGCACGTCGACGACCAGGGCGCGGTCAGCCTCGCCCACCCCCTGCACGGCACCGCGCTGCGCGCCACCGCCGGCCGGCTCAGGGCCCGCCGGCTGGCCCCCGCCGCGGACGCGCACGCCCCCGCGCTCGCCGCCGAACAGCGCACCCTGGCGGAGCGCGTCGAGCGGCTCGACGTGACGCCGGTGCCGACGCCGGTGGGGGAGTGGCTGGTCGCGGAGGGCGCCCCGCTGCCGCCCGGGTACGCCGGGCTCCGCGCCCGGTTCGCGCGCCTGCGCGGCGAGCTGCGGGAGGCCGCGGCCTGGGCCCGGGAGGGGCTGCGGGCGGCCCCGTCCGACGCCGGGTGCCGGAGGGAACTCGCGCTGGCCGACGGCGAGCCGGGCACCGGCGCCGAGCCCGACGGCGTCCACGCCGCCTACGACGCCGTACGCCGGGGCGACCCCGGGCGGGCGGCCGGCCGGCTGCCCGCCGGGAGCGTGTTCGCCCGGCACGCGGAGGCGCTGGCCCGCGGCGACGGGGCCGCGCTGGACCGGGCCGCTCAGGCCCTGGCGGAGCGGGGGTTCCTGCTGTACGCGGCGGAGGCGCACGCACAGGCCGTACGGGCGCACCGTGATCCGCGGGCCGCGCGCCGCTCCCGTACCCGCGCCCTGGCGCTCGCCCGCCGCTGCGAGGGAGCGCGCACCCCGGCCCTGACCGGACTCGTCCTCGGTGAACTCACCGCCCGCCAGCGGCAGATCGTCTCGCTCGCGGCGGCCGGGCTGAGCAACCGCGAGATCGCCGACCGGCTGACGCTGTCCGTGCGGACGGTGGGCAATCACCTGTACGGCGCCTACACCCGGCTCGGTACCGGCGACCGGGGGGCGCTGCCCTGGCTGGTGGAGGTGCCCGAGACGGCGTAGGGCCTGTCGCCGGACTCCCGCCGTCCGCCGGGCGGGCGGGAGTCCGACGACAGGCCCCGGCGGCAGCCGCCGCCGGGTACGGCGGGCGGCGGCCGCTACGCCGCGCCGAACGCGGCGAACGCCCAGCCCGTCGCCTGGTGGACCGCGTCGCCGGGCAGGGCCGCGCGGGCGTCGCGGAGGGCCTCGGCCAGACACAGCCCCGCGTCGAGGCCCTTGTGCAGGGCGAGCATCAGCGGCACCACGGCCGCGTCGTTGACCGGGGCGCTGCTGGCCACCACCCCGGCCGTGCCCAGCGGCAGCAACGCCGTGACCAGACCGAGGAGTTCGTCCGCGCCGACCGAGGCGAGCCGCGCGGTGTCGCAGCTGGACAGGATGATCCGGTACGGGCTGCGGGCCAGGCGCTCGAAGTCGTGGACGATCAGCGGGCCGTCGGCCATCCGCAGCGCGGAGAACAGGGGGCTGTCGGCCCGGAACGTGCCGTGCGCGGCGAGGTGCGCGAGGTCCGCCCCGTCGAGTTCCGCCAGCACCCGGGGCACCTGCGCGTCGTCCCCCTCCAGGACCGTCGCCGTGGCGTACCGGCCGGCCAGCTCGGGCACCTCCGCGCCGCCGGTCGCGAGACCGGGACCGCGCACCAGCACCGGGCGGCCGTCCGGCGGCGGCGCGGTCTCCCGGGCGCGCAGCCAGCTGCCCGCCGACGGCGACACGCTGAGCACCCGCTCGCGCAGCGCGGGCAGCAGCGCCCATGGCACCCGGTGCAGCGCGCCCGGCGGCACGATCACCACCGGGCCCGAACCGAGGTGCGGCACCGCCCCGGCCAGCAGCAGCTCCTGGAGCCGCCGGCCGGCCGCCTCCACCACCGGCAGCCGCGCCTCGGCCCCCGGGTGCGCGAGCCGCCGCAGCCCGGCCTGCACGTGCTCGGCCTCGGCGACCGCCTCCGCCAGCAGACCGCCCGTGAACCGCCGCACCTTCCCCCGCCCGCACAGCAGGACGTGCACCCGCCCGTCGACCACGGCCAGTTCGACCAGCCGGGCGGCGCCGAGCCGGTCCAGCAGCCGGCCCGCGTCGAAGCGGTCCCCGGCGTCGGCGGCGGCGCCGCCCGTGTGCCGGGTGCGGGAGCGGATCTCCCGCTCCAGCCGTCGCTGTTCGCGCTCCAGCGCCGGCACCGGCCGGCCCTCCATCCGGGCCGCCTCCGCCCGGGCCGCGATCTCCCGGTAGGCGGTCAGCCCGCTCAGCAGCGCCGGATCCTCGGGCGGCCGGGTCGGCGGCGCGGACAGCACGGTCGCCCGCCACCGCTCGCTCCACACCAGCAGCCGTCGCGGACCGCCCTCGGCGAGGCTCACCTCCTGCGCCAGCGCGGCCAGTTCGGCGCCCTGCGCGGTCGCGTGGGCGCGCAGCTCCGAGGCGCCCAGCGTCATCCGGTGGTCGTCCAGCACGGCCAGGCCGCGCCGGCACGCCTCCAGCACCCCCCGCCGCGAACCGGCCGCCCGGGCCCGCAGCGCCTGCGCCGCCCAGCCGGTCACCCGGGCCGGCGGCGGCCCGCCGTGCCGGCTGCGCGCGGCCACCGCCAGGTGCCGTTCCGCGTCCGCAGTCCAGCCCAGCGCCAGCGCGATCCGGCCGGCCAGCAGCGCGGCCTCCGGCGCGGCGGGCGAGCCGAAGGAGGCCAGCTTCTCGGCGACCGCCGCCGCGTCCGCCACCAGCCGCCCCGACCCGCGCCCGGCCGCCACCCGCGCCTCGATCAGCACCAGCCGGGCGTGCGTCTCCCACCAGGTCCGCCGCTGCGCCGCGAACAGCCGTACGGCGACGGCGGCGCGGGCCACGGCGGTGTGCGCGTCCCCCGCCGAGCGGGCCGCCCGCGCGGCGGCCAGCAGCAGCTCGGCCTTGCGCGTGGACTGCCCGCCGATCCGGTCCAGCACCGAGATCGCCGCGTCCGCCTCGGCCAGCGCCTCCGGGGCGAGCCCCGCCGCCATCAGCACCTCGCAGCGCCGGATCGACAGGTTGTAGGCGGGCGTGCCCAGCTTGGCGTACCGCTCCTCGGCCTCGTCCAGCAGCCGCAGCGCCGCCGGGACGTCGCCGGACCGGAACGCGGCCAGGCCCCGGCTCTCCACCGCGTCCGCCTTGTCGTGCTCCTGGCCGGTGGTGTCCCACAGCCGCTCCGCCGCCGTGAAGTCCGCGACCGCCCGGTCCACCGCGCCCAGCGCCAGGTGCACGGTGGCCCGCAGCGTCAGCGCCCGCGCCGTCCAGATGCCGTCGGCGGCCTGCCGCAGCACGGGCAGCGCCCGCCGTACGTCCTCCAGCGCCTCCCGGTGCCGCCCCAGCACCCACCACACGTACGCCCGCCGGTACAGCACCCGGGCCCGGGTGTGCCCGCTGCCCCGGGCGACGCCCCGCTCGAAGGAGGCGAGCCCCTGCCGTGTGCGCCCCGCGTGCACCAGTGCGACCCCCAGCGTCGCCAGCACATCGGCCTCCCGGTCGGCCGACTCGGCGCGCGCGGCCAGGTCCCGGGCCCGCCGCAGGTGCCGCAGCGCGATCCTGAGGTCGCCGAAGTCCCGCTGCCAGATGCCGAGCACCTGGTGGGCGACGCTGGCGTGCAGCGGTGACGGGCCGTCGCCCAGGAGGTGTTCCGCGCGGGCCCGCGCCTCGCCGGGGTCGGCGAACACCATGGGCAGCAGCTCGATAACCGACTCGCTTCCCGCTGTCACGTCTCGCATGGTAGTGGCCTGCTGTATCAGACGGCGGTCCGGCGACTCTCACTGTCGTAGACCGTCTTGAGGGGGAGGACGCCACATGGCGCCGCAGCGATTCCACGAGCAGTTCCACCACATCCAGCGCTCCTTGCCGGACGTGCCCCTGACCATGGGGCCGGACGACACGGCGGGACTGCTCTACGAGAAGGGCGTCGTCCTCGTCCGGGACGGCGAGGAGGCCGGGTTCGTCGAGGACGCGGTGCGCACCCACTTCACCGAGACCGCGGGCCTCGTCCCCGACCACGTGCGCCGCGTGGGCCCGCGGGCCGGCCGCACCGGCGTCACCCGGATCCGGGTCGGCGACCCCGCCGGGGGCGAGGACACCGTGCCGCACGCCCTGCGCGCCGTGCGGGAGGCGGAGGCACGGCAGGGCCGCCGGCTGGCCGGCCGCAACCACGTGGTGCACATCGCGGGCGACGTCAACGCCTGTCCCGGCGACGAGCCGGTGCCCGTCCCGCGCTCCGCGTCCGCCAACCCCGGTCCGGCCGAGGGAAGTTACGACCCGGCCACCGCGGTCGGCGTCCTGGTGGTCGACACCGGTCTGATGCACGACCACCGCTCCTACCCGCTGCTCGCCCACACCACCGGCGACGCCCAGCTCACCGAGACCGACGGCGACGGCGTGCTCCGCCAGTACGTCGGCCACGGCACCTTCATCGCCGGCATCCTCGCGGCGCTCGCGCCCAACACCGACATCACCGTCCGGGGCACGCTCAACGACGCCGGCGCCGTCCTGGAGTCCGAGTTCGGCGCCCTGCTCTTCGAAGCGGTCGACCGGGACGGCTGGCCGGACATCATCAGCCTCTCCGCGGGCACCCCCAGCGCGGACCGGGACGGGCTGATCGGACTGGACGCGTTCATGGCGGAGCTGCGCGAACGGCGCACCCTGCTGGTGGCCGCCGCCGGCAACAACGGCAGCGACACCCCGTTCTGGCCCGCCGCCTACGCCGGGCTGCCCGAGTACGCCGACTGCGTGCTGTCGGTCGGCGCCCTGCGCGCGGACGGCGAGGGCGGTGCCTGCTTCACCAACCACGGCCCCTGGGTCCGCGTCCACGCCCCCGGCGAGCGCCTCACCAGCGCCCTCTCCGGCTTCGCCGTGCCGGTGCCGTACGTCTACCAGCACTCCACCTACGACGGCTGCCGGTTCGGCCCCGCCGACTACGCCTGCACCTGCCAGTACCCGCGCCACACCGGTCTGCTGAGCGAGGGCCGGGAGAGCACCGGCGGCAAGCCGGACCAGGTGATGTTCGAGGGCCTGGCCCAGTGGAGCGGCACCTCGTTCGCCACCCCGGTGGCCGCGGGGCTGGTCGCCGCGCGGATGACGGCCTACCGGGAGCGCGACCCGCGCGCGGCCGGCGCCGGGCTGCTGGCGGCCACCACGGACCGGGCCGAGGTGCGCGGGGCGCGCGTCCCGGCGCTGCGCCCGCCCACCTGGCGCCCCGTCCCCGTCGTGCTCCCGGCGCTGCCCGCATGAGTTCCGGAACGCTTCCCTCCGCGGCGTACGATGACGTGCCGTACACAAGGGGTGGAGCCGTGGACCGAACAGAGGTCGGCGCGTTGGTCCAGTCCGCCGTCGACGGGGACGCCGCGGCCTGGAAGGCGCTGGTGGAAGGGATGAGTCCCCTGGTGTGGTCGGTCGTGCGCGCGCACCGGCTGCCGGAGGCCGACGGGCACGAGGTCTTCCAGACCGTGTGGTTCCGCTTCGCCCAGCACCTGGGCCGCATCCGGGAACCCGACAAGGCCGCCTCCTGGCTGGCCAGCACGGCCCGGCACGAATGCCTGAAGGTGCTCAAGGGCCTGGCGCGGCTCACCCTGACCGACGATCCGCGGGTGCTGGACCGGGCCAGCGAGGAGCGGACGCCCGAGGAGACCCTGATCGATTCGGAGGAGGCGGCGGACCGCGCCGAGCGGGTCCGCCGCCTGTGGCAGGAGCTGGACCAACTGGGGGCGCGCTGCCGGCAGTTGCTGCGCGTGCTGATGGCCTCGCCGCCGCCCAGCTACGGGGAGATCTCGGCCGCCCTCGGCATCGCGGTCGGCAGCATCGGCCCGCTGCGCCAGCGCTGTCTGCGCCGGCTGCGGGCCCGGATGGACGCACGAGGTGACGTGTGAACGACGACGACAACCGGATGCCCGGCCAACCGTGCCCGGACGGGGACGAGTTCACGGACGCGCTGCTGGAGGAGGAGCTGCGCCAGGCGGCCGCCGTCCTGGACCCGGTCCCGGCCGAGCTGCTCCAGACCGCCCTGGACGCCTTCGCCCTGCACGACCTGGACGCCCGGATCGCCGAGCTGACCTTCGACTCGCTCCTGGACGCGCTGCCGGTCCGCGGGGTCCTGGACGCGCCGCGCATGCTGACCTTCCGCGCGGGCGAGGTGACCGTGGACGTGGAGGTCACCGGGGAGGGGCTGATCGGCCAGCTGCTGCCGCCGCGGTCGGCACGGATCGAGGTGCTCGGCGGCCCGGCGGCCCGCCCGGTCAGCACGGACACCCTCGGCCGCTTCAGCAGCGACACCCCGCCGTCCGGCCCGTTCGCCCTGCGCCTGCGCACCGGCGCGGAGGTGATCGTGACGGAGTGGCTGCGGGCCTGAGCCGCCCGCCGGGGCGCCTCGCGGGCGGCCGGCCGGCGCGCTACACCGCGTCGGCCAGCGCGGCCAGCGCGCCGGCGAGCCGCTCCAGACCCGGCCCGGCGGGCCCGCCCGGCTCCGTCATGTAGGTGTCCCGGCGGATCTCCACCATCAGGGCGCCGACCCGGGCGTCCGTGCCGTGGAACTCCAGCGGCACGTACGTCCCGGCGAACGGGCTGTCCAGCCCCGTCTCCCCGCACCCGGCGAACGCCTCGCGGGCGGCACGGGTCAGCTCGGGCGGGGTGTGGAAGGCGTCCGTGCCCAGGCACACCGGCGGGCGCGGCCCGCTGCCGTGCAGCTCGTAGGGGAGCGGCGCGGCCGGGTAGGAGTGCACGTCGATGACGACGGCACGCCCGGTCGCGGCCAGCCGCCCGGCCACCGCCTCCGCCATGGCGGAGGCGTACGGCCGGAAGTAGCGGGCGAGCAGCGGCTCCGGGTCGGTGTCCGCGGGCCGCAGCTCGCCCCGGTGCGTGGTGCGCGTGTAGACGGCGCCCATGCCCACCGCGAGCATCTCCTCCCGGTCGTCCGGGAACCGCTCCGGGTCCACCACCAGCCGCGACAGCCGGTTCACGAACCGCCAGGGCGTGCGGCCGGCCAGCGCGGCGGCCCGAGCGGCGATCTCGGCGGTGTGCGCGTCCGTGATGTGGTCCAGCTCCCGCTCCAGCTCCGCGTCGTCCAGCACGATGCCCTCCCGCACGTCCGCCGGGACGGTCCGCGCGGAGTGCGGCACGTGCAGCAGCACCGGCGAATCGGCGGCACCGGCGAGGAGTTCGAAGGAGGCGGTGGGATCGGTCACGGGCTGCTCCGCGGGGCGTCGTCGTCGGCATGGGACACGCCCAAGGTGCCACACGGCACCGGGGGAGGAACGGGCGGGTCGTGCCGGGCGGCGCGGCACCGCCGGGTCAGCCGAGCAACTCCCGGACCAGCGAGCCCACTTGTTCCGTCTCGATCAGGAACCCGTCGTGGCCGTACGGCGACTCCACCACCCGCAGCCGGTCGGCACCCGGGATGAGCGCGGCCAGTTCCGCCTGCTGGGCGAGGGGGTAGAGACGGTCGGAGTCGACGCCGGCCACCAGGGCGGGCGCGCGCACCCGGGCCAGCGCGCGGCGGACGCCGCCCCGGTCGCGGCCGACGTCGTGCGCGTTCATCGCCTCGGTCAGCACGACGTAGCTGCCCGCGTCGAACCGGCGCACCAGCTTGGCGGCGTGATGGTCAAGATAGGACTCCACCTGGTACCGGCCGCCGCGCCACGGGTCCTCGGCGCCCTGCGGCGACCGGCCGAACCGGGCCCGCAGCTCGGGTTCGCTGCGGTAGGTGATGTGCGCCAGCCGGCGGGCCAGCCCCAGCCCGGCGAGCGGTTCCCGGCCGGTGCCGTGGTAGTCGCCGCCCCGCCAGTGCGGATCGCCGCGGACGGCGTGCAGCTGGACGTTGGCCCAGGCGATCTGCTCCGCGCTCGCCGCCGCCGTCGTCGCGAGCAGCAGCAGCGCGCCGGTCCGCGCCGGGTGCGCCACCGCCCACTCCACCGCCCGCATCCCGCCCATCGAGCCCCCGACGACCAGCGCCCACCGGTCGATCCCGAGCGCGTCCGCGAGCCCGGCCTCCGCCGCGACCTGGTCGCGCGGGGTGAGGAACGGGAAGGCGCCGCCCCAGGGCCGCCCGCCGTCCGCCCGGGGCGAGGACGGTCCGGTGCTGCCCTGGCAGCCGCCGAGGACGTTGGGCGCGACGACGAACCAGCGGTCCGTGTCCAGCGCCCGGCCCGGACCGATCAGCCCGTCCCACCAGCCGGGGGCCCGGTGGCCGGGTCCGGCGGGCCCGGCCGCGTGGCTGTCCCCGGTGAGCGCGTGCAGCACCAGCACGGCGTTCGAGGCGTCCGGGGACAGCCGCCCCCAGGTCTCGAACGCCAGGCGCACCCCGGGCAGTTCACCGCCCGCCTCCAGGGGCAGCGGCTTCTCGGCGACGTACCACCGCCGTCGGCCCGGCGGGTCCCCCTCCCGCCAGGCACCGGTGGCCGCGCTCACCTACGCGCCCTTCGCCGCGCGGAAGCCGGCCTCCAGGTCCGCCTTGAGGTCGGCCAGGTTCTCGATGCCGACCGACAGCCGCACCAGACCCGGCGTGGTGCCGGTCGCCGCGGCCTGCTCCTCGGTGAGCTGGCTGTGCGTGGTGGACGCCGGATGGATGATCAGGCTGCGTACGTCACCGATGTTGGCGAGGTGGCTGAACAGCTCGACGGCGTCCACGAACCGCTTGCCCGCCTCCACCCCGCCGCGCAGCTCGAAGGAGACGATGGCGCCGGCGCCGCGCGGCAGGTACCGCCGGCCCGCCTCGTACCAGGGGCTGGAGGCGAGGCCCGGGTAGTGGACGGCGGCGACCTCGTCCCGCCGCTCCAGCCACTTCGCGAGGGCCTGCGCGTTCGCGGAGTGCCGCTCGATCCGGAGGCTCAGCGTCTCCACGCCCTGGAGCAGCAGGAACGCCGAGTGCGGGGCGAGCGCCGGGCCGAGGTCGCGCAGCAGCTGCACCCGCAGCTTCACCGCGAACGCGCCGGGGCCCAGCGCCGGCCAGTACCGCAGGCCGTGGTAGCTGGGGTCGGGCTCGGTGAAGTCGGGGAAGCGGTCGGCGTGCGCGCCGAAGTCGAAGGTGCCGCCGTCCACCACGACACCGGCGATCGCGGTGCCGTGCCCGCCGAGGAACTTGGTCGCCGAGTGCACCACGATGTCGGCGCCGTGCTCCAGGGGCCGCAGCAGGTACGGCGTCGGCACGGTGTTGTCCACGATCAGCGGCACCCCGGCCGCGTGCGCCACGTCGGCGACCGCCCGCACGTCCAGGACGTCGCCCCGCGGATTGCCGAGGGACTCGGCGAACAGCGCCTTGGTGTTCGGCCGGATCGCCGCCCGCCAGGCCGCCGGGTCGTCCGGGGCGTCCACGAAGGAGACCTCGATGCCCAGTCGGCGCAGCGTGTGCCGCAGGAGGTTGTACGTGCCGCCGTACAGGGAGCTGCTGGAGACGATGTGGTCCCCGGCCCCGGCCAGCGTCAGGATCGCCAGCGTCTCGGCCGCCTGTCCGGAGGAGACCGCGACCGCCCCGACACCGCCCTCCAGCGCGGCGATCCGCTGCTCGAACACGTCCGTCGTGGGGTTGTGGATGCGGGTGTAGATGTTGCCGGGTTCGGCGAGCGAGAACAGATCGGCCGCGTGCCGGGTGTCCTGGAAGACGAAAGACGTCGTCTGGTAGACCGGGGTGGCCCGGGCGCCGGTCGTGGGGTCGGGGGCGGCCCCGGCGTGGATCTGCTTCGTCTCGAACGACCAGGCGGAGCCGTCGGCGGTGTCGGGCTGCGTGCTCATGGTGCTCCTCGTGCGGGGGAGGGCGCTGACGTGCGACGAGGTAAGCACGCGGCGGACACCGCCGAACAGGGCGCGGGCAAAGGTGACATGAGGACGTCACATACGACATGTCGCCGCAATGATCGGATACGGCTCCGCCCCGGCCGGGCGGCGCCGGCCGGGGCGGGACCACCGGGAGCCGTCAGGCCCCGGGGGGCGTCAGTTCAGGGACGCCAGCACCTCGTTCCAGGTGGCCGACGGACGCATGACGGCGTCCGCCTTGGCCGTGTCGACCTGGTAGTAGCCGCCGATGTCGGCCGGCTTGCCCTGGACGGCGATCAGCTCGTCCACGATCCGCTCCTCGTTCGCGGCGAGCGCCTCGGCGAGCGGCGCGAACGCCTTCGCGAGGTCGGCGTCGTCGCTCTGCCGCGCCAGCTCCTGGGCCCAGTACAGGGACAGGTAGAAGTGGCTGCCGCGGTTGTCGATGCCGCCGACGCGACGGGTCGGGGACTTGTCCTCGTTGAGGAAGGTCGCCGTGGCGCGGTCGAGGGTGTCGGCGAGGACCTTGGCGCGGGTGTTGCCGGTGGCCGCCGCGTACTGCTCGAAGGACGGGACGAGCGCGAAGAACTCACCGAGCGAGTCCCACCGCAGGTAGTCCTCCTTGACCAGCTGCTGGACGTGCTTCGGCGCGGAGCCGCCGGCGCCCGTCTCGAACAGGCCGCCGCCCGCCATCAGCGGGACGACCGACAGCATCTTGGCGCTGGTGCCCAGCTCCAGGATCGGGAAGAGGTCGGTGAGGTAGTCGCGCAGGACGTTGCCCGTCACCGAGATGGTGTTCTCGCCGCGGCGGATGCGCTCCACCGACAGCTCGGTGGCCTCGACCGGGGACAGGACCCTGATGTCCAGGCCCTCGGTGTCGTGCTCCGGCAGGTACTGCTTCACCTTGGCGATCAGGTTGGCGTCGTGGGCGCGGCCCTCGTCCAGCCAGAAGACGGCCGGGTCGCCGGTGGCGCGGGCGCGGGTGACGGCCAGCTTGACCCAGTCGCGGATCGGGGCGTCCTTGGTCTGGCAGGCGCGGAAGATGTCGCCCTGCGCGACCGGCTGCTCGATCAGGACGTTGCCGGCCTGGTCGGTGACGCGCACGGTGCCCGCGGCGGCGATCTCGAAAGTCTTGTCGTGGGAGCCGTACTCCTCGGCCTTCTGCGCCATCAGGCCGACGTTCGGGACCGAGCCCATGGTGGACGGGTCGTAGGCGCCGTTGGCCCGGCAGTCGTCGATGACGGCCTGGTAGACACCGGCGTAGGAGGAGTCCGGGATGACGGCGAGGGCGTCGTGCTCCTGGCCGTCGGCACCCCACATGTGGCCCGAGGTGCGGATCATGGCGGGCATGGAGGCGTCGATGATGACGTCCGAGGGCACGTGCAGGTTGGTGATGCCCTTGTCGGAGTCGACCATGGCGAGGGCCGGGCCGTCGGCGATCTCGGCGTCGAAGGAGGCCTTGATCTCGGCGCCCTCGGGCAGGCTCTCCAGCCCCTTGAGGATGCCGCCGAGGCCGTCGTTCGGGGTGAGGCCGGCGGCCTTCAGCGTCTCGCCGTACTTCGCGAAGGTCTTCGGGAAGAAGGCGCGCACCACGTGACCGAAGATGATCGGGTCGGAGACCTTCATCATCGTCGCCTTGAGGTGCACGGAGAACAGGACGCCCTCCTCCTTGGCGCGGGCGATCTGCGCGGCGAGGAACGTGTTCAGCTCGGCGACGTGCAGGACGGACGCGTCGACGACCTCGCCCTCCAGGACCGGCACGGAGTCCTTCAGGACGGTGGTGGTGCCGTCCTCGCCGACCAGCTCGATCCTCAGCGTGCCCGCCTCGGAGATCACCACGGACTTCTCGGTGGAGCGGAAGTCGTTCTCCCCCATGGTGGCCACGTTGGTCTTGGACTCGGAGGTCCAGGCGCCCATGCGGTGCGGGTGGGTCTTGGCGTAGTTCTTCACCGACGCCGGGGCGCGGCGGTCGGAGTTGCCCTCGCGCAGCACCGGGTTCACGGCGGAGCCCTTGACCTTGTCGTAGCGGGCGCGGATCTCGCGCTCCTCGTCGGTCTTCGGGTCGTCCGGGTAGGCCGGCAGCGCGTAGCCCTTGCCCTGGAGCTCGGCGATCGCGGCCTTCAGCTGCGGGATGGACGCCGAGATGTTCGGCAGCTTGATGATGTTGGCCGCGGGGGTCTTGGCCAGCTCGCCCAGCTCGGTCAGCGCGTCCGGAATGCGCTGGTCCTCGTTCAGGTACTCCGGGAAGACGGCGATGATGCGCCCGGCCAGCGAGATGTCGCGGGTCTCCACGGGCACACCGGCCTGCGCGGCGTACGCCCGGATCACCGGCAGGAACGAATGCGTCGCCAGGGCCGGGGCCTCGTCTGTGTAGGTGTAGATGATGCTCGAGTCAGTCACCGGGTGCTCCGCTCCACGTCTGCAACATTGCTCGACATCAAGATATCTCGTGACCGGGGTCGGTTCGACAGGGGTCCGGGGCGGAAAACGCGCCGCCCGTCATCTCGCGCGCGATCCAGCGGCAGATGACCTCCACCACGTACAGGTGTTCGACGCGGGTGAGTGCCCGCCCCTTGGGGATGCCGTGCCAGCGTTC
This sequence comes from Streptomyces sp. NRRL S-31, assembly GCF_000718775.1. Taxonomy (GTDB): domain Bacteria; phylum Actinomycetota; class Actinomycetes; order Streptomycetales; family Streptomycetaceae; genus Streptomyces. The sequence goes on from NZ_JOCB01000042.1 coordinate 26,815, forward strand.
CAGGCAGCTCCGGCAGCAGGTGGCGGTCGCGTGCTGGGCGACGAACACCGGGTGACCGCGGTACGGCGTCTGCCGGCCGTCCTTGTACGGCTCGGCCGGCGCCAGCCGCTTGGCGATCAGGTCGTACGCGTGCCACCGGAGCGTCGCCGGGCCCTTCAGCCCGGCGGTCGCCCGGTCCCGGCCGCGCAGGTGGAAGCGGGCCCGGAACGGCTGCCGGGCGAGGGCGTCGAGCCGCCGGTCGAGGGCGCGCGGGTCCGCGGCGCCGGGGCCGGCGGGCCGGGCGTCGTCGGACGGCTGCCCCGGCGGACCGGGGACGGGGGAGGAGGTCATGCCGTTTTCGAGCGTAATCCCCGGACGGGCCGTCCGGCGCCGGTCAGCGCCCGGTGTCCGCGAGCTGCCAGGGGCTGGGGCCCGTGCCCCGGTGCCAGGCCGCCAGATCGTCGCCGTTCACGCAGACGATGCCGCACTGGAGCGCGTACTCCAGGGCGGGTGCCGTGAAGTCGCTGGTGGTGACGACCGCGGCCACGTCGGCCTCGTGGATGGTGAAGCAGGTCCCCCCGAAGCGCTGCATGTCCTGCGAGCCGACCTTGTTGGCGTCGCCGTACTGCTTGCACTGGACGACCAGCCGCCGCCCGTCCGGGGTGAGCGCGACGACGTCCGCCCCCAGGTCGCCTGCGCCCCCCACCACCTCCACCTCGCGGCAGTCGCCGCGCGCGCACAGCTCGGCCACGGCCCGCTCGAAACCGTCGGGGTCCAGCTCGGCGTAGTCGGCCGGGGCGGGACGGGCGGCGGGCTCCGGCACCGGGTCCATGAACGGCTCGCCCGGCGCGGCGGGTTCCGGTACCGGGTCCGTGAACGGCTCGCCCGGCGCGGCGGCCCCCGGGGCGGGGACGGCCGCCCTGGGCGCTTCCCCGGCACGCAGGCTGTCGGACGCCGTCTCCGCGGCCTCCTCCAGCGCCCGGGCGGCCCGGCGCGCGTATCGCCCGGCGGAGAAGCGGCGCCACCGGGAGCGGCACACCAGCGCGGCGGACACCGCGAGGACCGCCAGCACCCCGGCCCAGAGCGGGCGGCGTTCGACCAGACCGGCGGCGGTGCGGGCGAGGAACGCCAGGACGCACAGCAGGATCGCGAGCAGGAGGAAGAACATCGCGGTGCTGCCCAGGTCGAAGCGCCGGCGGCGCTCCGCCCGTCGGACCTGGCGCACAGGTATGGTCATGCCGGCTTCCTCCCTGACGGTGACGGCGAAGGTCTCCTGGCTACGGATGCCCAAGATCGCCGCCCGCTCCCAGGAGCCGCCCGGCCGAGCCGCCCGCCGCCCGCCCGGCACGCCCGCCGTGCTAGTCGGCGACGCCCTCCCCGCCGCCGCGCTGCTGCGGGATCACCACCGAGCCCTGCTGGAGGGCCACCGTGCGGGCGGGGGGCGGGATGCGGATGCCCTCCGCGCGGTAACGGCGGTGCAGGCGCTTGATGAACTCGTGCTTGATGCGGAACTGGTCGCTGAACTCGCCCACGCCGAGGATCACCGTGAAGCCGATGCGGGAATCGCCGAAGGTGTGGAAGCGGATGGCGGGCTCGTGGTCCGGGTCGGCGCCCGCGACGTCCGCCATGACCTCCGCCACCACCTCCGCGGTCACCCGCTCCACCTGCTCCAGGTCGGAGTCGTAGCCCACGCCCACCTGCACCAGCACGGTCAGCGTCTGCTCGGGCTGGGTGAAGTTGGTCATGTTGCTCTTGGCGAGCTGGCCGTTGGGGATGACCACCAGGTTGTTGGAGAGCTGGCGGACCGTCGTCTGGCGCCAGTTGATGTCCACGACGTAGCCCTCCTCGCCGCTGCTCAGCCGGATGTAGTCGCCCGGCTGGACGGTCTTGGAGGCGAGGATGTGGATGCCCGCGAAGAGGTTGGCGAGCGTGTCCTGGAGCGCCAGGGCGACGGCCAGACCGCCCACGCCCAGGGCGGTGAGCAGCGGCGCTATGGAGACGCCGAGGGTCTGGAGGACGATCAGGAAGCCGATCGCGAGCACCAGGACGCGGGTGATGTTGACGAAGATGGTCGCCGAACCCGCCACCCCCGAACGGGAGTGGGTGACCGAACGGACCAGGCCGGCGATCACCCGGGCCGCGGAGAACGTCACCACGGCGATCAGCCAGACCTGAAGCACCTGGTTGATGTGGTGCTGGACGGTTCTCGTCAGCGGCAGCACGGCCGTGGCCACCGCCGCGCCGCCCGCGATCGCCGCCCAGGGCACGACCGAGCGGAGCGCGTCCACGATGACGTCGTCGCCGCTCCAGCGGGTGCGCTTGGCGTGCTTGGCGAGCCAGCGCAGCAGGGTCCGTGACATGAAGGCCAGCACCAGGCCCGCCGCCAGGGCGATGCCGGCGAGGACGAGGTCGTCCAGGGTCAGCCCGCGGTTCACCGGTCACCTCCGGGGCGCGCGGCGGCTGCGGGCGGCCGGTTGTGGAGTTGCGTCACGTTGTCACCTGCTCGATGTCCGGGATGTGCGAACGCGCCGGCCCCGGAACTCCGGTGACCGGCGCGTTCGTTCATCCTGCCGCATGGGGAACACCGGTCCGCACCCGGACCGGCCCGCCCCGGACGGCGGGCTCAGACGATGCCCTCGGCGAGATCCGCCTGGTCACGGTCGCTGCCGTAGGCGCCGGTGGAGGGCGTGCCGTACGACCGGCGGGCGACGTACCACCAGACGCTGGCGAGGAGCAGCACCACGGCGAGCGCCACCACCGCGTAGTTCATCGACTCGACCGTGACCGGCGACACTTGGGGCAGGCAGAACAGGACGGTCACGCACGCCACCCACACCACCGCGATCCAGCCGACCGGCCGGCTCCAGCGGCCCAGGTGCCACGGGCCCGCCTGGAAGCGGTCGCCCGCGCGCAGCCGCAGGAACACGGGGATGGCGTAGGCCGGGGTGATGCCGATGACGTTGATGGCGGTCACCGCCTGGTACGCCGTCGCCGAGTACAGCGAGGGCAGGGCGAGGACGCAGGCGACGGCGACGGACAGCCAGACGGCGGCGACCGGGGTCTGGGTGCGGGCGCTCACCTTGCGCCACAGGTGCGAGCCGGGCAGCGCCCCGTCCCGGCTGAACGCGAACACCATCCGGCTGGCCGCGGCGACCTCGGCGTTGCCGCAGAACAGCTGGGCGGCGATGACCACTAGGAGCAGCGCCGCGGCGCCGTCGGTGCCGAGGCCGTCGAGCATGATCTGGGCGGGCGGCACCCCGGTGGCCGTGGCGCGCGTGCCGTCGTAGTCCTGGATGGCGAAGGTGAGGCCGGCCAGCAGGACGAAACCCGCGAGCCAGGACACCCAGATGGCGCGGACGATGCCGCGGGAGGCGGCCACCGAGGCGTGCGCGGTCTCCTCCGACAGGTGGGCGGAGGCGTCGTAGCCGGAGAAGGTGTACTGGGCGAGCAGCAGGCCGATCGCCGCCACGTAGACCGGGTTCTCCCAGCCGGTCCCGTTGACGAACTCCGTGAACACGAAGGACGGCGACTGGTGGTGGTCCGGGACGATCACCAGGGCGCCGACGATGAGCGCGACGCCCGCCAGGTGCCACCACACGCTGACCGAGTTGAGCAGGCTGACCAGGCGGACCCCGAACAGGTTCAGCACCGCGTGCAGCAGCAGGATGGCGCAGAAGATCAGCATGGTCCGGCCGGGCGTCGGCTCGATGCCCCACTGAAGGTTGGCGAACGCTCCGGCGAACAGGGCGGCGCCGTAGTCGATGCCGGCGATCGCGCCGAGCAGGCCGAGCAGGTTCAGCCAGCCCGTGTACCAGCCCCAGCGCCGGCCGCCGAGCCGGTCGGCCATGTAGTACAGGGCGCCCGAGGTCGGATAGGCGCTGGTGACCTCGGCGAGCGCGAGACCGACGCACAGCACGAACAGGCCGACGCCCGCCCAGCCCCACAGCATCACGGCGGGACCGCCGGTGTTCAGGCCGAAGCCGTACAGGGTCATGCAGCCGGACAGGATCGAGATCACCGAGAAGCTGATCGCGAAGTTGCCGAAGCCGCCCATGCGGCGGGCCAGCACCGGCCGGTAGCCGAGTTCGCGCAGGCGCTGCTCCTCGTCCTGCTGCGGCAGCCCGGGCAGGGGCGAGGGATCGGGGGTGGGGGACACGCGGAGACCTCCGGGGATCAGCAGTCGTCGATCGGGGACCTTCGGGTGGAGCCGGGGGACGTACGGGCGGTGCGGAGGAACCTTCGGGGGTGGTGCGGTGGAACCGTCAGCGGTGGTGGGGTGGAAGCTTCGGCGGTGGTGCGGTGGCGCGGTGCGCCGTTCGGGAGCGGTGCGGCGGGGCGTCCGAGGCGGGAGGGGTCCTTCCGGGTGTCCGGCTGTCCGGGCGCCCGGCCGTCCCGGCGTGCGGGCGGTGTCCGGTGCGTTCAGCGGCCCGGGCCGTCCGCCGAGGCCCGGCAGCGGTCCCTGGCCTGCGTGAACACCTCCACGGCACGCTCCCGGTCCGGGGTGCGGTACCTCCACGGCGGCGGGGTGAAGTACGGGCCGATCGCGTCGAACACCCGGGCGGCCTCCGCGAACCGGAGGGAGCCCCACAGGGCGTGGGCCAGGTGGTTGAGGTCCGGCAGCGCGCGCTCGGCGGGCCGGGCCGGCTCGAACCAGGAGTGCAGCGCGTGCCGCGCCTCGCGGGCCGCCTCCTCCGCCACCCAGTGCAGGTCCAGCGCCGCGTCGTGCCCGCTGTCCCGGCGGTAGCGCTCGACGCGGACGTACAGCGGCAGCAGGTGCAGCGCGGAGCCGGGCGGGGCCTGGCCCACGGCCCACTGCGCGTACCCGGCGGCCTCCGCCAGCCGGCCCGAACCGCCGCGCACGTACAGGAACTGGAGCATCCGGTGGTGGGCCTCGCGGTTGTACGGGTCACGCCGGCCGGCCTCCGCCAGCAGCCCCCAGGGACCCGGCGGCAGCATCGGCTCCGGCGGGTCGGCCCGGTGCTCCTCCCAGCGCTGCTCCGGATCGAGCTGGGCCAGCGCCAGCAGACAGACCCAGGGCACCGGGTCGCGCGGGGCGAGGGCGGACGCCGACTGGGCGGCGTCCCACGCCTCGATCCACAGTTCGTGGGTACGGCGGTGCCCCTCGCGCCGGGCCCGCAGCGCGCGCTCCACGCCGACCCGGGCACGCATCACCGCCGCGTGGACGCTGCCCGGCTCCTCGCTGAGCCAGGCCCGCACCACGTCGGTGCCGGCCGCCGCCGTGGCCAGGACCTGGGTGCGCTGGGTCCACTGCCACCACCGCGTGGTCTCCGCCAGCAGGGTGCGCATGGCCATCCAGCGTCCGGTGCGCAGGTCCTGGAGCGCGGTGCGCAGCGCGTGGTCGGGGCCGGCGGGGTCGTAGGAGGGACGGGCTCCGTCTCTGGCCATCAGCCGCCGGCCCCTCGCCACGGGGGCACGGGCGAGGCGGCGGGGTGACGTTGCAACAGCCCTCCCCTGGGCGTGGTGGAGCGGTACTCGGGTGGTCGGCGGTCACTATAGAGGCGGAGGGTGCGACCTTCCATTGTTGCCAAGTCAACTACCAGACAAGGCGAGTTGGCGGTGCGGGCGGACCTTGACTCACGGCCGGTGCGACGGCAGGCTGGCGCGGTGATCTCCCACGCCACCGCGCGGAGCGCGCGATGACGGGACCGGTGCTCGCCGTCGACCAGGGCACGTCCGGTACCAAGGCCCTCGTGGTCTGCCCGGAACGCGGGGTCCTCGGCAGCGGATTCGCCGAGGTACGGCCCCGGTACCTGCCCGGCGGCCTGGTCGAGGCGGACCCGGCGGACCTGTACGGCTCGGTGGTCGAGGCGGGCCGGCGCGCGCTCGCCGAGGCCGGCGAGGACGTCGTCGCGCTCGGCCTCGCCAACCAGGGGGAGACCGTCCTCGCCTGGGACCCCGCCACCAGCCGCCCGCTCACCGACGCCCTGGTCTGGCAGGACCGGCGGGCCGAGACCGTGTGCGCCGGACTCGGCGAGCACGCCGAGGAGCTGCGGCAGCTGACCGGGCTGCCCCTCGACCCGTACTTCGCCGCGCCCAAGATGGCCTGGATCCGCCGCCACCGCACCCGCGAAGGCGTCGTCACCACCTCCGACGCCTGGCTCGTCCACCGGCTCACCGGCGCCTTCGCCACTGACGCCGCCACCGCCGGCCGCACCCAGCTGCTGGACCTGGACAGTACCGCCTGGTCGCCGCGCGCCCTGGACCTCTACGGCCTGGCCGGCGAACCCCTGCCCGAGGTCACCGACAACGCCCGGCCGGTGGGCACGACCACCGCCTTCGGTCCCGAGATCCCGCTCACCGGACTGATCGTCGACCAGCAGGCCGCCCTCCTCGCCCAGCGCGTCACCGCGCCCGGCACCGCCAAGTGCACCTACGGCACGGGCGCGTTCCTGCTCGCGCACACCGGCGACCGGCCCCGGCGCGGCGACTCCGGCCTGGTCGCGTGCGTGGCGTGGCGGCTCGCCGGAGACACCGGCTACTGCCTGGACGGGCAGGTCTACACGGCCGCCTCCGCCGTGCGCTGGCTCACCGGCCTCGGCGTCATCTCCTCCGCGGCCGACCTCGACCCGGTGGGCGGGTCCGTCCCCGACAGCGGCGGGGTCACCTTCGTCCCGGCGCTCGCCGGCCTCGCCGCCCCGTGGTGGCGCGGCGACCTGCGGGGCTCCCTCACCGGGCTCGGCCTCGACACCGGACCCGGGCACCTGGTGCGCGCCCTGTGCGAGGGCATCGCCGCCCAGGTCGCCGAACTCGCCGAGGCCGCCGCCGGCGACCTCGGCGCGCCCCTGGACACGCTGCGCGTCGACGGCGGCCTCACCCGCTCCGCGCTGCTCATGCAGACCCAGGCCGACCTGCTGCAACGCCCGGTCGAGGTGTCCGCACTGCCCGACGCCACCGCGCTCGGGGCCGCCGCCCTCGCCGCCCACGGCGCGCACCCCGGGACGGGCGTCGAGGCAGCCCTGCCCGACTGGGCGCCCGCCGCCGTGTACGAGCCCCGCGTCCCGGCCGACGAGGCCGCCGAACGCCGGGCCGCCTTCCGCACCGCCGTCGCCGCCCTCCTCGGCTCATGACCGTCACCGTGTCCGGTCCGCTGCCGTCGGCGCCGTACGACGTGGCGATCGTCGGCGCCGGCGTGGTCGGCTGCGCCATCGCCCGGGAACTCGCCCGCCACCCCCGCCTGCGCATCGCCCTCGTCGAGGCCCAGGACGACGTCGGCCAGGGCACCTCCAAGGCCAACACCGCGATCCTGCACACCGGTTTCGACGCCACCCCCGGCACCCTGGAGGCCCGGCTGGTCCGCGAGGGGTACCGGCGGCTCGGCGCCTACGCCGCCGAGACCGGCATCCCCGTCGAGCGGGTCGGCGCCCTGCTGGTCGCCTGGGACGAGGAGCAGCTCGCCGCGCTGCCCCGGCTGGCCGAGAAGGCCCGGCGCAACGCCTGCCACGACACCGCCCTGCTGGGCCCCGGGGAGCTGTACGCCCGCGAGCCGCACCTCGGCCCCGGCGCGCTCGGCGCCCTGCACGTCCCCGGCGAGAGCATCGTCTGCCCCTGGACGACGACCCTGGCCTACGCCACCCAGGCGGTCCGCTCCGGAGCCGACCTGCACCTGAACACCACGGTGCGCGGGCTGAGCCGGACGGACGGACACCGGCTGACCACCAGCCGGGGCACCCTGCGCGCCCGCCGCCTGGTCAACGCGGCCGGACTGCACGCCGACACCCTGGACCGCGCGCTCGGCCACGAGGAGTTCACCGTCACCCCGCGCCGCGGCCAGCTCATCGTCCACGACAAGTTCGCCCGCGCCCTCGTCCGGCACATCCTGCTGCCCGTGCCCACCGCCCTCGGCAAGGGCGTCCTGGTCGCCCCCACCGTCTACGGCAACGTCCTGCTCGGCCCCACCGCCGAGGACCTGCGCGACCGGCGCGCCACCGGCTCCACCGCCGAGGGACTGGCCGCGCTGCGGGAGCAGGGCCGGCGCATCCTGCCCGCCCTGCTCGACGAGGAGGTCACCGCGGTCTACGCCGGGCTGCGCGCGGCCACCGGGCACGAGGACTACCGCATCACCGCGCACCCCGGGCAGGCGTACGTCACCGTCGGCGGCATCCGCTCCACCGGCCTGACCGCGTCCCTGGCCATCGCCGTCCACGTCACCGGGCTGCTGGTGGAGACCGGCCTCGACCCCGGCCCGGTGCGGGAACCGGAACCGGTGACGATGCCCAACCTCGGCGAGGCGTTCCCCCGCCCCTACCAGCGGGCCGACCTCATCGCCGCCGACCCCGCGTACGGCGCCCTCGTCTGCCACTGCGAGCGCGTCTCCCGCGGGGAGATCCGCGACGCCCTCGCCAGTACGATCCCGCCCCGCTCCCTGGACGGCCTGCGCCGCCGTACCCGCGCCCGGGCCGGCCGCTGCCAGGGCTTCTCCTGCGGGGCGGCGGTACGCGAGCTGTTCGAGCGCGGCGCGGGGGACACACCGTGACGCGGCCGAGGCAGGTCGACGTCCTCGTGGTCGGGGCCGGTCCCGCCGGGCTGGCCGCCGCCGCGCGGCTGGCCGCCGCCGGTGCCGGGCGGGTGGAGGTGCTGGAGCGCGAGACGCGGCCAGGCGGAGTGCCCCGGCACTGCGCCCACGGCGGCTTCGGCACCCTCACGCGCCCGCTCACCGGCCCCGGTTACGCCCGCCTGCTCACCGGGGCCGCCGAGCGGTCCGGCGCCACACTGCGCACCGGGGTGACGGCCCTGGACTGGGCCCCGAAGGGGCCGGTGCTCACCACCGTCGGCCCCGGCGGACCGGAGACGATCGCGGCGCGGGCGGTCGTGCTCGCCACCGGCGCCCGGGAACGCCCGCGCCCCGCCCGGCTGGTGCCCGGCACCCGCCCCGCCGGGGTCTACACCACCGGTGAACTCCAGCAGGCCGTCCACCTGTTCGGGCAGCACATCGGCACCCGTGTGGTCGTGGCCGGCGCAGCGGACGTCTCCTACGCGGCGGCCGGCACCGTCCGCGCGGCCGGCGCCCGGGTCGTCGCCCTGGTCACGGAGCACCCCCGCGCCCAGACCGGCCGTGCCCGCGCGCAGGCGGCCCGGCTGCGCCACGGCGTCCCGCTGCTGACCGGGACCACGGTCACCGAACTCCTCGGCCAGGGACGGCTGTCCGGTGTCCGCGTCCGCCACCGGGACGGCCGTACGGCCGTACTGCCCTGCGACGCCGTGGTGTTCACCGGCGACTTCGTCCCCGACCACGAACTGGCCCGGCGCGGCGGCGTCGTCCTGGACGCCGGCACCCGCGGCCCCTCCACCGATGGCCTCGGACACACCTCGCGCCCCGGTGTCTTCGCCGCCGGCAACCTCCTGCACGCCGTGGAACCGGCCGGCACCGCGGCCCGCGAGGGCGCCCGCGCGGCCGGCGCGGTCCTGGACTTCCTGGCGGGCGCGCCCTGGCCGGAGCCGGGGGTGCCCGTCGTCGTGTCGGCGCCGCTGCGCTGGATCGCGCCGAACCGCGTCACGCCGGCCGCCCCGCCCGCCGGACACGTCCTGCGCACCGGCATCCCGCTGCCCCGGCCCGTCCTCCACGTCCACCAGGACGGGCGCCTGCTGCACCGCGAGCGGCTCGGCCCCGGCACCGCCCTGCCGGACCGCACCCTGTCCCTCGGCGCCCGCTGGCACGACCGCGTCGACCCGGAGGGCGGCCCGGTTCGGATCAGTACCGCCTGAGCGCGGTTCACTCCTCGCCGAAGGAGCCGTGGCGTCCGGCGCCCGCGGTGAACCGGGCGGCGCCTTCGGTGCCTTCGGCCAGTGCCGTCGTGCCGTGGCGGAGTTCGCCGCGCAGTGCCGTTTCCGTGTCCAGTCCCTCCTGGTCCAGGACCGAGGCCCGGTCGGCGCGCAGGCAGGTTTGGGGGAACCGGGCGATCAGCGCGGCGAGCGCCTCCGCCTCGGCGCGGGCGGCACCGGACGGCACGACCCGGTCGGCGAGCCCCATCGCGTGCGCCTCGCGGGCCGGCACCGGGCGACCGGTCAGGATCATGTCCAGCGCGCGGCCGGTGCCGATCAGCCGGGGCAGCCGGACCGTGCCGCCGTCGACCAGCGGCACGCCCCAGCGGCGGCAGAACACCCCGAACACCGCGTCCTCCTCGGCGACCCGCAGATCGCACCAGAGGGCGAGTTCCAGACCGCCCGCGACCGCGTGCCCGGCCACCGCCGCGATCACCGGCTTGGACAGCCGCATCCGGGTCGGCCCCATCGGCCCGTCGCCGTCCTCCGCCACCCGGTTGCCGCGCTCCGTGCCGATCGCCTTCAGGTCCGCGCCCGCGCAGAAGGTGCCCCCCTCGCCCCACAGCACCGCCACCCGGGCACCGTCGTCCGCCTCGAACGCCCGGAAGGCGGCGGCGAGCGCGGCGGCCGTCGGCCCGTCCACCGCGTTGCGCGCCCGGGGCCGGGACAGCACGACCGTGGTGACGTACTCGTTGCGTTCCACGCGGACCGGCACGGCGGGCGCTCCTTCTCGGCGGGCGGCTCGAAGCGCCCACTGTGCCTCAGACGACCTTCAGGCGCACCAGTGCCCCGAGCGTCGGCGCGCCCGGCACCAGCGGTATCCGGACGGTGATGATCCGGTAGGCGAGCACCACGACGGACGGTGGTCATCGCGGCCTTCGGTCGGAGGGACGCCGGTACGGGTGAAATACCGCGGACATTGACCTCAACGAAGCTTGAGGTTCTACGTTTCTCTCCATGAGCATGGAGACCACCGCCTGGACGCAGCTGCACAGCGTGATGACCGCGCAGTCCGAGCGTCGCCCGTTCGCCCGCGCCACGCTGCGCCGCATCGCCGCCTTCGCCCGCCCGCACCGCGCCGGCATCGCCCGGTTCGTGCTGATCGGGGTGGTGACCGCGCTGCTCGCGGTCGCCACCCCGGTGCTCGCCGGACGCGTCGTCGACGCGATCGTGGCGGGGCGCGACTCCGCCACGGTGGTCCGGCTCTCCCTGGCCATCGCGGTCGTGGCGCTCGCGGAGGCGGGGCTCGGCATCCTCGGGCGGCGCCTGTCGGCGACGCTCGGGGAGGGACTCATCCTCGACCTCCGGACGGCTGTGTTCGATCATGTGCAGCGCATGCCGGTCGCGTTCTTCACCCGTACCCGTACGGGCGCGCTGGTCAGCCGTCTCAACAACGACGTGATCGGCGCCCAGCGGGCCTTCGCCAACACCCTCTCCGGTGTCGTCAGCAACCTCGTCACGCTGGTGCTCACGCTCGCCGTGATGCTCACCCTGTCCTGGCAGATCACCCTGCTCGCGCTGGTGCTGCTGCCGGTGTTCGTGCTGCCCGCCCGCCGCATGGGCGGCCGGATGGCCCGGATGCAGCGGGAGGCGGCGGCGCTGAACGCGGCCATGGGCACCCGGATGACCGAGCGGTTCTCCGCCCCCGGCGCCACCCTGGTCAAGCTGTTCGGGCGCCCGGAGGAGGAGTCGGCGGAGTTCGCGGCCCGCGCCGCCCGGGTCCGGGACATCGGCGTGCGCACGGCCACCGCCCAGTCCGTGTTCATCACCTCCCTCACCCTGGTCTCCGCCCTCGCCCTGGCCCTCGTCTACGGCCTGGGCGGCTGGTTCGCGCTGCGCGGCACCCTGGAGCCCGGCGCGGTGGTCTCGCTGGCCCTGCTGCTGACCCGCCTGTACGCCCCGCTGACCGCGCTCGCCGGGGCCCGGGTCGAGGTGATGAGCGCGCTCGTCAGCTTCGAGCGGGTCTTCGAGGTGCTGGACCTCAAACCGCTCATCGAGGAGAAGCCGGACGCCCGCGAGGTCCCCGAGGGCCCGGTCGCCGTCGAGTTCGACGCCGTCCGCTTCGCCTACCCCGCCGCCGACCAGGTCTCGCTCGCCTCCCTGGAGGAGGTCGCGGCGCTCGACACCCGAGGCGGCTCCGAGGTGCTGCACGGCGTCTCCTTCCGCGCCGAACCCGGCCAGACCGTCGCCCTGGTCGGCTCCTCCGGCGCCGGCAAGTCGACCATCGCGCAGCTGCTGCCGCGCCTGTACGACGTCGACGCGGGCGCGGTCCGCATCGGCGGGACCGACGTCCGGGACCTGACCGCCGCGTCCCTGCGGGCCACCCTCGGCATGGTCACCCAGGACGGCCACCTCTTCCACGACACGGTCCGCGCCAACCTGCTGCTCGCCCGTCCCGACGCCTCGGACGAGGAACTGTGGGACGCCCTCGGCCGGGCCCGGCTCACCGACGTCGTGCGCTCCCTGCCCGACGGTCTGGACACGGTCGTGGGCGAGCGCGGCTACCGGCTCTCCGGCGGTGAACGCCAGCGCATGACCATCGCCCGGCTGCTGCTGGCCCGCCAGCGGGTGGTGATCCTGGACGAGGCCACCGCCCACCTGGACAACACCTCCGAGGCGGCCGTCCAGGAGGCGCTCACCGAGGCGCTCCAGGGCCGCACCGCCGTCGTCATCGCCCACCGCCTGTCCACGGTCCGGGCCGCCGACCAGATCCTGGTCGTGGAGGCCGGCCGGATCGTGGAGCGCGGCACCCACGAGGAGCTGCTGGCGAAGGACGGCCGCTACGCCGAGCTGCACCGGACCCAGTTCGCCCGGCGGGCGGGGGAGGTCCCCGACCCGCTGGAGGCGAGCGCCTGAGGCCACCGCCCGCCGGGACCGCCGGGAGGGCTCGGGCGGTCCCGGCGCCCCCGGCGGGCGGCCGGGGGCACCCCACCCCGGGGACGCCCCACCCCGGCGGCGCCGTCCGAGTGCCGCCCCGATTCGCGTCGTCCCCCTTGACGCCAATGGTCCGTACCTCTAGCTTCACGCCTTAAACAAAGCCGCACGGATCGCTCTCCGCCCGCCGTTCCCGAGGCCGGGCGGCCGGCACCCCGCGCGACACCCCCAGGCGTCCCCACGCGATACACCCCCCACGCGACACCCCCACGCGACACCCCCACCCGAAAGGCCACCGCCTCCATGGCCAGACCCCTCCCGGCGGCGGGCTCGCTCGCCGCGCTGTCCCTCGCCGCCGCGCTGCTGTCGGCGGCCCCCGCCCCGGCCGCCCCGGCCGCCCCGGCCGCCCCGGTCGGGACCGCCGCCCTGCCCGCCGGTCTCTCGACTGTCATGAACGCGGCAAGCGGTAGATGTCTCGACGCCAAGGCGGCCGCCACCGCCAACGGCACCGTCGTGCAGCAGTACACGTGCAACACCTCCGGCGCGCAGCGGTGGAGCTTCACCGCCACCGGCGACGGATACGTCCGGATCGGCAACGCCAACGACACCGGCCAGGTCGTGGACGTCGCCGACGTCTCCACCGCCGACAACGCGCGGGTCCACCTGTGGAGCTACGGCGGCGGCGCCAACCAGCAGTGGCTGCCGGTCGACGAGGGCGGCGGCGCGTACCACTTCGTCAACCGCAACAGCGGCAAGTGCCTGGACGACCCGGGCGCCGCCACCGCCGACGGCACCCAGTTCGTCCAGTACACCTGCAACGGCTCCGCCGCCCAGCGCTTCCAGGTGGTCGCGGCGGACCAGTCCGCGGCCGCCCCCGACCTCGGTCCGAACGTCGTCGTCTTCGACCCGTCCATGTCCGCCGCGACGATCCAGACCAGGCTGAACGGCATCTTCCAGCAGCAGGAGCGGAACCAGTTCGGCTCCCAGCGCTACGCCGTGCTGTTCAAGCCCGGCGCCTACAGCGCGGACGTCAACGTCGGCTTCTACACCCAGGTGCTCGGCCTCGGACTGTCACCCGACGCGGTGACGGTCAACGGGGCGGTGCACGCGGAGGCCGACTGGTTCCAGGGCAACGCCACCCAGAACTTCTGGCGCGGCGCCGAGAACCTGTCGGTGAACCCCGCCGGCGGCGGCGACCGCTGGGCGGTCTCGCAGGCGGCCGCGTACCGCCGGATGCACCTGAGGGGCAACCTCGCCCTGGACGACGGCGGCTGGTCCTCCGGCGGCTACCTCGCCGACAGCAAGGTCGACGGCCGGGTCGACTCCGGCTCCCAGCAGCAGTGGCTGACCCGCAACTCGCAGCTCGGCGGCTGGACCGGCGCCAACTGGAACATGGTCTTCGTCGGCAGCCAGGGCGTCCCGGCCACCAGCTTCCCGAAGCCGCCGTACACCACCGTCGCGCAGAGCCCGGTCTCCCGGGAGAAGCCGTTCCTGTACGTCGACGGCTCCGGGAACTACCAGGTCTTCGTGCCGTCCGTGCGCACGAACTCCACGGCCACCAGCTGGGCGGGCGGCCCCTCGGGCGGCTCGCTCTCCCTGGACACCTTCTACGTCGCGAAGCCGGGCGCGACCGCGTCCCAGCTGAACGCCGCCCTGGCCGCCGGCAAGAACCTGCTGGTCACCCCGGGCGTGTACCACCTCGACCAGACCCTGCGGGTGACCCGCCCGGACACGGTGGTCCTCGGCCTCGGCCTCGCCACGCTCGTCCCGGACAACGGCGTCACCGCGATGACCGTCGCCGACGTCGACGGCGTCAAGATCGCCGGTCTGCTCTTCGACGCCGGGACCACCGGCTCCAGGACCCTGGTCGAGGTCGGGCCCGCCGGTTCCAGCGCCTCCCACGCGGCCGACCCGACCTCCCTGCACGACGTGTACTTCCGGGTCGGCGGCGCGGGCGTCGGCAAGGCCGCCACCGGCCTCGTCGTCAACAGCGGCGACGTCATCGGCGACCACATGTGGATCTGGCGCGCGGACCACGGCAGCGGCGTCGGCTGGACCAGCAACACCGCCGACACCGGACTGGTCGTCAACGGCGCCGACGTGACCATGTACGGGCTGTTCGTGGAGCACTTCCAGAAGTACCAGACCGTGTGGAACGGCGAACGGGGCCGCACCTACTTCTTCCAGAACGAGATGCCGTACGACCCGCCGAACCAGGCCGCCTGGATGAACGGCTCCACCCGGGGCTACGCCGCCTACAAGGTCGCCGACACGGTCACCGCCCACCAGGCGTACGGCCTCGGCAGCTACTGCTACTTCAACGCCGACCCGGGCGTCGTCGCCCAGCGCGCCATCGAGGCGCCGGACCGCCCGGGCGTCCGCTTCACCAGCATGGTGACCGTCTCCCTCGGCGGCACCGGCACCATCAGCCACGTGATCAACAACACCGGAGGACCCTCGAACTCCGGCAGCAACGTCGCCGACCTCACCAGCTACCCGTGATCGGCGGGATGGCCTACCGGAGGTGTGAGCCGGGCACGACCGGGATACGCGGTCTGAGCGGCACCACACCGTCCCTCCGGAAGGTCATCCCGGCCATGACCAGCGCACCCCAGCCCGGCCACGACTCCGAGGTCACCCTCCGGGTCAACGGCAAACCCCACACCCTGCGCGTCGACCACCGGCGCGTCCTGCTCGACCTGCTCCGTGAGGACCTGGACCTCACCGGGTCCAAGAAGGGCTGCGACCACGGCCAGTGCGGTGCCTGCACCGTGCTGGTCGACGGCCGCCGCCTGAACAGCTGCCTCCTGCTCGCGGTCGCCCTCGACGGCAGCGACGTCACCACCGTCGAGGGCCTCGGGGCGGACGGCGAGGCACCGCACCCGCTCCAGCGGGCCTTCCTGGACCGCGACGCCTTCCAGTGCGGCTACTGCACCCCGGGCCAGCTCTGCTCCGCCCTCGGCATGCTCGCCGAGGCGGCGGCCGGCCACCCGTCCCACGTCACCGACCCGGCGGCCCCCTCCGGCCGGCCCGTCCCGCTGGACCGCTGCGAGATCCGCGAGCGGATGAGCGGCAACCTGTGCCGCTGCGGGGCCTACCCGCGCATCGTCGAGGCGATCGAGGACGTGATCGAGTGAACGGCTTCGGCTATCTCAGGCCCGCCGGTGTCCAGGAGGCCGTCGAGGCGTACGCGGCCCACCCCGGCGCCCGCTACCTCGCCGGCGGCACCAACCTGGTCGACCTGCTGAAACTCGGCGTGGAGCGGCCGACCCTCCTCATCGACGTCGGCCGGCTGCCGCTGGACACCGTCGAGGAGCTGCCCGACGGCTCCCTGCGCGTCGGCGCCACCGTGCGCAACAGCGACCTGGCCGCCGACCCGCGGGTCCGCGAACGCTGGCCGGCCCTGTCCCAGGCCCTCCTCGCCGGCGCCTCCGCCCAGCTGCGCAACGCCGCCACCACCGGCGGCAACCTGCTCCAGCGCACCCGCTGCCCCTACTTCCAGGACCTGGACAAGCCCTGCAACAAGCGGGAGCCGGGCAGCGGCTGCGGCGCCCGGGACGGCGTCCACCGCGACCACGCGGTCCTCGGCCACTCCGCGCAGTGCATCGCCACCCACCCCTCCGACATGGCCGTCGCCCTCGCCGCCCTGGACGCCCAGGTCGAGCTGTACGGCACCGAGGGCCGCCGTCGCCTCGCGGCGGCCGACCTGCACCGGCTGCCCGGCGAGCACCCCGAGCGGGACACCTGGATCCGCCCCGGCGAACTGATCACCGGCGTGCTGCTGCCGGCCGCCACCGCCGGAGTGCCGTCCGCCTACCGCAAGGCCCGCGACCGGGCGTCGTACGCCTTCGCCCTCGCCTCCGTCGCCGTCGCGCTGCGGGTCGTGGACGGGGTGGTCGACCAGGTCGGCGTCGCCTTCGGCGGGCTCGCCCACCGGCCCTGGCGGGCCCGGCACACCGAACTGGCCCTGCTGGGCGCCCCCGCCACGCCCGCCGCCTTCGAGGGGGCCGTGGCGCTGGAGCTCGCACACGCCGAACCGCTGCGGGACAACGCCTACAAGGTGCCCCTGGCCCGCAACCTCGCCCTGGACGTCCTGGGCCGCCTCGCCCCGGCACCCGCACCGGCCTGAGCCGTCACCGTCACAGGAGGACCCCCATGACCGGCACCGCCCTGGGCGCCCCCGCCGAGCGCCGGGAAGGACACCAGAAGGTCACCGGCGCCGCCCGCTACGCCGCCGAGTACGCCCCGCCCGGCCGCGCCCACGCCTGGCCCGTGCCCGCCCCGGTCGCCCGCGGCCGGGTCACCGCCGTCGACACCTCGGACGCCCTCGCCCTGCCCGGCGTGCTCGCCGTCCTCACCCCCGGCGACGCGGCCGGGCTCGCCGAACCCGAGGACGGCACGCTCGCCGTGCTCCGCGGCCCGGACGTGCCGCACCGGGGCTGGTGCGTGGCCCTCGCCGTCGCCGAGACCCCGGAGACCGCCCGCGCCGCCGCCCGGGCCGTCCGGGTCACCTGCGCCACCGCGCCGCACGACGTCGGACCGGTCGAGGGCCACCCGGCCGGATACGAGCCCCAGGAGGCCGGCGGCCAGCCCGGACGCCTCGTGCACGGCGAGCCCGAGGCCGCCTTCGCCGCCGCCGGGATGCGCCTCGACGTCACCTACCGGGTGCCCCCGCTGCACAACCACCCCATGGAGCCGCACGCCACCACGGCCCACTGGGACGGCGACCGGCTCACCGTGTACACCTCCACCCAGGGCGGCACGGCCGTGCGGTCCGCCCTCGCCCGGATGTTCCGGCTCCCCGAGGAGCGGATCACCGTCGTCGGCGAACACGTCGGCGGCGGCTTCGGCTCCAAGGGCACCCCGCGCCCCGACGTCGTCCTCGCCGCGCTCGCCGCCCGGCACACCGGACGGCCCGTCACCCTCGCCTACCCCCGCCGGCACCTGCCCACCGTCGTCGGCCACCGCGCCCCCACCGTGCAGCGGCTGCGGCTCGGCGCGCACCCGGACGGCCGGCTCACCGCCCTGCTGCACGAGGTGACCACGCACACCTCCCGGGTCAAGGAGTTCGTGGAGTACGCCGCCGTGGTCTCCCGGGTCCTGTACGCCACCGAGAACCTGCTCAGCACCCACCGCGTGGTGCCACTGGACGTGCCCACCCCGTCCTGGATGCGGGCGCCCGGCGAGGCACCCGGCATGTACGCCCTGGAGTCCGCCGTGGACGAACTCGCCGACGCGCTCGGCCTGGACCCGGTGGAACTGCGCGTCCGCAACGAACCGGGGCGCGAGCCGGGCAGCGGCAAACCGTTCAGCAGCCGCGGCCTGGTGGCGTGCCTGCGCGAGGGCGCCCGCCGCTTCGGCTGGGCCGGCCGCGACCCGCGCCCCGGCGTCCGCCGCGAGGGCCCGCTGCTGATCGGCACCGGCGTCGCCGCCGCCACCTACCCGGCCCAGGCCGCGCCGTGCGCCGCCACCGCCGAGGCCCTCCCCGACGGCACCTTCACCGTCCGGGTCAACGCCACCGACATCGGCACCGGCGCCCGTACCGTCCTCGCGCAGATCGCCGCCGACGCCCTCGGCGTGCCGCTGGACCGGGTGCGCGCCGAGGTCGGCAACAGCGATCTGCCGCCCGCCCCGGTGGCCGGCGGCTCCTCCGGCACCGCCTCCTGGGGCTGGGCCGTGCACCGGGCCTGCGCCCGGCTCGCCGAGCACCCCGAGGCGGGGCCGGTGGTCCGCGCGGACACGACCGGCGAGGCCGACGCCGACAGCCCCTACGCGCGGCACGCGTTCGGCGCCCACTTCGCCGAGGTCGCCGTCGACACCGTCACCGGCGAGATCCGCGTCCGCCGGCTCCTCGGCGTGTACGCCGCCGGCCGCATCCTCAACGCCCGTACCGCACGCTCCCAGTTCACCGGCGCCATGGTCATGGGCCTCGGCATGGCCCTCACCGAACACAGCACCCTGGAGCCGGCATTCGGCGACTTCACCGAGGCCGACCTCGCCTCCTACCACGTGCCCGTGCAGGCCGACGTACCCGACATCGAGGCCGACTGGATCGACGAGGACGACCCCCACCTCAACCCCATGGGCAGCAAGGGCATCGGCGAGATCGGCATCGTCGGCACCGCCGCGGCCCTCGGCAACGCCGTCCACCACGCCACCGGCATCCGCTTCCGCGAACTCCCCCTCACCCCCGACCGGATCCTCGCCGGCCTGCTGTCCGAGGGGTGACGGTGACCGGGCCCACCTGGGAGTACGACGGCTACCGGCCCGCCGAGGAACGCCTGCGGGAGTCCCTGTGCACCCTCGGCAACGGCTACTTCGCCACCCGCGGGGCGCTGCCCGAGTGCACCGCGGACGACGTGCACTACCCCGGCACCTACGCGGCCGGCTGCTACAACCGGCTCGCCTCCGAGGTCGCCGGGCGCCGGGTCGAGAACGAGGACATCGTCAACCTGCCCAACTGGCTGCCCCTGCGCTTCCGGCCCGCCGACGGCGACTGGCTCACCCCGGACACCGCCACCGTCACCGAGCACCACCAGATCCTCCACCTCGACCCCGGTCTGCTGGAACGCCGTACCCGCTACGCGCTCGGCGACGGCACCCTCCTCGTCCGGCAACTGCGCCTGGTCCACCTCGACGACCCCCACCTCGCCGCGCTGCGCACCGAGTTCACCGCCGCCGGAGCACCGGTCGAGCTGGACGTGGAAGCCGCCCTCGACGGCGGCGTCACCAACTCCGGCGTGGCCCGCTACCGGGAACTGGACGGCCGGCACCTCACCCACGTCCACGTCGGCACCTCCGCGCCCGGCACGGTCTGGCTGCGCTGCCGTACCCGCACCTCCGACATCCGCTTCGGACTGGCCGGCCGGCTGACCGCGGAGGTACCGGTGCGACACGCCAACGAGGTGCACCGCGCCGTCCAGCGGCTGCGACTGCGGCTGCCGCCCGGCCGGACCGTCACCGTGGACAAGACCGTCGCCCTGCACACCTCCCGCGACCCGGCCATCAGCGACCCGCTGCGCGCGGCCGTCGACCGGGTCGCCGCCGCGCCCGCCTTCGACGAACTGGTGGACGCGCACCGCGCCGCCTGGCAGCAGCTGTGGCGGCGCACCGCGCTCGACGTGCCCGGCGAGGCGGGCAGCATCCTCCGGCTGCACCTCTTCCACGTCCTCCAGACCCTCTCGCCGCACACCGCCGACCTGGACGTCGGCGTCCCCGCCCGCGGACTGCACGGCGAGGCGTACCGCGGACACGTCTTCTGGGACGAACTCTTCGTCCTGCCCTACCTCAACCTGCACCTCCCCGAGGTCTCCCGGGCCCTGCTCCGCTACCGCCACCGCCGGCTGGACGCCGCCTGCCACGCGGCCCGCGAACTCGGCCGACGCGGCGCCCTCTACCCCTGGCAGAGCGGCAGCGACGGCCGCGAGGAGACCCAGCAACTGCACCTCAACCCGCGCTCCGGCCACTGGCTGCCGGACCACTCCCGGCTCCAGCACCACGTCGGCTCGGCCGTCGCGTACAACGTCTGGCAGTACTGCGAGGCGACCGGCGACACCGAGTTCCGGCACGGCGAGGGCGCCGAGATGCTCCTGGAGATCGCCCGCTACTGGGCCGACTCGGCCACCTGGGACGACCACCTCGGCCGGTACCGGATCCGGGGCGTGATGGGCCCGGACGAGTACCACGACGCCTACCCCGACGCGGCCCGGCCCGGCCTGGACGACAACGCCTACACCAACGTCACCGCCGCCTGGACGCTCACCCGCGCCCTGGAGCTGCTGGCCGGCCTGCCCGAGCCGCGCCGCCGCGAACTCGCCGAGCGCACCGGCCTCGCCGAGGACGAGCCCGCCCGCTGGGAGGAGGTCTCCCGCGGGCTGCACATCCCCTTCCACGACGGGGTGATCAGCCAGTTCGACGGCTACGGCGACCTCGCCGAACTGGACTGGGACGGCTACCGCAGGCGCTACGACGACATCCGGCGCCTGGACCGCATCCTGGAGGCGGAGGGCGACACCGTCAACCGCTACAAGGCGTCCAAGCAGGCCGACGTCCTGATGCTCGGCTACCTCTTCGCCCCCCTCGAACTGCGCTCCCTGTTCCAGCGGCTGGGCCACCCGCTGGACGAGCACGTCTGGTCCGCGACCGTCGACCACTACCTGCACCGCACCAGCCACGGCTCCACCCTGAGCGGCCTGGTGCACGGCTGGGTCCTGACCCGCGCCCGCCGCGCCGCCGCCTGGAGCTTCGTCCAGGAGGCCCTGCGCGGCGACATCGCCGACCTCCAGGGCGGCACCACCGGCGAGGGCATCCACCTCGGCGCGATGGCCGGCACCCTCGACCTCGTCCAGCGCGGACTGACCGGCCTGGAGACCCGCGACGGCGCCCTGCGCCTGGACCCGGTCCCGCTGCCCGAGCTGTCCTCCTACGGCTTCGACATCCGCTACCACGGCCACTGGGGCGTCCGGCTGCGGCTGCGCAGCGCCCTGCTGGAGATCGCCGTACCGGACTCCGACGGCTCGCCCATCGACATCCGGCTGCGGGACCGGGCGGTGCCCGTCGGCCCGGGGGAGACGGCCCGGCTGGTGCTGCCGGACTGAGCCACGGGCGCGTCCGGCTCGACATTCCCGGACATGCCAGTAGATTTCCAGCCACCGTTCCGAGAGGTCACCGGCAGACGGGGGCAGAGGATGAGCCAGCACGCCCGGGGCGCGGTGACGCCCGGGATCGCGCGCCCGCACGCGGCACCCGGGCTCGCCGGGCCCGGCCGGCCCGGACCGGTGACCAACCACACCGGCGTCCTGCCCGACCTCGGCCCGGCCGCGCCCGCGTCGCCGGCGGCCGGCGCGCGGCGGGGGCCCGACCGGCTGCGGCACGCCGTCGACGCGGGCGAGGACCCGCTGCCGCCGTGCGCGCCGCCCTAGGTCCTGTCGTCAAACTCCCGCCGTCCGCCCGAGGCAGGCGGGAGTTTGACGACAGGACCTAGCCGCCCGGCCGCCGGGCCGGCCACGAGGCACCGCTCTACGCCTGAGACCGCCGGCCCCGCCGCCGCGCCCGGCGAACCCGCGCCAAGGAAGGACGCACCCGCCGATGACCGACCTCACGACGACCTCCCGGACCGGTATCCGTGGCTTCCGCACGGGCGACGGACCACAAGTGGTGGAGGCGTGGCGCCGCGCCGCGCCGGCCGACTGCCTCACCCCCGACCGCTTCCGCTCGCTGGTGCTGCTCGACGCCAACTTCGATCCCGACGGACTGAGGGTCGCCGTCGACGGCGACCGGGTCGTCGGCGCCGCCTACGCGGTGCGCCGGCTGACCCCGATGGCCGGCACCGACCTGGAGCCGGAACAGGGCTGGATCCCGTTCTTCTTCGTCGACCCCGGCGCCCGCGGGCGCGGCCTCGGCCGCCGGCTGCTCACCGACGCCCTCGACTGGCTGCACGGCCACGGCCGCACCCGGGTGGACTTCGCCTCGTACACCCCCCACTACGTCCTGCCGGGCCTGGACGCCGAGGCGTACCCGCAGGCCGCCGCGCTCCTGGCCTCCCTGGGCTTCCGCACCCTGTACGAGGCCGCCGCGATGGACCGCGGCCTCGTCGGCTACCGCGTCCCGGACGAGGTCGCGCACCTCCGGGACACGCTCACGGCCCGGGGCCACCGCTTCACCACCCCGTCCGACGACGACCTGGTGGAGCTGGTCGCGCTCGCCGGCTGCCACTTCCACCCGGACTGGGCGCGCGCGATCCGGGAGTGCCTGGCCGCCGGCACCCCCCTCGACCGGATCGTCACCGCCCGCGACCCCTCCGGCCGGCTGGCCGGCTGGGCGATGCACGGCGCGTACGAGGCGGCCGTCGAGCGGTTCGGCCCGTTCGGCGTGCTGGAGGAGGCGCGCGGCACCGGGCTCGGCAAGGTGCTGCTCCACCTGGTCCTGGAGCGGATGCGGGCCCGCGGCGCGCACTGCGCGTGGTTCCTGTGGACCGGCGAGCGGTCCCCGGCCGGCCACCTGTACCGCGCGGCCGGGTTCCGCACCACCCGGGTCTTCCGCGTCCTGCGCCGGGAGACCGCCCGGTGACCCCGGCCCACCGCGACCGGACCGGCGCACCGTACGGCCGCCCGAGCCGCCGCCTCGTGCTCGCGCTGTCCTCCGCACTGCTCACCGCCGGCTGCGCCGCGCCCCACCGGGGCACCGGACGCCCCGGGGACCCGATCGTCCTCACCCTGCTCTCCCACTACGCCAGCGGCACGCTCCGCGAGGCCCTCCAGGCACCGGTCGACGAGTGGAACGCCACGCACGACCGGGTCAAGGTGCGCACGGAGGCCGTCGACTTCGCGGACCTGCTGACCACGTACATGGTCCGGCAGGCCGCGGGCCGGGGCGCCGACATCCTCCACCCGTACTGCCTGTGGAGCGGCCAGCTCGTCCGGGCCGGCGTCCTGCGGCCCGCGCCGCCCGGACACGCCGAGGACATCCGGCGCGGCTACGGCCCGGCCGCGGTCGCCGCCGCCTCGGTGGGCGGCACCGTCTACGGCTATCCCACCGAGGCCCAGACGTACGCCCTCTACTACAACGAGCGGCTGCTGCGCGCGGCCGGCGTCGACGGACCGCCGCACACCTGGCCGGAGCTGGAGGAGGCGGCACGGCGCACCACCCGGCGGGACCGGTACGGCAACACGCTGGTCCAGGGGTTCGGCCTGTCCGCCTACGACGACTCCACCACCGTCGGCCAGACACTCGCCCTGCTCAACGCCGCCGGCGGACGGTTCGTCACCGTGGACGGCACGGGAACCGGCACCGGCACCGCCATCGACTCGGCGGCCGGACGGGCCGTGTTCGCGCTGGAACACCGCCTGGTCGCGGGCGGCGCGAGCGACCCCGGCGTCAACGTCTACCAGGCGTTCCCCTCCGGGCGGGTCGCCATGGTGATCGGCGCGGGCTGGTGGACCGGCAGCCTCAAGCCCCTGATGGGCCGCGACTACCGCGACGTCCGCGTGGCCCCCGTGCCCGTCCCCCGGGCGGGCGACCGCCGCGCCACCCTCTCCACCGGCTTCATGCTGGGCGTCAACACGGCCAGCCGGCACCCGGGCGCGGCCTGGGACTTCCTGCGCTGGCTCAACACCCGCAAGACGGGCCCGAAGGGCCGGACGGCGACCCGGATGAGCACCCTCCAGGTGTCGGCCGGCTCCCTGACCGCCCGCGCCGACGACATGCGCGCCCTCCTCGGCGCGGGCAGCGACCCGAACCTGCGCCCGTTCCTGGACGCGCTGGCGTACGCGGTGCCGGAACCGAACGTCCCGGGCGCACAGCGGGCCAAGGAGCTGCTGCGCAAGAACATCGAGGCGCTGTGGACCGGCCAGCAGTCGGTCGACGAGGCGCTGCGCACCACCCGCCGGCAGGTCGACCAGGAGGTGGCGCGGTCATGGTGAGCACCCTGGCGCCGGAGACGGCCGAGCGGACGGACGGCCCGCGGCCCACCGCGCCCGCCGCCCGGGCCCGAAGCCGCGCCCGGCACCGGCAGACGGTCGTCGCCTACCTCTTCCTCGCCCCGGCGCTGCTGTTCTTCGCCGTCTTCCTCCTGCTGCCGCTCGGCTTCGCGCTGCTGCTGTCGACGTCCCGCTGGACCGGCTTCGACCTCGGTGACATCCAGCCGGTCGGCCTGGACAACTTCACCGCGCTCTTCGCCACCGGATCGACGTTCCTGGTGCCGGTGCTCACCAACACCCTGCTGTTCGCCGTGGGCACCGTGGTCCTCGCGCTCGCCGGCGCCCTGCTCGTCGCCACCTGCGTCGAGCGGCTGCGCTTCCCGGGGCTGTGGCGCACCCTGTACTTCCTGCCGATCGTCACCACCGTCGTCGCCGTCGGCAACGTATGGAAGTACATGTACGAGCCGGGCGGACTGGTCAACGGCGTCCTCAACGCCCTCGGACTCGGCTCGGTGGCGTTCCTCCAGGACCCGGACACCGCGCTGCCCTCGGTCGTGGTGGTCCAGGCGTGGGCCTCGCTCGGCTCGGCGATCCTCGTCCTGACCGCCGGGCTGAAGGCCCTCCCCGAGTCGTACTACGAGGCCGCCGAGCTGGACGGCGCCGGGCCCGGCACCGTCTTCCTCCGGATCACCCTCCCGCTGCTGCGGCCGGCCCTGCTGTTCGTGTGCGTCACCCAGTTCCTCACCGGCCTCCAGTCGTTCGCGCTGATCACCGTGATGACCCGGGGCGGGCCCGGCGACGCGACGAACGTGGCCGGACTGGAGATGTACCGGCGGGCCTTCGGCCACGGCGACTGGGGGACGGCGAGCGCCGCCGCCTTCGTGCTGTTCACGGACGTCCTCCTGGTCACCCTGGCACAGCTGTGGGTCTTCCGGCGCAAGGGGGAGGACGCGTGAGGCGCCGCGGCCGTCCGCCCTGGCCGTCGTACCTGGTGGTGGCGGTCGGCGCCGTGCTCACGGTGGTGCCGTTCCTCGACATGGTGATGACGTCCTTCAAGGGCCCCGGCGAGTTCGGCACGCTGCCGTACCGGTTCCTGCCCGAGGCGTTCGACCCGGCCAACTACCGGGCGGCGATCCACCAGCTCGACCTGCCGGTGCTCTTCCGCAACAGCGTCGTCGCCACCACCCTGATCACCGGCTCCGTGCTGCTCACCTCGTCACTGGCCGGCTACGCCCTCGCCAAACTCCGCTTCCCCGGCCGCGACCTCGTCTTCCGCCTGGTGCTGTCGACGATGATGTTCCCGCCGTTCCTCTTCCTGATCCCGCACTTCCTGATCCTGGTGCACTGGCCGCTGGCCGGCGGCAACGACCTGACCGGGCGCGGCGGCGCGGGCCTGACCGCCAGCGTCGTGGCGCTCGCCCTGCCGTTCCTCGTCAGCGGCTTCGGGATCTTCCTGACCCGCCAGTTCCTGGTCTCCCTCCCGGACGAGGTGCTGGAGGCCGCGCGCATCGACGGGGCCGGCGAGTTCGCCGTGTGGTGGCGGATCGTGCTGCCGCAGACCAAGCCGGTGCTGCTCACCCTCGGGCTGCTGACCTTCGTCGACGCCTGGAACGAGTACATCTGGGCGCTGCTCGTCTCGACCGCCGACCCGGACGTGATGACCCTGCCGGTCGGCATCCAGCTCCTCCAGGACCACGTCGACCCGGCCCGCACGACGCCCGTGGTCATGGCCGGTCTCGTCCTGAGCGTGCTGCCCGTGCTGGTCCTCTTCCTGCTGATGCAGAAGCACTACGTCCGCGGCGTCATGCTCAGCGGCCTCAAGTAGCCGGGCACCGCGCACGACACGAGCGGGTCACGGGCGGGACACACCACGGCCCGCGATCTCGACGGCGGCGTCCGCCGGGACCACCATGGGGGAGCGGCTAGGTCATGTCGGCAAACTCCCGCCGTCCGCCGCGAGGCAGGCGGGCGTTCGACGACAGGTCCTAGCACGGAAGGAGCCGCCGGACATGGGGGTGACCGACGTGCCCTTGCGCGTCCTGGCCGTGGACGACGAGCAGCCCGCGCTGGACGAGCTGCTGTACCTGCTGGGGGAGGACCCGCGGGTCGGCACGGCCGTGCCCGCGCTGGAGGCCACCGAGGCGCTGCACCGGCTGCGCCGGGCCGACGCGCGGGACCCGGACGGCACGGAGGGGTTCGACGTCGTCTTCCTGGACATCGACATGCCGGGCCTCAGCGGGCTCGAACTGGCCCGGCTGCTCGGCGGGTTCCCGGCCCCACCGCTGATCGTCTTCGTCACCGCGTACGAGGACTTCGCCGTGCGCGCCTTCGACCTCAAGGCGGTGGACTACCTGCTCAAGCCGCTCCGCAAGGAGCGGTTCGCCGAGGCCGTACGGCGGGTCGCCGAGCTGGTCCGGGCCGGGCAGGGGCCCCGCCCGGCCGCGCCCCGGGAGCCCGCGCCCGCGCTGTCCGCCGTCGGCGACCAGGTCCCCGTCGAGCTGGGCGGGGTGACCCGGTTCGTGCCGCTGGCCGACATCACCCATGTCGAGGCACAGGGCGACTACGCGCGGCTGCACACCGGCCGGGGCAGCCATCTGGTGCGGACACCGCTGTCCGCGCTGGAGGAGCAGTGGCGCGCGCACGGCTTCGTACGCATCCACCGCAGCCGGCTCGTCGCCCTCGGCCGGATCGAGGAACTCCGCGTGGAGGGCGGCAACCTGACCGTGCGGATCGGTGACACGACGCTGGCCGTGAGCCGCCGCAACGCCCGCGAACTACGGGACCTGCTGACCGGTCGCGCGGCGGGCCGCACCCGCTGAACCTCCGTGTCCGTCAGGCGAGTCGGTGCCGTGTTAGGTTGCGCGGCATGGACGCTGGTCACCTCTCACGGACCGGGACGGAGGGCCCCGCCGGTCCGCCGCTCCCCGCGCGGCACGGCTCCTTCTCGGTCGACCTCGACTTCACGGTGCCCCGGGCCGAGGTCTTCCGCGGGTTCGCCGACCCGTCCCTGCGCGGCCGCTGGTTCCGGCTCCCCGGCGCGTCCGCCACCGCCGAGCACGCGCTGGACTTCCGGACCGGCGGCGGCGAGCGCGCCCGCAACGTCTTCGTCTCCGGCGACACCGAGGAGCGCCTCGCCTACCGCTCCCGGTTCCTGGACATCGTCCCGGACTCCCGGATCGTGTACGTCTACGAGGCCGAGGTGGACGGCACCCGCCGCTGGATCTCCCTCGTCACCGTCGAACTGGCCGACGAGCCCGCCGGTTCCCGTCTGACCTGGACCGAGCAGTACACCTGGCTGGTGCCCACGGGAGACGGCGCCGACGACGCCGCCCACCTGCGCGGCGGCACCCGCCTCCTGCTCAACGGCCTGACCACGGTGGTGAACCCGAACCGCCACCGAGACCCGGCACGGCCCTAGCCAGTACGACGGCTCGCCCGGCACCTCGCCGGCCGGACGACCCCGCGCGGCGGACACCGGCCGGAGGGTAGGGAAGTATGCCCACGCCGGACTTCTCGTGTTCTCCCGGACCGGTCCGCCACCGGTCGCAGGTGCAATTTCCCCGCGGAGGAACGCACGGCGAGCGTCGGCTCTGCCTCGCCACCGCCGGCCGCCGGGCCGCACGCCACGCACGGGGCCCGGCGGGAACATCGGACGCAGGAGCCCGTTCCGCGGCCCGCGCCCGCACGGCACCCGCGCGGCGGGACCCGTTCCGTCCGACATGCCCACGGGTCGTCGACCGCGCGCTTTACGTGTTCGCTACCGCCACGATCCACGAGGACACGCGAAAGGGCGACGGAAACGACCGGAAACCGATTCTCTTACCAGGGGTTGACATGAGCCACTACGCGATCGAGCCTTTGGCAACGTTGTCATGCATACCGCGGCAGGCCCGACGAGGTCCGGACCGCACTGCTTTTTGATGGGACGTCAAGCTCATGACAGATCAGTCGGGTCCGTCGCGCCATCCGTCGCGACGGGCCATCGTCACCACGGGTACCACCCTGCTGGCCGGATTCGGCCTCGGCTCCGCGCTTCCCGCGGCGACCGCCGTCGCAGCGCCCGACGGCACGCCGGCGGGCTCCGCCGCCACCCCCGGTGAGCTGGCGCTCCACCGGCCTGTCGCGGTCTCTTCGACGGCCTACGCCGCCACCCCCGGCTCCTTCGTGGTCGACCGTCTCTCCTCCCCCGGCGTCCGGGGCAGCGGCTGGCGTGCCGAGGACGGCGATCCGCAGTGGATATCCGTGGACCTCCAGGCGCCCTGTGACGTCACGCGGGTCCGCCTCACCTTCGAGGCCGACGCCTCCGACCCGGTGTACACGCCGCCCACCACCGGCAACGTGCACAGCGGCACCACCGGTGACGAGATCCAGTCGAGCTTCTCGCTGGTCTTCGTGGTCGAGACGTCCGTGGACGGCGCGTCCTGGACCACGGTGTACAGCACCACGGCCGGAACCGGTGGCGTCGTGGACATCCAGCTCCCCCGCCCGGAGTCCGCGCGCTGGGTGCGCATGACCTCGCGCAAGCGCTCCAGCGCCCTGCCCCTCGGCCTCAACGGCTTCGAGGTGTACGGCACCGCTGCGGGCCACCGTCCCGGGGCCACCGGTTGGACCGACTGGGGCACCCGGCACGACGAGGCACCGGCGCTCACGGTCGCCGACGACGGGACCGTGCCCGTGGAGTCGGGCTGGCGGCTGACCATGGACGACTGGGCCGGCGCGGACGGCGCCGGACTGTCGACGGCGTCCGTGGACACCAGCGGCTGGCTGCCCGCGACCGTTCCCGGCACGGTGCTGGCCTCGCTCGTGGAGCAGGGCAAGCTGCCCGATCCGGTGGCGGGTCTGAACAATCTGCACATACCGGAGGCGCTGTCGCGCCACTCCTGGTGGTACAAGCGGGACTTCGCGCTGCCGCGAGGTCTGCGCACCGGCGCCGGCCGGCACGTCTGGCTGGAGTTCGACGGCGTCAACCACAAGGCCGATGTGTGGCTCAACGGCAAGCGGGTCGGTGATCTGACGTACGCGTTCGCCCGTGCCGCCTTCGACGTCACCCGGCAGCTCACCGGCAGCGGCGAGAACGCCCTCGCGGTGCAGATCACTCCGATGCCGGTCCCCGGCAGCCCCGGTGACAAGGGTCCGTCGGGCGAGTCCTGGGTGGACGCCGGCGCGGACAGGATGAACCGCAACTCCCCGACGTACCTGGCGTCGTCGGGCTGGGACTGGATGCCGGCCGTACGCGACCGCGCCGCGGGCATCTGGAACCACGTGCGGCTGAGGTCGACCGGTCACGTCGTCATCGGGGACCCCCGCGTGACCACAGTGCTGCCCGCGCTCCCGGACGTGTCGGTGGCCGAGTTGACCATCGTGGTGCCGGTGCGCAACGCGGACACCGCCGACCACGAGGCGACGGTCACGGCCGCCTTCGACGGGGTGCGGGTGTCGAGGACCGTCACCGTGAAGGCGGGCGAGAGCCTGGACGTCGTCTTCGCACCGGACGCCTTCGGCCAGTTGAGGCTGCGCGACGCCCGACTGTGGTGGCCGAACGGCCTGGGCGAGGCCCACCTGTACGACCTGACCCTCACCGCCTCGGCGGGCGGCCAGGAGAGCGACCGGCGCACCACCCGGTTCGGCATCCGTCAGTTCGGCTACGAGTACGACGTTCCGCTCGCGTTCGGCGCGTCCGGCGACGCCTGCACGCAGACCGTGAGCTTCGACCGGCAGCAGGCCCGGTTCGTCCGCATCCGCTGCCTGACGCGGGCGACCTCCTGGGGCAGCTCCCTGTGGGCCCTGTCCGTCGGGGACAGCACCCGGCCGGGCACCGACCTCGCGCTGCACGCCCGCGCCGAGGCGTCGAGCACCGATCAGGACGGCAACGGCGCGGCCAACGCCACCGACGGTGACGCCGGCACCCGCTGGTCGTCCGCCTACGAGGACGACCAGTGGATCAGCGTCGACCTCGGCGCCGTCCAGTCCTTCGACCGGGTCGACCTCACCTGGGAGCAGGCGTACGCGAAGACCTTCGTGGTCCAGGTCTCCTCGAACGGCTCGGACTGGACCGACGTGAAGTCGGTGGACAACGGAGCGGTGCCGTTGCCGTTCAACAACGGCAACGCCAGCCTCCGGATCGAGGACATCGACCGGCGGACCGCGCGCTTCGTCCGGCTCGGTTGCGGTCTGCGCCACACCAGTTGGGGCAATTCGCTGTGGTCGTTCTCCGTCGTCGACCGCAGTGACCCCGGCATCGACCTCGCGCTGCACCGGCAGGCCACCGCCTCCACGGAGGAGTCCGACCACCCGGCGTCGAACGCCACCGACGGTAACCCGGACACCCGCTGGTCGTCCGCCTACGAGGACCACCAGTGGATCCAGGTGGACCTCGGCTCCTCGCGGACGTTCGACCGCGTCGCCGTCGTCTGGGAGACCGCGTACCCGAAGACGTACACCATCCAGGTGTCCGACGACGGCGACCACTGGACCGACGTGAAGTCGGTTTCCAACATGCCGGACCCGCTGAAGATCAGCGTCAACGGCGTGCGCGTGCTGGCGCGCGGCGGCAACTGGGGCTGGGACGAACTGCTGCGCCGGATGCCGGCGGAGCGCATGGACGCGGCGGTGCGGATGCACCGGGACATGAACTTCACCATGATCCGGAACTGGGTCGGCAGCAGCGACCGGGAGGAATTCTTCGCCGCCTGCGACCGGCACGGCATCCTGGTGTGGAACGACTTCCCCAACGCGTGGGGCATGGACCCGCCGGACCACGACGCCTTCAACGCGATCGCCCGGGACACGGTACTGCGGTACCGCATCCACCCGTCCGTGGTGGTCTGGTGCGGAGCGAACGAGGGCAATCCCCCGGCCGCCATCGACAAGGGGATGCGCGAGGCGGTGGAGCAGCAGGCGCCCGGCGTGCTCTACCAGAACAACTCGGCGGGCGGCATCATCACGGGCGGCGGCCCCTACGGCTGGGTGGAGCCGGAGAAGTACTTCGACCCGATGACGTACGGCAGCCGTGACTTCGGCTTCCACACCGAGATCGGCATGCCCGTCGTCTCCACCGCGGCGAGCACCCGCAGCATGACGGGCGACGAGCCGGAGTGGCCGATCCGGGGTGCGTGGTACTACCACGACTGGAGCGAGCGCGGGAACCAGGCGCCGCAGAACTACAAGGCCGCCGTGGAGGCCCGCCTGGGCGAGTGCGGCGACCTGGACGACTTCGCACGCAAGGCGCAGTTCGTCAACTACGAGAACACGCGGGCCATGTTCGAGGCGTGGAACGCCAACCTGTGGGACAACGCCTCCGGTCTGATGCTGTGGATGTCCCACCCGGCCTGGCACAGCACGGTCTGGCAGACGTACGACTACGACTTCGACGTCAACGGCACCTACTATGGCGCGCGTTCGGCCTGCGAGCCGCTGCACGTGCAGGCCGATCCGGTGAAGTGGCGGGTCATCGCGGTGAACCACACGTCGGCGGACCTGCGGGGCGCCACCGTCACCGCCCGGTTGTACGACCTGTCCGGCCGGCAGCTCGGTGGGAGCAGGACGGCCCGGGTGGACGTGGAACGGGCGGCCACTGCCGAGGCGTTCACCGCCGCGTGGACGGACGGCCTGCCGGACCTGCACCTGCTGCGGCTGACACTGGAGGACTCGCACGGCGGGGAGCTGTCGCGGAACACCTACTGGCGCTACCGCGAGGCCGCCGCGCTGCGCGGGCTGAACAAGGCGAAGCAGGTGAAGCTCACGGGTGCGATCACCCGGTGGTCGCGTTCCGGCGACCGTCAGGAGCTGACGGCGGTGATCCGCAACCAGGGGTCGGTGGTGGCCGCCATGGTCCGGCTGTCGCTGCTGGAGGACGCGCACGGCCGACGGGTGCTGCCGACGCTGTACAGCGACAACTATCTGTGGCTGCTGCCCGGCGAGTCCCGGACCGTCCGGCTGTCCTGGCCGAAGGGGGCCTGTTCGACACGGCACCCGGTGCTGACGGCGGAGGCGTACAACAGCCCGGTCACGACGCTGCGCGGCTGAGCGGCCCGGCACCGGGCAGGCCGCCGGGAGGGGGGAGCGCCGCGGTGCCGGGGTCCACCGCGAGGGGGCTCCGGCGCCTGGCCGGCTCGCAGGCGGCCGGCTCGTCTCCTCGGCCGTCGTGCCGACCCGTGCCCAGGACGGCGGTGCATGCGGGACGCAGACGGGGTCCTCCCGTGCACGGCACGGGCCGGACGGGGGAAGAGGCCGACGACGGTACGGCAGGCCGGCGGGTCGAGGGCCACGGGGTCCGCGCGTCCGTGAGCGCACGATGCCCTCCGGGCGGGGCCGGGCCGCGCCGGCAGTCGCCCCGCGATGCACCGCAGGACGTGCTGACCGGTCAGGGCGTCGCAGGGGCGGACGAGGCGGGGCCGGGGGCGTGCGTGCCGTGGCGGGGGCCGTGGCCGGGGGGCGGGGTGAGGGCGGAGCGGTAGCCGCCGACCCCGTCCTCACCTTCGGCGAGCGGTGTCTCCAAGGTCAGGCCGGCTTCGGCCATGCGGTCGTACGCGGCGAGGACCAGCCGCTTGGTGCGGTACTCGCCGAACGCGGCGATCTCGTTGTTCCGCAGGCCGCCCGACTCCGTCCGGAACGACTCCAGGACGTACTCGGTGTCCTCGCGCGAGACCCCGTAGAGGTGGAAGAAGTACGCGTCCAGTTCGGCGCGCAGCCCCGCGCGGCGCTCCTCGTCCCACCGGAACGGCGCGCCCCCGTCGCCCAGGTCGCGGGCGAGCGGTGCCATGTCGTGGGCGGTGTGGACGAGTTCCAGCACCCGGGGGAGGAGGAAGAGCACATGGCGTGCGAGGGCGTCGGGCGTCGGCACGGGGAGCTGCTTCCAGATGAAGAGCCCCATGCTGGTGCCGCCGATCTTCTGGCGGCTGACGAAGTCGAACACCAGTGAGGACTGGGCGGCGATCAGCGCCGCCACCAGTGCGGGCGCCACCCGGGGCATCATCAGCGGGAACTTGTGCCCGACGGCCGTACGCGGGAGGAAGGCCGGGATCGCGGTGCGCTCGTTGGTCGAGGCGGTGACGTCGCACCAGCCGCAGAGCCAGTCGTGGTCCCACCTCTCCTCGGCGAGGCGCAGCTCGACCCCCTTGACCTGGACGTCCTTGTCGTTGCGCCGCGTGGCGACCGTCCCGTCCCGCTGGATCCAGTTCAGCGGCAGGGCCAGCCGCGCGGGGTCCTGCCGCTCCTCGGTGGTCAGGTACCGCGGCTGGTTCTGGCGGGCGACGGCGGTCGGGCTCTTCACCACGTCGGCGGCACGGTGGTTGAAGAAGTCCACCATTTTCGCCTCGTACAGCGGCAGCATCCGCTCCCCGTCCCGCTCGAAGACGTTGCCGCGCAGCTCCCAGCCCTCGGCCTCGAGCTGCTCGCGGCCCCGGAAGAGATCGGAGTCGTCGGTCATGTCGAACAGGCGCTTGAAGGCCATGCCCCACGGGTTGCCGTCCCGGCGGCCCTCGTTCCACAGCACCGGCAGCCGCCGGTACACGCCCGCGGTGATGTCCGCGTCGCGCTGCGTCCGGAAGACGGGCAGGGTGCCCGTGTTCGGGTTGATCCGGGCCAGGTCCTCCGGGTCCAGGGCGAACACCCGGTGCGGGTCCTCCAGGTCCGTGACGTCGGTCAGGAAGAAGCCGACCCGGCTGGCGTCCGCGCGCGCGGCCCGGCCGGTGAGGGAGAGCAGGCAGAACTTGTAGCTGGGGTGCACGCTCTCGAACCACCTGCCGCCCCTGGGCAGCGCGGGCGACTTCGGACGGCGGTTCTCGAAGTCGTACAGCGAGGCCAGCGCACCCCGCCGGGTGAAGTCACCGAAGAGGTACTGCGATCCGGCACCCGTGGCGATCGCCGTCGGCAGGATCAGACCGAACCGCCCCCCGGGCGCGGTCACGTTGGCCATCCGCTCGGCGAACAGGGTGTCCGTCTGGAGGGAGTTGACTCCCTTGACCGTCAGCCCCTTCGCGCACAGCGGGAACACCCCCGAGTCCCCCGCGAAGTGGAACGTGCCCTTGACCGCGCGCCGTGCGTCCCGGTAGCGCGTGCCGGCCTCCGGGTTCTCCCGCTCCCACGCGGTGATGCGGGTACGGCGGGCCGTGCCGGAGATCTCCGCGATCTCGGGGGCGACCACGCTGAAGTACTTCTTGTCCTCGAAGTCGACCTTGTCCCACGGCGGATTGCCCACCACGCAGGAGAAGCCCCCGGCCCACCCCGTCGCGGGGTCGACCCCCGCCGCGTCCGCCGACACGTCCTCCGGGACCGTGAAGATCTCGGGGAACTCCAGGTGCCAGTGGAAGAAGGCGTACTGGTCGCGCAGGCGCGCGATCTCCTCGTGCGTCGAGCGCGGGGCCGCGTCGCCCTCGGGGTCCTCGAACCCGCGGAACACCTTGTGCGTGACAGCCGGCGGCGCGTCCGCGCGCTTGACCCAGACGAAGGCCGCGCACCAGGCGTCCGCCAGGTGCAGGGCCCGCCGGTACTCGGCCGACGCCGACCAGTCGCGGTAAGCGGCCTCCTTGCGGCGGACCTCGGCGAGGCTGCCGTCCGGGGACGCGGTGATCCGGCGCAGTCCACCGGCGAAGGCGGCGTTGGCCACCTTCGTCTCCGTCTCGATCTCGAACAGGCCGCCCTGGCCCTCGCGTTCGTGGGCGTTGCGGCCGAGCAGCTGCCGGGCCCACCCCTCGTCGTCGCCCTCGGCCTTCTTGAACGCCCGGTCCGGGATGCCGTCCCGCATCAGGGCCGGGGTCGCCCCGATCAGGCCGTTGCCGTGCTTGACGTGCGCGTCGAGGAAGCTGAGGGGCCTGCCCGGCTCCATCGCCTCCAGCCACAGCGACACCTTGGCCAGCTCCACCGCCATGGGGTTGAGGTCCACGCCGTACACGCAGCGCGCGACGACCTCGTGCAGGGCGTGGCGTACGGCCTCGGCGGTGGGTTCGGGGTTGCGTTCGCGGACGGCGGCGACGCGCTTGGCGATGCGGCGGGCCGCCGCCACGAGGAAGTGGCCCGACCCGCAGGCGGGGTCGCAGACGGTGAGGGAGAGCAGTTCCTCGACGATGGTGCCGGCGGGGTCGGGGCGGCCCTCGGCGTTCGCGCGCCGTTCGCCGCGCTTGACGGCGTCGTCTGTCACCGGGTCGAGCGTGGAGTCGAGCAGGGCCTCGGTGAGCGCGGCTGGGGTGTAGTAACTTCCGGTCTTCTTGCGGTCGTTGCCGATGCGGTCGACCAGCTCGAAGGTACGGTCGGCCACGCTGTGCTTCGGGACCAGCTCCAGCAGTGCCTCGTAGACCGAGCCGAGTTCCTCGGCGCCCATGCGCAGGTAGTCGACGGGCCGCCAGCGGGCGGAGCCGGTGTCGCGGACCCGGGCGAGGTGCTTGACGGCTTCGAACAGGTGGCGGTTGGCGAGGCGGGCGCCGCGCAGGGGCTCGTCGGCGGGGGTGTCGTTGAAGAGGCCGCCGAGTCCCTTCAGGCCCAGCTCGGGGCGGCCTTCCTCGGAGCCCAGCGCCTCGATCAGCAGTTCCAGGGCCCGGTAGCGGTCGTCGTGGGCGGTGCCCAGGCGGCGCAGGGCGTGGCGGCGCAGACGGGCCGTGGAGAAGTAGCGCGTGAAGCGCTCGCGGGTCCGCTCGTCCGTCCCGGGGTCGAGCAGGGCGCCCCGGTCCTCGGCGACGAAGAGGAAGATCATGCGGTAGACGAGCCGGAGCAGCGCCGTCTGGAAGGCGTGCACGTCCAGGCGGTCCCGGAGCCTGTGGTTCTGCGGGTGGCTGAGGAACCCGGTACCGAGGACGGTGAGGGCGGCCTGGACGCCGTCGCGGAAGTGGTCCAGTGCCCGGCTGCCGGACTCGATGGCGATCGTCCGCCACTTCTCCAGCCAGCATCCGGAGGCCGCCGTTCCTTCCGGTACTTCGAAGCGGGAGGCGTGGAGTACGCAGTACAGGAGTACGAACTCGCTGAAG
>NZ_JOCB01000043.1 GCF_000718775.1 Streptomyces sp. NRRL S-31
CCCGGTGCCCGGCCGGTCCGGCGCCCCGGCGGCGCCCGGCCCATGCCCCCGCGCCCGCTCCGGCTCGGCAGCCCCCGGCCCCGGCTGCGCCTGGTCGGCCTCGCCCTCACCCTGGTGCTGCTCGTCTTCGTCGTACGGCTGCTCCAGGTCCAGGCCGTCGACGCGAGCGCCTACGCGGCGCGGGCCGAGCAGAACCGGTACGTGGTGCACACCCTGGCCGCCGAGCGCGGCGAGATCACCGACCGCAACGGCGTCGCCCTCGCCGTCAGCGAGGACGCCTACGACATCACGGCCGACCCGACGATGTTCGGCGCCAGGCAGTTGAAGATCACCGACGGGCCGGAGCGGGCCGCCGCGCTGCTCGCCCCGATCCTCGGCCAGGACCAGGCCGCGCTCGTCAGGAAGCTGCGGCCCGAGAACCGCGACTCCCGCTACACCCGGCTCGCCACCCGGCAGACCCCGCAGGTGTGGAAGCAGATCAAGGACCTCAGGACCGCGCTCGCCAAGAAGGCCGGCACCGACCACACCACCGTCAACGTGCTGGCCGGCGTCTTCGCCGATCCCAGCAGCACGCGCGTGTACCCCAACGGCGACCTGGCCGCCGGGATACTGGGCTGGGTCAACGCCGACGGCCAGGGCGGCGGCGGCGTCGAGCAGCAGCTGGACAAGCAGCTCTCCGGCAAGGACGGCAAGATCCGGTACGCCCAGTCCGGCGGGCGCGAGGTGCCCACGGCCGGGTCGACGGAGACGCCCGCCGTGCCCGGCGCCGACGTCGAGCTGACCATCGACCGGGACATCCAGTGGGCCGCCCAGAACGCGATCAGCGAGCAGGTGAGGAAGTCCAGGGCGGACCGCGGCTACGTCATCGTCCAGGACACCCGCACCGGCCAGATCCTGGCCATGGCCAACTCGCCCGGCTTCGACCCGAACGACCTGGCGAAGGCCGACGGCGACGCCATGGGCAACGCGGCCCTCCAGGACGCCTACGAGCCCGGCTCCACCGCGAAGGTGATGTCGATGGCGGCCGTGCTGGAGCGGAACGCGGCGACCCCGCTCACCCATGTCGTCGTCCCCAACCGGCTGCACCGCGGCGACCGGCTCTTCCAGGACGACATCGACCACGCCACCTGGTACCTCACGCTCAACGGCGTGCTCGCCAAGTCCAGCAACATCGGCACCATCCTGGCCACCGGCGAGCTGGGCAAGAGCCAGGCCGAGGTCAACCGGGTACTCCACTCCTATCTGCGCAAGTTCGGCATCGGCGGCTACACCGGGCTCAGCTTCCCCGGCGAGACCCCCGGTATCCTCGCGCAGCCGCAGAAGTGGTCCACCTCGCAGCAGTACACGATCCCTTTCGGCCAGGGCTTCTCCATCAACGCGATGCAGGCCGCCTCCGTGTACTCGACCATCGCCAACGGCGGCGTCCGCGTCGAACCGACCCTGGTGCGCGGCACCAAGGGCGCCGACGGGCGGTTCACCCCGGGGCCCAAGCCCAAGCAGACCCGGGTGGTCAGCGAGAAGACCGCCAAGAGCCTCGCCCGGATGCTGGAGTCCGTGGTCGACGACGAGCAGGGCACCGGCATCAAGGCCCGCATCCCCGGGTACCGGGTGGCGGGCAAGACCGGCACGGCCAACCGCGTGGATCCGGCCACCGGCCGCTACCGCGGCTACACCTCGTCGTTCGCCGGCTTCGCACCCGCCGACAACCCGCGGATCACCGTCTACTGCGCCATCCAGAACGCCACCTCCGGCAGCTACTTCGGCGGCCAGATCTGCGGCCCCATCTACAAGCAGGTGATGGAGTTCGCCCTCAAGACCCTCCAGGTCCCGCCGACCGGGGCGAAGCCCGCCAACCTGCCCGTCGCGTACAAACCCTGATCAGCACCCCACTGATCAGCACGGAAACACCAGGAACGAGCTCGTGACAACGATCACCCCCGATCCCGGGAACCACGGGGCGCCGAGCCCCTCACTTCGCTCCGGAGCGGGTACGCCCGGTACGCTCACCGCCGTGCCACACGCTGATCAGTCCCAAACCACCCAGAAGGGCGCTTCCGTGACGTATCCGGGACCGCCGCGACCGGTTCAGGTCTCCGCCGCCCCCCTCGCGGAACTCGCCGATCAGCTGGGTGCCGCCGCTCCGGACGCCGCCGCCGAGGTCACGGGGATCACCCACGACTCGCGCGCCGTCCGCCCCGGCGACCTGTACGCCGCCCTGCCGGGCGCCCGGCTGCACGGCGCCGACTTCGCCACCCAGGCCGCCGGCCTCGGCGCGGTCGCCGTGCTCACCGACCCCGACGGCGCCGAGCGCGCCGCCGCGACCGGCCTGCCCGTCCTGGTCGTGGACGACCCGCGCGCGCGGATGGGCGAGCTGGCGGCCCGCATCTACGGCCACCCGGGCCGCGATCTGCTCCAGATCGGCATCACCGGCACCTCCGGCAAGACCACCACCGCCTACCTGGTCGAGGGCGGTCTGCGGACCGCGCGCAGCACCGGCCTCATCGGCACCGTCGAGACGCGCATCGGCGACGAGCGCATCAAGTCCGAGCGCACCACGCCCGAAGCCACCGACCTCCAGGCCCTGTTCGCCGTCATGCGCGAACGCGGCGTCGAGGCGGTCGCCATGGAGGTCTCCAGCCACGCGCTGGTGCTCGGCCGGGTCGACGGCTGCGTCTTCGACATCGCCGTCTTCACCAACCTCAGCCCGGAACACATGGAGTTCCACTCCGACATGGAGGACTACTTCCGGGCCAAGGCGCAGCTCTTCACACCGCGGCGCAGCAGGCTCGGCGTGGTCAACGCCGACGACGAGTACGGCCGCAGGCTTGCCGGGGAGGCGACCGTGCCGGTCGTCACCTTCTCCGCCGAGGGCCACCCCGACGCCGACTGGCGCGCCGAGGACGTCCAGGTCGGCCCCATGGACTCGACGTTCACCGTGCTCGGCCCGAACGGCGAGCGCATCCACGCCAGGTCGCCGATCGCCGGCCCGTTCAACGTGGCGAACACCCTCGCCGCCATCGTCGCCCTCGCCGCCGCCGGTCTCGACCCGCAGGCCGCCGCCGACGGCATCGCCGCCGTCCCCGGCGTCCCGGGCCGGCTGGAGCGCGTCGACGCCGGGCAGCCCTACCTCGCGGTCGTCGACTACGCCCACAAGACCGACGCGGTCGAGTCGGTGCTCAAGGCGCTGCGCAAGGTCACCAAGGGCCGGCTGCACGTCGTCCTCGGCTGCGGCGGCGACCGCGACCGGACCAAACGCGCCCCGATGGGCGCCGCGGCGGCCCGGCTCGCCGACACGGCCGTACTGACCTCAGACAACCCCCGCTCCGAGGACCCCCTCGCGATCCTCGCGACCATGCTCCAGGGCGCGGCCTCCGTGCCCGCGCACCAGCGCGGCGAGGTGCTCCTCTTCGAGGACCGGGCCGCCGCCGTCGCCGCCGCCGTGGGCCGTGCCCAGGCCGGCGACACGGTGCTGGTCGCGGGCAAGGGCCACGAGCAGGGCCAGGACATCGCCGGCGTGATCCGTCCCTTCGACGACCGCCAGGTGCTTCGCGAAGCTATCCAGAAGACCCAGGGATGAACTTGTGATCGCCCTCTCCCTCGCCGAGATCGCAGCAGTCGTCGGCGGGCAGACGCACGACATACCGGATCCGTCCGTGCAGGTGACGGGCCCGGTCGTCCGGGACTCCCGTGAGGTGGTGCCGGGCAGCCTGTTCGCCGCCTTCGTCGGCGAGCGCGTGGACGGCCACGACTACGCGCCGCAGGTCGTCGCGGCCGGCGCGGTGGCCGTCCTGGCCTCCCGGCCGGTCGGCGTGCCCGCCGTCGTGGTGGACGACGTCCAGACCGCCCTCGGCGCCCTCGCCCGGCACGTCGTACGCCGGCTCGGGGCGACCCTGGTCGCCCTGACCGGCTCGGCCGGCAAGACCAGCACCAAGGACCTCATCGCCCAGGTGCTCCGGCGCAAGGCGCCGACCGTGTTCACGCCCGGCTCGCTCAACAACGAGATCGGGCTGCCGCTGACCGCCCTGACCGCCACCGAGGAGACGAAGTTCCTCGTGCTGGAGATGGGCGCCCGTGGCATCGGCCACATCCGCTACCTCGCCGGCCTCACCCCGCCGCGGATCGGCCTGGTGCTGAACGTCGGCACCGCCCACATCGGCGAGTTCGGCGGCCGTGAGCAGATCGCCCAGGCGAAGGGCGAGCTGGTCGAGGCGCTGCCTCCGGCGGCGGAGGGCGGCGCCGCCCTCCTCAACGCCGACGACCCGTTGGTCCGGGCCATGGCCTCCCGTACCCAGGCGAAGGTGGTCCTTTTCGGAGAGTCGGCCGAAGCGGACGTACGCGCCGAGAACGTGCGACTCACGGACAGCGGACAGCCCGCCTTCAGGCTTCACACACCCTCCGGTGCAAGCGATGTGACGATGCGCCTGTACGGTGAGCACCACGTGTCGAACGCGCTCGCCGCGGCCGCCGTCGCCCATGAGCTGGGCATGTCCGCGGAAGAGATCGCCCTCGCGCTCTCCGAGGCGGGCTCCCTCTCCCGGTGGCGCATGGAGGTCACCGAGCGCCCGGACGGCGTGACCATCGTCAACGACGCCTACAACGCCAACCCCGAGTCCATGCGGGCCGCCCTCCGGGCGCTCGCGGCCATGGGCAGGGGACGTCGCACGTGGGCGGTGCTCGGCAAGATGGCCGAGCTGGGGGACGAGGCGCTCGCCGAGCACGACGCCGTCGGACGGCTCGCCGTCCGGCTCAACGTCAGCAAGCTCGTCGCCGTCGGGGGGGTTGAGGCCTCCTGGCTGCAATTGGGCGCATATAACGAGGGTTCGTGGGGTGAGGAGTCGGTGCACGTGTCCGACGCACAGGCGGCGATCGACCTGTTGCGCAGCGAGTTGCGCCCGGGGGACGTCGTGCTCGTGAAGGCGTCCCGTTCGGTGGGGCTGGAGAGCGTCGCCCAGGCGCTCGTCGAGTCCGGTGCCGGGCGTGGGGTTGATGCCCGATGATGAAGCAGATCCTGTTCTCGGGTGTCATCGGCCTCTTCCTGACGCTGATCGGCACGCCGCTGCTGATCAAGCTGCTGGCCCGCAAGGGCTACGGCCAGTACATCCGGGACGACGGCCCCCGCGAGCACGCCAGCAAGCGCGGTACGCCGACCATGGGCGGTATCGCCTTCATCCTGGCGACGATCGCCGCGTACTTCCTGTCCAAGGTGATCACCGGCCAGCCGCCGACCTACTCGGGCCTGTTGGTCCTGGGCCTGATGTTCGGCATGGGCCTGGTCGGCTTCCTCGACGACTACATCAAGATCGTCAAGCGCCGGTCCCTGGGTCTGCGGGCCAAGGCGAAGATGGCCGGCCAGCTGATCGTCGGCATCGCCTTCGCCGTGCTGTCGCTCCAGTTCTCCGACGCGCGCGGCAACACCCCGGCGTCCACGAAGCTGTCGTTCATCACCGACTTCGGCTGGTCGATCGGCCCGGTGCTGTTCGTGGTCTGGGCGCTGTTCATGATCCTCGCGATGTCGAACGGCGTGAACCTGACCGACGGTCTGGACGGTCTCGCCACCGGCGCCTCCGTGCTCGTCTTCGGCGCCTACACCTTCATCGGCGTCTGGCAGTTCCAGGAGTCCTGTGCCAACGCGCAGACCCTCACCAACCCGGGCGCCTGCTTCGAGGTGCGCGACCCGCTCGACCTCGCCGTGGTCGCCTCCGCGCTGATGGGCGCCTGCCTGGGCTTCCTGTGGTGGAACACCTCGCCGGCGAAGATCTTCATGGGCGACACCGGTTCGCTCGCGCTCGGCGGTGTCCTCACGGGTCTGGCCATCCTCTCCCGCACGGAGCTGCTGGTGGCCATCATGGGCGGTCTGTTCGTCCTCATCACCATGTCGGTCGTCATCCAGGTCGGCTCCTTCCGGCTCACCGGCAAGCGCGTCTTCCGGATGGCACCGCTCCAGCACCACTTCGAACTCAAGGGCTGGTCCGAGGTCCTGGTGGTGGTCCGCTTCTGGATCATCCAGGGCATCTGCGTGATCGTCGGACTGGGCCTCTTCTACGCGGGATGGGCAGCGGACAAGTGACCTCCAGCTCGGAGCTCTTCGACTTCCAGGGCAAGCACGTCACCGTCGCCGGGCTCGGTGTCTCCGGCGTCCCGGCGGCGAAGGTGCTGCACGCGCGCGGCGCGGTCGTCACGGTCGTCAACGACGGCGACGACGCGCGCGCGCGGGAACAGGCCGCCGAGCTGGAGGCGCTCGGCATCACCGTGCGCCTCGGCGACGGGTCGACCCTGCCGGAGGGCACCGAGCTGATCGTCACCGCGCCCGGCTGGCAGCCCGACAAGCCGCTGTTCCTCGCGGCCCGGGCGGCCGGTGTGCCGGTCTGGGGCGACGTGGAGCTGGCCTGGCGGCTGCGCGGCCCGGACGCGGCCCCCTGGCTGGCCGTGACGGGCACCAACGGCAAGACCACGACCGTCCAGATGCTCGCCGCGATCCTGCGGGCCGCGGGTCTGCGCACGGCCGCCGTCGGCAACATCGGCGTCTCCCTGCTGGACGCGGTCCTCGGCGAGGAGGAGTACGACGTCCTCGCCGTGGAACTGTCCAGCTACCAGCTCCACTGGGCGCCCTCCCTGCGCGCCCACTCGGCCGCGGTCCTCAACCTCGCGCCGGACCACCTGGACTGGCACGGCTCCATGGAGGCGTACGCGCGCGACAAGGGCCGCATCTACGAGGGCAACCGGGTCGCCTGCGTCTACAACGCCGCCGACAAGGCCACCGAGGACCTGGTGCGCGAGGCCGACGTCGAAGAGGGCTGCCGGGCCATCGGGTTCACCCTCGGCGCGCCGGGGCCGTCCGAACTCGGCGTCGTGGACGGCATCCTGGTCGACCGCGCCTTCGTGGAGAACCGGCAGCGCAACGCGCAGGAACTGGCCGAGGTCTCCGACATCGACCCGCCGGCCCCGCACAACATCGCCAACGCCCTCGCGGCGGCGGCCCTCGCGCGTGCCTTCGGGGTGCCCGCCGGCGCCGTACGGGACGGTCTGCGGGCCTTCCGGCCGGACGCCCACCGCATCGCGCACGTGGCGGACA
Organism: Streptomyces sp. NRRL S-31; assembly: GCF_000718775.1. Classification (GTDB taxonomy): domain Bacteria; phylum Actinomycetota; class Actinomycetes; order Streptomycetales; family Streptomycetaceae; genus Streptomyces. The sequence goes on from NZ_JOCB01000043.1 coordinate 7,073, forward strand.
TCGACGGCGTGGCGTACGTGGACGACTCCAAGGCGACCAACACGCATGCCGCGGAAGCGTCGTTGGCGGCATATGAACCGATCGTATGGATCGCGGGCGGTCTGGCGAAGGGCGCCACCTTCGACGAGATGGTCGCCAAGTCGGCGAAGCGGCTGCGCGCCGTGGTCCTGATCGGCGCCGATCGGGGCCTGATCCGCGACGCCCTGGCGCGACACGCCCCGGAGGTACCCGTGGTCGACCTCGACCGGACCGACACTGGGGCGATGCTCCAGGCGGTGACGGAGGCGAAGCGGCTGGCCCGGCCCGGCGACACGGTGCTGCTGGCCCCGGCCTGTGCCTCCATGGACATGTTCACCAACTACAACCAGCGCGGTGACGCGTTCGCGGCGGCGGTCCGCGAACTCGGCGCCTGACCCCGGCCCGCCTGCCGGGCGGATTTGGGAGGGACGCGTGGGACGGCCGATGCTCAGTGGAGGCGCCGATGCCCGGTAGCCGTACCGGCCGGCCGCCCGTACAGCGGGCGGCCCGCCGTCCCGCCGTCCCCCGCCCCGCGCGGGAGAACCCGGTACAGCGGCTCTGCACGCGCGCGCGCAAGGCATGGGACCGGCCGCTGACGGCCTACTACCTGATCGTCGGCGGCAGCGCGCTGATCACCGTGCTGGGCCTGGTGATGGTCTACTCGGCCTCCCAGATCACCGCGCTCCAGCTGTCCCTGCCCGGGTCGTACTTCTTCCGCAAGCAGGCCCTCGCCGCGCTCATCGGCGGCGCACTGCTGTTCGCCGCCTCCCGCATGCCGGTGAGGCTGCACCGGGCGCTGGCCTACCCGATCCTCGCCGCCGCCGTCTTCCTGATGGCCCTGGTGCAGGTGCCCGGGATAGGGATGTCGGTCAACGGCAACCAGAACTGGATCTCCCTCGGCGGCTCCTTCCAGATCCAGCCCAGCGAGTTCGGCAAGCTCGCCCTGGTGCTGTGGGGCGCCGACCTGATCGCCCGGAAGCAGGAGCGCAAGCTGCTGGCCCAGTGGAAGCACATGCTGGTGCCGCTGGTCCCGGTCACCTTCCTGCTGCTCGGCCTGATCATGCTCGGCGGGGACATGGGCACCGCGATCATCCTCACGGCGATCCTCTTCGGCCTGCTCTGGCTGGCGGGGGCGCCGACCAGGCTCTTCGCCGGAGTGCTGTCGGTGGCCGGCCTGATCGGTGTGCTGCTGATCAAGACCAGCCCCAACCGGATGGCCCGCCTCGCCTGCATCGGCGCGACCGAGCCCAAGAGCGGGGTCGCCGACTGCTGGCAGGCCGTGCACGGAATCTACGCGCTGGCCTCCGGCGGACTGTTCGGCTCCGGGCTCGGCGCGAGTGTGGAAAAATGGGGTCAACTCCCGGAAGCGCACACGGACTTCATCTTCGCCGTCACCGGTGAGGAACTGGGTCTGGCGGGGACGCTGTCGGTGCTCGCCCTGTTCGCGGCTCTAGGCTATGCGGGTATCCGCGTGGCCGGACGCACGGAGGACCCCTTCGTGAGGTACGCCGCGGGAGGCGTGACCACCTGGATCACCGCCCAGGCGGTGATCAACATCGGTGCGGTGCTCGGCCTGCTGCCGATCGCCGGCGTCCCCCTCCCGCTGTTCTCCTACGGAGGGTCCGCCCTGCTGCCGACCATGTTCGCCATCGGGCTGCTGATCGCCTTCGCACGCGACGAGCCCGCTGCGCGGGCGGCGCTTGCGATGCGGCAACCTCGCTTTGGTAAAAAGCGGGCGGGAGGCTCCGGTGCCGAGCGGGGGCCTCGGAGATGGAACACGATGCGACGGCGTGCCTCGGCGGCGCGTTCGTCCGGAGAGCGGTGAATTTCGGTGCATGTCGTACTCGCCGGTGGGGGGACCGCCGGCCACATCGAGCCCGCGCTCGCCCTCGCGGACGCCCTGCGCAGGCAGGACCCGACCGTGGGGATCACGGCCCTGGGCACGGAGCGCGGCCTGGAGACCCGGCTCGTCCCGGAGCGCGGCTACGAGCTGGCGCTGATCCCGGCGGTGCCGCTGCCCCGCAAGCCCACCCCCGAACTGATCACCGTCCCGGGCCGGCTGCGCGGCACGATCAAGGCCGCCGAGCAGATCCTGGAGCGCACCAAGGCGGACTGCGTGGTCGGCTTCGGCGGCTACGTGGCGCTGCCCGGATACCTGGCCGCCAAGCGCCTCGGGGTGCCCATCGTGATCCACGAGGCCAACGCCCGCCCCGGCCTGGCCAACAAGATCGGCTCGCGGTACGCGGCCCGGGTCGCCGTCTCCACCCCGGACAGCAAGCTGCGTGACGCTCGTTACATCGGCATCCCGCTGCGCCGCTCCATCGCCACGCTGGACCGCGCCGCCGTCCGCCCGGAGGCCCGCGCCCGCTTCGGCCTCGACCCGAACCTGCCGACGCTGCTCGTCTCCGGCGGCTCGCAGGGCGCCCGGCGGCTGAACGAGGTGGTCCAGCAGGTCGCCCCGTGGCTCCAGCAGGCCGGCATCCAGATCCTGCACGCGGTCGGCCCGAAGAACGAACTGCCGCAGGTGCACCAGATGCCGGGGATGCCCCCCTACATCCCGGTAAGTTACCTGGACCGGATGGACCTCGCGTACGCCGCGGCCGACATGATGCTCTGCCGCGCGGGCGCGATGACCGTCGCCGAACTCTCCGCCGTCGGACTCCCGGCCGCCTACGTCCCGCTGCCCATCGGCAACGGCGAACAGCGGCTGAACGCCCAGCCGGTGGTCAAGGCCGGCGGCGGACTCCTCGTCGACGACGCGGAACTCACGCCCGAGTGGGTGCAGCAGAACGTGCTGCCCGTGCTCGCCGACCCGCACCGGCTGTACGAGATGTCCCGCTCGGCGGCCGAGTTCGGCCGCCGGGACGCCGACGACCTGCTCGTCGGCATGGTGTACGAGGCGATCGCCTCGCGCCGTTAGGACCGTATGACGAAAGGGCAGTGAGCGTGGCCGGACCGACGACCGCCGAGCGCGGGAAACGCCAGCAGGAGTCGTCCGGCCCGCCGCCCGCGCGCGGGTTCGCGGGGCTGCGCCCGCGCGCGCTCGTCACCCTGGCCCTCGCCGTCACGCTCCTGGGCGGCGGCGGGACTTGGCTGTTCTACGGCTCGCAGTGGCTGCGCGTGAGGCAGGTCTCGGTGTCCGGCACCCTGGTGCTGACCCCCGCCGAGGTCCGCGAGGCGGCGGCCGTGCCCGTCGGGGAGCCGATGGCCTCCGTCGACACGGAGGCCATCTCGGCCCGGCTGCGCCGGAGGCTGCCCCGGATCGACACCGTGGACGTCACTCGTTCCTGGCCGCGCGGAATCGATCTGAAGGTGATCGAGCGCACTCCGGTGCTGCTGGTCCGCGAGGGCGGGAAATTCGTCGAAGTCGATGACGACGGTGTCCGGTTCGCCACGGTCGCGCGGGCGCCGAAGGGCGTTCCGGCCCTGGAGCTGACCGTCTCCCGGCGGGGCCCGGGCGCCGCGAGCCTCAGGCGCTTCGGCACCGACCGGCTCGTGCGCGCGGCCGTCCGGGTCGCCGGCGACCTGCCCGCCCCGGTGGCCCGGACCGCCCGGACCGTCCAAGTCCGCTCCTACGACGCCATCTCGGTCGTGCTGGGCGACGGCCGCGTGGTGGCGTGGGGCAGCGGGGAGCAGGGCCGCGCCAAGGCGCGGGCCCTCACCGCTCTCATGAAAGCAGCCCCCGGCGCGCGCCACTTCGACGTCAGCGTGCCCACGGCCCCTGCGTCATCGGTGAGTTGACGCACATCAGCGCAGGCCAGCACCCTGGTTGGGCACTGCTACGGCTGATCACATAGGGTGAAAAGAAAAACGGGAGGTTCGGCGTGTTCGTTGAACGGGCGCCACTTGTCGACTTAGTGTCCTGTTCAGAAGACTCAAGGAACGGACACACTGGTAACCCTAAACTTCAGGGTTAGGGTTCGGGTCGGCGCTACGGACCGTCCCATTCGGCATCCGCCGTCCCGGCGCGGGGCACCGCACGGCGACGGCAACGTAATTCGAGGCGAGAGGCCTTCGACGTGGCAGCACCGCAGAACTACCTCGCAGTCATCAAGGTCATCGGTGTCGGCGGCGGTGGTGTCAATGCCATCAACCGGATGATCGAGGTCGGCCTCAAGGGCGTCGAGTTCATCGCCATCAACACCGACGCGCAGGCGCTGTTGATGAGCGACGCCGACGTCAAGCTCGACGTCGGCCGTGAACTCACCCGCGGACTCGGCGCCGGAGCCAACCCGGCCGTCGGCCGCAAGGCCGCCGAGGACCACCGCGAGGAGATCGAGGAGGTCCTCAAGGGGGCCGACATGGTCTTCGTGACGGCCGGTGAAGGCGGCGGCACCGGCACCGGCGGGGCGCCCGTCGTGGCCAACATCGCACGCTCGCTCGGCGCCCTCACCATCGGCGTGGTCACGCGCCCGTTCACTTTCGAGGGACGGCGCCGCGCGAACCAGGCCGAGGACGGCATCGCCGAACTGCGCGAAGAGGTCGACACCCTCATCGTCATCCCGAACGACCGGCTGCTGTCCATCTCGGACCGCCAGGTATCGGTCCTGGACGCCTTCAAGTCCGCCGACCAGGTCCTGCTCTCCGGTGTCCAGGGCATCACCGACCTCATCACCACCCCCGGCCTGATCAACCTGGACTTCGCCGACGTCAAGTCGGTCATGTCCGAAGCGGGTTCGGCCCTCATGGGCATCGGCTCGGCCCGCGGCGACGACCGCGCGGTGGCCGCGGCCGAGATGGCGATCTCCTCGCCGCTGCTGGAGGCGTCCATCGACGGCGCCCGGGGCGTGCTGCTCTCCATCTCCGGCGGCAGCGACCTCGGCCTGTTCGAGATCAACGAGGCCGCCCAGCTGGTGAGCGAGGCCGCGCACCCCGAGGCCAACATCATCTTCGGCGCGGTCATCGACGACGCCCTCGGCGACGAGGTGCGGGTCACCGTGATCGCGGCCGGATTCGACGGCGGCCAGCCGCCGGCCCGCCGGGACAACGTCCTCGGCTCGGCCTCCGGTTCGGCCCCCGCGCGCCGCGAGGAGCCCGCCCCGGCCCGGCCGAGCGAGCCCAGCCGTCCGTCCTTCGGCGCGCTGGGCAGCGTCAAGCCGAAGGAGGAGCCGGAGCCGGCGCCCGAGCCGGTGCCCGACATCCCGGTCGCGCCGCCGGTGACACCGGCGCCGCGGACCTACTCGGACAGCGCGGCCGAGGAACTGGACGTGCCGGACTTCCTCAAGTGATAGGACAGCGCGAGAGCGTGCGCGGCGCGCACTTCGCCTTCACCGACCGGTGGGGCGGGGTGAGCGCCGCTCCGTATGAGGAGCTGAACCTCGGCGGCGCGGTCGGCGACGCGCCCGAGGCGGTGCGCGGCAACCGGGAGGCGGCGGCCCGGGCGCTCGGGCTGGACCCGGGGCTGGTCGTCTGGATGAACCAGGTGCACGGCGCCGACGTCGCCGTGGTGGACGCACCGTGGGGCGAGCGTCCGGTGCCGGAGGTCGACGCGCTCGTCACCGCCCGGCGCGGTCTCGCCCTGGCCGTCCTGACCGCCGACTGCGTGCCGGTGCTGCTGGCCGACCCCGTCGCCGGGGTCGCCGCCGCGGCCCACGCCGGCCGGCCCGGCATGGTCAAGGGGATCGTCCCCGCCACCGTACGGGCCATGGTCGAACTCGGCGCCGAGCCCGAGCGGATCGTCGCCCGCACCGGACCGGCCGTGTGCGGCCGGTGCTACGAGGTGCCGGAGACGATGCGCGCCGAGGTGGCCGCCGTCGAGCCGGCGGCGCACGCCGAGACGAGCTGGGGCACACCGGCGGTCGACGTGAGCGCCGGCGTGCACGCGCAGCTCGACCGGCTCGGGGTGTGCGACCGGGCGCAGTCGCCGGTGTGCACGCTGGAATCGGGCGACCACTTCTCGTACCGCCGCGACCGCTCCACCGGGCGGCTCGCGGGCTATGTCTGGCTGGACTGATGGGGCATGACGGACCGTAAGACCGAACTCGCCGCGAACCTGGCGAAGGTGGAAGAGCGCATCACCGCCGCGTGCGGGGCGGCCGGGCGCCGGCGCGAGGAGGTGACCCTGATCGTGGTCACCAAGACCTACCCGGCGAGCGATGTCCGCGCCCTGTCCGAACTCGGTGTGCGTCACGTCGCCGAGAACCGCGACCAGGACGCGGCCCCGAAGGCCGCCGCCTGTGCGGATCTGCCGCTGAAGTGGCACTTCGTTGGCCAGTTGCAGACCAACAAGGTGCGTTCCGTGGTCGGTTATGCCGATGTCGTGCAGTCCGTCGACCGTTCCCGACTCGTGACCGCGCTGTCGAAGGAGGCGGTGCGGGCGGAGCGCGAGATCGGCTGCCTCGTCCAGGTCGCGCTGGACGCGGGGGCGGGCGGCCGGGGCGAGCGCGGGGGCGTGGCCCCGGACGGAATCGAAGAGTTGGCCGACCTGGTCGCCGGGGCGCCCGGACTGCGGCTCGACGGGCTGATGACCGTCGCACCGCTCACCGGGGAGTACGCGGGACGCGAACAGGCGGCGTTCGAGCGGCTCATGGATTTGTCGACCGACCTGCGCCGGGCCCATCCGGCTGCGACCATGGTGTCGGCAGGGATGAGCGCGGACCTCGAACAGGCCGTGGCCGCCGGGGCGACACATGTGCGCATTGGCACCGCGGTACTCGGAGTCCGCCCCAGGCTCGGGTAACGTCGCCAGGAAGTCGGACCACAGCAGAAAATATGGTCAGTGCCGTGAAACAGGGCACAACGACCACGTGGATCGCGGGCACTGGGCAGTCGTCAGCCGATCCACCACAGAGCGGAGGACTCAGAGCATGGCCGGCGCGATGCGCAAGATGGCGGTCTACCTCGGCCTCGTGGAGGACGATGGGTACGACGGCCGCGGATTCGATCCCGATGACGACTTCGAGCCCGAGTTGGACCCGGAGCCCGAGCGGGACCACCGACGGCACGAGCCGTCCCACCAGTCGCACGGTGCACATCAGTCCCAAAGGGACGAAGAGGTACGCATCGTGCAACCGCCCGCGCCGCGCGAACCGGTGTCCCGTTCGGCTTCGCTCGCCGCGGAATCCGGACGTCCGGCGCGGATCGCGCCCGTGGCATCCATCACACAAGAACGCCAGTCCCTGGAGAAGAACGCGCCGGTGATCATGCCCAAGGTCGTGTCGGAACGAGAGCCTTACCGGATCACCACGCTTCACCCGCGGACCTACAACGAGGCCCGTACCATCGGGGAACACTTCCGTGAGGGCACCCCGGTGATCATGAATCTGACTGAGATGGATGACACAGACGCCAAGCGACTTGTCGACTTTGCGGCAGGTTTGGTGTTTGGTCTTCACGGCAGTATCGAGAGGGTGACGCAGAAGGTGTTCCTGTTGTCTCCTGCTAACGTCGATGTCACGGCGGAGGACAAGGCCCGCATCGCAGAGGGCGGGTTCTTCAACCAGAGCTGAGACGCAGGACCGGATCGAAGCACGGAAGAGCACGGGAACAGGGGAGAGGGAACCACAGGCCATGAGCGTGTTCGCGCAGGTGATCTACATCGCGCTGATGGTGTTCCTCGTCGTGCTCATCTTCCGGCTGGTCATGGACTACGTCTTCCAGTTCGCCCGCTCGTGGCAACCCGGCAAGGCGATGGTGGTCGTACTGGAGGCCACCTACACTGTCACCGATCCACCGCTGAAGCTTCTGCGGCGGTTCATCCCGCCGCTGCGTCTCGGGGGCGTGGCGCTCGACCTGTCCTTCTTCGTACTGATGATCATCGTCTACATTCTCATCTCCATCGTGCAGCACTTCGTGAGATGAGGGTGAGGACGATCCGGTCTTGCCGACTGCCGATGACTACGTTGAGGTGAAGAGATGCCGTTGACCCCCGAGGACGTGCGGAACAAGCAGTTCACGACCGTCCGCCTCCGAGAAGGCTATGACGAGGACGAGGTCGATGCCTTCCTCGACGAGGTCGAAGCCGAACTGACCCGTCTGCTCCGGGAGAACGAGGACCTGCGCGCCAAGCTGGCCGCCGCGACGCGAGCCGCCGCGCAGAACCAGCAGAACGCGCGCAAGCCTCCGGAGCAGGAGCAGCAGCAAGGCATGCAGCAGCAGGGCATGCAGCAGCAGGGCATGCAGCAACAGCAGGCCATGCAGCAGCAGGGCATGCAACAGCAGCAGGGCATGCAGCAGCAGGGCATGCGAGGTCCCGGCGCGCCGGTGCCCGCCGGGATATCGGGCCCGCCGCAGCAGCAGATGGGTGGCCCCATGGGTGGTCCGCCCCAGCTGCCGAGCGGTGCCCCGCAGCTGCCCGCCGGCCCCGGCGGTCAGGGCGGCCCGCAGGGTCCCGGCCCGATGGGCCAGGGTCCGATGGGTCAGGGCCCGATGGGCGGTCAGCCGCCCATGCAGCAGCAGATGGGCGGCCCGATGGGCGGTCCCATGGGTGGCCCCATGGGCGGTCCGATGGGCGGCCCCGGTCAGGGCCCCGGCGGCGACAGTGCCGCCCGTGTCCTCTCGCTGGCCCAGCAGACCGCCGACCAGGCGATCGCCGAGGCCCGCTCCGAGGCCAACAAGATCGTCGGCGAGGCCCGCAGCCGCGCCGAGGGTCTGGAGCGTGACGCCCGGGCCAAGGCCGACGCCCTGGAGCGGGACGCGCAGGAGAAGCACCGCGTCGCCATGGGCTCCCTGGAGTCCGCCCGCGCCACGCTGGAGCGCAAGGTCGAGGACCTGCGCGGCTTCGAACGCGAGTACCGCACGCGCCTGAAGTCGTACCTGGAGTCGCAGCTGCGTCAGCTGGAGACCCAGGCCGACGACTCCCTGGCGCCGCCGCGCACCCCGGCCACCGCCTCGCTGCCGCCGTCCCCGGCGCCCTCCATGGCTCCGGCAGGCGCCGGCGCCCCGTCCTACGGCGGCAACCAGTCGATGGGCGGCTCGCCCGCTCCGTCCGCCCCGTCGTACGGCGGTCAGCAGCAGATGACCCCGGCCATGACCCAGCCCATGGCGCCGGTCCGGCCGCAGGGTCCGTCCCCGATGGGTCAGGCCCCCTCGCCGATGCGCGGGTTCCTGATCGACGAGGACGACAACTGACGGTCCACCCGGACCGGTACGACAACGGCGTCGGCAACGTCTGATAGGGCGGGCCCCCTGGACTTCGGTCCCGGGGGCCCGCCCTTTTCCATGGGGCGCGCAGCCGCGACTCCCCTGTTCCGGCCCGCCCCGGCGCACCCGGCTGTTCCTCCGTGACGCCGAAGGCCCGGCCCCCGCCAGGGGACCGGGCCTCATCGCTGTCCGGCGGTTACGCCTTGCGCAGCCGGAAGACGAGGGACAGCCCCTCGTCGGTGAACGGCTCGCCGAAGGCGTCGTCCGCCTCGCCCTGGGCGAAGTCGGTCGCCAGCACCTCGTCGGCGATCAGTCCGGCGTGCTCGGTGAGCGCCGCGAGGACCGCCGGGTCCGTGGAGGTCCAGCGCAGGGCGATCCGGTCGGCGACGTCCAGACCGCTGTTCTTGCGGGCCTCCTGGATCAGCCGGATCGCGTCCCGGGCCAGACCGGCCTGCCGCAGCTCCTCCGTGATCTCCAGGTCCAGCGCCACCGTGGCACCGGAGTCGGAGGCCACCGACCAGCCCTCGCGCGGGGTCTCCGTGATGATCACCTCGTCCGGGGCGAGGGCGATCGTCTCACCGTCGACCTCCACGGACGCCGTGCCCTCGCGCAGGGCGAGGGAGAGGGCGGCGGCGTCGGCCGCCGCGACCGCCTTGGCCACGTCCTGGACCCGCTTGCCGAACCGCTTGCCGAGCGCCCGGAAGTTGGCCTTGGCGGTCGTGTCGACCAGGCTGCCGCCGACCTCGGACAGGGACGCCAGGGAGGAGACGTTCAGCTCGTCGGTGATCTGCGCGTGCAGCTCCCGGTCCAGGGAGTCGAACCCGTGCGCCGCGATCAGCGCGCGGGACAGCGGCTGGCGGGTCTTGACGCCCGACTCCGCGCGCGTGGCGCGGCCCAGCTCCACCAGCCGGCGGACCAGGACCAGTTGCTTCGACAGCTCCGGGTCGATCGCCGACAGGTCCGCCTCCGGCCAGGCGGCCAGGTGCACGGACTCCGGCGCGCCCGGGGTGACCGGAACGACCAGGTCCTGCCAGACCCGCTCGGCGATGAACGGGGTGATCGGCGCCATCAGCTTGGTGACCGTCTCCAGCACCTCGTGCAGGGTGCGCAGCGCGGCCTTGTCGCCCTGCCAGAAGCGGCGCCGGGAGCGGCGGACGTACCAGTTGGACAGGTCGTCCACGAACGCGGACAGCAGCTTGCCGGCGCGCTGGGTGTCGTACGCCTCCAGCGCCTGGGTCACCTGGTCGGTCAGCGCGTGCAGCTCGGACAGCAGCCAGCGGTCCAGCACCGGGCGCTCGGCCGGGGCCGGGTCCGCCGCGGACGGCGCCCAGTTCGACGTACGGGCGTACAGCGCCTGGAAGGCGACCGTGTTCCAGTAGGTCAGCAGCGTCTTGCGGACGACCTCCTGGATGGTGCCGTGGCCGACCCGGCGCGCGGCCCACGGGGAGCCGCCGGCCGCCATGAACCAGCGCACCGCGTCCGCGCCGTGCTGGTCCATCAGCGGGATCGGCTGGAGGATGTTGCCCAGGTGCTTGGACATCTTGCGGCCGTCCTCGGCCAGGATGTGGCCCAGGCAGACGACGTTCTCGTACGAGGACTTGTCGAACACGAGCGTGCCGACGGCCATCAGCGTGTAGAACCAGCCGCGGGTCTGGTCGATCGCCTCGGAGATGAACTGCGCCGGGTACCGGCTCTCGAACAGCTCCTTGTTCTTGTACGGGTAGCCCCACTGCGCGAACGGCATCGAACCCGAGTCGTACCAGGCGTCGATGACCTCGGGCACGCGCGTGGCCGCGCCGCCGCAGCCCTCGTGCGGGCAGGCGAAGGTGATCTCGTCGATGTACGGGCGGTGCGGGTCCAGGCCCGACTGGTCCGTGCCGGTCAGCTCGGACAGCTCCGCGCGGGAGCCGACGCAGGTGAGGTGGTCCTCCGCGCAGCGCCAGATCGGCAGCGGGGTGCCCCAGTAGCGGTTGCGGGACAGCGCCCAGTCGATGTTGTTGTTCAGCCAGTCGCCGAAGCGGCCGTGCTTGACCGTCTCCGGGAACCAGTTGGTCTTCTCGTTCTCCTGGATGAGGCGGTCCTTGATCGCCGTCGTACGGATGTACCAGGAGGGCTGCGCGTAGTAGAGCAGCGCGGTGTGGCAGCGCCAGCAGTGCGGGTAGCTGTGTTCGTACGGCAGGTGCTTGAAGAGGAGGCCGCGCTGCTGGAGGTCCTCGGTGAGCTTCTCGTCCGCCTTCTTGAAGAAGACGCCGCCGACCAGCGGGACGTCCTCCTCGAAGGTGCCGTCCGGGCGGACCGGGTTCACCACCGGCAGGCCGTAGGAGCGGCAGACCTTGAGGTCGTCCTCACCGAAGGCGGGGGACTGGTGGACCAGACCCGTACCGTCCTCGGTGGTGACGTAGTCGGCGTTGACCACGTAGTGCGCCGGCTCGGGGAACTCGATCAGCTCGAACGGGCGCCGGTACGTCCAGCGCTCCATCTCGGCGCCGGTGAAGGTCTGGCCCGTGGTCTCCCAGCCCTCGCCGAGCGCCTTGGCGACGAGCGGTTCGGCGACGACGAGCTTCTCCTCGCCGTCGGTGGCGACGACGTAGGTGACCTCGGGGTGCGCGGCGACCGCCGTGTTGGACACCAGGGTCCAGGGGGTCGTCGTCCACACCAGGAGCGCGGCCTGGCCGGCGAGCGGACCGGAGGTGAGCGGGAAGCGGACGTACACGGACGGGTCGACGACCGTCTCGTAGCCCTGCGCCAGCTCGTGGTCGGACAGGCCGGTGCCGCAGCGCGGGCACCAGGGGGCGACGCGGTGGTCCTGGACCAGCAGCCCCTTGCCGAAGATCTCCTTCAGCGACCACCAGACGGACTCCACGTACTCGGGGTCCATGGTCCGGTAGGCGTCGTCCAGGTCGACCCAGTAGCCCATGCGGGTCGTCAGCTCGGCGAAGGCGTCGGTGTGCCGGGTCACGGACTCACGGCACTTGGCGTTGAACTCGGCGACGCCGTACGCCTCGATGTCGGGCTTGCCGGAGAAGCCCAGCTCCTTCTCGACCGCCAGCTCGACGGGCAGGCCGTGGCAGTCCCAGCCGGCCTTGCGGGCGACGTGGTAGCCGCGCATGGTGCGGAAGCGGGGGAAGACGTCCTTGAAGACGCGTGCCTCGATGTGGTGGGCGCCGGGCATGCCGTTCGCGGTGGGCGGGCCCTCGTAGAACACCCACTCGGGGCGGCCCTGGGACTGCTCCAGGCTCTTGGCGAAGATCTTCTGCTCGCGCCAGAAGTCGAGCACGGCGTGCTCAAGAGCGGGCAGGTCGACCTGTGCGGGCACCTGGCGGTACGTCGGCGCTGTCATCTGCGAGCATCCTCCAACGGACTTGCTGCCTTCCGTCGGAGGGACGAGAGCCTTCGATCCTGTCTACGCCGTGTGCGGCGCGCTCCCGCGGTACCACCCTCCTTGGCCCTCCGCCGCGCCTTCCACGCCGGTGAGCCCCCTCATTGGGGTCGCGAAACCGGTTCTACTCGCCGCGCCGGCCTCTGGCCCGCGGCTTTCTTCCGGCGGCTCCGGGGTGATCTTCACGTCGCGCTCGCCCCCGGGCTCACACCGTCCCCGGGTCGCTCTGGGCTGCCTACGCCGCTACTCGTCCCCATCCACGCTTCTCGCTCCGCCCAGTGTACGGCGCCGCGCGGCGGGCGGTGGACCGGTTTTCCCCGGGGCGGGGGCGGAGGTCCCGTGACCGGGCCGCGGGGACCCGAATGGCGCGGGGGCGGGATCCGGGGCGCGCGGGCCCGGCCCGGCGGATTACCCGGCGGGGAGCTGGGCACAACGGATGCAGGCCCGTGGCTCGGGGGGTGCGGGCGGGCGAATCGGGCGGTGCGCCCCGTTGCCGTGGGACTCAAGTCGATTTATCGTCCCAGCACGATTCGCGAGCAAGATCACAATATGTGAAGGGGCCGCGGCCATGGTGGCGAAGAAGACCGCCGTACGGCAGCCGGCGACCGGGAAGACCGGCGCGGGGCATGCCACCGGGAGGACGGCCCCGGACGGGACGGCCGCCAAGACGGCGGCCGCCGGGAAGGCGACGGCGGCGGGCGAGGCGCGGGCCGCGGACGGGACGGCCGCCCCCAAGGGCGCCGCCCCGAAGGCCGCCGACGGCAGGAGGGCGGTGTCCGGGAGGAAGTCCGCCGCCCGGGGAGCCGTCGTGGAGCGGGGCGGCACGAAGAAGGGCGCCGCCCGCAAGACGGCCACGAAGAGCGTGGCCGCCCGGGAGACGGCGGGCACGGAGCACACGGCCGCCCGGGGGACGGCCGGGCGGGAGCGGGCGACCGGAAGGACGGCCACCGGAGGAACGGGCGCGGGGAGGACCGCGACCGGGAAGAGCACGGGCAGGAAAGCGGGCGCGGCGCACGCCGCGGAGCAGACGGGAGCCACGACGGTGGTTGCGAAGAAGACTCCTGGCACGGCCACGGCGGAACAGGGCGCCGTTCCCAAGGCGCGGGCGGGCGCGGCGGAGCCCGGCGAACTGGCGGTGCGCCCCGGTGAGGACCCGTGGACCCCGGAAGAGGCCGAGGAGGCCCGCGCGGAGCTCCAGTCCGAGCTGGAGCGGCTGCGGAAGGAGATCAGCGACTCCGAGGCGGCCCTGGTCGGCCTGATGCGGGACTCCGGGGACGGCGCCGGCGACGACCAGGCCGACACCGGCACCAAGAACATCACCCGCGAGCACGAGCTGGCGCTGGCCGCCAACGCGCGCGAGATGCTCACCCAGACGGAGCGAGCGCTGGAACGGCTGGACGCGGGCACCTACGGCCTCTGCGAGAACTGCGGCAACCCGATCGGCAAGGCCCGGATGCAGGCGTTCCCGAGGGCCACGCTCTGCGTGGAGTGCAAACAGAAGCAGGAACGCCGCTCCTGAAGCCGAGGGGCCGTGCCGTAGTCTCGTCCCCAGTCAGGCACCTAGGTTGAGGGACTCACGTGGCAGAGGCGGAGCGCATCATCGGTACGCCGGACACCCCGGGCGACGAGCACGAGCAGACGGCGGCGGCCGGAGCCCCCGACGGGTCCGGGGCGGCCGACGGGTCCGGCGCGGACGGGCGGCGGGCCCCGGAGCCGCGGCGGGCCGGCCGCGGGCGCCGGATCGCCGTGCTGTTCGCGGTGGCCGCGTTCGCGTACGCCCTCGACCTGATCAGCAAGATGCTCGTCGTCTCCCGGCTGGAGGGGCACGCCCCCATCCGGGTCGTCGGCGACCTGCTGGAGCTGCACGCCATCCGGAACCCGGGCGCCGCCTTCGGCTTCGGCGCGGCCTTCACGATCATCTTCACGCTGATCGCCGCGGCCGTGATCGTGGTGATCATCCGGCTGGCCCGCAAGCTGTACAGCTTTCCTTGGGCGGTCGCGCTCGGCCTGCTGCTCGGCGGCGCGCTCGGCAACCTCACCGACCGGATCTTCCGCGCGCCGGGCGTCTTCGAGGGCGAGGTGGTCGACTTCATCGCGCCCAAGGGCTTCGCGGTGTTCAACCTGGCCGACTCGGCGATCGTCTGCGGCGGCATCCTGATCGTGCTGCTGTCCTTCCGCGGCCTGGACCCGGACGGCTCGGTCCACAAGGACTGATCCCCGGGCCTTGTCCACAGGCTCGTTCGGTGGCCCGCGGCCCGTCCGGCATACTCGACGGGTGAGCACGATTCCCGAGATCCGTACCCTGCCCGTGCCCGACGGCCTGGAGGGCGAGCGCGTCGACGCCGCCATCTCCCGCATGTTCGGCTTCTCCCGCACGAAGGCGGCGGAGCTGGCCGCGGCCGGCAAGGTCCAGGTCGACGGCGCGGTGGTCGGCAAGTCCGAGCGGGTGCGCGGCGGCGCCTGGCTGGAGGTCGAGATGCCGCAGGCGCCCGCGCCGGTGCGGGTGGTCGCCGAGCCGGTCGAGGGCATGGAGATCGTGCACGACGACGACGACGTGGTCGTGATCGTCAAGCCGGTCGGCGTGGCCGCGCACCCCTCGCCGGGCTGGTCCGGCCCGACCGTCATCGGCGGTCTCGCCGCCGCCGGGTACCGGATCTCCACCTCCGGCGCCGCCGAGCGCCAGGGCATCGTGCACCGGCTGGACGTCGGCACCTCGGGCCTGATGGTGGTCGCCAAGTCGGAGTACGCGTACACCTCGCTCAAGCGCCAGTTCAAGGAGCGCACGGTCGACAAGCGCTACCACACGCTGGTCCAGGGCCACCCCGACCCGACGAGCGGCACGATCGACGCCCCCATCGGCCGCCACCCGAACCACGACTACAAGTGGGCGGTCACGGCCGACGGCAAGCCGTCGGTGACCCACTACGACCTCATCGAGGCATTCCGCGCCGCCTCCCTGCTGGACGTGAAGCTGGAGACGGGCCGCACCCACCAGATCCGCGTCCACATGTCCGCCCACCGCCACCCGTGCGTCGGCGACCTCACCTACGGCGCCGACCCGACCCTCGCCAAGCGGCTGCGCCTGACCCGCCAGTGGCTGCACGCCGTGCGCCTCGGCTTCGAACACCCCGGCGACGGCGGCTGGGTGGAGTTCTCCAGCGACTACCCCGAGGACCTCCGGCAGGCCCTGGAGCAGGTCCGGGAGGAGACGTGGGCGTGAGCCCGCCCTACACCGTCCGGGTCGCCGAGGACCCCGCCGACCGCGAAGCGTGCTTCGCGGTCCGCAAGGAGGTCTTCGTGGCCGAGCAGGGCGTCGCGGAGGACATCGAGTACGACGCCTACGACGCCGTAGCGGTGCACGTGCTGGCCGTCCGCGCGGACGGGGTGCCGCTGGGCACCGGCCGGCTGCTGCACGGCGCGGCGGCGGTCGCGAAGACCGGCGGGGACCCGTCGGTCGGTTCGCTGGGTCGGCTCGCCGTCTCGCGGGCGGCGCGCGGGCTCGGTGTAGGCGCGGCCCTGGTGCGCGCCGTCGAGGAGGCGGCCCGCGCACGCGGCCTGACGTCGGTGGACCTGCACGCGCAGACCCACGCCCTGGGCTTCTACGAGCGCCTCGGCTACGTGGCGTACGGCCCGGAGTTCCCGGACGCCGGCATACCGCACCGGGCGATGCGCCGAGCCCTGTAGACCGCGGCTCACCCGCCCCGGGTGAGCCGCGCCGAGAGGCGCCGTACCTGTTCGGCCGTGTCCGCGTCGGTGTCCGGGCGCGCGAGCAGCAGTTCGACGATCTCCTGGCCGTGCCCCTTCGACGGGGCGGCGACGAGGTGCCCCTCGTACTCGCGCAGCCACCTCAGCGCGTAGTCCCTGGCCTGACGCGCGTGCGCCTCCGAGAGCCGCTCCACCGCGAGCAGCGACCTCAGCACCAGCCGGGACTTGAACTGCGGCATGTTCCGTCCCAGCCAGTCGAGGGACCAGCCGGCCACGGTGGTGAGCAGGTCGTCCGGGACGTCCCGGGCGCGGAGCAGGGCGTCGAGGTAGAAGCAGGTCTCGAAGGCGGTCGGGTCCCGGCCCGTCCAGCGGTAGGCGAGTTCGACCGAGGCCGCCGAGACATGGCCGGGGATCTCCGCCCGGCACAGCACGGCCTTCAGCAGCCGGGGGGCACCCGTCTCGCCGGGGTGCTCGTCGCTCCAGCGCAGCGCGCGGGAGGCGACGGGCACCAGCTGGGACGGTGTGAGGTCCGGGCGGTCGAGCAGGGGCTCCAGGACGGCCTGGGTCTCCCGGCCGCCGCGTTCGGCTTCCAGCCACGTCAGCGAGTGCCCGACCAGGACCGCGAGGTCCTCGGGCGTCAGCCATGACGAGGCGTTCAACGGGGCCAGGACGGTCACCGCGTGCTCGGTCCCGCCGTACGTCTCCAGCCAGTCCAGCGCGGTGCGCACGACCGCGCGCTGCTCGGCCGGCGCCAGGTCGTGGCGGCCGAGCAGCTTCTTGAGCACGTACTGGGCGTCGCTCAGGCCGGCATGGCGGCGCAGCCACTGCCGGGCGTGCGCCAGCGCCGTGCGCAGCCGGTCCGGGTCGAGGTCCCGCCGGTCGAGCATGCCGGACAGCACGGTGCTGGACTGGGGGGCCGCCACGTGCTGCCTGAGCCACCGGTCGGCCGTGGCGAAGGAGCGGTCCAGGACCGTGCCGGTGAGCCGCTGCCGGCTGAGCAGCAGACCGAGGTGCCAGGCGCTGTCCAGGCTGTCGATGTGGGACTCCGTCCAGTCCAGGACGGCGGCGACGGTCGACTCGAACGCGTCCTGCGTCAGCTGCCGTCGGCTGAACAGAGCCCTGACCAGTTCGAACGGGGGCAGCTCGGTGCTCCGCACGAGCTGGTCGAGGGCCTCGGCGATCGAGTTCGCGGCCTGCGCCGCCGTGGCGGCCCTCACCCGGGCCGCGTGCACGGCGGTGTTCCGCGGGCTGTCGGGGTTCGCCGCCAGCCAGTCGGAGCCGGCCGCCTCGACGCGGGCCCGCTGTTCGGCGGTGAGGTCCGCCAGGCCCAGCAGTTCGATGAGGAGGGTGGCCGCCACGGGGTGTTCCCGGTGCGTGTGCGCCCAGTCGGCGGCGAGCGCCAGGACGGCGTGCCGGTCGGCCCCGGCCGGCTCCTCGCGGCGCAGCAGGGCGCGCACCGTCCGCTCCGACCAGTGGTTGTCGACGTGCTCGCGCGCCCAGGGCAGCGCCCGGGCGACGGCCTGCCCGGTCTCGGCCGGCTCCAGGTCGCCGCGGAAGAGCAGGCTGCCGAGGATGCGGCCCGACATCGGCACCTCGCCCGGATGGCGGTCGAGCCACGCGGAGGACAGCACGAAGGCGTGCCGCACCTGCTCGCCGGCCAGGTCCCGTCTGAGGAGCAGCTGGAACAGGACGACGCCCGCCACCGGCTCGGTGACGTTCCGCGCCAGCCAGGCGATGGCCCGGGAGTGGGCGACGGGGACGAACTCCGCGGGCAGGTCGGCCCGGGACAGCAGCGCGGCGAGCACGAAGCCGGTGCCGGTGTCGGACGGGTGGTGGTCGAGCCAGACCACGGCCGAGGCGCACGACAGGGTCAGCACGTCGTAGGGCAGGTGCTGCCGCTCCAGCAGGGCACGGACGACATGGCTGGCCGACGGGCCGGTCCCGTGCGCCGCGAGCCAGGAGAGCGCGGCCGACACGTGTCCCGCGCCCTGCTCCTCGGTGCCGTCGCGCTGCTGTCCCAGCAGGTTGACCAGGACGAAGCTGTTCTCCTCGTCGTCCGGCCGGCCGGCGAGACGCCGCTCGGCGTACCGCGTCGCCATGGCGCGTTCGTCCGCGGTGAGCGGGTCGCGGGTGAGCAGGAAGTTGATGATGCGGTCCGCGTTGTGCTCCAGCGCGTGCACCCGCAGCCATGTGTCGGCGTAGGCCACGATCCGCCGGATCTCGCCGGGCGTCAGATCGGGCCTCTCCAGCACGGTGCGGATGAAGAAGTCCGCGGCCGTGTCCAGCGCGTGGTGCGCCAGCCACTCGTCGGCGAGCCGGACGGCGCTCTCCCGCTCGCCGTCGGTCAGGTCGTGCCGGCCGAGCAGCACTTCGAGCACGTACGTCCAGTTGGCCTCGACCGGCTGCGCCCGTATCCAGGTGACGCAGGTCCGCACCGCACCGCGCAGCTCGGTGCCGCTGAGGTCGTCGCGCGCCAGCAGCCTGCTGACGACGTGACTGGCCTCTTGCAGGAGGCCGTGCGTGCCGAGCCACTCCTCGGCCCGCCGGAAGGTCCGCCGCCGTACGTCCGCGGGGAGGTCGTCGCGGGTGAGCAGCTTGGCGATCACATGGCAGGCCTCCGCCCCGGTGCCGTGTTCGCCGAGCCACAGTTCGGCGGCCCGGACCGCCTTGCGCGCGTCCAGGCGCAGCCCCGGGTGCTCCAGGAGGGGCGCGAGCACGTACGTCGCCTCCCGCTTGCCGCCGTGCCGGCCGAGCCACCGGACGGCGGCGGCGACGATCCGCTGCTCCTGGTGCCCGCTCAGGTCCCTGCGGACCAGCATCCGGGCGAACAGGTGACTCGCCTCGGCGAGGGCGTAGTTCTCCGCCAGCCAGGTCACGGTCGTCCGCACGATGTCCGGGCGGGCGACCGCGCCGACCTCGTCGCGCTCCAGCAGGATGGACAGCACGAAGCCGCCCTCCCGGCGCCGGCTGTGCAGCTCCAGCCAGCGCAGCGCGGTGGGCACCAGACGCTGGGCGGCGTCGGTCGGCAGGTGCTTCAGACCGCGGCGCAGGACGTGGCGGGCGTTGACGCTGTCGCCGTACTCCGCCAGCCAGGGGTCGACGATCTCCCGCCAGTGCCGCACCAGGGGGCCGGCCCAGGGCGGGCCGGAGCAGATCGCGCCCAGCGCGTAGCCGCCGACGTCGGGGTCGCGCTGCATGACCTGGCCGATGGTGGTGGCGTTCGCCGCGAACCAGTCCGCCAGCGCGCCGCTGACCTCCGCGTCCCGCTGCCGCAGCGCGAGGTCGTCGAGGAGCCGGGCGAGGTTGACGGCGTAGCGGCCGATGGTGCGGGCCTCGGTGAAGCAGCCGGACAGCAGGTCGTGGGTGCGGGGCCGGTCGAGCCGGGTGCCGTCGGGCAGGATCACCGAATCGGTCAGCTGGTCGCAGACGATGTCGTGCGCGACCTCCAGGTGGCCGCCCTCGCCCTCCAGCCAGCCGAGGCCGATCAGGGCGTCGACGACGGTGTCGGCCCGCTCCGCGCCGCCGGGCGTCGCGGCCAGCGCGGCCCGGGCCGCTTCCCGGACCTCGGCCTCCGGCTGCGGGCAGGCCGCCGCGGCGGCAGCGGCGGCGACCAGGTCGTCCGAGGCGTGCACGCCGTCGAGGGGCGACCGGGGAGGCGGCACGGTGAGCGCGTCCTCGTGCAGCCGGGTGTGCAGCCACTTGGCGAGTTCGCCGCCCTCGCGCATGCCGGCGATGGGGGGCAGGTCCAGGCCGCGCACCACCCGGCGTTCGATCTCCGAGGCGATGAGCAGGGTGAGGATGGGGCGGTGCCCGCACAGGCGCCGCATCCGGGGCAGGCCGTACGTGCGCACGGCCGTCCGGGCCAGACTGTCCAGGCCCTTGTCGGCGACGGCCCGCAGGAACTCCTCGTCCTGCCGCAGGTGCACCTCGCCGAAGAAGGACCGCAGGCGCCCGCGGTGCTGCTGGAGCCAGCCCGGCCGGACCGAGGCCAGGAACACCACGTCGACGTTCTCCTTGCGGGCATCGGGAATCAGGCGGCTGCGGACGGCTTCCAGATCGAGCGGTGACTCGCTCTCCTTGTCGGTGATGAACAGGTTCAGGTAGTCGAGCACGACGAGGACGTCCCGGGAGTCGGACAGCACCGCCTTCGCGATCTCGTCCACCAGGGACGCCGATCCGCCGGGCCTGACGTGCAGCACCCGCCAGTCGCGCGCCAGGGCCCGCCGCCCCACCTCGATGCCGGTGCGGGTCTTCCCGGTGCCGGCCGCGCCGACGAGCAGCAGACCGGTCTCCTCGCCCTCCAGGATGCGGTCCAGGATCCGGTCGGGGTCGGCGTCGTGCTCGGCCCCGGGGGAGACGAACGGCAGGTTGTCGGAGATGAGGTTCCGCTTGAAGCCGGTCAGGCCGGCGAGCAGGTCCTTCTGCTCGACCACCGCGGCCAGGGAGTCCTCCGTGTCGGCCCGCGCGATGTCGACGGGCCTGAGCTTGGTCGCCCTGATGCCGTCGTTCTTCAGCACGGCGGTGAAGTCGGGGTCCTCAAGCGCCGTGGCGATCGGTTCGGCCTCGACGGTGTTCGTCCCCGTGACGGTCCGGCACTGGTGCTGCACGCCGACCAGGAAGCGCCCCTCCGCGGTGAAGAAGGCGGCGCCCGACATGCCCTTCCACAGCTCGCTGTCCGGGGACGGGAAACTGGGCGCGTCGGTGATCGCGATGTCCAGCAGGCCGGACTTCAGATTGGAGCCGAGCCGGAGCACGCCCTCGGGCGCGAAACTGTCCCGTTTGGCCAGGCCCTGCCGCTCCGGGCGCTGGGCGAAGCGGGGAAAACCGCTGGCCAGCACCTGTACCGTGCCGGGCCACGAGGGCAGTCGGCCGAAGCGGACCACCGGCACGCCGTTCACCGGCTCACGCAGCCGCAGGAGTGCCAGGTCCTGGGTCTTCGAGTGCCACGCCACGTCGGCGGGCAGCCGCTCCGCCCGGCCGCCGAGCATGACGTGGATGGTGTACGGCCCGGCGGCGGTCGTCGTCGGCCGCAGCAGGTGCCCGGCCGTGAGCACCACGCTCCGGCTGATGAGGAACCCCGAGCCGTACTCGGCGTCCTCGCCCTGGCGCACCAGTACTTCCGCGACGCGCGCCCCGTGGTCGTCCCCGCCCCCCATGCGCGTCCCTAGCCGATCAGGTCGGAGACGTCGTCACCGGTGAGCACCGCGGCCGGCTGCCCGTGCTCGTCGAGGGCCTCGGCGGACAGGCGCATCCTGACCACATGGGTCCGGGTGTCCTTGGACCCGCCGGTGAAGTCGCCGGACAGCACCCAGAACTTCACCCCGCCCTTGGCCTGCTTGGTCTTCTCGACGGCGACGTGCAGCTCCAGGTCGACGGAGTCGATCCGGAACCGCACGTCATGGCCGTCGGCCTCGGCGCGGGCGGTCTCGATCTCGGCCCGCAAGGAGGCGAGAAGGTCGGAGAGTTCGATGTCCACGGGGACCTCCAGGTCGGTGCCGACGGGGGCGGCCGGCGCGACGGCTTCCGCCGGAGCCCGCTGACAGGACGTCAATCCTATGCGCGCCGACGGGGGTTGACCTCACCGTCGCCACCTGCCCCCTCAGGTGGGCGTGCAGTGTATGCGAACACGCGGGGCGCACCAAGCCGGTCGTGGGGAATCCGCAGGTCGCGGTGGCAGACTGGAGTTCTGCCGTGTGATCGTCAACCCCCGGAGCGCCATCCGTGGACCAGCTGGCTCTGTTGTTCGTACTGCTGCTCGGGGCCCTGGTGAGCGTCCCTGCGGGGGACCGGCTGGGGGTGCCGGCGCCGGTGCTGATGACCCTGTTCGGCGGGGCCCTGGCGGTGGCCGACTTCGTGCCCAACGTGAACATCCCGCCTGATCTGATCCTGCCGGCGCTGCTGCCTCCGCTGCTCTACGCCGCCGTCCGCCGGACCTCCTGGCGGCAGTTCGCGGCCAACGTCCGCCCGATCTTCCTGCTGGCCGTCGCCCTGGTCTTCGTGACGACGGTGTGCGTGGCGTTCGTCGCCAACGCGATCGTGCCCGGACTGCCGATCGCCGCCGCCGTCGCGCTCGGCGCCCTGATCGCCCCGCCGGACCCGGTCGCCGCGACCAGCGTCGCCGGACAGCTGGGGCTGCCGCGCCGCCTGGTGTCGATCCTGGAGGGCGAGGGGCTGTTCAACGACGTCACGGCCATCGTCCTTTACCACGTGGCGATCGCCGCCGCCGTGAGCGGCACGTTCTCGCCCTGGCAGGCCGGACTGGACCTGGTGCTGTCCGCCGTCGTCGCGGTGGCCGTGGGGCTGGCGCTGGGCTGGGGCGCGAACCGGCTGATGGACCTGCTGGGCGATCCCACCCTCCAGATCGGCATGACGCTGCTGGTGCCGTACGCCTCCTACGTGCTCGCGGAGAAGCTGCACGGCTCAGGGGTGCTCGCCGTGCTCACCACGGCGCTCTTCCTCGCCGAGTACGCCACCGGCGCCGACGACGTGATGACCCGGCTCGCCGGGCACACGTTCTGGGACATCATCGACACCCTCGTCACGGGCGTCGCCTTCGGACTCATCGGTCTGGAACTGCACAACGCCATCCGCACGGCCCAGGGCCGCTGGGGCGAGATGCTCGGCTGGGCCGCCGCCGTGGTGGGCGTGGTCGTCGTGGTACGGCTGCTGTGGCTGCTGCCGGCGACCTGGCTGACCAAACGGCTGCACGCCCGGCGGGACTACGACGAGGAGATCCCGGTGAGCTGGCGGGAGACCGTCGTCATGTGGTGGTCCGGGATGCGCGGGGTGGCCTCGGTGGCGCTGGCGCTGGCCGTGCCGCTCAGGACCGAGGACGGCGGCCCGTTCCCGGACCGGGACGAGATCGTCTTCATCGCCTTCGGGGTGATCGTCGTCACGCTGGTCTTGCAGGGGCTGACGCTGCCCTGGCTGGTGCGGCGGCTCGGGGTGCGGGCGGACTCCGAGCGGGAGAAGGAGTTCGAGAAGGAACTGGCGGTCCGGGCGGCCAGGGCGGCGAAGCGGCGGCTGCGGGAGATCGAGCAGGTCGAGGAGTTGCCCGAGGAACTGTCCGAGCAGATGCTGCGGCGCGCGTTCGACATCGGCATCCGGATCAGCCCCGACATGGGCGAGGAGGAGCGGCGGGAGGCGCAGCACCAGCGCGCCAAGCGGATCAAGCGGGTGCGGCGCATCCAGAACGAGATGCTCAGCGCGGCCCGGCACGAGGTGCTGGCCGCGCGGAGCGAGCCCGGGGCGGACCCGGAGATCGTGGACCGGGTGCTGCGCCACCTCGACGTGCGCAGCCTGCGGTGAGCGGTACGGCCCTCCCCGGTACGGCCCTCCCCGGTACGGCCCTCCCCGGTACGGCCCTTCCTGGTACGGCCCTCGCCGGTGCGGCGGCAGCCCGGACGGGGCCCGGCGGGCGCGGCTCCTCGCCGGTGCCCGCGCCGGGCCCCGGGCGGTCAGCCCCGGCCGGTGCGCGGGAACTCGTAGGCCCGGCGCAGGGTGGCGCCGTCGGGCGAGGGGATGCGGTGCGGCGGGAGCACCGACTCCGCCGTGTTCACCCGGGGCAGCGCGTAGGGGTGCTCCTGGGACAGCCAGGTGATCATCTGCTCGCGGACCGTGACCCGGACCGTCCAGATGTCGTCCGAGTCCTTCGCCGTGACCAGGGCGCGCACCTGCATGGTGCTCGGCGTGGTGTCCGTCACCTGGAGGTTGCAGGCGCGGCCGTCCCAGGCCGGGCACCCGCGCAGGATGTCCCGCAGCTTCTCCCGCATCGCCTCCAGCGGCGCGCTGTGGTCGAGGTGCCAGTAGACGATCCCGGTCATCTGCGCGGTGCCGCGGGACCAGTTCTCGAAGGACTTCGAGGTGAAGTACGACACCGGCATGGTGATCCGGCGCTCGTCCCAGGTCCGCACCGTCAGGAAGGTCAGGGTGATCTCCTCGACCGTCCCCCACTCGCCGTCCACGACGACCGTGTCGCCGATGCGGACCATGTCCCCGAAGGCGATCTGGAGCCCGGCGAAGATGTTGGACAGCGTGGACTGGGCCGCGACACCGGCGACGATGCCGAGGATGCCGGCCGAGGCCAGCAGCGAGGCGCCGGCCGCGCGCATCGCGGGGAACGTCAGCAGCATCGCCGCGCTCGCCACCACGATGACGACCGCGGACACCACGCGCATGATCAGCTCCACCTGCGTGCGCACCCGGCGCACCCGGGCCGCGTCCCGGTGGGCGCGCGCGTAGCGGCTGTAGGAGGTCTCGACGATCGCCGCGGCGATCCGGATCGCCAGCCAGGCCGCCGATCCGATCAGCACCAGCGTCAGTGTCCGGCCGACGGCCGTCCGGTGCTCCAGCAGCATTCCGGCCTGGTCGTAGGAGCCGCGGAGCAGAGCGGCGCACAGCACCAGCTGGTACGGGATGCGACCGCGCCGCAGCAGCTCCCACAGCGGCGTGTCCGAATTGCGTTCGTCGGCCTTGCGCAACAGCCGGTCGGTGACCCAGCCGAGGGCGAAGGTGAGCAGCAGTGAGCCGCCGACCACGATCAGGGGGCGGAGTATGTTCTCCATGCATCCGCGCCTATCCGGCCCCCGGCGCCGATGAACATGTGAGTTCGGCCCGATCCTGGGTAAGGCGCCCTCGGCGGTGTCGTACCCGGCTGGCACCATGGCCCCATGAACATCATGCTCTTTCACTCGACCTACGGGCTCAGGCCCGCGGTGCGCGAGGCCGCGGACCGGCTGCGCGCGGCGGGCCACGAGGTGTGGACGCCGGACCTCTTCGAGGGGCGCACGTTCGACACCGTCGAGGACGGCATGGAGTTCAACGAGAGCATCGGCAAGGAGGAACTGCTGAAGCGGGCCGTGCTGGCGGCGGCGCCCTACTCCGACCGCGGGCTGGTGTACGCCGGGTTCTCGCTCGGCGCCTCCGTAGCCCAGACCCTCGCCCTCGGCGACGACAAGGCGCGCGGGCTGCTGCTCCTGCACGGCACCTCGGACATCGCGGCCACCGCCCACGTGGACGAGCTGCCGGTGCAGCTGCACGTGGCCGAGCCGGACCCGTTCGAGCCGGACGACTGGCTGAGCGCCTGGTACCTCCAGATGGGCCGGGCGGGCGCCGACGTGGAGGTCTACCGGTACGCCGGGGCCGGGCACCTCTACACCGACCCCGGGCTGCCGGACTACGACGAGGAGGCCGCCGAGGCCACCTGGCGGGTGGCGCTCGGCTTCCTCGACAGCCTGTGACGGGCCGCCGTCACGCCGCCGGTCACACCGGGTCGTAGCTCCGCTCGACCTTCTGCGTGCCGCTGCGGGTGCGGTACGAGCGCGCCCAGCGGGAGGTGGCATTCGCGTCGGTGCGGTCGGACAGCACGTAGTAGTCCATCTGCGCGCGCTCGGCGGTGATGTCCAGTACGCCGTAGCCGTGCCGGTCGGTGTCCACCCAGTGGACGTGCCGGTTGGCGGCCTCGATGACGGGGGCGGCGACCGCGGAGACCGTGCCCTCGGGCACCTTCACGATGTCGTCCAGGTTGTCGGAGGTCACCGAGGTCACCACGAACTCGGTGGCCGCCGACGCCGACAGCGGGTAGGTGCCCGCGTCCACCGGCACGTCGTTGGCCCACGCCATGTGGATGTCGCCGGTCAGGAAGACGGTGTTGCCGATGGCCCGCGAGCGCAGGTGGTCCAGGAGTTCGCGGCGGTCGTCGGTGTAGCCGTCCCACTGGTCGGTGTTGGCGGCGATGCCCTCCTGCGGCAGGCCGAGCAGCTTGGCGAGCGGCTTGAAGAGGTCGGCGGAGAGCGAGCCGAAGGAGAACGGCGAGATCATCACCGAGTTGCCGACCAGCCGCCACCTGGTGTCGGAGGCCGCCAGACCGGCCTTCAGCCAGTCGAGCTGGGCACGGCCGGTGAGCGTGCGGTCCGGGTCGTCCACCGAGCCGCTCGCCGTGGACGCCTGCCGGGAGCGGAAGGAGCGCAGGTCCAGCAGGGAGAGGTCGGCGAGCTTGCCGAAGCGCAGCCGCCGGTAGGTGGTGCCGGCGAGGGCGGGGCGGACCGGCATCCACTCGAAGTACGCCTGCTTGGCGGCGGCCTGACGGGCCGCCCAGGTGCCCTCGGCGCCCTCGGTGTGGTTGACCGCGCCGCCCGACCAGGCGTTGTCGGCGAACTCGTGGTCGTCCCAGATCGCGACGACCGGTGCCTTCAGGTGCAGGGCCTGGAGGTCGGGGTCGGTCTTGTACGTGGCGTGCCGGGTCCGGTAGTCGGCGAGGGTGAGGATCTCGCCCGCCGGCGCGTGCGGGCGGACGACCTTGCCCCGGGTGCCGTACTCGCCGGACCGGTACTCGTAGATGTAGTCGCCGAGGTGCAGCCACGCGTCGAGGTCGTTGCGGGCGGCGAGGTGACGGTAGGCGGAGAAGTACCCGGCCTCCCAGTTGGCGCAGGAGACCACGCCGAAGCGCAGGGAGGGGACGTCGGCGTCCGCCGCCGGCGCGGTGCGGGTGCGCGCCACCGGGGAGCCGGCGCCGCCGGCCGAGAAGCGGAACCAGTAGTCCGTGGCCGGTGCCAGGCCCCGGATGTCGGCCTTGACGGTGTGGTCGGAGGCGGCCGTGGCGGTGGTGGAGCCCCGGGCGACGATGTCCGTGAGCGCCTTGTCCCGGGCGACGACCCAGCTCACCTCGGTGTCCGGACCGAGCCCGGAGCCCGGTATGGCCTCCGGCGCCGGGGTCACCCGGGTCCACAGCAGCACGCCGTCGGGCAGCGGGTCCCCGGAGGCGACGCCGTGCAGGAAGGCGGGGGAGTCCGCGGCGGCGCGGGCCGGTACGGCGGCGGCGAGCGGTCCGGCCAGGACCGCGGACGCCGCCGCGGCCTTGACGACCGTGCGGCGGCGGGGGGAAAGCGCGGGGCCGTGGAGGCCTTCCGCTGATCTGTGTCGACTGGTCACGGACGATCAGGTTACTGATCGGTATGCGCCGGGGCGGGCGAACACGGGAAAGTTCGCCCGCCGTTCGGCGTGTCGTCGGGTCAGCCCTTGAGGGCCGCCTCCAGCGCGGTGTCGAACTCGGCGACGGTCATCGGCGCGTTCTTGCCGTCGGCGCCGGTCAGGGCCTTGCCGTCCATCTTCAGGGTTGGGGTGCCCGAGACGCCGTCCCTGTCGAAGATCTTCGACTCCTCCAGCGCCCACCGGTCGTAGGTGCCGTCCTTGACGGCCTTTCGGAAGGCCGAGTTGCCCTTCAGCGCGGGGACCGTGTCGGCGATCTCGATCAGGTAGGAGTCGTCCTTGAACTTGTCGGTGGTCTCCTCGGGGTGCCACTTCTTCGAGTACATCGCGGACTTGTACTCCAGGAACGCCTCGGGACTGACGTTGAGCGCGGCGCCCAGGGCGCTCAGCGCGTTCTTGGAGCCCTCGCCGGTCAGGTTCTTGTCGAGGAAGGTGGCACCGACGTACTGGATCTTGAACTTGCCGGCGTCGAGGTCCTTCTGGACCGTGGGTCCGACCGTCTGCTCGAAGGTCGCGCAGACCGGGCAGCGCGGGTCCTCGTACATCACCAGGGTCTTCTTGGCGCTGTCCTTGCCGATGACGACCGTCGTGCCGTCCTTGCCCGTGGTGTTGGCCGGCTTGACGAGCTTGTCGTCCTTCGCGGCCTCCCAGTAGGCGGGCTTGTTGTTCTGGACGACGGCGTAGCCTATGCCGCCGGCCGCGGCCAGGACGGCCACCACCGAGGCGGCCACGATGACCTGCCGCTTGGCCTTGTCGCGCTTGGCCTGCCGCTCGCGCTCCTGGCGCAGCCGCTCCCGGGCCGCCGTCTTCGCCGCCTGGCTGTTCCGCTTGCTCATCCGGGTGATCTCCCTGAGGGACGCGCACGTGCCGTGCGCGGAATACGTGTGGGGACTTGGTCGTGCTCAGGCGAATGCCGGTGAGCGCGGCGGTCCACGCCGTCCCAGGGAGTGCACGAGGAGCAGGTCGCGGGCGGCGGCCCGGCGCGGGGCCGGGCGGTGCGGCCGGCGGACCGGCAGCGGCCGTACGGCGACCGAGGCCACCGCCAGCAGCAGCGGCCGGAAGGTGGTGGCGGCGACCGCGCGCAGCAGCTGGGTCAGCGCCCGCTCGCCCCGGCGCAGCCAGGCGGCGGCGAGCAGGCCCACGCCGAGGTGCGCGGCCAGCAGCAGCCAGGCGGCGCCCGGGCCGGCGTGGACCAGCAGCGCCCCGGCCCGGTCGCCCCCGCCGGTCACCTGGGCCAGCGGGGTGCCCACCGGGTTCTCGCACAGCACGTCCAGGCCGAACGCGCGCAGCGGACCCGTGACCGGGCCGCCGGCCCGGCCGTAGCAGGCGTGCTGGCCGGTGGTGAACACGGTGTCCGCCGCCAGCTCCAGCGGGATCAGCAGGGCCGCGATCCGGCCGAAGCCGCGCTCGCGGCCCGCCAGCGCGTACGCGGCGGCGAACACCCCGGCGGCGACCGCGGCCACCGTCACCGGCGGCAGCGGAGCACGGGACAGCAGCACGTGCGACGCGCTGCCGAGCGTCACGACGAAAGCCGTGAACAGCACCGCGCGCACGGCTCTGAGCTGGGTCCCGGATATGTCCATAGCGAAAGGAGAGTCTGTCACGTACGCGGGTAAGAGACCCCTAAAGGGTGCCTGTGAATCCGCGGGACGTCACAGTCCCGGGATCCGGCCGTTGCGGAACAGGTCGACGAAGATCCGGTGATCACCGCGCGCGCGTGCGCCGTAGCGGTGCGCGAAGTCCACCAGCAGGGGCGCGAAGCCCTCCTCGTCGGCCGCGAGCGCCGCGTCGATGGCCCGCTCGGTGGAGAACGGCACCAGGGACTCGCCCGAGGTGTCGTCCGCCGCCGCGTGCATGGTCGCCGTGGCCCGGCCCAGGTCCGCCACGACGGCGGCGATCTCCTCCGGGTCGTCGATGTCGCCCCAGTCCAGGTCGACGGCGTACGGCGAGACCTCCGCGACCAGCTGGCCCGCGCCGTCCAGCTCGGTCCAGCCCAGCCACGGGTCGGCGTGCGCCTGGAGGGCGCGCTGGGAGATCACCGTGCGGTGGCCCTCGTGCAGGAAGTACTCCGCGATCACCGGGTCGGTGACGTGCCGGGAGACCGCCGGGGTCTGCGCCTGCTTGATGTAGATCACCACGTCGTTCTCCAGGGCGTCGCTGTGGCCCTCCAGGAGGATGTTGTACGACGGCAGGCCGGCCGAGCCGATGCCGATGCCCCGGCGGCCCACGACGTCCTTCACGCGGTAGGAGTCCGGGCGGGCCAGGGAGGAGTCCGGCAGGGTCTCCAGATAGCCGTCGAAGGCCGCCAGGACCTTGTAGCGGGTGGCCGCGTCCAGCTCGATCGAGCCGCCGCCCGGCGCGAAGCGGCGCTCGAAGTCGCGGATCTCGGTCATCGAGTCCAGCAGCCCGAAGCGGGTCAGCGAACGGGCGTCACGCAGCGCGTCCAGCAGTGGACCCTGCGCGGTGTCCAGCGTGAACGGCGGCACCTCGTCCCGCTTGGCGCCCGTGGCCAGCGCGTGGATCCGCTCCCGGTACGCGCCCGCGTAGACGGTGACCAGCTCGGTGATCTGCGCGTCGCTCAGCGCCTTCGCGTAGCCGATGAGCGCGACGGACGCCGCGAACCGCTTCAGGTCCCAGGTGAAGGGGCCGACGTACGCCTCGTCGAAGTCGTTGACGTTGAAGACCAGGCGGCCGTTGGAGTCCATGTACGTGCCGAAGTTCTCCGCGTGCAGATCGCCGTGGATCCACACCCGCGAGGTGCGCTCGTCCAGGTACGGACCGCCGCGCTTCTCGGCGGCGAGGTCGTGGTAGAAGAGGCCGGCCGTGCCCCGGTAGAACGCGAAGGCCGAGGCCGCCATCTTCCGGAACTTCACCCGGAAGGCGGCCGGGTCGGCGGCCAGGAGCCGGCCGAAGGCGGTGTCGAAGACGGCGAGGATCTCCTCGCCGCGCTGCTCCTCGTCGAGCTGGGGGACCGACATCGCGGGGTGCCTCCTGGTGCGGTGCGTGTACGACAGCGTCTCTGCCGTCTCCAACGCACGAAGGTACGCGGGAGTGCCCGCCCGCCGCCCGGTCGCCACCCCGTGCGGAGGCGGCTCGCGCCACCGGGGTCGTCCCGGGTGTCAGTGGCGAGGCATAGACTTCGACGCTGACCCCAGAAGTGTCCGCCGGCCCGGCCCGTCGACCGGTGCCCCACCCGTCACCCGACCGCCACCCTCGCCGAGGCGCCCAGCGCCGCGGTGTTCTCCCCGGAGGCCCAAACCGTGTCGAAGCCGCCCTTCACGCATCTGCACGTCCACACCCAGTACTCGCTGCTGGACGGTGCCGCGCGGCTGAAGGACATGTTCAACGCCTGCAACGAGATGGGCATGACGCACATCGCCATGTCCGACCACGGCAACCTCCACGGGGCGTACGACTTCTTCCACTCCGCGAAGAAGGCCGGAATCACCCCGATCATCGGGATCGAGGCGTATGTCGCCCCCGAGTCCCGGCGCAACAAGCGCAAGATCCTCTGGGGCCAGCCGCACCAGAAGCGGGACGAC
Organism: Streptomyces sp. NRRL S-31; assembly: GCF_000718775.1. Classification (GTDB taxonomy): domain Bacteria; phylum Actinomycetota; class Actinomycetes; order Streptomycetales; family Streptomycetaceae; genus Streptomyces. Next base: position 37,784 of record NZ_JOCB01000043.1, read on the forward strand.
ATCTCCGGTTCCGGTGGTTACACCCACAAGACGATGTGGGCCGTGAACCGGACCGGCCTGCACAACCTCTTCCGGCTCTCCTCCGACGCCTACGCCGAGGGCTGGCTCCAGAAGTGGCCCCGGATGGACAAGGAGACCATCGCGAAGTGGTCGGAGGGCATCGTCGCCTCCACCGGCTGCCCCTCCGGCGAGGTGCAGACCCGGCTGCGCCTCGGCCACTTCGACGAGGCCCTGAAGGCCGCCGCCGAGTACCAGGACATCTTCGGCAAGGACAAGTACTTCCTGGAGCTGATGGACCACGGCATCGAGATCGAGCGCCGGGTCCGCGACGGCCTGCTGGAGATCGGCCGGAAGCTCGGCATCCCCCCGCTGGTCACCAACGACTCGCACTACACGTACGCGCACGAGGCGGGCGCCCACGACGCGCTGCTGTGCATCCAGACCGGCAAGAACCTCTCCGACCCCGACCGCTTCAAGTTCGACGGCACCGGCTACTACCTGAAGTCCACGGACGAGATGTACGCCATCGACTCCTCGGACGCCTGGCAGGAGGGCTGCGCCAACACGCTGCTCGTCGCCGAGATGGTGGACACCACCGGGATGTTCGAGAAGCGCGACCTCATGCCCAAGTTCGACATCCCCGAGGGCTACACCGAGGTCACCTGGTTCAAGGAGGAGGTCCGCCGCGGCATGGAGCGCCGCTACCCGGGCGGCATCCCCGAGGACCGCCAGAAGCAGGCCGACTACGAGATGGACACCATCATCTCGATGGGCTTCCCCGGCTACTTCCTCGTCGTCGCCGACTTCATCATGTGGGCGAAGAAGCAGGGCATCGCCGTCGGCCCCGGCCGTGGCTCCGCGGCCGGCTCGATCGTCGCCTACGCCATGGGCATCACCGACCTCGACCCGATCCCGCACGGCCTGATCTTCGAGCGGTTCCTCAACCCCGAGCGCATCTCGATGCCCGACGTCGACATCGACTTCGACGAGCGCAGGCGCGTCGAGGTGATCCGGTACGTGACCGAGAAGTACGGCGCCGACAAGGTCGCGATGATCGGCACCTACGGCACGATCAAGGCCAAGAACGCGATCAAGGACTCCGCGCGCGTGCTGGGCTACCCGTACGCGATGGGCGACCGCATCACCAAGGCCATGCCCGCCGACGTCCTCGGCAAGGGCATCCCGCTGTCCGGCATCACCGATCCCGCCCACCCCCGCTACAGCGAGGCCGGCGAGGTCCGCGGGATGTACGAGAACGAGCCGGACGTCAAGAAGGTCATCGACACCGCGCGCGGCGTGGAGGGCCTGGTCCGGCAGATGGGCGTGCACGCCGCCGGCGTGATCATGTCCAGCGAGACCATCACGGAGCACGTCCCGGTCTGGGTCCGGCACACCGACGGCGTGACCATCACCCAGTGGGACTACCCGAGCTGTGAGTCGCTCGGCCTGCTGAAGATGGACTTCCTGGGCCTGCGCAACCTCACGATCATGGACGACGCGGTCAAGATGGTGAAGGCCAACAAGGGCCTCGACATCGACCTGCTGTCCCTGCCGCTGGACGACCCCACGACCTTCGACCTGCTCCAGCGCGGCGACACCCTCGGCGTCTTCCAGTTCGACGGCGGCCCCATGCGGTCCCTGCTCCGGCTGATGAAGCCGGACAACTTCGAAGACATCTCCGCCGTGTCGGCCCTGTACCGGCCGGGCCCGATGGGCATGAACTCCCACACGAACTACGCGCTGCGCAAGAACGGGCAGCAGGAGATCACGCCGATCCACCCGGAGCTGGAGGCGCCGCTCAAGGAGGTCCTGGACGTCACCTACGGCCTGATCGTCTACCAGGAGCAGGTGCAGAAGGCCGCCCAGATCATCGCGGGCTACTCGCTCGGCGAGGCCGACATCCTCCGCCGCGTCATGGGCAAGAAGAAGCCGGAGGAGCTGGAGAAGAACTTCGTCATCTTCCAGGCCGGCGCCCGCAAGAACAACTACAGCGACGAGGCGATCCAGGCGCTCTGGGACGTCCTGGTCCCGTTCGCCGGCTACGCGTTCAACAAGGCGCACTCGGCCGCGTACGGCCTGGTGTCGTACTGGACCGCGTACCTGAAGGCGAACCACCCCGCCGAGTACATGGCCGCCCTGCTGACCTCCGTCAAGGACGACAAGGACAAGTCGGCGGTCTACCTCAACGAGTGCCGCCGGATGGGCATCCGGGTGCTGCCGCCCAACGTGAACGAGTCGGAGGCGAACTTCGCCGCCCAGGGCGACGACGTGATCCTCTTCGGCCTCTCCGCCGTCCGCAACGTCGGCACCAACGTGGTCGAGTCGATCATCAAGTGCCGCAAGGCGAAGGGGAAGTACACCTCCTTCCCCGACTACCTCGACAAGGTCGAGGCCGTGGTCTGCAACAAGCGCACCACCGAATCGCTGATCAAGGCCGGTGCCTTCGACTCGATGGGCCACACCCGCAAGGGCCTGACGGCGCAGTACGAGCCGATGATCGACAACGTGGTCGCGGTCAAGCGCAAGGAGGCCGAGGGCCAGTTCGACCTCTTCGGCGGGATGGGCGAGGAGACCAGCAGCGAGCCCGGCTTCGGACTCGACGTGCAGTTCGCGGACGACGAGTGGGACAAGACCTATCTGCTCGCCCAGGAGCGGGAGATGCTCGGTCTGTACGTCTCCGACCACCCGCTGTTCGGTCTGGAGCACGTGCTGTCCGACAAGGCGGACGCGGGCATCGCCCAGCTCACCGGCGGCGAGCACGCCGACGGCGCGGTGGTCACCATCGGCGGCATCATCTCCGGCCTCCAGCGCAAGATGACCAAGCAGGGCAACGCCTGGGCGATCGCCACCGTCGAGGACCTCGCCGGCTCCATCGAGTGCATGTTCTTCCCGGCCACCTACCAGCTGGTGTCGACCCAACTCGTCGAGGACGCCGTGGTCTTCGTCAAGGGCCGCCTCGACAAGCGGGAGGACGTGCCCCGGCTCGTCGCCATGGAGCTGATGGTCCCCGACCTGTCCAACGCGGGCACCAACGCGCCCGTGGTGCTCACCATCCCGGCGCTGAAGGTGACCCCGCCGATGGTCAGCCGCCTCGGCGAGATCCTCAGCCACCACAAGGGCGACAGCGAGGTCCGGATCAGGCTCCAGGGCCCGCGCAAGACCACCGTGCTGCGCCTGGACCGGCACCGGGTCAAGCCCGACCCGGCCCTGTTCGGTGATCTGAAGGTGCTCCTCGGCCCGTCCTGCCTGGCCGGCTGAGACCCGTACGGCATGAAGGGGCGCACCCCAGGCGGGTGCGCCCCTCGTGTGTACCGGGCTTCAACTGCCCTTTTAGTTGTGGCCGAAGCTCTTCTGCTTCTTACGAGCAACATCCGCGGGGCTGCCCGAGATCTGCGACACCGGCGACTCGTGCTCCTCCGCCGGAGGCCGCTGCGCGTGCTCGGTCTGCTGCGCGCGGTTCTGCGGGCCGGCCTGCTTGCGGTTCTTGTTCTTGGCCATGGTTCTGCCTCCTGTGGGGGATCTAGGGGCCAGGGCCGGGACCAGATTCACATATGCCGACATCAGGCGCATGTCGGATAATTACCGTGTGTGACAGGGCAGGTGGGCGGCCCGGAACCGGAAACGCCACGCCGAAGATCGAGTTCCGGCCGTTAACCCCCGCGCGGTCGGGCAGACTCGAAGGAAGTCCGAAGCAAAACCTCCCGGGAAGAGGGTGAGTCGCGTGGACCGCTGCATCGTCCTGGTGGACGCCGGGTACCTGCTGGGCGCCGCCGCCAGCCTCCTCGCCGGCGAGCCCTCGCGGTCCCGGATCACCGTCGACCACACCGCGCTGATCCAGGCCCTGCGGGAACGCGCGGAGTCCGAGACCGAGCGCCCGCTGCTGCGCATCTACTGGTTCGACGGCGCACCCGACCGTGTTCCCCAGCCGGAGCACCGCCGGCTGCGCGTGATGCCCCGGGTCACCGTCCGGCTCGGCGCCCTCACCCGCAGCGACGGGCGCTGGGCGCAGAAGGGCGTCGACGCCGCCATGCACGCCGAGCTGACCGAGCTGGCCCGCAACCGCGCCTGCTCCGACATCGTCCTGGTCACCGGTGACGGCGATCTGCTGCCCGGCATGATGGCCGCCAAGGAGCACGGCGTCGCCGTCCACCTCTGGGCCGTCCAGGCCGCCGACGGCGACTACAACCAGTCCGAGGACCTGGTCGCCGAGGCCGACGAGCGGCGCGTGCTGGACCGCGCCTGGATCACCCAGGCCGTCCGCGCCAAGGAGCTGACCGGGGTCTGCCCCCCGCCGCCCGCGCCCCGCCCCGAGATCGCCGCGATCCTCTCCGCGCCGCTGCCCGAGTCCGCGCTCACCGCGACCGCCGAGCGGTCCGCCGAACGGCCCGCGCACCCGCCGGCCGCGTCGGCGGAGAACGGCGCCGCGGAGCGGGTCCCCGCCCCGAAGGGCGTCCCCACCCCCAAGGACCTGGCCGCGCTGCGCGCCCCCGGCACTCCCTCGGGCACCCCCTCCGTGCAGCAGCCGGCGACCGCGACCCTGCGCTGGTCCTCCGACAAGGGCTGGGTCGACCGGCCCGGCGCGGTGTCCGAGTCGCCCGAGGTCGCCGCGATGCCGACGCTGGCCCAGCTCACCACCGCCGAACAGCGGTGGGCCGACCGCGAGGAGGACATCACCACCGTCGGCGGCGACCCGTACGAGGTGGGGCAGGTCTTCGCCCGCCGCTGGATGTCCCGGCTCGGCGACCAGGGCCATCTCCAGCGGCTGTCGCACATGTATCCGCGCATCCCGCACCGCATCGACGGCGAGCTGCTGCGGTACGCGGCGCGGTTCGGGCTGCTCGCGCACAAGGACGACCAGATCGACGAGCACGACCGTTACGCCATTCGGGCGGGGTTCTGGCGGGAGTTCGACGTTCCGGCGGCGGCCGAGCAGCCCGCGCCCGCCGCCGACTGACCTCCCGGGGCCGCCCCCAAAGGCGAGTAAAGCCCCCCGACCCCGTACTCTCGTCCCTTGTGATGACGCGCGCGGCACAGGCACTTCGGTACGACGAGGTCGTACGCGTGCGCGGGCTCGGGAAGACCTACCCGGCCGTCAAGGGCCGCCGGGGCACGCCGGCCACCCCCGAGGTGCGGGCCACCGACGGGGTGGAGCTGGACGTGCGGCGCGGCGAGGTCTTCGGGCTGCTCGGCCCCAACGGCGCCGGCAAGTCCACCCTCGTGCGGCAGCTCACCGGGCTGCTGCGGCCGGATACGGGCAGCGTCGAGATACTCGGCCACGACATCGTGCGGCACCCCGAGCGGGCCGCCCGGCTCCTCGCCTATCTGGGCCAGGAGTCCTCGGCCCTGGACGAGCTGACCGTCTCCCTCGCCGCCGAGACCACCGGACGCCTGCGCGGCCTGGACGCGACGACCGCGCGGGCCGAGCGCGACGCCGTCCTGGAGGAGCTGGGGCTGACCCCGATCGCCGGACGCGCGCTGAAGAAGCTGTCCGGGGGGCAGCGGCGGCTCGCCTGCTTCGCCGCCGCCCTCGTCGGCGAGCGCCCGCTGCTCGTGCTGGACGAGCCGACCACCGGCATGGACCCGGTGGCCCGGCGCGCGGTGTGGGCGGCCGTGGACCGGCGGCGGGCCGAGCGCGGTACGACGGTGCTGCTGGTCACCCACAACGTCATCGAGGCCGAGACGGTCCTGGACCGGGTCGCCGTGCTCGACCAGGGCCGGGTCATCGCCTGCGACAGCCCCGCCGGGCTCAAGGCCCAGGTCGCCGGCGAGGTGCGGGTGGAGCTGGTGTGGCGGGAGCGGGCACCGCTGGAGGTGCCCGAGGTGGCCGTGCTGCGCGAGCGGGCGGTGGAGTCCGGGCGGCGCTGGACGCTCCGGCTCGCGCCCGAGGAGGCCCGTGCCGTCGTCGCCACCGTGACCGGCGGCACCGCCTTCGCCGCCCTGGACGACTTCACGCTCGCCACGCCCAGCCTGGAGGACGTGTACCTGGCGCTGGGCGGGGCGGCCCGGCAGGGACTGGTGCGGGCGTGAGCGGGCGGACCGTGGCCGGCGCGGGGCTCCGCGCGAATGGCGTGGGGGTCCGCGCGACTGCCGTAGGGAAGAGGAGCAGCTCGTCGTGAGTGTCGTACCCGCCGAGGTCGTGCCGGGCGGCGCCCGGGCCGTGCCGGAGACGGCGCCCCGCGCGGCCGAGCTCGGACCGCCCGCGCGGCTGTGGCCGTCTCTGGCGGCCGTCTACCGGGCGCAGCTGTCCCGGGCCCGGGTGGCGCGCATCCCGCTGCTGTTCGTGGCGACCTTCCAGTCCGTCGGCATCACCGTGATGATGCGCGGGGTGGTCGACAGCGGCCCCGAGGCCCAGTCCGTGGTGGCCGGGTCGTCCGTGCTGGTCGTCGCGTACGTGGCGCTGAACCTGCTGTCGCAGTACTTCGGGCAGCTGCGGGCCAGCGGCGGACTCGACCACTACGCCACGCTGCCGGTGCCGCCGGCGGCCGTGGTGCTGGGCGCGGCGGCGGCGTACGCCTCCTTCACCGTGCCGGGGACCTTGGTGACCGCGCTCTTCGGGTGTGCGCTCTTCGGGCTGCCGCTGGCCAACCTGTGGATCCTGGTGGCCGTCATCCCGCTCGCCGGGGCCGCGCTGGCCGGGCTGGGCGCCGCCTGCGGGCTGCTCGCGCCCCGGCCGGAGCTGGCCACGCTGCTCGGGCAGCTGGGCATGTCGGCGGCGCTGCTGCTGGGCGTGCTGCCGGCCGACCGGATGCCGGAGATCGTCCGGCTGGCCCGTGATCTGCTGCCCTCCACCTACGGCGTGGAGGCGTACGCGCGGACCTTCGGGCCGCACCCCGACTGGGCCGTCGTCCTCGCTGACCTGGGGGTGTGCGCGGGGGTCGGAGTCGTCTCGCTGGCCGTGGCCACCCGGGCCTACCGCAGGGCCGCCGTCCGGTGACGCGGCGCACGGCGCGACCTGGCACGATGGCAGGGTGACCGCACCGTTGACTCCGCCACCGCCGCCGCACGACGACTCCCCGAACGAGGTCTGGCAGGCTTCGCCGCCGGCCGGGGCACCCGCCGGGAGCGAGTACGAACAGGACGGTCCCGGGATGCGGACGGAAGTGCGGGAGGCCGCCGTGATCACGGTGGCGGTGGCGCTCGGCGGGGTGCTGCTGGGGCTGCTGTGGTGGTGGCTGGCACCGCACGTACCGCTGGTCGGCGACGAGATCGACAAGAACTGGGTCGTGTACCTGAAGGACACCGAGGGGGAGCAGGCGGTCGGGGCCGACGGAACGTTCACCCTGCTGGGGCTCGGGTTCGGAGTCGTCAGCGCGGTCGTCGTCTTCCTGCTGCGCCGGCGCGGGGGAGTGCCGCTGGCGGTGGCGCTCGGTGTTGGGAGCCTGCTCGGGTCCCTGCTGGCCTGGCGGCTCGGCGTGTGGCTCGGACCGGACTCCGACGTACTCGCGCACGCGCAGGCCGTGGGCAAGGGGGTGTCGTTCGCGGCGCCGCTGAAGCTGTCGGCGAAGGGCGCGCTGCTGGCGTGGCCGCTCGCCGCGCTCCTCGCCCACCTGGGCCTCACGGCCCTGTTCGGCCCCCGCGACCCCGAACCGCGCTACGACACCCCGGTCGACTGACCTTCGCCGCCCCGGTCACCTGGTGCCTGCCGGGTGCCGGTATCGCCTCCGTGCTCCGGCCGGGGACACCGGTCCCGTCCCGGCGGCTCTGGCCGCCGGGACGGCGGCACGGTCACGGGCGGCCCCTGTGCACCGGACGCCCGCTCGGTCGACGGCGGCCCCGGTGCGCCGGTTCCGGTCCGGCGGCCCCGCGGGGGAGGCGTCGGCCCCGTCCCTAGGGCGGTCGGCGCGGTCCCGGGTCAGGGCCGGCCGATGGGGGCCAGTACCGCGTCCGTCAGATCGGCCAGGGTCGCCGGGGCGAGTTCCACCTCCAGCCCCCGCCGGCCGGCCGAGACGCAGATCGTGGGGTGGGCGCGGGCCGAGTCGTCGAGGACCGTCGTGAGCTTCTTGCGCTGGCCCAGCGGAGAGATGCCGCCGCGGACGTAGCCCGTGGTGCGCTCGGCGAGGGCCGGGTCGGCCATGGCCGCCCGCTTGCCGCCCACCGCCGCCGCCAGGGCCTTCAGGTCCAGCGAGCCGGCCACCGGGACCACGCCGACCACCAGGGAGCCGTCCACGTCGGCCACCAGGGTCTTGAAGACGCGGTCGGGCGGGACGCCCATCGCCTCCGCCGCCTCCTCGCCGTAGGACGGGTGGGACGGGTCGTGGTCGTAGGCGTGGACGGTGAAGTCCGCGCCCGCCGCCGTCAGGGCCACCGTGGCGGGCGTCCCCGCGGACTGCTGCTTCTTCGGCTTCTTCGCCATCGGGAGTGCGGTTCTCCTCGGTTCAGTTCAGGCTGGTCGGCGTCCGCGTCAGCTCGAACGCGGGCAGCGACGGCAGGGTGCGGATGATGGCCGTCTCCGCGCGCAGCAGGTTCAGCTCGTCCCGCAGCCGGGACGCGGTGTCCGGCGCCTGGAGCAGGCGCTGCTTGGTCGGTGTGTCGTGCACCATCGCGGCGGCCACTAGGTACGACACCACGCTCGGGTCGTCCGGCAGTTCCGTGCCACCGGACAGCGAACGTTCGCGGGCGCCCGCCAGGCGCTTCTGGTACCGGCGGAAGGACCGCAGGACGTCCTCGGCGAGCGCGCCGGCCTCGTCCCCGGGCTCCTCCGCCAGCTCTTCGAGTTCGGCGGTGAGGAACGGCCCCGAGGCGTCCACGGACAGCAGCCGCACCCGGGTCGTACCGGTCGTCAGCACCTCGAACGTGCCGTCGGGCCGCTCCCGGACGGTCGCCGCGTCCGCCACACACCCCACCGCGTGGAGGGCCTTGAGCGGATCGGGGCCGAAGCCGGCGGCCGGACCGCGCTCGGGCCGTGCCGTGGGATCCGGCATGCCCGGGGCGCTCGGCGCGACCTCCAGGCCGTCGCGGATGGCCACGACGGCGAACCGGCGCGGTTCGTCCTCGGGGGTCTTCAGCAAGTCGCGCATCATGGCGCGATAACGCTCCTCGAAGACGTTCAGCGGCAGCACGAGCCCCGGGAACAGCACCGAGTTCAGCGGAAACAGCGGGAGACGGACGGTGGTCACGGCGCCCCAGCCTAGTGGTCGGCGGCGCGAACGTGTCCGCCGTGGCCGCCGGGAGGCTCCGGCGGCCAGCCCAGCAGCCCGGCCGGAGCGGGTCCGGGGGCTCCCGACTCCAGGTGTTCGCGCAGCCGCAGGAAGTGGCCGAGCGGGTCGTCGGAGCACCGGTCCCAGGGGAACGACGTGGCGTACGGGCCGATCAGGGCCAGCTGGGCGCGGGCGTCCTCCCGGCGGTCCAGCCGCAGCAGCACGTACAGCAGTTTGTTGCGCAGCTCGGCGGGCCACGGGTCGGCCGCCGGGAGGCGCCCGGACAGGGCGATCGCCCGGTCGGCCGCCTCGTCCAGCCGGGACCGCGGCACCTTCGGGCCGCACCCGTCGGTCAGGTAGCCGAAGGCCGCCCGGGCGGGCAGCGCCTGGACCAGGGAGTCGGCCGGGGCGTCCTGGGCGGCCCGGTCGGCGAAGTCGAAGCACTCGCGGTGGGAGCCGTGCCAGGAGTCGGCCAGGTAGCGCAGCGCGGCCACATGGCAGCCGTAGTGGTGCGGGGCGCGCCGCACGGCCGCCTCCCACAGCTCCTCGAAGTAGCGGTGGCCGGCCCGTGAGCCGCGCGCGTGGTCGAGCGCGATCCGCCAGGGCACCGGGTCGCGGTCCTCGGCCCGGGCGGCGGCGGTGATCAGCGGGCTCACCTCGCGCAGCAGCTCGGTCCGGGCCGGCGAGGGCCAGGCGCGGTCCACCGCCAGCTGGGCCGCGACCAGCAGCACCCCGGGGTCGTCCGGGGCGGTGGCGCGCCACTGGTCGAACCACTCGGGGCGGGAGCGGGCGAAGGCGGCCAGACGCCGCGCGTACCGGTCCCGGTGCTCCCACTCGGCCGCGGCGCGGGTGACGGCGAGCAGCCCGGCCGCGACGGCGTACTCGCCCCGGCCGGCCGCGACGAGGGCGGGCGAGAGACGGTCGTCGGGCGCGTCGAGCACGGCCTCGTCGCCGGCCGGCGGCCGGCCGGCCGGGCGGGTGAGGCGTTTGGCCGTCCGCGGGGGGCGGATGAACGAGGGCAGCAGAGCCATGGTGTCGACCATTGAAAGTCCGCAGGCCGGGGCGGCGCCAGAGGTCCCGGGCAAGTCGTGGAAAGTTGCACGGCCGACGGTCAAGGGCCGGTAAAGGGTGAATGTGCGTCTTGTGGGGGAGTGGTGAGAGTGGTGGGTGTGTGCGTCAGTTGCGCCGCAGCAGCCGGGTCGCGCCCGCCGCCACCGTCGTCGCCAGGATCCAGCCGAGCAGGATCATCACCGCCGCCAGCCACTGCCAGCCGCCGCGCAGCTGCCACTGGCCGACCTGGCCCAGGTCGATCACCGGCAGCAGCAGGTCCAGCGTGAACAGCGCCGGGTTCCAGGCCGGGTGTCCGGAGTCCACCGGGGGGTGGTCCGCGTGCGCGAACGCGAGCGTGCCCGCCGCCCACAGCACCGCCATCCACACCGCGGCCCGGCCCGGACGGTAGCCGTAGGCCACCGTCCAGTCCTGCGCGAACCCCCACACCTTCGCGGCCGGCGGCAGCGTCTCGCGGCGCCGGCGCTGCTTGGCGAGCAGCACCTCGCGCGCGTCCTCGTCCTCCCCGGCGGCGCGCAGCACCGCGGCCAGCCGCTCGTACGGCTCCGGGGCGTACTCGGCGGTGGCCGCGGCCACCCAGTCCAGGCGCCGGGTCAGCGGGAAGGGGCCCTGCGGCACCAGGTTCTCGTAGCTGAACCCGCCCATGTGCAGCCGGCCCGCGTCCGGCCAGCTGCTCGCCCGGTCCACCAGCGTGGTGATCCGCGCCCCGGACAGCACCACCTTGCCGTGCTCCGGCCGGTCCCCGAGGAAGCGCAGCTCCGGCGCCTGCACCCGGCGCAGCGACAGCTCCTGGTCCTCGGAGAGGACGAACCGGGCCCGTTCCAGGTCGACGGCGTCCCCGAACCGCCCGTCGTCCAGCCGCACCCCGCCCCGGCACTCGAACCGCTGGATGCGCGTCCCGCGCGCGGGGGTGGTGCCGCTCAGCGCGGGGCTGCCCACGCCGGCCGGGGTCAGGTACAGGGTGCGCTCGACCGTGAGCTGGGGGGCGTTCAGGGCGAAGCGCGAGTAGGGGTTGGCGAGCTTCGCGCCGCGCAGGCTGAGCGAGACGCCGACCTGGGCGCCGCGCAGGCTCAGCTCGCCGTGCGACTCCAGCAGCTCCGCCTGGAGGTCCTGGCCGACGGTCATGCCGTCCGCCGCGATCGACCGGCCCAGCCGGTCCCGGTGCGCGACCGCCTGGTTGAGCAGCAGGTCGGTGCCGATGTGCGCGTCCGTCAGCCGGATGCCGTACCGGAACCGGCAGCGGGGCAGGTGCAGGTCACCCTCCGTCTGCACCCGGGCCGCCTCCAGCCGCGGCACCGCGCAGTCCGCCAGGCGCACGGTGGTGAACCGGGCCTCCGGCAGCCGGATCTCCTGGTCGAAGCGGCAGCCGGTCAGCTCCACGTACGGCGTGACCTGGCCGCCCGACAGGTCCACCACCCCGGTGATCCGCACACCGACGAGTTTCAGCGAGGACACCCGGCCGGCCAATGCCGGCGGCCCGTCCAGCAGCAGCCAGCAGACGGTCCGGGCGCGCACGGTCCGCTCCGGCCCCCACGGATGTCCGCCGTGCGGATCGTCCACGGCGGCGTCGCCGCTGCTCAGGTCGTACACACTGCCGTTGCGGAAGGCCTGCCACATGCCCGCCTCGGTCGCGGTCAGGTCGTCCGGCAGGTCCCCGGTACGGGTGCCGGCCACCTCGGTCACCGTCTCCCTCCTCTCCGTCCGAACCTTTTCGTACAGCCGTTCATGTACAGCCGTTCATGCCCGCTGCGTGACCTCCGGAACACACCACGTGAAGGTGATCTTCCGGTCTCGGCCAGCCTCTGTACCAGGCATTGACCCACGTTCTGTATCAGCCATTGATACGCGCGGACGGCTCCCGACGGCGATCTGAGAGAATTGGGACTGTGATTTCCCGAATCGATCTGCGCGGCGACGCCCTCCCCGAGGGCCCCGCCCTGCGCGACCTGCTGCCCCGAGCCGACTTCGACGTCTCGGCCGCCCTGGAGAAGGTGCGTCCGATCTGCGAGGCCGTGCATCATCGGGGCGACGCGGCGCTGATCGACTTCGCCGAGAAGTTCGACGGAGTACGGCTGGAAAACGTCCGTGTCCCGGCCCAGGCGCTCACCGACGCGCTCGCCGCTCTCGACCCCGCGGTCCGCGCCGCCCTGGAGGAGTCCATCCGCCGGGCTCGGCTGGTCCACCGCGCGCAGCGCCGTACCGCCCACACCACCCAGGTGGTGCCCGGCGGCTCGGTGACCGAGAAGTGGGTGCCGGTCGAGCGCGTCGGTCTGTACGCGCCCGGCGGCCGCTCGGTCTACCCCTCCTCCGTCGTCATGAACGTGGTGCCCGCGCAGGAGGCCGGCGTCGAGTCCATCGCGCTCGCCTCCCCGGCGCAGGCGGAGTTCGGCGGTCTGCCGCACCCGACGATCCTCGCCGCCTGCGCCCTGCTCGGCGTGGACGAGGTGTACGCCGCGGGCGGCGCCACCGCCGTCGCGATGTTCGCCTACGGCACCGAGTCCTGCCCGCCCGCCGTGATGGTCACCGGCCCGGGCAACATCTGGGTCGCCGCCGCCAAGCGCTACTTCACCGGCCGGATCGGCATCGACGCCGAGGCCGGCCCGACCGAGATCGCGATCCTGGCGGACGCCACCGCCGACCCGGTGCACGTGGCCGCGGACCTGATCAGCCAGGCCGAGCACGACCCGCTCGCCGCGGCCGTGCTGGTCACCGACTCCACCGAGCTGGCGGACGCGGTGGAGAAGGAGCTGGAGCCGCAGGTCGCCGCCACCCGGCACATCGACGACCGGATCGTGCCCGCCCTGAAGGGCAGGCAGTCCGCCATCGTCCTGGTGGACGGCGTCGAGGAGGGCCTGCGGGTGGTCGACGCCTACGGCGCCGAGCACCTGGAGATCCAGACCGCCGAGGCCGCCGCGGTGGCCGACCGGGTGCGGAACGCCGGCGCGATCTTCATCGGCCCCTGGGCCCCCGTCTCGCTCGGCGACTACGCGGCCGGGTCCAACCACGTGCTGCCCACCGGCGGCTGCGCCTGCCACTCCTCGGGCCTGTCCGTGCAGTCCTTCCTGCGCGGCATCCACATCGTCGACTACACGAAGGACGCGCTCGCCGAGGTCGCCCACCACGTGGTGACGCTGGCGGAGGCGGAGGACCTGCCGGCGCACGGCGCCGCGGTCAAGGCGAGGTTCGGCTGGAAGGTACCGACGGGCAAGTGACCGGCATCGACGATCTCCCCGTACGGGACGAGCTGCGCGGCAAGTCCCCCTACGGCGCGCCCCAGCTGGACGTCCCCGTACGGCTGAACACCAACGAGAACCCCTACCCGCTGCCCGAGCCGCTGGTCGAGCGGATCGCGGAGCGGGTCCGCCGGGCCGCCCGCGACCTGAACCGCTACCCGGACCGGGACGCGGTCCAGCTCCGCACCGAGCTGGCCGGGTACCTGACGCGGACCGGCGGACACCCGCTCGGCATGGCGAACGTGTGGGCCGCCAACGGCTCCAACGAGGTCATCCAGCAACTGCTCCAGACCTTCGGCGGACCGGGCCGCACGGCGATGGGCTTCGAGCCCTCGTACTCGATGCACGCGCTCATCGCGCGCGGCACCGGCACCGGCTGGATCCCCGGCCCGCGCGCCGCGGACTTCACCATCGACCGGGACGCCGCCGCCCGGGCCATCGCCGAGCACCGGCCCGACGTCGTCTTCATCACCACCCCCAACAACCCCACCGGCAACGCGGTCCCGCCGGAGACGGTCCTCGCGCTGTACGAGGCGGCGCAGGCGGCCAAGCCGTCCATGGTGATCGTGGACGAGGCGTACGTCGAGTTCAGCCACGGCCGCTCGCTGCTGCCGCTGCTGGCGGGCCGCCCGCACCTGGTCGTCTCCCGGACGATGTCGAAGGCGTTCGGCGCGGCGGGCCTGCGCCTGGGCTACCTCGCCGCCGACCCGGCGGTCGTGGACGCCGTCCAGCTCGTCCGGCTGCCCTACCACCTGTCGGCGATCACCCAGGCGACCGCCCTGGCCGCGCTGGAGCACACCGACACGCTGCTGGGCTACGTCGAGCAGCTCAAGGCGGAGCGGGACCGGCTGGTCGCCGAGCTGCGCGCCATCGGCTACGAGGTCACGGAGTCCGACGCGAACTTCGTGCAGTTCGGACGGTTCGACGACGCCCACCGGGCGTGGCGGCGCATCCTCGACCGGGGTGTGCTGGTCCGGGACAACGGCGTACCGGGGTGGCTGCGGGTGTCCGCCGGCACCCCGGAGGAGAACGACGCGTTCCTCGACGCGGTCCGTGAGTTGAAGAAGGAGCAGGGTTCATGAGCCGCGTTGGACGCGTGGAGCGCACCACCAAGGAGACCTCGGTACTGGTCGAGATAGACCTCGACGGCACCGGCCGGACCGACATCGCCACCGGTGTCGGCTTCTACGACCACATGCTCGACCAGCTCGGCCGGCACGGTCTGTTCGACCTGACCGTGAAGACCGACGGCGACCTGCACATCGACTCCCACCACACCATCGAGGACACCGCCCTCGCGCTCGGCGCCGCCTTCAAGCAGGCGCTCGGCGACAAGGTGGGCATCTACCGCTTCGGCAACTGCACGGTCCCGCTGGACGAATCCCTCGCCCAGGTCACCGTCGACCTCTCCGGCCGCCCCTACCTGGTGCACACCGAGCCGGAGAAGATGGCGCCGATGATCGGCGAGTACGACACGACGATGACCCGGCACATCCTGGAGTCCTTCGTCGCCCAGGCGCAGATCGCGCTGCACGTGCACGTGCCGTACGGGCGCAACGCGCACCACATCGTGGAGTGCCAGTTCAAGGCGCTGGCCCGGGCGCTCAGGTACGCGTCGGAGCGCGACCCGCGCGCGGCCGGCATCCTCCCGTCGACGAAGGGCGCGCTGTAACCCCATGAACGGTCTGTCGACCCTCCTGATCGTCGTCGGCCTCTTCCTGGTCGGCGGCATCATCTCCTTCGTCAAGCAGAAGATGCCCGGCAGCCTGATCGTGCTGCTGTCGATCGCCGCGGGCCTGTGCCTGGTGGCGGGTGTCATGCGGCTGGAGGTGTGGAATTGAGCGGTCAGAAGTCCAAGAAGGTCGTCGTCTTCGACTACGGCTTCGGCAACGTCCGGTCCGCCGAGCGGGCCCTCGCCCGCGTGGGCGCCGACGTGGAGATCACCCGTGACTTCGACCGGGCGATGAACGCCGACGGCCTGCTGGTGCCGGGCGTCGGCGCCTTCGCCGCCTGTATGCGGGGCCTGCGCGCCGCGCGGGGCGACTGGGTCGTGGACCGCAGGCTGTCCGGCGGCCGCCCGGTCATGGGCATCTGCGTCGGCATGCAGATCCTCTTCGCGCGCGGCGTCGAGCACGGCGTGGAGGCCGAGGGCCTGGACGAGTGGCCCGGCACGGTCGAACCGCTCCAGGCCGACGTGGTGCCCCACATGGGCTGGAACACCGTGGACGCGCCGGCCGGCTCGCAGCTGTTCGCCGGCCTGGACGCCGACGCCCGCTTCTACTTCGTGCACTCCTACGCCGTCCACGACTGGCGGCTGGAGACCCACAACCCGCTGATCGAGGCTCCCCGGGTCACCTGGACGACGCACGGCAAGCCGTTCGTGGCCGCCGTGGAGAACGGCGCCCTGTGGGCCACCCAGTTCCACCCCGAGAAGTCCGGCGACGCCGGCGCCCAGCTCCTCACCAACTGGATCGGAACCCTGTAGACCATGGCCAAGCTCGAACTCCTCCCCGCCGTCGACGTCCGCGACGGCCAGGCCGTCCGCCTCGTGCACGGCGAGTCCGGGACCGAGACGTCGTACGGCTCCCCGCTGGAGGCCGCCCTCGCCTGGCAGCGTTCCGGCGCCGAGTGGCTGCACCTGGTCGACCTGGACGCGGCCTTCGGCACGGGCGACAACCGCGAGCTGATCGCCGAGGTCGCGAAGGCGATGGACATCAAGGTGGAGCTGTCCGGCGGCATCCGGGACGACGACACCCTGGCCGCCGCCCTCGCCACCGGCTGCACCCGCGTCAACCTCGGCACGGCCGCCCTGGAGACTCCGGAGTGGGTCGCCAAGGTCATCGCCGAGCACGGCGACAAGATCGCCGTCGGCCTGGACGTGCGGGGCACCACCCTGCGCGGCCGCGGCTGGACCCGGGACGGCGGCGACCTGTACGAGACGCTGGCACGCCTCGACAAGGAGGGCTGCGCCCGCTACGTCGTCACCGACATCGCCAAGGACGGCACGCTCCAGGGCCCCAACCTGGAGCTGCTGAGGAACGTGTGCGCGGCGACCGACCGCCCGGTGGTCGCCTCCGGCGGCGTCTCCTCCCTGGACGACCTGCGCGCCCTCGCCGGTCTGGTCCCGCTGGGTGTCGAGGGCGCCATCGTCGGGAAGGCGCTGTACGCGAAGGCGTTCACCCTGGAAGAGGCCTTGGAGGCTGTGTCGTCATGACGTCCCGAGCCGTGCGGCGCGTGCAGAGCGGAAGTCCCTGGGAAGAGTCCTTCGGTTTCGCCCGCGCCGTGGCGGCGGGCGACCGAGTGCTGGTGGCGGGCACCACGTCCTTCCGGGGCGATGTGCTGTACGGCGAGGGCGACCCCTACGAACAGGCCAAGGTGGCCTTCACCGGCGCGGTCGAGGCGATCGGCGAGTTCGGGCTCGATATCGGGTCCGTGATCCGGACGCGGATGTACCTGACCCATGTGCGGGACGTGGACGCGGTGGGCCGCGCCCACAAGGAGCTGTTCGACGACGTCCGCCCGGCCTCGACCCTGCTGGTCGTGGAGGGCTTCGTCGACCCGCGCATCCTGGTCGAAGTAGAGCTAGAGGCATACAGAGGAGCCGTGGATTCATGACCCTGGCGGTCCGAGTCATCCCCTGCCTGGACGTGGACAACGGCCGGGTCGTCAAGGGCGTCAACTTCCAGAACCTGCGCGACGCGGGCGACCCCGTCGAGATGGCCAAGGTGTACGACGCCGAGGGCGCCGACGAACTGACGTTCCTGGACATCACCGCCTCCTCCGGCGACCGGGAGACGACCTACGACGTGGTGCGCCGCACCGCCGAGCAGGTGTTCATCCCGCTGACGGTCGGCGGCGGCGTCCGCACGGCCGAGGACGTGGACAAGCTGCTGCGGGCGGGCGCCGACAAGGTGGGCGTGAACACCGCCGCGATCGCGCGCCCCGACCTGATCCGCGAGATCGCCGAGCGCTTCGGCCGTCAGGTCCTGGTCCTGTCGGTGGACGCGCGCCGCACCGGGTCGGGGACCTTCGAGGTCACCACCCACGGCGGCCGGCGCGGCACCGGCATCGACGCGGTGGAGTGGGCGCACCGGGCGGCGGAGCTGGGCGCGGGGGAGATCCTGCTGAACTCCATGGACGCGGACGGCACGAAGGACGGCTACGACCTGGAGATGATCGCGGCCGTCCGCAGGCACGTGACCGTCCCGGTGATCGCCTCCGGCGGCGCCGGCAAGCTCGCCGACTTCCCCCCGGCCGTCGCGGCGGGCGCGGACGCGGTGCTGGCCGCGTCGGTGTTCCACTTCGGCGACCTGCGGATCACCGAGGTGAAGGAGACGCTGCGCGGGGCGGGCCACCCGGTCCGGTGACACCCCGCTGACCCCGGCCCCGGCCACCGCACGCGGCCGGGGCTGCCCCGTGCCCCGGCACGGCGGGTGGACGAGGCGGTGCCCCCTGGTCGGCTGCCCCCGCGCAAGCCGGCCCGGCACGGACTCGTGGAGGAGGCGGAACCGCGCGGCACCGACGCCGGGAGCGGTGGCGGCAGCCGGCGTCCGACGGCGTCCCGGTCCGGGACCGGTCAGGCCGCCCTCTTCGGCGCGGTCGGTTCTCCGGCGCCGAGCCGCAGCAGGGACCCGGAGCGGCGACACCGAAGGGCGTGAGCACGTCGCGCTGCATGTGTACGGCTTCCCCGTTCCGCTTCTGAGAGGACCCCTCCCGTGACCGCCACGCTCGTACCGCCGGCGGCCGCCCAGGCCCACCGCGACCCCAACGTCCTGCGCTGGCTCGGTGCCTACACCTCCTCGATGCTCGGCGACAACGTCTACTACCTCGCCCTGTCCTGGGCCGCCGCCCAGGCCGGCACCCCCGCCGAGGCCGGGCTCGTGATGTCCGCGAGCGCCCTGCCCAGGGCCGTGCTGATGCTCGGCGGAGGCGTGATGGCCGACCGGTTCGGCCCGCGCCGGGTCGTCGTCGGCAGCGACGCCGTGCGCTGCGCCGCCGTCCTCGCCGTGGCCGCCCTGCTGTTCCTCACCAGCCCCGGACTGTGGCCGCTGGCCCTGCTCGCGCTGGTCTTCGGCACCGTGGACGCCGTCTTCATGCCGGCCGTGGGCGCGCTGCCCGCCCGGATCACCGGGAAGGACCAGCTGGCCCGAGTGCAGGGCCTGCGCGGCCTCGCCATCCGCTGCGCGAGCGTCGTGGGCGCCCCGCTCGGCGGCCTCGGCGTGGCCCTCGGCGGCGCCCCGGCCGCCTTCGCCCTCGCCGGCCTGCTGATCGCGCTGTCGCTGCCGCTGCTGCTGTCGGTCCGGATCCGCGACCTGCCCACCGACACCGGCGGCCCCGCCGGGTCCCCCCGAGCGGACACCGCCTGGAGCGAGCTGAAGGGCGGACTCCGCTACGTCCGGCGGCACCGGGTGCTCGGGCCGCTGATGCTCGCCATCGCCCTCGGTGACCTGGGCTTCGTCGGACCGCTGAACGTCGGGCTGACCCTGCTCGCCGACCGGCGCGGCTGGGGCGCCGCCGGAATGGGATGGGTGCTGGCCGGGTTCGGCGTCGGCGCGGGCGCCGCCTCGCTGCTCCTGGCGGCCCGCGGCCGGGTGCCGCGCGCCGGACTGGTCGCCGGGTGCGCGTGCGCCGCCGGCTCCGTCGCCGTGGCGTCCCTCGCCTTCGTACCGGCGCTGGCCGCCGCCGTCGGCACGGCCGTGCTCGTCGGCCTGCTCACCGGGCTCAGCGGCGCGCTCTGCGGGGCGTTCCTCCAGACCCGGGCCGACCCCGCCTACCTGGGCCGCGTCACCGCCGTCTCCGGCCTCGTCAGCCTCGGCCTCACCCCGCTGAGCATGCCCTTCGCCGCCGCCGCGATCGGCGCCTTCGGACTCGGCCCGGTCTACGCCGTCAGCGCCGCCGTCTGCGGACTCGGCGGGGTCGTCATCCTCGCCGTACCGGCCCTGCGCCACGCCGAACTCCCCGGTTGACGGCCCGCGAGGGGCCCGCTCAGATACCCAGCCGCCGGGAGTCGTGCAGCTTCGTGATCGCGTCCGCGTCCCCGTCCAGCTCCACCCGCGCCGCGCTCTGCCGTCCGAACGCGAACATCAGCAGCTCCGACGGCTCACCGGTCACCGTGACCACCGGCGTGCCCCGGTGCGCCACCGCCGTCTGGCCGTCCGGGCGGCGCAGCACCAGCCCCGTCGGCACGCCCCGGCCCATCAGCCGCGCGGTCCGCTCCAGCCGGGACCACAGCGTGTCCTGGAAGACCGGGTCCAGCTCGCGCGGGGTCCACTCCGGCTGGGCGCGGCGCACGTCCTCCGTGTGGACGTAGAACTCGACGATGTTGGCCGCCTCGTCGATCTGCTTGAGCCGGAAGGGCGACAACCGCGGCGGACCGGTACGGATCAGCCGGATCAGCTCCTCGTACGACTTCGCGGTGTACTCGGCCATCACCTTCTCCAGGCGTGGCGCGAGCTGCTTGATCAGCGTGCCGCCGGCCGCGTCCGGGCGGCGCTCGCGCACGATCACGTGCGCGGCCAGGTCCCGGGTCAGCCAGCCCTCGCAGAGCGTCTCGGCGTCCGGGCCGACGGTCTCCAGGAGGTCGGCGAGCAGCAGCCGTTCACGCTTGGCGAAGGTCGACATGCTGTCAGCCTACGACCAGGTGATCGGTCCGCCCAGTGGACGGGGGCCGGACCGGGCCCGCGCGGCGCGGCACAATGGCAGCCATGACCAGTACGACCGGCACACCCCGGCCCAGCAGCCTCGACCCGGACATCGCCGCGCGGCTGAAGCGCAGCTCCGACGGGCTCGTCCCCGCCATCGCCCAGCAGTACGACACCGGCGAGGTGCTCATGCTCGGCTGGATGGACGACGAGGCGCTGCACCGCACGCTGACCACGGGACGCTGCACCTACTGGTCGCGCAGCCGCCGGGAGTACTGGGTCAAGGGCGACACCTCCGGCCACTTCCAGTGGGTGAAGTCGGTCGCGCTGGACTGCGACGCCGACACGCTGCTGGTCAAGGTCGACCAGGTGGGCGCCGCCTGCCACACCGGCGCGCGCACCTGCTTCGACGCGGACGTGCTGCTGACGGAGACGGACGCCGCCACCGCGGCGTCCGGTCGGTGAGGCCGGCCGCCATGGACCTTGAGACCTTCCGCGGGCTGGCCGCCGACCGGCGCGTCATCCCGGTCACGCGCAAGCTCCTCGCCGACGGCGACACGCCGGTCGCGCTCTACCGCAAGCTCGCCGCCGAACGCCCCGGCACCTTCCTGCTGGAGTCCGCGGAGAACGGCCGGTCCTGGTCCCGGTACTCCTTCGTCGGGGTCCGCAGCGCCGCCACGCTCACCGCGCGCGACGGACAGGCCCACTGGATCGGCACCCCGCCCGTCGGCGTCCCCACCGACGGCGACCCCCTCGCCGCCCTGCGCGCCACCCTGGAGACCCTGCACACCCCGCACCAGGAGGGCCTGCCGCCGTTCACCGGCGGCATGGTCGGCTACCTGGGCTACGACATCGTCCGCCGGCTGGAGAAGATCGGCCCCGGCGAGCAGGACGACCTCCGGCTGCCCGAGCTGACCATGCTGCTCACCAGCGACCTCGCCGTCATGGACCACTGGGAGGGCTCGGTCCTGCTGATCGCCAACGCGATCAACCACAACGACCTCGACACGGGCGTCGACGAGGCGTACGCGGACGCCGTGGCCCGGCTCGACGCCATGGAGGCCGACCTCACGCGCGCGGTCGCCCAGCCCCCGGCCGTCCTGCCGCCCTCCGAACTGCCCGAGTACACCGCCCGGTGGGGCGGCCCCGACTTCCAGCGGGCCGTCGAGGACGTCAAGGAGCGCATCCGCGCGGGCGAGGCCTTCCAGGTGGTGCCCTCCCAGCGCTTCGAGACGCCCTGCACCGCCGGCGCCCTGGACGTCTACCGGGTCCTGCGGGCCACGAACCCCTCGCCCTACATGTACCTCTTCCGCTTCGAGGGCTTCGACGTCGTCGGCTCCTCCCCGGAAGCGCTGGTGAAGGTGGAGGACGGGCGCGCGATGGTGCACCCCATCGCAGGCACCCGGCACCGCGGGGCCACCCCGCAGGAGGACCAGGCCCTCGCCGAGGAACTGCTCGCCGACCCCAAGGAGCGCGCCGAGCACCTGATGCTGGTCGACCTCGGGCGCAACGACCTCGGCCGGGTCTGCGAGCCCGGCTCGGTCGAGGTGGTCGACTTCATGTCCGTCGAGCGCTACTCGCACGTGATGCACATCGTCTCCACCGTCACCGGCCGGGTGGCCCCGGGCCGCACGGCCTTCGACGTGCTCACCGCGTGCTTCCCGGCGGGCACCCTCTCCGGCGCGCCCAAGCCCCGCGCCATGCAGATCATCGACGAACTGGAGCCGTCCCGGCGCGGCCTGTACGGCGGCTGCGTCGGCTACCTGGACTTCGCCGGCGACTCCGACACCGCCATCGCCATCCGGACCGCGCTGCTCCGCGACGGCACCGCCTACGTCCAGGCCGGCGCGGGCGTCGTCGCCGACTCCGACCCGGTCGCCGAGGACCAGGAGTGCCGCAACAAGGCCGCGGCGGTGCTGCGGGCGGTGCACACGGCGAACCGCCTGGGGCGATAGGGCGCTTCTCACGCCCCCGATCGGAACCCCGGGTGACGGTTGGCCCGGGGTCCTAGGCGATAGTGGAGTACGTGACTGCCGCACCCCACTCCCGTTCCGAAGCCGCCGCACCCGCCCGGTCCGGCCGGCGCAGCCTCGCCGTCGCCCTGCTGTTCGGCGCGCTCGGCGCGGCCGTGGTGCTGCTCGCGACCCGGCAGCGCTGGGCGGAGGGCACCGCGACGGTGGCCGGCGGCGCGTTCCCGCTGACCGCCAAGGGCAGTGACGTCACGGGCGTCCCCGCGGCCCTCGCCATAGTGGGCCTCGCCGCGCTCGTCGCCGTCTTCGCCGTCCGCAGGGCCGGCCGCCTCGCCGTCTCCGGGCTGCTCGCGCTGTCCGGCGCCGGGATCGTCGCCGGGGCCCTGGCGACCGCCTCCGACAGCTCCGCGCTGGACGAACAGGCCGCCAAGGCCAGCGGTGACACCTCCGCCACGGTCGACGCGCTCACCCACACCGGCTGGCCCTACGTCGCCGCGGCCGGCGGGGTGCTGATCCTGCTCGCCGGACTGCTCGCCCTGCGCTACGGCGCCCGGTGGCCCGCGATGTCCGGCCGCTACGAACGCGGCACCGCCCGCCCGCGGCGCGCGGCCCGTCCGGCCGACCCGGAGCGGCCCGAGGAGATCTGGAAGGCCCTGGACCGGGGCGAGGACCCGACGGGCGCCTGAACCGCCGGCCGCGCCCGGCCGGACCGGGACGAACCGGATGTGGTGAACCAGACGCCACCCCCGCGTCCGGCACGCGCACGCGTACGGGACAATGGACGAAGAGCGTACGACGCCCATCAGGAACGTACACAGCAACGAGGAGCAAGTCATGGCGGGCAGCAGCCACGGTCACACCCCGGCCGCCTGGACCGGTGTCATCATCGCCTTCATCGGTTTCTGCGTCGCGGGCGCCTTCATGGTGATGGCCCAGCCCGTCGGCTTCTGGGCCGGTATGGCGATCGTGATCCTCGGCGGCGTGGTCGGCGTCATCATGCGCGCCATGGGCCTCGGCCAGCCGAAGGAGTCGGGTCCGCTGCCGCTCATGGCTCCCGCGGCGACCCGCGAGCCGGTGGCCGCCGAGGGCTGAGCCCCCGGTTCTCCCACGAGGGCGGTCCGGCACCCGGAAGGGTGCGGGCCGCCTTTTCGCGTGGTGCGGGACCGGACCGCCCTCCCGCCCCGCGCGGGGACGAGCGCCCCGCCCCCCGCGCCCCCCGGGGAGCCGGTGGCCGCCGAGGGCTGAGCCCCCGGTTCTCCCACGAGGGCGGTCCGGCACCCGGAAGGGTGCGGGCCGCCTTTTCGCGTGGTGCGGGACCGG
>NZ_JOCB01000044.1 GCF_000718775.1 Streptomyces sp. NRRL S-31
GTCCCCGACGGGGCGGACGACGGTGCCGGCGCGGCGGGCACCGGTGCCGACGGCCGCCCGGCCGCGGTGCCGCCCGCTTCCGCCGCCTGGCCGGACGGCACGGCCAGGGACACCGGGGGCTGGTCGCCCGCCGCGTCCGCCGCGCTCGCGGACGCCCGGGCCCGCGCCCGGCGCCGGGGCGCGTCCCGCGTCACCGGCACCGACCTGCTGGCGGCGCTCGCCGCCGACCCGCGCTCCCGGGCCGTGGAGGTCCTCGAACGCGCCGGCATCCCGGCCCGCGGGCTGACGGAGCGGATCGAGGCCGGGGTCTGGGCCGGGGCTGGGACCGGCAAGCACGCCGACGACGGTGCGGCCCTCGCCCGGCGGCCGGAACCGTCCACCGACTGAGACAGGTGTCAACAGGGGTGACGCTCCTGTCGGCGCCTGTCATCATGTGCCGGTGCATACGTCTGTGAGCAGTCAGGACAGTCCCGGCAAGGGAGCCGGACTCGGTCTCGCGCTCGGCTCGGCACTGGCCTTCGGCGGGTCCGGTGTCGCCGCGAAGCCGCTGATCGAGGCGGGACTCGACCCGCTGCACGTGGTGTGGCTGCGGGTGGCGGGCGCCGCCCTGGTGATGCTGCCGCTCGCGGTACGCCACCGCGACCTGCCCCGCCGCCACCCCGCGCTGCTCGCCGGGTTCGGGCTGCTCGCCGTCGCCGGTGTCCAGGCCTGCTACTTCGCCGCGCTCTCCCGGATACCGGTCGGGGTGGCCCTGCTCATCGAGTACCTGGCGCCCGCCCTGGTGCTCGGCTGGGTCCGGTTCGTGCAGCGGCGGCCCGTCACCCGCGCCGCCGCGCTCGGCGTGGTCCTCGCCGCGGGCGGTCTCGCCTGTGTGGTCGAGGTCTGGTCGGGGCTCGGCTTCGACGCGCTGGGCCTGGTGTTCGCCCTCGGCGCGGCCTGCTGCCAGGTCGGCTACTTCGTCCTGTCCGACCAGGGCGGCGACGCGGGGGCGGCGGCCCCGGACCCGCTCGGCGTCATCGCCTACGGGCTGCTCGTCGGCGCCGCCGTACTGACCGTCGTGGCCCGCCCGTGGAGCATGGACTGGCCGGTGCTGGCGGGCTCCGCGGACCTGAACGGCACCGCCGTACCGGCCGTCGCGCTGCTCGCCTGGATCGTGCTGGTCGCCACGGTCATCGCCTACATCACCGGAGTGCTGTCCGTGCGCCGGCTGTCGCCGCAGGTCGCCGGGGTCGTCGCCTGTCTGGAGGCGGTCATCGCGACCGTGCTGGCCTGGGTGCTGCTCGGCGAGCACCTGTCCGCCCCGCAGGTCGCCGGCGGCGCGGTCGTCCTGGTCGGCGCCTTCATCGCCCAGTCCTCGACCCCCGCCAAGGGCTCCCCGGAACCGGTCGCCTCCGGGGGCGCGGAAAGGGAGTTGTCCGCCCGGGGCACCGCGGCCTAGGGTCGCCGCATGGCGCAGAACGCACTCGTCCTCCCGCCCCCGGCCGCCTGAGGCGGGCCTCCGGGACACGCGCCCGGCGCACGCGCGCCGGGCTGGACGGTGCTGCCCGCGGATGAAGTCAGCGCGCCCCGCCGCAGCGGGACGCTTACGAACTTCCGCGCCTTTCCGGCGCGCTTCCACGGAGAAGATCTGTTGCCGAACGCCGCCTCTGGCCTGCCCGTCGGGCGTGGCCTGCTCCTGTTGATCGTCACCGGTGTCGCCTGGGGCACCGCGGGCGCCACCGCCTCGCTGGTCTACCGGACCAGCGACATGGGCGCCGTCGCCCTCTCCTTCTGGCGCTGCGCGCTGGGGCTCGCCTTCCTGTCGGCCGGCCGCCTGCTGCGCCCGCGCGCTCGCCGCGCCGCCACCGCCCGGTCCCTGCGCCGTACGGTGGCGAGGGCGCTGGCCACCGGAGTCGGTCTCGCCGTGTTCCAGACCGCCTACTTCGCGGCGGTGGCGTCGACCGGCCTGGCCGTGGCCACCATCGTGACCCTCGGCGCGGGGCCCGTGCTCATCGCGCTCGGCGCACGACTGCTGCTCGGTGAGCGGCTCGGTGCCGGCGGGATCGCGGCGGTCGCCGGTGCGCTCGCCGGGCTGTCCGTGCTCACCCTCGGTGGCCCGGCCGCGACCGTCCGCCCGGCGGGTGTGCTGTCCGCGCTGGCCTCGGCCGCGGGCTACGCCCTCATGACCCTGCTCACCCGCCGCTGGGGCAGGGACGGCGACGCGGACACCGCGGGCACCACCGTGGGAACCTTCGCCGTGACCAGCCTGTGCCTGCTGCCGTTCGCCGTCCAGGAGGGGCTGCTCCCGCACACCGCCCACCCGGTCCGGCTGCTGTGGCTACTGCTGTACATCGCCACGGTGCCCACGGCCCTCGCCTACGCGTGCTACTTCGCGGGAGCCGCGGTCGTCCGGTCCGCCACCGTCTCCGTGATCATGCTGCTGGAACCGGTGGCCGCGGCCGTGCTCGCGGTCCTGCTGCTCGGCGAGCGGCTCACGGCGTCCACGACGGCCGGCGCGCTGCTCCTGCTCGGAGCCGTCGCGGGCCTGGCCGCGAGCGAGGCCCGCGACGCCCGGCGACAGCCGGAGCGGCTGTGACCGGCGGGACCGCGCGGGAGCCGGCGCGTGTGCACCCGCCGGGCTGCGCGGCAGCCGGTGCCGGTGTGCCCTGCCGAGCCCTGCCGGAGTCGACCTGCTGACGTAGACCACCCTGGCGTGCCGCGCCGGGTCGCGCGCTAGGCGGCCGGTGGTGACTCGCCGGGCGGCCAAGAGGGGGCTCCGCCCCGATGGTCGCCCTCCGGGCCGCGCCGGAATCGGCCCCATGCACCCCGCCGGGCCGGGCTCCAGGAGGCGGCCCCCCCGCCGGGCCCGGGAGTCGACCCCGGTGCCGCCCACCGGCCCCCGGGAGTCGGCCCCTCCGCGTCCCGGCGTCGCTAGCGCGCCGTCAGGTAGTCCGGGAGTTCGGTGCCCGGTGCCAGGTCGGCGTCGGGGAGCGGGGTGCCGTAGCCCTTGCGCAGCGGGACGACCCCGGCCCAGTGCGGCAGGGCGAGGTCCTCGGGCTCGTCGTGGACGCCGCCGGTGCGGACCTTGGCCGAGACCTCCTCCAGGTCGAGGCGGATCACCGCGGTGGCGGCCAGCTCCTTCTTGTTCGCGGGCCGGGAGTCGGCGGCCCGGCCCGGTACGACGTGGTCGACCAGCGCGTCCAGGGCCAGCCGCCGCTCCTCGGGGTCGGTGACCTCGTGGGCGACGCCGTGCACCACGACCGAGCGGTAGTTGATCGAGTGGTGGAAGGCCGAGCGGGCCAGCACCAGTCCGTCGACGTGGGTGACCGTCAGGCACACCGGCAGGCCCGGGTCGGCCCCGCCGGCCATCCGCAGCGGCCGGGACCCGGTCGAGCCGTGGACGTAGAGCCGCTCGCCGACGCGGCCGTACAGCGTCGGCAGGACCACCGGGGCGCCGTCCCGGACGAAGCCCAGGTGGCAGACGTACCCCTCGTCCAATATCGCGTGCACCAGCTCCCTGTCGTACGAGGCCCGGTCCGCGGAGCGCGTGGGCACGGTCCGGTCGGTCGGCGTGTAGGCGGCGGCCCGGGTGTCCTCGGTCGTGCCCTGCATGGCGGTCCTCCGTAGCGCTTCCGATTGCACCAGGCATTGCACTAGTGCATAATGGATTTTGTGCTAGGAGAGTATCGGATCGAAGGGCGCGGCGCAGCCGAGATCGCCGCCGACGTCGAGCAGGCGGTCGGCGCGGGGCGGCTCCGGCCGGGCCAGAACCTCCCTCCCATGCGGGAGTTGGCCGCTCGACTGGGCGTGAATCCCAACACGGTCGCCGCCGCCTACCGCACCCTGCGCGAACGCGGGGTGATCGAGACCGCCGGCCGCAGGGGCAGTCGCGTCCGCGCCCGACCCGCCACCACCGAGCGGGAGGAACTGCGTGTGGAGGTGCCCCCCGGGGGCCGCGACCTGTCCACCGGCAACCCCGACCCCTCCCTGCTGCCCCGCCTCGCCCCGGCCCTCCTCCCGGCGGCGGAGGAGGGCGACCGGCGGCCCGTCCTGTACGGCGCCGACCCCCTCGACGCGGACCTCGTCCGGCTCGCCCGCGCCGGACTCGACGCCGACGGCGTCCCCGGCGGCCCGCTGACGGTGACCTCCGGCTCCCTCGACGCCGTCGAACGCGTCCTCGCCGCCCACCTCAGGCCCGGCGACGCGGTCGCGGTCGAGGACCCGGGCTGGGGGAGCCTGCTCGATCTGATCCCCGCGCTCGGACTGCGCACGCTCCCCGTCGGCGTGGACGACGACGGCCCGCGCGCCGACGACCTGCGCCGGGCCCTGGAGTCGGGGGCCCGCGCCCTGATCGTGACCGACCGCGCCCAGAACCCGACCGGTGCCTCGCTGAGCGGTGCCCGCGCGCGGGCCCTGCGCGCGGTGCTGGGGCACCACCCGGGGACCCTGCTCATCGAGGACGACCACGGCCACGGCATCGTCGACCTGCCCCTGCACCCGCTCGCCGGCGTGACCCGCCACTGGGCCTTCGTCCGCTCGGCCGCCAAGGTGTACGGACCCGATCTGCGCGTGGCCGTGCTGGCCGGCGACCAGGTCACCGTCGACCGGGTGCGGGGCCGACAGCGTCTCGGCCCCGGCTGGGTCAGCCTGCTGCTCCAGCGGGCCTGGGCCCGGCTGTGGGCGGACGGCGCGGTGGACCGGGCGGCGGTGGCGCGGTCGTACGGCGCGCGCCGGGACGCCCTCGTCGACGCGCTGGCGGAACGCGGGGTCGCCGCCCACGGCCGCAGCGGCATGAACGTCTGGGTGCCGGTCCCGGACGAGACCGGCGCGGTGGCCCGCCTCGTGCGGGCCGGGTGGGCGGTGGCGCCCGGCGCCCGCTTCCGCCTCGCCTCCCCCCAGGGCATCCGCGTCACGGTGTCACCGCTCACCGAGGCGGACATCACCCCGCTGGCGGACGCGGTGGCGGCGGCGGTACGCCCGAGCCCGGCGCGCGCCTACGGCTGACCGCGACCGGGAGAGGGGGCGGGCGGGCGCCGGGTGGTTCGGCCGGTCGCTGAAGGGCCCGGTCGCTGAAGGGCCCGGCCGCCCGGCGGCCCCGCCCCGGCCTTCCTCAGGTGCTCTTCGGCCTGACCTGGGTGAGCGCGGCTCCCGCGAGGACGATCACCGCGCCCACCGGCGTCGTCCACCGCAGCGACTCCCCGAGGATCGCCACCCCCGCGGCCGTGGCGATGACCGGGATGAAGTACGTGACCATCTGGGCGGTGGTCGGACCCACCTCGGCGACCAGCCCGTACTGGATCAGCACCGCCAGCCCCGTCCCCAGCGCGCCCAGCGCGGCCACGGCCAGCAGCGGAACGGGCGCGAAACGCTCGGGAACGCCGGTGAACAGCGGCGTCACCAGGGCGAGCTGCACCGTGGCCAGCAGCAACTGCCCGCCCGTCATCGACAGGTGGGAGTTCCCGGTGCCCGCCAGCGTCCGCCGGACGTAGATCCATCCCACCGGATAGCTCAGCGAGGCCAGCAGCGCCATCGCCGTGCCCGTGGCGTCCAGCCCGTGGAAGCCCTGCCAGACGCCCAGCACCGTCAGCACGCCCAGGAAGCCGAGTCCGAGGCCGGCGACCCGGACCCGGGTGGGCCGGTCCTCGGAGAGCGCGACCAGGGACAGGGCCATCCCCCACAGGGGCGAGGTGGCGTTGCAGATGCCGGCCAGCGTGGACGGGATCGTCAGCTCGGAGTAGGCGAACAGGGAGAACGGCACAGCGTTCAGCAGGAACGCGGCGACCGCCATGCGCCCCCACAGCCGGGCCCCGCGCGGCAGCCGCTCCCGCTTCACGGCCATCGCCGCCACCAGCACCGCCGTGCCGAACGCCAGCCGTCCGAGGGTGACCTGGAAGGGGGCGTACCCCTCGGTCCCCACCTTGATCAGCAGGAAGCTGAAGCCCCAGATCAGCGACAGCGCGCCGAAACGGAGGCGCCAGTCCAGGCGGGCGCGGGGACGGGCGGCGGCGGGAACGGGGAACTGGGTCCGGGGCGTGCTGACCGTGCTCATGGCGCCACGATGCCGGAGGCGACGTCGTAGGACAATCGAGATTTTCCGCCTGGTATCTCTTAGTATCGCTTACATGTTGAACCTGGAGCGTCTGCGCACCCTGGACGCGCTGGCCCGGCACGGCTCGGTCAGCGCCGCCGCCGAGGCCCTGCACGTCACGACGTCGGCGGTCTCACAGCAGCTGGGCAAGCTGGAGCGCGAGATCGGCCAGCAGCTCCTCGCCAAGAACGGCCGCGGGGTACGGCTCACGGACGCCGGCCGGCTGCTGTCGGAGCACGCGGGGCGCATCCTGTCGCAGGTCGAACTGGCCGAGTCGGACCTGGAGGCGCACCGCGGCCAGGTCGTCGGCGAACTTAGGCTGTCGGCGTTCCCCACGGCCGCGCGCGGACTGTTCCCCGCCGCGCTCGGCGCGCTGCGCACCGAGCACCCGGGGCTGCGGGTGCGCTCCAGCGAGCTGGAACCGGAGCAGGGCATCGCCGGGGTCGTCCGCGGCGACCTCGACCTCGCGGTGGTCCTGGACTGGTACAACAAGCCGATGCCCGTGCCCGACGGACTGGTCAAGGAGCCCCTGCTGGACGACCCGGCGGACGTCGCCCTGCCTGTCGGGCACCGGCTCGCCGACCGGGACGAGGTGGAGCTGACCGAGTTCGCCGAGGACGAGTGGATCACCTGGGGCTCGGGCGAGTTCTGCCACGAGTGGCTGATGTTCACCCTGCGCTCCAAGGGCGTCGAGCCGATCGTCGGCCACCGCGCCGGCGAGACCCACACCCAGCTCGGCCTCGTCGCGGCCGGCCTCGGCGTCTGCATAGCGCCGCTGCTGGGCCGCCACCCGGTGCCCGAGGGCGTGGTCCTGCTGCCGCTGAAGCAGCGCGTGCGCCGCCATGTGTACGTGATCTGGCGGGCGGACGCCGACCGCCGCCCCTCGATCCGGGCCGCGGTGGAGGCCCTGCGCACGGCCGCACGGCAGGTCGGCTGAACCTTCCGGCGCCCCCGGCCCTGGGTGCTCGATTCCAGGGGGGGCAGTGCTGTCCCAGGGCAGGTTGACGGAGACGGGTGGAGGGCGTCCGCGTGGGACATCGTCGGCTTCGGCGGTTCCGTGAACGATTACAGTGGCGCGATGTTCGAAGGCAGGTTGGTAAGGCTGCGTGCGCTGCGCTCCGAAGACGCGGAGCATCATCTCCGGTGGCGCAACGATCCCGAAGTGGTGCGCTGGGCCACGGCCGGCGATCCGTGCTTCGGCCCGGTCACGGCGGAGGCGATCGGTCTCGGCTTCGAGACCATGCTGCGTCTGAATCCGAGGGAGTCGGCCGTGTTCACGGTCGAGGACCTGGAGGGCGGAAGCGTGATCGGCATGGCCGATTACCGGGACGTGGACCCGTACGCCGGGGTGGCCACGCTGGGAGTGACCATCGGCGAGCGGGAGTTCTGGGGCCGTGGCCACGGCAGTGACGCGCTGCGGCTGCTCGTGGACCACCTGTTCGGCGCGTACGGCCTGAGCCGGCTGGAGCTGGATACCTGGAGCGGCAACGAGCGCGCCGTGCGCGCCTTCACCAGGCTGGGTTTCCGCGAGGAGGGTCGCCGCCGGTCGGCCGTGCCGCTGGACGGGAAGCGCTACGACAGGGTGCTCTTCGGGATGCTCCGCGAGGAATGGGCGAACCCCGCATGACGGCGTAGACGATCTTCGGGGGCTGTCCGCGGACGCGCGGAGAGGGCGCCGAAGATCACCGTACGATCACTGACCCCTCGGAATGGATCGTCTAGCCGCCGAGCTTGCGGAAGTCCCAGGAGACGATCTTCTCCGGGGTCAGCCGGACCCAGGCGTGACGGCCGTCGTGCGGCATCTCGTCCAGGCCGAAGTTCTTGCGCGCGAACAGCGTCTCGGCCGTGTCCAGTTCGGCGCACGGCTCGCCCCGGCGCGGTACCTCGCCCACGAACTCCACCCGGCCGGCCAGCTCGACCCCGCGTAGTTCGTCGTACTCCTCGCCGGAGTCGACCACGACGGCCAGCCGCGGATCGCGGCGCAACTGCGCCCAGCGCCGGCTGCGCACCACCGAGTACAGCCACAGCGACGTGCCGTCCCAGGCGAACCACAGCGCGCTCACGTGCGGTGCGCCGTCGGCCGACACGGTCGCGACCCGGCAGGTGCGCCGGGTGGTGAGGAACTCGTCCAGCTCCCCGGGCGTCATCATGATCCTCCGGCCCCGGCGCTGCTGCGTGACGGTCATGCGGCCCCCTCTTCTCCCACGTCGTGCCCGAGAACTATCGTGCTCCCACTGATCCTCTGACATCACGTCAGAGAAGGGAACGGGTCGGACACCGGAGCACCGGTACCGGTCCGCACCGGGTCGTCCGCCAAGGGAGCGCCATGCCGTCGTACGAGCACCTCAGCGAACTCCTCGATCCCCCGCGTACCGTCCTGCTCACCGTGGAGTGCCAGCAAGGGGTCGTCGGCCCGGACGGCGCCCTGCCCGAGCTGGCCCGCGCGGCGCGCTCGTCCGGGGCCCTGCGCAATGTGGCCCGGCTGGTCGCCGCCGCCCACACGGCCGGCGTACAGGTGGTGCACGCCATCGCCGAGCGCCGGCCCGACGGCCGGGGCGCGAGCCGCAACGCCCGGCTGTTCCGGGCCGCGGAGCGGCTTCCGGTGCGGCAGCTGAGCGGCAGCACGGCGGTCCGGGTCGCGCCCCCGATCGAGGTCGCCGAGGAGGACTTCGTCGTACGGCGGCTGCACGGGCTGTCCCCGCTGCACGGCACCGGCGTCGACGCCATGCTGCGCAACCTCGGCTGCCACACCCTGATCGTCACCGGTGTCTCGGCGAACGTGGCGATCCCCAACGCGGTGTTCGACGCCGTCAACCTCGGGTACACCGCCGTCGTCCCGGCCGACGCCATCGCGGGGGTGCCCGCCGACTACACCAGCGCGATGATCCGCCACACCCTCGCGCTGGTCGCCACGGTGACGACCACCGACGAGGTGCTCGGCTGCCTCACCCGGGCGCCCGGGCGGCACTGAACCGGCTCAGGCCAGCTTGATCTCGTCGCCGGACACCGTGATCCCGGCGGGGGCCAGCGGCTTCGTCGCGGCCCCCCGCCGCACGCCGCCGTCCGTCACGGAGAACTCGCTGTTGTGGCACGGGCAGCGGATGACGCCGTTCGCCACGCTGCCCACCGAGCAGCCCAGGTGGGTGCACTCGGACGAGAACGCCTTGTAGGTGCCCGCCGTCGGCTGGGTGACCACGACCCCCTGGTCCTCGAAGATCCTGCCGCCGCCCTCGGGGATGTCGGCCGTCCTGGCGAGCACGGTGCCGCCCGCGGAGCCGCCGCCGTCCGGCGCGGAGCCGCCGGAGCCGGACCCGCCGGACCCGCCGGACCCGCCGCCGGACCCGCCGGCGGACCCGCCGGTGGAGGCGTCGTCCGAGCCGCAGGCGGTCAGCGCGGCGGTGA
This sequence comes from Streptomyces sp. NRRL S-31, assembly GCF_000718775.1. Classification (GTDB taxonomy): domain Bacteria; phylum Actinomycetota; class Actinomycetes; order Streptomycetales; family Streptomycetaceae; genus Streptomyces. The sequence goes on from NZ_JOCB01000044.1 coordinate 9,470, forward strand.
GTCCCGCCGCTCCGGCCGCCGCCATGACGGTTCGGCGGGCCGGTCCGGCCGGGGGGTGGAGGGGTGCGCTGGTCATGGGGAGTTCCCTTCCGCGAGCCGCTCGTGGTCCGCCAGGGGGTACGGCCGGGGGCGGGCGGCCGTTCAGAGGGGCACCCGGACCCTCGTCCCGCGGTGCCGCGCGGGGCGTGGCGCCACGGCCGCGGGACGGCTGTCGGACACCGGGCCGTGCCCCAGTAACCTGGGGCGATGCTCAAGGAAGTCACCGCGACCCGCTACATCACGCCTCTGCGTGAGGGCGGCTCGCTGCCGGGGCTCGTCGAGGCCGACGACTTCGGGACCTATGTCATGAAGTTCACCGGCGCCGGACAGGGCCGCAAGACCCTGGTAGCCGAGGTGGTCTGCGGCGAACTCGCCCGGCGCCTCGGATTCCGCATGCCCCGCCTGGTCACCGTCGAGCTGGACCCGGTCCTCGGGCTCGGCGAACCCGAACAGCAGGTGCAGGACCTGCTCCGGCACAGCGGCGGCACCAACCTCGGGATGGACTTCCTGTCCGGTGCCCTCGGCTACGACCCGCTCGCCTTCCCGGTGGCCCCCGAGGAGGCCGGCCGGATCGTCTGGTTCGACGCCCTGATCAACAACGTCGACCGCTCCTGGCGCAACCCCAACCTGCTCGTGCACCGGGGCGAACTGTGGCTGATCGACCACGGCGCCACGATGATCTGGCACCACAACTGGCCCGGTGCCGAAGCCTCGGCGGCCCGCCCCTACGACGCCTCGGACCACGCCCTCGCCCGGTTCGCCCCGGACGTCACGGCCGCCGCGGCCGAGCTGGCGCCCCGGGTCACCGAAGACCTGCTGGCCGAGGTCACCGCCGAGATCCCGGACGTCTGGCTCGACGGTGAACCCGGCTTCGACACCCCGGACGACCTGCGCCGGGCCTACGCACGGCCGCTGCTCGCCCGGGCGGCCGTCATCGCCGGGCGGATCACCGGCATCGGCTCCGCGACCGAGGAGGGCAAGTGAGCGAGCGCCACATCCACATGGCCGGCCATGTGACCGAGCGGCACATCACCCGGGCGGGCCAGGGCGGCGACCGGGACGTGTTCGAGTACGCGCTGCTGCGGGTCGTACCGCGCGTGGAGCGCGGGGAGTGCATCAACGCGGGCGTGGTCGTCTACTGCCGCGCCCGGGCCTACGTCGGCGCCCGCACCCATCTGGACGAGGCACGGCTGCTCGCGCTGGACCCGGCCGCCGACGTCGCCGGGGTACGGGCCGCGCTGCGGGCGGTCGAACGGCACTGCGCGGGCGGCGAGGAGGCCGGCCAGGCGGCCGGTGACGACGCCGGGCGCCGCTACCGCTGGCTGATCGCGCCGCGCTCCACGGTGGTCCAGCCCGGGCCCGTGCACACCGGCCTGACCGCCGATCCGGCCGCCGAGACGGAACGGTTGCTTGACCTCCTGGTGAGGTAATGGATCACACCGGCCCGGTGGGCCGTTGACACCGGGTGCCGGGGCTTCTAGCGTCACGGGTGCTGAAGGTACTAAGCGGTCGCTCACCGCACGAGGGGCCCCTCCCGGGCCCGACAGTTCTCTCAAGGGCGAGGAGAAACAGCAATGTCCACCACTGAACAGCGGGTCGCGGTCGTCACCGGTGCGGCGCGCGGCATCGGCGCCGCCACCGCCGTACGGCTGGCCGCCGAGGGCCGCGCGGTCGCCGTGATCGACCTGGACGAAGCCGCCTGCAAGGACACCGTCGAGAAGATCACCGCCGCCGGCGGCAAGGCCATCGCGGTCGGCGCCGACGTCTCCGACGAGGCGCAGGTCGAAGCGGCCGTCGCCCGGATCGCCGAGGAGCTGGGCGCCCCGACGATCCTCGTCAACAACGCCGGTGTGCTGCGCGACAACCTGCTGTTCAAGATGAGCGTCTCCGACTGGGACACGGTCCTGAACGTGCATCTGCGCGGCTCGTTCCTGATGACCAAGGCCGTGCAGAAGCACATGGTGGAGGCCGGCTGGGGCCGCGTCGTCAACCTCTCCTCCTCCTCGGCGCTCGGCAACCGCGGCCAGGCCAACTACTCCGCCGCCAAGGCGGGCCTCCAGGGCTTCACCAAGACCCTCGCCATCGAGCTGGGCAAGTTCGGCATCACCGCCAACGCCGTCGCCCCGGGCTTCATCGCCACCGAGATGACCAAGGCCACCGCCGACCGGGTCAAGATGGACTTCGACGACTTCAAGAAGGCCGCCGCCACCCAGATCCCGGTGCAGCGTGTCGGCGAGCCCGAGGACATCGCCAACGCCATCGCCTTCTTCACCGGCGAGGCGGCCGGCTTCGTCTCCGGCCAGGTGCTGTACGTCGCCGGCGGACCGCTCGACTAGGGGATGCGGAGGTAGCACGGACATGACTGAACTCCCCGAGCTTTCCGGCAAGGTCGCGATCGTCACGGGCGCGAGCCGCGGCATCGGCTACGGCGTCGCCGAAGCGCTGGTCGCGCGCGGCGACCGCGTCGTCGTCACCGGCCGCACCGAGGACACCCTGAAGGAGGCCGTCGAGCGGCTCGGCGCCGAACGGGTCATCGGCGTCGCCGGCAAGGCCCACGACCTGGACCACCAGACCCAGGTCGTCGAACGCGCCATGGAGACCTTCGGCCGGGTCGACTTCCTGGTCAACAACGCGGGCACCAACCCGGTGTTCGGCCCGCTCGCGGACCTCGACCTGAACGTCGCCCGCAAGGTGTTCGAGACCAACGTGATCTCCGCCCTCGGCTTCGCCCAGAAGACCTGGCACGCCTGGCAGAAGGACAACGGCGGCGCGATCGTCAACATCGCCTCGGTCGCGGGCCTCGCGCCCTCGCCGTTCATCGGCGCGTACGGCGTCAGCAAGGCCGCGATGATCAACCTGACCCAGCAGCTCGCGCACGAGTACGCGCCGCGGGTGCGGGTCAACGCGATCGCCCCGGCCGTGGTCAAGACCAAGTTCGCGCAGGCCCTGTACGAGGGCCGGGAGGAGGAGGCCGCGGCGGCCTACCCGCTCGGCCGGCTCGGGGTGCCCTCCGACATCGGCGGTGCCGCCGCGTTCCTCACCTGCGCGCAGTCCGACTGGATCACCGGTCAGACCCTCGTCGTGGACGGCGGGATCTTCCTCAACGCGGGCGTGGGCTGAGCACCTCCCGGGCGCCGATTTCCGGACGGATCGGCGCCCGGAACACCCCCGGAGTCCGCACTCCGGACTGACAACGTCGTCATCGCGAAATCGATCAAGAGCCCTTGTTCCAGGGGAGGTTCAGGCGTCCGAACGCTGCGGTATGGTCTGCCGACCCTTGGTACGGCGGATCGAGGAGCGTGCGCGTGTTCAACCGGAACCGATTCCTGCGGAGAGTCGCGGCGATCACGTCTCTGTCGCTGGTCACCGGATGCGGCCTGCTGTCCGACGGCGACCCCGACGACCAAGGGCCGATCGTCGTGGGCACCACCAGCGCCCCCAGCACCCTGGACCCGGCCGGAGCCTGGGACGGCTCCTGGGAGCTGTACCGCAACATCTTCCAGACGCTCGTCGCCTACCCGAACGGGGCCACCACCCCCCAGCCCGACGCCGCCGCCGGCTGCGCCTTCTCGGACTCCACCAGCCGCACCTACCGCTGCACACTGCGCGCCGGCCTCAAGTTCTCCGACGGCGACCCGCTGACCGCCGAGGCCGTGCGGCACTCGATCGACCGCATCCGCGCCATCGACGCCCCCGGCGGCCCCGCCGGGCTGCTCGGCAGCCTGGACCGCGTCGAGACCTCCGGCGACCGCGTCGTCGTCTTCCACCTCAACCAGCCCGACGCCACCTTCCCCTTCGTGCTGGCCACCCCCGCCATGTCGATCGTCGACCCGGACGACTACCCGGCCGGCTCGCTGCGCGAGGACGCCGAGGTGCACGGCTCCGGGCCCTACCGGCTCCGGTCCTACGAGGACGGCCAGGCCGTCCTGGTCCGCAACGACACCTACCAGGGTTTCGCCAAGCCGAAGAACGACGCGGTGACCATCCGCTACTTCAAGGACTCCGCGGGCATGGTCAAGGCGCTGCGGGAGAAGCGGATCGACGTCACCTACCGCGGTCTGGGCGCCGACGACATCCTCGCCCTCCAGGAGCACGACAGCCGGAACCTGCAACTGGTCGACGGCGCCGGCACCGACATCAGCTACCTGGTCTTCAATCCCGAGGACCCCTGGGCCAGGCGGCCCGCCGTACGCAAGGCCGTCGCCCAGATCGTGGACCGGGGCGCCATCGCGCACAAGGTCTACAAGGACACCGTCGACCCGCTGTACTCCATGGTCCCCAGGGGCCTCACCGGCCACGCCACCGGCTTCTTCGACGACTACGGCGACCCCAGCGTCCCCAAGGCCCGCAGGATCCTCGCCGGGGCCGGCATCACCCGGCGCGTCCCGCTCACCCTCTGGTACACCACCGACCGCTACGGCTCCGAGACGGCCCTGATGTTCCAGGAGCTGAAGAAGCAGCTGGAGGGCTCCGGCCTGTTCACCATCACCCTCAAGAGCCGCCCCTGGAACAGCTACGTGGTCGGCTACCAGAAGGGCCGGTACCCGGTTTTCGGGCGCGGCTGGTCCCCGGACTTCCCCGACGCCGACAACTTCATCGCCCCGTTCGTCGGCGAGCACAACGCCCTCGGCACGCCCTATCCGGCCAAGGAGATCACCGGCCGGCTGCTGCCGCACGCCCGCGGGGAGAGCGACCGCGCCAAGACCGTCGAGGACGTCGAGGCGGCCCAGCAGATCATGGTGGACGACGCCCGGCTGATCCCGCTCTGGCAGGGCCGGCAGTTCGTGGCGGCCAGCGTCGACATCTCCGGCGGCGAGCAGGCCCTCGACCCGTCGACGATCATGATGATGTGGATGCTGCACCGCAAGACCAGCTGGTGAGATGCCCTCCCGGCACTGATTGTCAGTGGTCGCCTGTAGGTTCTGAAGCCTGGAAGTGACCGCACTGGTTGATCGACATCGTGAGGACGTTGACGTGACCGACATCGCCATGCTGCCCGAATCCTGGCGCGGGGTTCTGGGTGACGAGCTCCAGCAGCCCTACTTCAAGGAGCTGATCGAGTTCGTCGAGGAGGAGCGGGCGAAGGGCCCCGTCTACCCGCCGCGCGAGGAGGTCTTCGCCGCGCTGGACGCGACGCCGTACGAGCGGGTGAAGGTCCTCGTCCTCGGCCAGGACCCGTACCACGGCGAGGGCCAGGGCCACGGCCTGTGCTTCTCGGTCCGCCCCGGGGTGCGGACCCCGCCCTCGCTGCGCAACATCTACAAGGAGATGCAGGCGGAGCTGGGCCTGCCGATCCCGGACAACGGCTATCTGATGCCGTGGGCCCGGCAGGGCGTGCTGCTGCTCAACGCCGTGCTCACCGTCCGCGCCGGCGAGGCCAACTCGCACAAGGGCAAGGGCTGGGAGAAGTTCACCGACGCCGTGATCCGCGCGGTGGCCTCCCGGCCCGACCCGGCGGTCTTCGTCCTGTGGGGCAACTACGCGCAGAAGAAACTCCCGCTGATCGACGAGACCCGGCACGTGGTGGTCAAGGGCGCGCACCCCTCGCCGCTGTCCGCGAAGAAGTTCTTCGGCTCCCACCCGTTCACGCAGATCAACGAGGCGATCGCCCGCCAGGGCCACGAGCCGGTCGACTGGCGGATCCCGAACCTGGGCTGACCCGGGCGGGACGGGGCGGGTGCGAACCGCCCGCCACGGCCCGCAGTTGACCGGCCGCCCGCCGCGCGACGGCGCCGCCTGACCGGGAATCGCGGCCGCGCCGGTTAGCGTCGGAACGGACGATCGACGACGGCCCGGAGGGACACCGTGGCGGAGCGACAGGGGCAGGAGGCGCCGGACGCCCTGCCGACGCGGATCGGGCAGGTCGTGATGTTGCACCACGGCGGTGACCGCGAGGAGGCCCGCAGCCGTCTCCTCGACCTGTGGGCGGAGGTCGGCGAGGACGGCGATCCGCTGCACCGCTGCACCCTCGCCCACTACCTGGCCGACACCCAGGACGACCCGGCGGACGAACTCGCCTGGGACCTGCGGGCGTTGTCGGCGGCCGAGGAACTGAGCGACGGCCACGCGGGCGGCGACCCGGCCAGCGTCCAGGGCTTCCTCCCGTCCCTGCACCTCAACCTGGCCGCCGACTACGTCAAACTGGGCCGCGCCGAGGCCGCCCGCAGCCATCTGCGCCGGGCCCGCAGCACCGCGGGCTCCCTGGCCGACGACGGCTACGGCGACGGGGTCCGGACCGCGATCAGCCGCCTGGCGCTGCGGCTCGACGAGGACGGCGCCCCGGGCGGCGACGGCTGGACACCGCCCCGGCCGCGTTAGGACCCCGCCGGCGTTCCCCGCCGGCGTTCCCCGCCCGCGCTCCGCCGCGCGCGGTGCCGCCGACCGCCGTCCCCGTATGCTTCCGGCAGGGAACACGCAGGCCAGCGGTGGAGGAGAGCACGTGAAGGTCGGCTGCATCGGACTCGGGGACATCGCACAGAAGGCGTACCTGCCGGTGCTGGGCACGCAGCCGGGGATCGACCTCCATCTCCAGACCCGCACGCCCGCCACCCTGGACCGGGTCGGCGACACCCTGCACCTGCCCCGCGAACAGCGGCACGCCACCCTGGACTCACTGCTCGCCGCCGGCCTGGACGCGGCCTTCGTGCACGCGCCCACCGCCGTCCACCCCGAGATCGTCACCCGGCTGCTGGAGGCGGGCGTCCCGACCTACGTGGACAAGCCGCTCGCCTACGAACTCGCCGACTCCCGAAGGCTCGTGGAACTGGCCGAGGGGCGTGGCGTCTCGCTGTCCGTGGGCTTCAACCGCCGGTACGCCCCCGGCTACGCCCAGTGCCTGGACCACCCGCGCGAGCTGATCCTGCTCCAGAAGAACCGGGTCGGGCTGCCCGAGGAACCGCGTTCGATGATCCTGGACGACTTCATCCACGTCGTCGACACCCTGCGGTTCCTGGTGCCGGGCGACATCGACGACGTCACCGTCCGCGCCCGCGCCGAGGGCGGGCTGCTCCACCACGTGGTGCTCCAGCTCAGCGGGGACGGCTTCACCGCGCTCGGGGTGATGAACCGGCTCAGCGGCTCCGGCGAGGAGGTCCTGGAGGTGTCCGGACAGGACACCAAGCGCCAGGTGGTCAACCTCGCCGAGGTGATCGACCACAAGGGACAGCCGACCGTGCGCCGGCGCGGCGACTGGGTGCCGGTGGCCCGCCAGCGCGGCATCGAGCAGGCGGCCCTCGCGTTCCTGGACGCCGTACGGTCCGGGCGGGTGCTCAGCGCCAGGGACGCGCTGGCGACCCATGAACTGTGCGAGCGGGTGGTGCGAGCGGTGCACGACCGCCACGGCGCGGCCTGACCGCCCGCACCCCCTCGGCCGCCCCCAGCACGGCCAGCACCAGCAGCGCGCCGGGCACCGGCCAGTCGCCGTGCCGGACGTACGGCGTGACGCCGTGCGCGAGTGGTACGTCGTACACGCGCGCGGTGCTCGCGCCGGTGCCCAGCCACGGACCGAGGCGCCGGCCGTCCGGCCCGTACACCGCCGAGACGCCGGTGAGGGTGGCGTGCACCATCGGACGGCCGGTCTCGGCGGCGCGCAGCGCGGCCAGCGAGGCGTGCTGCTCCGGCGCCCAGCTGTGCTGGAAGGACGAGGTGGAGGACTGGCCGAGGAGGACGTCCGCGCCGTCCTCCGCCAGGTGCCGGCTCATGTCCGGGAACGCGGTCTCGAAGCAGATCAGCGGACCGACCCGCAGCCCGTGCCCGACGTTCATCACGGTCTGCCCGGTGCCGCGCTGCCGGTCCTCGCCGGCGGCGCGGCCCACGGAGGTGGCCCAGCCGAACAGCGAACGGGCCGGTATGTACTCGCCGAACGGGACCAGCCGCATCTTGTCGTACCGGTCACCGGTCGGGCCGTGCGGGCCGACCAGCACCGAACTCTTGTAGATGCCGGGCCGGTCGGCGCGGCGGGCGTCCACGTTCACCAGCAGGTCGGCGCCGGTCGCCCGGGACAGCGCGGCCAGCCGCCGGGCCAGGTCGGGCCGGTCGTCGAGGTCGAAGCCGACGCTGGACTCGCCCCACACCACCAGGTCGACGCCCCGCCCGGCGAGCCGCCGGGTCAGCCGCTCCTCCCGGTCGAACCGCCGGTCGCCGCTGTCCTGTCCGGCCACGACACCCGGCTGCACGACGGCGATCCGCACCCGTCCGTCGACGTCCGGACGCGGCGCCCACACCCACGCGGCCGAGGCCGCGGCGGCCGTGGCGAGCAGCGAGGCCAGGGCCGGCAGGCGCGCGGCGCGTACGGCGAAGAGCACCGCCACCGCCACGTTGACGGCCACCACCAGGAAGCTGAGCAGCCACACCCCGCCGACCGAGGCCAGCCGCAGCGCCGGGTCCACCTGCCACTGGCTGGCGCCCAGCATGCCCCACGGCCCGCCGAGGCCCTGCCAGGACCGGACCAGTTCCACGGCCAGCCAGGCCGACGGCAGCACCAGCAGCGCGGCGGCACCCCGGCCCGCCGACGGCTCCCCGCCCAGCAGGCGGCGCACCAGCACCCCCCAGGGCGCCCAGAGCAGGCCCAGCAGCGCGGCTATCAGGAAGATGAACACGTGCAGGCTCGGCAGCAGCCAGTGGTGGACGGCGAGCAGGAAGCCGAAGCCGCCGCACCAGCCGTCGTACGCGGCCCGCCGGGCGGTCGGCGCGGAGCGGGCCAGCAGGATCCACGGCACCAGGGCGACGTACGCGAACCACCACAGGGACGGGGCCGGGAACGCGAGTACGGGCAGGGCGCCCGCGAGGGCGGCGGTGGCCGAGCGACGCCAGGGGGAGGCCAGCCAGTGGTTGATCGTCCTCATAGGGACCCTTCCTACCCAGCTGTGCTTCCAGTGTGCGCCGGTGAACGGTGCCGGTGTCTCCCGCGGTCCCGCCGCGCCGCGCCGCTCACCTCACGGCGGGGCCCTCCGCCGGCAGGCGGCGCCACTTCTCCCGCACCACGACCTCGCGCAGGCGCCAGCCGTCCGGTGTGCGCAGCAGCCCGAAGTCGTAGCGGCCGCCGCACACCAGGTCCGGTGCGGTGGAACCGGCGGCGCCCGCGAGGCGCATGGGGTTGAGGTAGTCGGCGCGGACGCGGGCGGTGTCACCGCTGTCCTGGTCCAGGACGCCGAACCGCACCTGCCGGTTGACGATCAGGTGCTGGCGCATGGCGAACGCCGTCAGGCTCTCCGCGAGCCAGGCGGCGACCCGCTCCGCGTCACCCTCGATGCCGCCCGCCGAACGGTAGTCGGCCCGCCCGTCCGCCGTGAACAGCCCTCGGTACGCCTGCCAGTCACCGTCGTCCACCGCCACCGCGTACGCGGTGACCAGGTCGTCCACGGCCAGCCGGTCCCTCACGGTCGCGAACTCCGCGCGCTGCGTCATCGGCACAGTGTTGGGCACGGCGGACGCCGAGCCAAGAGGTGTGCGCGGTGAATATTCGGTGGTGCGGGCGGCGGCGTCGGCCGAACCTGTCCTGGTGAACGGAGAACACGCCGAGAGCGAACCCAGGTTCCGTGTCCGCGCCCGCCACACGGACGCCACGGTCACCGTCTACCAGGCATACCGCCCGGGAATCGGCCGCCCGGCCGCCCGCACCGGCCGCTTCCCGCCGAGCTGGAAGCGGGACCGGATGACCTGGATCAAGCCGTCGTTCCTGTGGATGATGTACCGCTGCGGCTGGGGCACCAAGGCGGGCCAGCAGACCGTCCTCGCCGTCGAGATCACCCGCGAGGGCTTCGAGTGGGCCCTGCGCCACGCCTGCCTCTCCCACTACGTGCCCGCCCTGCACGCCGACCGGGCGGCCTGGAAGCGGGAGCTGGCGGCCAGCCCGGCCCGCGTCCAGTGGGACCCGGAGCGGGATCTGCACCACAACCCGCTGCCGTACCGGTCCTTGCAGCTCGGCCTCGCCGGGGAGGCGGCGGCCCGGTACGCCGACGAGTGGATCACCGGCATCGAGGACGTCACCCCGTTGGCCACGGAGATCCACGCGCTGGTGCGCGCGGGGGAACGGGAGCGGGCCGGCCGGCTGCTGCCCGAGGAGCGGCCGTATCCGGTGGCCGGCGAAGTGCTCGCGCACCTGCTGGCGTAGGGCCGCGCCGGGGTGCCGGGGGGCCGGGGGTCAGGCCGCCTCGATGACCCGGCCGCGCATCGCCGCGGCCCACTCGATCACCAACAGCTCGTACTCCGCGCGCTCCTGGGCCGACAGGGTGCCGCCCGCACGCAGCCACAGCGCCCGGATCTGCTCGTTCACCTCGGCGGCAGACCGCACGGAACCAGGGGACGGGGAATCGGGGGACATGCGGGACAGCCTAGGGGTAAGCACTGACCGTGCGCTACCAGGCCGCTACGCAGACGGTATGGGGTTGGTCACCGGCGCCGTGCGCCGGACCGTCCGCGACCGGGAAGTGCCGCGCAACCGCGAGGCGTTGAGCTGGTCACGGGCGCGCGCGGCGGCGCGGGGAGGATGTCCGGAAGCGGGGGTCCGGACGGGCCGTCAGCCCGCCGACTCCGCCGCGTGCGGGCTGAGGACGCCCGCGGTGACCAGGGCGATGATGACGATGCCGAGGGCGACGCGGTACCAGACGAAGGGCATGAAGCTCTTGTTGGAGATCCACTTCATGAACCACGCGATCACCGCGTAGCCGGAGGCGAACGCGATCACGGTGGCGAACAGGGTGGGCCCCCAGTCCACATGGCCCTCGCCCACCGAGTCCTTCACCTCGAAGGCGCCGGAGGCGAGGACGGCGGGGATGGCGAGGAGGAAGGAGTAGCGGGCCGCGGCCTCCCGCTTGTAGCCCATGAACAGGCCGCCGCTGATGGTCGCACCGGAGCGGGAGACGCCGGGGATGAGGGCGCATGCCTGGCAGAGGCCGAAGATCAGGCCGTCCTTGACGCCGAGGTTCTCCAGCGTCTTGCGCTGCTTGGGCGCCCGGTGGCGGCGGCCGGTCTCGTCCCGGGCCGCCAGCCGGTCGGCGATGCCGATCACCACGCCGACGACGACGAGCATGGTCGCGGTGATCCGCAGATCCCGGAACGGCCCCTCGATCTGGTCCTTCAGCGTCACGCCCAGCACACCGATCGGGATGGAGCCGACGATCACCAGCCAGCCCATCTGCGCGTCGTGGTCGTGCCGCATCGACTTGTCGAACAGCGACCGGAACCAGGACACGATGATCCGGCCGATGTCCTTGCGGAAGTAGATGAGGACCGCGGCCTCGGTGCCGATCTGGGTGATCGCCGTGAAGGCCGCGCCCGGGTCCTCCCAGCCCGAGAACGCGGCGGTCAGCCGCAGGTGGGCGCTGGAGGAGACGGGCAGGAACTCGGTCAGCCCCTGGACGAGTCCGAGGACGAGGGATTCAAACCAAGACATGAAGGTAGGGGGTCCAAGTGCTGGAGAGAAATGGTGATCATGTGACGAGGGCAGCGTAGCGGTCCCGGGGGGCGGCGGGGCAACGGGGGCCGGACAGCCGGCCGCCCGGACGGCGGCAGGACGCGCGCACGCGGTGCCCCGCGGAGCATGTGCGGGGCGGGCGGACTCGCCAACGCGATGATCCGGGAGGGCGTCTGGGCCCCGGCACCCGCCGGGGTGCCGGCGCCGGTCACCGTGCCATGACCCGCCCGGCGGCGGCGACCAGCTCGTCGGTCGCCGCGATGGCGGCCTCGCGGCGGGCGGCCAGCGCCGTGCGGTCGGCGGCGTCCCGGAGGCCGAACGCGGCCAGGGCGGCCCTGCGCGCCGGTTCGGCGAGGGCCGGTTCGAGGACGGAGACCGCGACCAGGGGGGCGGTCACGGCCGAGCGGGTGGCGTGCGACGCCGCCCGGGCCGCCGCGACGGCCTCCTCACCCGCGCCGTTCAGCGCGAGGTCCTCGCGGTGCCACAGGGCGCGCCGGTGGTCCCCGAGGGCCGCGACCAGTTCGCCCAGCGCCACCCGCAGGGCCTCCGCCCGGCGTTCGGCGCGGGCGTCCCGCTCGCGCCGGATCTGGAGCAGCCCGGCGAGCGCGCCGCCGAGCAGGGTGCCGGCCACGGCGATGACGCTGGACCACATCGGACGTCTCTCCTCGGGGACGCGTCTGCCCTGGGCGCGCAGGCGATCAGGGACATGGCGCACGGCGTGTGGCGCACGGGGGTGTTGCGCGGCGGCGGAGGGCGCGACGGCTCAGCGGCCGGCCAGCCGGTGGCGCTTGCGCCACGCCACCACCGTGCCCGCCAGGGCCGGTACGGCGATGCAGGCCATCGCGATCAGGAAGGCGGGGGAGGTCGGCGTCGAGGCGCGGGCGCCGGCCACCGCGTAGGCGGCCGTGTTCGGGATCGAGCCCAGGCCGGTCGCCAGCAGGAACGGCAGCCAGCCCATCCGGGAGACGGCCGCGCAGTAGTTCGCCGCCCAGAACGGCACGCCGGGGAAGAGCCGCAGGGCCAGCATGGACCGGAGCCCGTGCCGGCTCAGCTGTCCGTCGGCCGCCTTCAGCCAGCGGCCCCGCAGCAGTGGGCGCAACGCGTCCTGCCCGAGCAGCCGGCCCAGCCCGAAGGACACCCCGGCGCCGAACACCGTGCCCGCGAGCGCCGCCGCCAGCCCCAGCTGCGAGCCGAACAGCGCGCCCGCCGCCAGGTTCAGCAGGGGACGCGGCACGAACGCCACGGTGCACAGCCCGTACGCCGCCGCGAACACGACCGCCGCCGCGACGCCGCCGAGCTGCGCCGGCCAGCCGTGGGTCAGCAGCCGCTGCGGCTCGCACAGCAGCACGCCCACCGCCGCGCCCGCCAGCAGCGCGAGCAGCAGGGACAGCCGGGCGTAGGGGGAGAGCAGCAGTCGCGTGCAGCGGACGGACAGTCCTGGGCGGCGCGGTGGGGACGCGGGGACGAGGAGTTGGGTGGCGGCGGCCGGGGGAGCGGCCGTGGCGGTGCCAGAGCGGTTGGCATCGAGCATCCGGTGACAGTAACCGACAAGCGGGTGTGATCGCCGTATGGTCCGTCTCACCACCGGCGCGGACAGGGCCCCGCCGGACCCACCGTTCCGGCGGCCGAACGAGCCCGCCGGAAGGAACCGTTCGCCCGAAAACCATTCGACACCGGACATACCGTCGGCGACGATCGAGGGCACGTTCCGGTACGCCTTCCTCCTCGGGACACGCGCGGTCGCGGACGTCCCGAAGGCTGCCGTCCCGCTCCTCCCGGCCGCTGTCGACGGCGCCCGAAGCCGACCCTCCCCGGATCGTCCGGCGGACCCCGCGGCGGGAGGGCCGGCGCGTCACCGGGGTCCCGAACCCTTCGTCACGGCTGAGAGGCTCCGAGGTACAACCATGTCCGAAACAGCCCGCGTACGCACCAAGCCGCACCTGAACATCGGCACCATGGGTCACGTCGACCACGGCAAGACCACCCTGACCGCCGCCATCGCCAAGGTCCTCGCCGAGCGGGGCACCGGCGCCCCCGTACCGTTCCCCCGCGCCGGCCGTGCCCCGCAGGAGTCCGCCCGCGGCACCACCACCGGCGTCGCGCACGTCGAGTACGAGACCGACACCCGGCACTACGCCCACGCCGACATGCCCGGCCGTCCCGACCACGTCGAGCACATGGTCGCCGGGGCCGCGCGGCTCGACGGGGCGATCCTCGTCGTCTCCGCGCTCGACGGGGTCATGCCGCAGACCGCCGAACACGTGCTGCTCGCCCGGCAGGTGGGCGTCGACCACCTCGTGGTCGCGCTCAGCAAGGCCGACGCCGGGGAAGAGGACCTGACCGACCTGGTCGAACTGGAGGTCCGCGACCTGCTCACCGCCCACGGGTACCCGGGCGGCACCGTCCCCGTCGTCCGCGTCTCCGGGCTGCGGGCCCTGGCGGGCGACCCGCGGTGGACGGCGTCCGTCGAGGCGCTGCTCGACGCGGTGGACACCTACGTGCCGGTGCCGGAACGGGACCCCGGCGCGCCGTTCCTGCTGTCCGTGGAGGACGTGCTCACCGACACCGGGCGGGGGATCACCGTGACCGGCGCGGTGGAGAGAGGCACGGTCCGGGTGGGGGACGAGGTCGAGGTGCTCGGCGCCGCGCCGCACGCGGTCGTCACCGGGCTGGAGACGTTCGGCAGGCCGGTGCGGGAGGCGCGGGCCGGGGACAGCGTGGCGGTGCTGCTGCGGGGGGTGCCCCGGGACGCCGTCCGGCGCGGGCACGTGGTGGCGGCGCCGGGCAGCGTGCTGCCGAGCCGCCGTTTCACGGCGCGGGTGCACGTGCTGTCCGGGCGTGAGGGCGGCTGCACCACACCGGTCGCCACCGGGCACCGGCCGCGGTTCCACCTCCGGACGGCGGACGTGGCGGGCGTCGTCGACCTGGGGGAGAGGGGTGTCGCGCGGCCGGGGGAGACGGTCGCCATGAGCGTCGAACTCGGATGTGCCGTGCCCTTGGAGCCGGGTCTCGGTTTCGCCGTCCGCGAGGGCGGCCGGACCGTGGGCGCGGGGACCGTCCTCACCGTGGGGTGAGGGGCCCGTCGGGTGAGGGGCCCGTCGGGAGGGGGGCGTCGTGACGGGCGGCGGCGAGCGGGCCGGCCGGCGCGCGCCGGCACGGATTCGTCCGCTCCCGGGGCACGTCACAATGAACGGGTGACCGAGCAGATACCCGTTTCCCGCACCACCGATCACGGCACCGCCAAGCTGATGCCGGATGTCGACCGGGAGCGGGCCTGGCTGCTCACGGTCGACGGGGCGCCGCAGTCGTACGTCGACCTGGACGACCCCGCGCACCTGGAGTTCGAGTACGCCCGGCGGCTGGGACACGCGCTGGACACCGCGGCCGAGGCCGGGCGGGCGCTGGACGTCGTGCACCTCGGCGGGGGCGCGCTGACCCTGCCGAGGTACGTGGCCGCCACCCGGCCCGGCTCCCGCCAGGACGTGGTCGAGGCCGACCGGGGGCTGCTGGAACTGGTCACCGAGCGGTTGCCGCTCCCGCCCGACTCGGGCGTCACGCTGCACGCCGCCGATGCCCGGGCCTGGCTGGAGGCCGCGCCGGACGACCGTGCCGACGTGCTGATCGCCGACGTGTTCGGCGGGTCCCGGGTGCCCGCCCACCTCACCACGCTGGCCTACTTCCGCACCGCCGAGCGGGTGCTGCGGCCCGGCGGGGTCTATCTGGCCAACCTCGCGGACGCGGCGCCCTTCGACTTCCTGCGCTCCCAACTGGCCACCCTCGCGGCGGTGTTCGAAGAGGTGGCGTTGATCGCCGAACCGGCGGTGCTGCGCGGACGCCGGTTCGGCAACGCGGTGGTCGTGGCCGCGCACCGGCCCCTGGACACCGCCGCACTGGCCCGGCGCACCGCGGCGGACGCCTTCCCCGCGCGCGTCGAACACGGCCCCGCGGTACGGCGGTTCACCGGGTCGGCACGCCCGGTCGAGGACGCCGACGCCGTACCGTCACCCCAGCCCCCCGACGGGGCTTTCGGCATCGGCTGAGGCGGCCGGGACGGCGGCGGCCCGGTGCGTGCGCCGGGTCAGCCGGCGCACGTCCGGGACCAGCAGCACCAGGGCGGTGACCAGGACCACCAGGACGGCACAGCCCCACAGGGCGGCCGTGCGGCCGAAGGCGGTCTCGGCCGGGCCGGCCAGGGCGGTGGCGAGCGGCATGAGGGAGACCGAGCCGAACCAGTCGTACGCCGAGACCCGGGAGAGCTTGTCCTCGGGGATCTCCTGGTGCAGCGCCGTCATCCAGGAGACGCCGAACACCTCCACCGTCGTACCCGCGGCGAACATCACCGCGTACAGCGCGCCCGGCGGCAGCGGTACGGCCAGCGCGGCGGCGGGCAGCGCCAGCGGGAAGACGCACAGCGTGCCGGCGAGCAGCAGACGGCGGGGCTTCCAGCGGGTCATCAGCAGGGCGCCGGCCACGGTGCCCCCGCCGAAAGCGGCCAGGGCCAGGCCCCAGGGGCCCGCGCCGCCCAGGCTGTCCCGGGCGACGAGCGGCCCGTAGACCGCGTCGGCCGCGCCGACCACCGCGTTGGCGATGGAGAACTGCACGACGATGCTCCACAGCCAGGGCCGGCCGATGAACTCCCGCCAGCCGTCGCGGAGATCGGCGAGCAGGCCCCCGCCCGGCGGGCGCGGCGGGATGTGGCCGACATCGAGGAAGGAGCGCAGTGCCGCGGCGACGGCGAAGGCCGCCGCGTCGACGGCGAGCACCCAGCCGGGGCCGACGGCCGCGACCAGGGCGCCGCCGAGCGCGGCGCCGCCGAGGGCCGCGCCCTGGGTGGCCATGCGGAAGACGGCGAACGCCCGGCCCGCCTGCTCGCCCTGGACGGAGGACATCAGCATGCCCTCGGCGGCCGGTCCGAAGAACGCCTGGCCGGTGCCGCCGAGCGCGGTGAGCAGCATCATCTGCCACAGCCGGGGCTCACCGGCCAGCACGAGGGCCGCGAACGCCCCCTGGGAGAGACAGTTGAGGGCGTTGGCGGCGACCATCACGCGGTGCCGGGGCAGCCGGTCCGCGACCGCGCCCCCGATGAGCAGGAACACCACCAGCGGAAGCGTGCGGGAGGCGGCCACCAGACCCACGTCCCCGCCGTCGCCGCCGGCCTCCAGCACGGCGAACGCGGCGGCGATCAGCGAGCCGTTGGCGCCGAGGCCGGTCACGACGGCCGCCGCGGTCAGCAGCGAGTAGTTGCGTCCCGCCCAGGCGGGCCTGCGGGCGCGGGCGGAGGAGCCGGGGGTGGAGGTCACCGGCCGACTATCGCCGCGGGGCGGCCGGAACGCCAAGTGGATTTACGGGCCGGTCCCGTCGGGGGAGCGAGCCTGCCGTCCGAGTCCGAGTCCGAGTCCGAGTCCGAGTCCGCGCCCGCGTTCACTCCACGACCGGGTCGCCGTTCAGCCGCACCGTGGTGAGGATCTTGTCGACGGTCGCGTCGGACAACTCGTCCTTGACGCCCTTCGCGCCGTACAGCGTCCAGGAGACGAAGCTGCCCGTGGAGTTCTTGAAGGCGAAGGTGACCGCCTTGCCGTCGGTGGTGCACGCGTTCTTCCGCGGGGCGCCGGTGACGTACGAGGTGGCGACGCTGCCCTGGACGCCCGAGGCGGTCGTGAAGGGCTTCGCCGTGCCGATGTGCAGGTACTTCTTGGCGGCGTCCGACTGGTCGGTGTAGCCGCCGAACGCGAAGGTGGCCGAGTCGTTGCGGGCGGTGCTCGCGGTGTCCTTGGCGCCGTTCTCGCCCTTCGTGCCGCTGGCGGCGAGCGCGTAGGACTCCTTCCTGCCGCCCTTCTCGGAGGTGCAGTGGTCCGGCTTCAGGAACGAGGCCCCGGAGAAGCCGATGTACGGCGAGCCGTCGCCCTTCTTCTCGTCCTCGAAGAAGGTGAAGACGCCGGGCCGCTCCACCTCCCAGTCGGCGGGGACGTCGAAGGCCGTGCCGTACTTGGGGTTGACCACGACCTTCCAGCCCGCGACGGTCGGCTTCGCCGTCTCGTTGCCGCGCGGGTCGTCGGTCGCGGACGGGCCGGGCGGCGCGGATGCCGAACCGGCCGTCGGTGACGGGATCGTGTGCCGTCCGTCCTTGCCGCCGTCCGCCTCGTCGTCCTCGGAGCCGCCGAGCACCAGGAAACCGGTTACGGCGGCGGTGACCACGACGGCCGTCGCCGCGATGACCGCGATCAGCTTCGTCCGGCCGCCGCCGCCCCGCGGCGGTTCGGGCGCGGGCGCGGAGGGCTGTCCCCACTGCGGCTGCTGCCCGTACGGGCCCGCCTGCGGGTACTGCTGGTACCCGGGCTGCTGGTACGGGTTGGGCTGCGGGTGACCCGGCTGCTGTCCCGGCTGCTGGTACGGGTTCGGCTGCTGGTACGGATTCTGCTGCGGATGGTGCTGCGGGTTCTGCGCGCCCCCTGGCGGCTGCTGATCTGGCCACATGGCCCGTAACCCTAGTGTGCTTCTCTGGCCAGGCCAGGCTACTCATGAGTAACATGCCTGCCATGAGCGCAGACCAGATGTCCATCGGCGAGATGCTCGCCGCCACCGTGCCCATGGCCCGGACGCTGAACCTGGAGTTCCGGGAGACCGCCCCCGACAGGGCCGTGGTGTCCCTGCCGGACCAGGCCGACTACCACAACCACGTGGGCGGCCCGCACGCCGGTGCGATGTTCACCCTCGGGGAGTCGGCCAGCGGCGCCATCGTGCTGGCCGCCTTCGGCGACCAGCTCTCGCGCGCCGTCCCGCTCGCCGTGCGGGCCGAGATCGCCTACAGGAAGCTGGCGATGGGCGCCGTCACCGCGACCGCCACGCTGGGCCGCCCGGCCGCCGAGGTCGTCGCCGAACTGGACGCGGGACAGCGCCCCGAGTTCCCGGTCGCGGTCGAGATCCGGCGCGCGGACGGCGCGGTGACGGGCGAGATGACCGTGGTCTGGACGCTGCGGCCGACCGACCAGGGGAAGTGAGCGGCGAGAAACCGGCCGACGCGCCCCGCCCCGCGATGCCGGGGCGGGGCGTGTGGCTGTTCCCGGGTGTCCGTGCCCGGCTCGGGGTCGACGATGTGTACGGCGGTGGGTGAGGGGCCGGTTCAGGACGGTGGTGGTGGGGCCGAGGGGACCGGTGGGGACGGTGGGGCCGGGCCGGTGGTGCCCGTGACGGCGCGGGGCCTTCTGGCGCCCGCTCCCGGCGTGCGCCCCGCTCATACGGCGGCGGGCACCGGCCGTACCCGGGCCCTGTCCGTTTCCCGTCGGCCCGGTTCGAGCCACCGGGGCGACGTCACGCGGAATTTACGGACCGCGGCCGGATGTCCCGGCGTGTGACGTGCCGATGGGTCCACGGTGAAGCGGGCGGATGGTTTGCCGCGCTTGTTCCGGTACGCGCTCGGGGGTCGTACGGTCCCGTACTCCCGGCCGTGCGGAGAATGGGCTGATTCGCCGCCTCTGGCCGCCTCTTGCCGTGGATTCGACGGGCTGGCCGGATCGGCGTCACCGCCGGGGGAAAGGTCGCGGCGTTATTGACCCGCGAGTAATCACCTCGCTAGTTTCCGGGGGCCCCGCACCAGAGTGTCTCGCCGCACATACCCCCCACCGTGCTGTCACCGATCGTGCCGGAGCCTCATGACCTCGCCTGTGCGTGCCCATGACCTGATCCTGTGCCTCACCCCCTTCGGAGAACCCGACGCCGGCCTGGCCGCCGCCGCCTCAGCCGCCGGCGCGCTCGGCGTCCTGGACCTGGGCACGGGTGACCGAAGATCCCGTGACCAGCTCTCCCGCCTGAGCCGGGCCGCCCCGGGCCCCTTCGGCATACGGGTGACCGGGCGCTGTGCCCTCACCCCCGCGGACCTCGGCGACGCCGTGGACACCGTGCTCCTCACCTCGGACAGCACCTGGAACGCCGACCGGCTCCCGGACGCATGCCGGGTGTTGGTGGAGGTGCATGACCTCGGGCAGGCTCGGGCGGCCGTCCGTGCCGGTGCGCGGGGGCTGGTCGCCCGGGGAGCCGAGAGCGGTGGCCGGGTCGGCGACCTGACCACCTTCGTCCTGCTGCAACAACTGCTGTCCGACGAGGAGTTGGTCGACGTCCCGGTGTGGGCCTGCGGGGGCATCGGGCCCCGTACGGCGGCGGCCGCCGTCGCGGGCGGCGCGGCCGGTGTCGTCCTGGACAGCCAACTGGCCCTGCTGGCCGAGTCGGAGCTGCCCGAGGAGACCCGGGCGGTGCTGCGCTCCCTGGACGGCTCGGAGACCGTGGTGGTCGGCGGGCACCGGGTGCTGCGGCGACGCGGCCCGGACGCCCCCCGGCCGCCCGCCGACACCCCCGAAGCGGTCGCGCCCCTGCTGGGCGCCCGCGCACCACGCGGCCGGCTGCTCCCGGTGGGGCAGGACGGCTTCCTCGCCGCCCGCTTCGCCGAGCGGTGGCGGGACGTGCGGGGGGTGGTGCGCGGCCTGACGGCGGCGATACGGGAGGTCTCCGGGGCGGCGGCCGCACCGAGGCCGCCCATGCCGACGACCGCGCCCCCCGCGGTGCCGGTGTCCTCGCCGTCCGAGGCGTCCGTGCGGCCTGTGGTGCCGGTGTCCTCGTCGTCCGAGGCGTCCGTGCGGCCTGTGGTGCCGGTGTCCTCGCCGTCCGTGGAGGCGTCCGCGCGGTCCGTGGTGCCGAGTGCTGTGGACACGGCCGTCCTTCCCGCGGAGGCGGAGGCGATACCGTCCGCCGGTACCGGCCCTTGGCCCGTGGCCGCCGTGTCCGGTGCTGACGCCCTGCGGCCCGGGTCGGTGATGAGCCGTGCGCTGGGCACCCGGCTGCCGGTCGCGCAGGGGCCGATGACGCGGGTCAGCGACCAGGCCGGATTCGCCGCCGCGGTGGCCGAGGACGGGGCGCTGCCCTTCCTCGCGCTGGCCCTGGCCGACGGGGAACGGGCCCGGGCGATGCTCACCGAGGCGCGTGCCGTGCTGGACGGCCGGGCCTGGGGCGTGGGCGTGCTCGGCTTCGCGCCCGAGGACGTCAGGAACGCCCAGCTGGACGCCGTACGGGAACTGCGGCCCACGCACGCGATCGTCGCAGGCGGCCGGCCCGCCCAGGCCCAGGCGCTGGAGCGGGCCGGCATCCGCACCTTCCTGCACGTGCCCTCGCCGGGGCTGCTGCGCCAGTTCCTGGACGCCGGTGTGCGCCGATTCGTGTTCGAGGGCTCCGAGTGCGGCGGGCACGTCGGGCCCCGGGCCTCCTTCCCGCTCTGGGAGGCACAGCTCGCCGTCCTGGAGGACTTCCTGGCGGACTTCCCGGCGGACGCCGCCGCGCGTGGCACGGCCGACGGCGCGACCGGCCCCGGCGACGGCGGTGAGGCGCCCCCGCTGGAGGTGTTCTTCGCGGGCGGCATCCACGACGAGCGGTCCGCGGCGATGGTCGCCGCCCTGGCCGCACCGCTCACCGCCCGGGGCGCCGCCGTCGGCGTTCTCATGGGCACCGCCTACCTGTTCACCGAGGAGGCGGTCGCCCGCGGTGCCGTCCGGCCGCTGTTCCAGCGGCAGGTCCTGGCCGCCACCGGGACCGCCCTGCTGGAGACCGCGCCCGGCCATGCCACCCGCTGTGTGCCCAGCCCTTTCACCCGCGACTACCGCGAGCGGGAGGCCGGGTTGCGTACGGCGGGCCTGCCGGACCGGCAGGTCTGGGAGCGGCTGGAGCGGCTCAACGTCGGCCGGCTGCGCATCGCCAGCAAGGGCGTGACACGCGCCGAGGGCGGTGAGTTACGGGCCGTCGACGAGGAACGTCAGCTCGGCGAGGGCCTGTTCATGGCGGGCCAGGTCGCCGTCCTGCGCTCGGCGCCCACCACCGTGGCGGCCCTGCACCACGCGGTGACCGACGGCGCCGCCGACTTCCTGGCCGCACGCGCCGCGGGGCCCGCCGCCCGCGGGACGGCGCCGAGCCCCCGCGCCGCCGCACACCCGTCCCCGCCCCCGCCTCCGCCGCTCGACATCGCGATCGTCGGCATGGCGTGCATGTTCCCGCAGGCACCCGACCTCGCCGCCTTCTGGGCGAACATCGTCGCCGGGCGCGACTCCGTCACCGAGGTCCCGCCCGAACGCTGGGACCCCGCCGTGCACCACGACACCGGCATGACCACGTCGAAATGGGGCGGTTTCCTGCCCGAGATCCCCTTCGACCCGCTGCGCTACGGCATCCCGCCCGCCTCACTCGGCAGCATCGACCCCGCCCAGCTGCTGTCCCTGGAGGCGGCCCGCAGAGCGCTGGACGACGCCGGGTACGGCGAGCGGGGCCGGTGGTTCGACCGCTCCCGCACCTCCGTCGTCTTCGGCGCCGAGGCGGGCAGCGACCTGTCCGGCGCGCTCACCCTGCGCACCGTCCTGCCGTCGTACTACGGCGCGGTCCCCGACGGTCTCGACCAGCAGTTGCCCCGGCTCACCGAGGACTCCTTCCCCGGGATGCTGGCCAACGTCATCTCCGGGCGGATCGCCAACCGCCTGGACCTCGGCGGCGCCAACTACACGGTGGACGCCGCCTGCGCCTCCTCCCTCGCCGCGCTGGACGTGGCCTGCAAGGAACTGGTCTGCGGCACCAGCGACACCGTGCTGTGCGGCGGTGCCGACCTGCACAACGGCATCAACGACTACGTCCTGTTCTCCGCCGTGCACGCTCTCTCCCCGACCGGCCGGTCCCGCGCCTTCGACTCCTCCGCCGACGGCATCGCCCTCGGCGAGGGCGTGGCCTGCCTGGTCCTCAAGCGGCTCGCGGACGCCGAGCGCGACGGCGACCGGATCTACGGCGTGGTCAAGGGTCTCGGCTCCGCCAGCGACGGCCGCTCCCTCGGCCTGACCGCGCCCCGCCCCGAAGGACAGCGGGCCGCGCTGGAACGGGCGTACCGCAACGCCGGGGTGCCGCCGGCCGCGGTCGGTCTGCTGGAGGCGCACGGCACCGGGACCGTCGTCGGCGACCGCACCGAACTCGACGTACTGGGCGAGGTGTTCGCCGAGGCCGGCGCGGAGACCGGCGGCTGTGCGCTCGGCTCGGTGAAGTCGCAGATCGGGCACACCAAGTGCGCCGCCGGGCTGGCCGGGCTGATCAAGGCGACGCTGGCGCTGTACACCGGGGTCAAACCGCCCACCCTGCACGTGGAACGGCCCAACCCGGCCTGGACGGCGGGGGAGAGCCCGTTCGCCTTCCACACCCGGGCCCGGCCCTGGGCCGTACCGGCCGCCGAACGGGTGGCCGGAGTCAGCGCGTTCGGCTTCGGCGGCACCAATTTCCACGCGGTGCTCGCGGCGTACGGTGACGCACCACCGCCCCGGCAGGCCCTGGACGCCTGGCCCGCCGAACTGTTCCTCTTCCGGGGCCGGGACCTGGCGGCCGCCCGCCGGACCGCCGGGGAACTGCTGCGGGCCGCCGAGTCCGACGGCAGCCCCTGGCGGCTGCGCGACCTCGCCCTGGCGGCGGCCCACCGCGCCGACACCTCGCACGACCCGGTCCAGGCGGCCGTCGTCGCCCACGACACGGAGGAGCTGATCACCCGGCTCCGGCACGTCCTTGCCGCGGACCCCGCCCCGGCCGCCGGCGTCCACCTCGCCGCCCCGGCCGGTGGGGGCGACTTTCCGCGCACGGACCCGGGCAAGGTCGCCTTCCTCTTCCCGGGGCAGGGCAGCCAGCGCACCGGCATGCTCGGCGAGCTGCTGGTGACGCTGCCCGAACTGCGGCACTACCTGCACCTCGGCCGGGCCCACGCCGACCGTCTCTTCCCGCCGGCCGCCTTCGACGACGCCACCGACGAGCGCCACCGGGCCGCCCTCACCGACACCCGGACGGCACAGCCCGCCCTCGGCATCACGGGCCTGGCCGCCCACGCCTTCCTCACCTCCGCCGGTGTCCACCCCGACCTGGCCGCCGGGCACAGCTACGGCGAACTCGTCGCCCTCGCCGCGGCCGGCGCCCTCGATCCGGAGACCCTGCTGGAGCTGAGCGCCGAGCGGGCCGGCGCGATCCTCGCCGCGGCCGGGGACGAGCCCGGCACCATGGCGGCCGTCGGCGCCCCCGCCGAGACCGTCGTACGCGCCCTGCGCACGGCCGGGGCACCGGAGTCGGTCGTCGTCGCCAACCTCAACTCACCCGAGCAGACGGTGGTCTCCGGACCCACCGCCGATGTCGACACCGCCGTCAAGGCCCTGCGCTCGGCCGGACTCGGCGCCCGCCGCATCCCGGTGGCCTGCGCCTTCCACAGCCCGCTGGTGGCGGCGGCGGGCGACCGGTTCGCCGAGGTGCTGGCGGACAAGCCGGTCCGGGCGCCCGAGTTCCCCGTCTGGGCCAACCGCACCGCCACGCCGTACCCGGCCGACCCCGGCGCCGTACGCGCCGGACTCGCCGCCCAGATCGGCGCCCCGGTGGCGTTCGCCGCGCAGATCGAGGCGATGTACGAGGACGGGGCCCGGATCTTCGTCGAGGCGGGCCCGGGGAAGGTCCTCACCCGCCTCGTCGGCCAGATCCTCGGCGACCGGCCGCACCGCACCATCGCCTGCGAGCCACGGCCCGACAGCGGTCTGGACGGCTGGCTGGACGCGCTCGCCCGGCTCGCCACGGCCGGTCAGCCGGTGCGCACCACCTGGCTCTTCCACGGCCGTGACGCCGTCGACGCGCTGCGCACCCCGGCACCCGAGCGGCCCGGCTGGACGGTCGACGGACACCTCGTCCGCACGGCCGCCGGAGCCCTCCTGCCCGGTGCCCTCGCGCCGGCCCGACGCGTAGTGGAGACGACTGTGACGACCGCCCAGCCGAACGGCTCCCCGGCCGACCGGGACGCGTTGATCTCCGAATTCCTGCGCACCAGCCGGGAGATGATCGCCGCCCAGCGGGACGTGCTGCTCACCTACTTCGGCGCCCCGGCGGACGCGCCCACGCCCGTGTCCCCCCTCGCACCGCCGGTCCCCATGGCACCGCCGGCACCTCTCGCACCGCCGGCGCCTCTCGCGTCGCCGGCTTCCCCCGCGTCCGCCGTTCCGGCACCGGCCGGGCCGGCCGACGAGCCCGTGCCCGGCCCGGCCGCCGCCTCGGCCGACGACGTGGAGCGGGTGGTACGCGAGATCATCAGCGAACGCACCGGCTACCCCGTCGACATGATCGAGCCCGGCCTGGACCTGGAGGCCGACCTGAGCATCGACTCGATCAAGCGCGCCGAGATCGCCGGTGAACTCGCCCGGCGGCTGGGCATCGCGGGCGGAGCGGAGCTGCTGGCCGACGCCGAGCTGGAGGAGCTGGCCAAGGCGCGCACCGCCGCGGCGGTCACGACTTGGCTGACGGCACGCCTGGGCGCGGCCGGGGGAGCCTCCGGCCATGCGGCGCGGAACGACGGCACACCGGCACCGGCAGCGGCAGCGGCACCGGCACGGGCACCGGAAACGGTCCCCGCCGCACCGGCCACGGCTATCGCGATTACCGGTACGCCGACTACCGGTACGCCGACTACCGGTACGCCGATTACCGGTACGCCGGCTTCCGGTACGTCCGCCCCCGCCGCGCCGCTCCCCGGCACCCCGGCCCCCGCCGCAGCGGACGTCCCCCTCGGCATCGCTCCCCGGCGCTGCGAGCTACGGCCCGTTCCGCTGCCCGATCCCGACCCGGACCTCGCCTCCGAACTGGCCGGCAGACGGTTCGTCGTCCTGGGGGACGGCCACGCCGGTGAGGACGGCGAGGGCGACACCCCCGCCGACGACCAGGGGCACCGCCCCGGCGGCGCGGCAGCCGAGGTCGCGGCACGGCTCGCCCGGTACGGCGCCGACACCGTACTCCTCGCCCACGACCACCTCCTCACCCCGGCCGACCTCCCCGCGGCGCCGGTCGACGGCGTCCTCTACCTCGGCGCGCTCCCCGGCCCCGACCTCCCGGTGCTGCCGGACGCGTTCCCGGTGCTGCGGGCGGCGCTGGCCCACGGCCCCCGGCTGCTGCTCGCCGTGCGCGCCGCCGACGGCGCCGGGGCGCTGCGGGCGGCGGGCCTGGACGGTCTGGTGCGCAGCGTCGGCCGCGAGTACCCGGATCTCTCCGCCCGCGTGCTGGCGGTGACCGACACCGGCCCGGCGGCCGTCGCCGACGCGGTCCTCGCCGAGCTGTGCGCTCCGCGACCCGCTCCCGTGGTCCTGCGCACGGCGACCGGACACCGGCACGGCCTGGAACTGGTGTCCGCGCCCCTCGGCCCGCTCGGCACCACCGGAGCCGGACCCGCCGGGGACGGCGCCGCCGAGGCCGCCGCCCTCGGACTCGACCGGGACTCCGTGGTGCTGCTGGTCGGCGGGGCCCGGGGCATCACGGCGAGGTTCGCGGCCACGCTGGCCGCCGCCTCCCGGTGCCGGATCGAGCTGCTGGGCCGCACCCCCGCGCCCACCGCGCCCGAGCCCCCGCACATCGCCGCCGCCCGCACTCCCGTGGAACTGCGGGCCGCGCTCGCCGCCGGGCCCGGCGCCCCGCGGCCCGCCGAGGTCAACCGGGCCGCCGGACTCGTCCTCGCCCAGCGGGAGATCACCACCACGCTCGCCGAACTCGCCGCCCTCGGCAGCCCGGCCCGCTACCGCTCGGTCGACTTCCGGGAACGGGACACCGTCCTGCGGGCCGTCAAGGAGATCCACGCCGAACACGGCCGGCTCGACGGCGTGGTCTTCGCCGCCGGGGTGATCGAGGACCGGCTGATCGCCGAGAAGACCCCCGACTCCTTCCGGCGGGTCTACGGCACGAAGACCGCCGGGGCCGCCGCGCTGTTCGCCGCCCTGGACGAGCTGCCCGCCGCACCGGAGTTCACCGTGCTGTTCGGCAGCATCGCCGCCGTCCTCGGCAACCGGGGCCAGGCCGACTACGCCGCCGCGAACGACGCGCTGGAGGTGCTCGGCGCGGACCGGGCCGCCCGCACCGGCCGGCGCACGCTCACCGTGCACTGGGGTCCCTGGGCCCCGGCCGGCGGCCACACCGGGATGGTCGGCCCGGAACTGGGCCGCGAGTACGCCCGGCGCGGGGTCGCGCTGATCGACCCGGAGGAGGGCACCGCGGCCCTGCTCCGCGAGCTGGCCTGGGGCGACCCGGCGGCCCGCGCCGTCGTCTACACCGCGTCGGGCTGGTGACATGACGGAGCCTCAGACGCCGGTCGCCATCGTCGGAATGGCGGTGCTGCTGCCCGGTGCCCGCGGACTGGACGCCTACTGGGCCAACCTGCGGGACGGCACCGACGCCATCGGTGACGTCCCCGCCCACCGCTGGGACGCCGACTACTACCGTCCCGGCTCGGCCGCCGGGCCCGCCGTCGCCGGCCAGGTGTACTGCCGGCGCGGCGGGTTCGTGGACGGCCTGGCCGAGGTGGAGGTCACCCGGCACGGCATCATGCCCGCCGCCGTGGCCGGCACCGAACCCGACCAGCTGATCGCCCTCGACGTGGCCGCGACCGCGCTCGCCGACGCCGGCGGTCCGGAGCGGCTGCCCGAACGGCACCGGGTCGGGGTCGTCCTCGGCCGGGGCGGCTATCTCACCCCCGGCCTGGCCCGGCTGGACCAGCGGGTGCGCACCGCACACCAACTCACCCGCACCCTGGGCGAGTTGCTGCCCGACCTGGCACCCGCCCAGCTCGACCGGGTCCGCGCGGCGTTCACCGAACGGCTCGGCCCGGACAGCCCCGACGCCGCGATCGGCCTGGTCCCCAACCTCGCCGCCTCCCGCATCGCCAACCGCCTCGATCTGCGCGGCCCCGCCTACACCGTGGACGCGGCCTGCGCCTCCTCCCTGGTCGCCGTCGACCACGCGGTCACCGCGCTCACCACCGGCCGCTCGGACCTGATGCTGGCCGGGGGAGTGCACCACTGCCACGACATCACGCTGTGGAGCGTCTTCTCCCAGCTCCGCGCGCTGTCCCCGACGGAGCGCATCCGCCCCTTCCACCGCGACGCCGACGGCCTCCTCATCGGCGAGGGCACCGGAGTCGTCGTACTGAAACGGCTCGCGGACGCCGCACGCGACGGTGACCGCGTCTACGCGGTGATCCGCGGCACCGGCGTGGCCGCCGACGGCCGTACGGCGGGACTCGTCGCCCCCGATCCGGGCGGCCAGGGCCGGGCCGTGCGCCAGGCCTGGCAGGCCGCCGGGCTCGACCCCGCCGCACCGGACTCGGTCGGCCTGCTGGAGGCCCACGGGACGGCCACGCCCGCCGGTGACACCGCCGAACTCCGCACACTGGCCGAGGTGTTCGGGCCCGGGGCGAGCGGCCTCCGGGACGAGGGGCGGCCGGTGCTGGGCTCGGTGAAGTCGATGATCGGCCACACCATGCCGGCGGCGGGCGTGGCGGGCCTGGTCAAGGCCGCGCTCGCCCTGCACCACCGCACCCTCCTGCCCACGCTGCACTGCGACGACCCGCACCCCGCCCTCGCCGCCACCCGCTTTTGCACCCTGGACCGGGCCCGGCCCTGGGAGACGGGCACCGGACAGCCGGTCCGGCGGGCCGGGGTGAACGCGTTCGGGTTCGGCGGGATCAACGCGCACGTGGTGCTGGAGGAGTCACCGGCCGGCCGCCCCGCCCAGGCACCATGGAGGGTTTCCGCACCCGTTGCTGCACCCCTGATCGAGTCGCCCGCCACATCCGTCACCGAGTCGTCCGCCGCACCCGTCACCGAGTCGCCCGCCGCATCCGTCACCGAGTCGTCCACCGAGCCATCCGCCGCGTCGTCCGCCCTGTCGTCCGCCGTGCCGGGTGGTGCGCCGCGCGGGGTGCCACCGGCCCGGCCGCGTGTCATCGAACCCGAGCGGGTCCTGCTGCTCGCCGCCGGGGACGTGGCCGGGCTCGCCGTCCTCCTCGACCGCGACGACCCGGCCGTGCTCGCCGCCGGGCTCGACCCGGCCCTCCCGCGCACCGGGGACGGCCCGGTCCGGCTCGGGATCGTGGACCCGACGGCCAAGCGGCTCGCCCTGGCCCGTCGCACGGTCGCCAAGGGCCGTGCCTGGCACGGGCGCGGTGACATGTGGTTCCGGCCGACCCCCCTGCTCGGCCCGGCCGGCGGCCGGCTCGCGTTCGTCTTCCCCGGGCTGGAGGCGGAGTTCACGGCCCGTACCGACGACATCGCCGCCCACTTCGGCCTGCCCCCGGTCGCTGGCACGGAGGTCCGGGTGGGCGACATCGGCCGGCACGGCTTCGGCGTCGTCGGGGTGGGCCGCCTGCTGGACCAGGCCCTGCGCCGCATGGGCGTGGTACCGGACGCGGTCGCCGGACACAGCGTCGGAGAGTGGACGGCCATGGCCGCCGCCGGACTGTACTCCGCCGCCCAGGTGGACGCGTTCATGACCGGCTTCGACCCGGACTCGATCACCGTCCCCGGCCTCGCCTTCGCCGCCGTCGGCACCTCCGCCGCCCAGGTCCGCGCCGCGCTCGCCGCCGCCTGGGCGGGTTCCGGGATCGTGCTCTCCCACGACAACGCGCCCCGCCAGGCCATGGTCTGCGGCCCCGGCCCGGTGGTGGAGGAGTTCGCGCGGTCCCTGCGCGCCGAGGGCGTGCTCTGCCAGGTGCTGCCCTTCCGGTCAGGCTTCCACACGCCGATGCTGGAACCGTATCTCGGCCCCATCAAGGCGTCCGCCGACCGTTTCCGGCTGCACCCGCCGACCGTTCCGGTGTGGTCGGGAACGACCGCGGCACCCTTCCCGGCGGACGAGCCCGCGGTCCGGGAACTCTTCGTCCGGCATCTGCTGGAGCCCGTCCGCTTCCGCGAGCTGACCGAGGCCATGTACGCCGCCGGGCACCGCGTCTTCGTCCAGACCGGCCCCGGCCGGCTGACCTCGCTCATCGGCGACACCCTCGGCGAACGCGATCACCTGGCCGTCGCCGCCCACTCGGCCCACCATGACGGGCTGGCCCAGCTCCGGCGCACGGCGACCGCGCTGTGGACGGCGGGGGCGGTCGTGGCACCGGCGGTTCCGGCCCGGACCCCGGCCCGGACCGAGGCCGGCACCACGGCGGGAACCCCGGCCGGCCGTCCGGCCGTGGTACGCCCGCCCGTCCGCCTCGACCTGGGCAGCGCCCTGGTGTCACTGGACGGCCCGTCCCGCGAGGCGCTGCGCGCGCAACTGCGCGGGACGCCGCCGGAAGAACGGCCGGGCGAACCACCGACCACACGGTCGGCCACACCGCCGGACGCCTCACCGCCGACGGCCGGATTCCCCCTTCGGCCCGGTACGCCGGCCGGCCCTTCCGCCACCACCGTCCCCGCGCTCGAACACCTCGCGCGGCACCACCCGGCCGCCGCCGAACTCACCGCCCTCCTGCGGGACACCGCGCACACGGCGGCGGAACTGATCGCGGCGAGCCGCCCCCCGGGCACCGGAAGCCCCACGCCCCCAGGCACCCACGCCCCCGCCCCCCTCACCTCCGCCCCTCCCACGGTTCACCCCACCACCACGACCCTCCACGTCTCCGCGCGGACCATGCCCCACCTCCTGGACCACTGCTTCTTCCCGCAGCGTCCGGGCTGGCCGGACCTGGCCGACCGCTGGCCGGTCGTCCCCGCCACCACGATCGTGCGGCACATGATGGACGCGGCGGAGGCGGCGGCCCCCGGCCTGCGCGCCGTCGCCGTGCACGGGGCCCGCTTCGACCGGTGGCTCACCGCGACGCCCCCCGTCGAGGTACCGGTCACCGTCACCCCGGCCCCCGACCACCCGCACCGGGTCACCGTCGCCTTCGGCACGACGGCCCGCGCCGAGATCGAACTCGCCCCGCACCACTGCGCGCCATCCCCGCCGATCCCCTTCCCGGGCGCCCCGGAACACCTCCCCGCGCACACCGCGGCCCAGCTCTACCGCGAGCGCTGGATGTTCCACGGCCCGCGGTTCCAGGGCCTGACCGAGCTGACCGCGATCGGCGAGCGGCACATCCGCGGAGTGATCACCACCCCCGCCGCCCCCGGTGCCCTGCTCGACAACGTCGGCCAGCTGCTGGGCTACTGGATCATGGCGACCCGCTCCGAGCGGACCGTCGTCTTCCCGGTGCGGCTGGGCACGGCGCGGTTCCACGGACCGGACCCGGCCCCCGGCACCGAGGTGCGCTGCCTGCTGCGGATCACCTCGCTCACCGACACCCTGCTGGAGGCGGACGCGGAACTGACCGTCGACGGCCGGGTGTGGGCCCGGCTCACCGGCTGGCAGGACCGCCGGTTCGACAACGACCCCACCACCCGGCCCGTCGAACGCTTCCCCGAGCGCCACACCCTCTCCACCGCCATGCCCGGCGGCTGGGCCCTGGTGCACGAGCGGTGGCCGGACCTCGCCTCACGCGACCTGATCATGCGGAACTCGCTGGGCGGCGCCGAGCGCGCCGCGTACGCGCGACGCCCGCCGCGCGGACGCCGGCAGTGGCTGCTCGGCCGTATCGCGGTCAAGGACGCGGTACGGCACTGGCTCTGGCAGCAGGGAGAAGGGCCCGTCTTCCCGGCGGAGATCCAGGTCGGCAACGACGAACTCGGCCGGCCCCGCGTCACCGGAGTGCACGGCCGCGCCCTGCCTCCGCTGGACGTCTCGCTCGCCCACCGAGCCGAGACGGGCGTGGCGATCGTACGGCCGCACCGCCCGTCGCCCGGTCCCGGCATCGACGTCGAAGAGGTCACCGAGCGCGACCCGGCCACCCTCGCCACCGCGCTCGGTCCCGTGGAACTGCGGTTGCTGCGCGCCCGGTGCGCGGACGGCGGTGAGACGCCGGCCCTGTGGTTCACCCGGTTCTGGGCCGCCAAGGAGGCGGTCGCCAAGGCCGAGGGCGCCGGATTCGGCGGCCGTCCCCGGGACTTCACCGTGTTGGAGGCCGCCCCGGACGGCAGCCGGCTGCTGGTCTCCGGCCGGCTGGAGCGCGCCTACACCGTGCACTGCGCGCCGGCCGCCAACCCGCCCGGCCTGCCGGAACGCGACTACGTGGTGGCCTGGACGACCGGCCCGGGGACCGGCGACGGACGACACGGCGGCGCGGCCGAGGACGGACTGCACCGCCCCGCGCCCGCCGACGGACGGCACGGCGCCGCAGCCGCCGACGGACCGCCCGGCATCGCACCCGAGGACCGACGACACGACACCGCAGCCGAGGAGTACCTCCGATGAATCCCACCCAGCCGGCCCCGGCCCCCGCGCCGCCCACCGCCGAGACCGTGCTCGCCGACATCTCCGGCATGCTCCGCACGGTGCTGGCGGAGTACGGCGAGGACGACGTGGCGATCGGCATGTCCACGCTTTTCAACCGCGACCTGGAACTGGAGAGCATCGACCTCGTCACCCTGGCGGGCCTGCTGGAGGAACGGTACGGACAGCGGGTCAACCTCGCCGAGTTCCTGGCCGGTATGGAGTTCGACGAGATCATCGAGCTGACCGTCGGCCGGCTCGTGGAGCACGTGGTGCGGAGCCTGAAGACCGGCCGGGCGGGCTGAGCCATGGCGATGGTCGACGCCGGCGGCATCCGGCTGCACGTCCAGCGGACCGGCCCCACCGACGGCCGCGCCCCGCACGCCACCATCGTCCTGGTGCACGGGCTGCTCACCGACAGTCTGGCCAGCTACTACTTCACCGTCGCCCCCCGGTTCGCGGCGGCCGGACTCGACGTCGTCATGTACGACCTGCGCGGCCATGGCCGCAGCGAGCGCCCGCCGCGCGGCTACACCCTCGACCACAACATCGACGACCTGACGGCGCTCCTCGACCGGCTCGGCGTGACCGGTCCCGTGCACCTCGTCGGCAACTCCTACGGCGGCACCATCGCCTTCGGGTACGCGGCCCGCCATCCCGGCCGGGTGGCCGGCCTGACCCTGATCGAGTCCGAACCGGCGACCGCCGCCTGGGCGGCGAAGCTCGGCCGCATCCTGCACCGGGTGACGACCCAACTCGCCCACAACGAACCGGACGCCCTCGCCTGGATCACGGCCCACCGGGGCCACAACACCGCCCGCCTCGCCAAGGGCGCGGCACGGCTCGCCCGCGAGACCACCCTGGGCCGGGACATCCCCGCCAGCCGGGTGCTCACCGAGGCCCAGATCGGCGCCGTACGCTGCCCGGTCCTCGGTGTGTACGGCGGCGACTCCGATCTGGCGGACCTGGTGCCGGCGCAGCGGCGGCTGCTGCCGGACTACCGGGCGGTCGTGCTGCCGGGGCACGAGCACTCGGTCCTGGTCGAGGCACCCGGCACGGTCGGCGGACACATCCTGGACCACACCCTGGACCGGGTCCGCGCGGGGACGGGCGTCCGGTGAGCGGATTCCTCTTCGTCGTCCCGCCGCTGACCGGGCACGTCAACCCCGCCGTGGGCGTCGCCGCCCGGCTCGCCGCGCAGGGGCACCGAGTGGCCTGGGCGTGCGCCGATCCGGCGCTGGTGCGGCGGCTCGCGGGTGCCGACGCCGTGGTGTTCGGGTGCGCCGGTCCGGTGCCGGGCGCCCCGGGTGCCGTACGGCCGCCGGAGCTGCGGGGCGCGGAGGCGCTGCGGTTCCTGTGGGAGTGGTACCTGCTGCCGCTGGCCGACGCGATGGCGCCGGGGGTGCGCGCGGCCGTCGCGGCGTTCCGCCCGGACGTGGTCGTCGCCGACCAGCAGGCGTTCGCCGGCGCCCTGGTGGCCGAGCACCTGGGGTTGCCCTGGGCCACCTCCGCGACCACGTCGGCCGAGTTCAGCGGTGCCTACGACGGTCTGCCCAAGGTCGCCGACTGGCTCGGGCGGCGCCTGGCCGAGCTGCGCGCGCGCATCGGGGACCCGGCGGGCACCGCCGACCCGCGTTCCTCGCCCCACCTCCTGCTCGTGTTCAGCACACCGGAACTGATCGGGCCGCGGGCGCCGGCGGCACCGCACGTCCACTACGCCGGCCCCTCGCTCACCGGCCGCCCGGCCGGGCCGGACTTCCCCTGGGACCGGCTGGACCCCGGCCGAGCCAAGGTCCTGGTGACCCTCGGCACGGCCAACGCCGACGCCGGGACCCGGTTCCTCGGCGAGGCCCGGACCGCGCTGCGAGCCCGCGCCGACCGGCTCCAGGCGGTGATCGCCGATCCGGCCGGCACCCTGACCGCGGCACCGGACGATGACGTCCTGGTCGTGCCGTCCGTTCCCCAGCTCCCGCTGCTGGCGCACATGGACGCCGTGGTCTGCCACGCGGGCCACAACACGGTGTGCGAGGCGCTGTGGCACGGCGTCCCGATCGTCGCCGCGCCGATCAGGGACGACCAGCCGGTGGTGGCGGCGCAGGTCGTGGACTCCGGCGCGGGCGTCCGGGTCCGGTTCGGCCGGGTCACCGCGGCCCGGCTGGGCGAGGCCCTCGACACCGTCCTGCGCGACCCGGCCCACCGGCACGCCGCCGCCCGCGTCCGCGACGCGTTCCGCGCGGCGGGCGGCGCCCGGTCGGCGGCGGCCCGCCTCGCCCGGCTGGCGGCGGAGGGCCGATGACCGACACGCGCGACGAACAGCCCGGTCACCCGCGAGCCCGGTCGCGCCGGGGCACCGCGGGCAGGTCACGGAAGCCAGGACAGGAAGCCGCAGCGGACGTCCGCGGCGAGGAAGGGGCGGGGAGCCGATGAGTGACGCACGTGAGACGCGGGGAGCGGATACGGAGCCGACGAGCACCCCGACCGACGAGACGACGGGACCGGTGAGCGACGCGGCGGACCGGACGGCGGGGCGGGTGAGCGGCATGGCGGACCGGGCGGCCGGACCGCTGAGTGACGCGGTGAGCGAACCGACCGGGCGGGTGCGTGACGTGCGTGAGAAAACAGTGCGTGACGCGCGTGAGAAGGCAGTGCCGGACGCGCGCGAGAAGACGGCGCGGGATGCGCGAATGAAGACGGCGCGGGTCGCCGCCCTGCGCTCCGCCTACCGGGCCGACCTGGACGCTGGCACCGACCGCTTCTTCGCGGCCCGGCGGACCACCTGCCCCTGGTGTTCCTCCGGCCGGATCGGCCCCCGCCTGCGCACCACCGACCTGCTCCAGCACAAGCCCGGCCGCTTCCTCCTCGACCGCTGCGCCGACTGCGGCCACATCTTCCAGAACCCCCGGCTGACCACCGAGGGGCTGGAGTTCTACTACCGCGACTTCTACGACGGGCTCGGCGAGCAGCGGATGAGCGGCACCTTCGGCGGGCGCGGCGCGATGTACCGGGGCCGTGCCGAGGCCATGCTGCCCCACGACCCCGCGCCGAAGACCTGGCTGGACGTCGGCACCGGCCACGGCCACTTCTGCGCCGCCGCCCGCACCGTACTCCCCGGCACCGCCTTCGACGGGCTCGACTTCACCGACGGCGTCGAACTCGCCGCCCGCGAGGGCCGCGTGGACCACGCCTACCGCGGTGCCTTCCCCGACCTGGCACCCGAACTGGCCGCCCGCTACGACGTGGTGAGCATGTTCCACTACCTGGAGCACAGCACCGACCCCGACCGCGAACTCCGCGCCGCCCACCGCGCCGTACGCCCCGGCGGGCACCTTTTGATCGAGGTACCGGACCCGGAGAGCCGCTACGCCCGGCTGCTCGGCCGCTGGTGGCTGCCCTGGCTCCAGCCGCAGCACCTGCACTTCGTGCCGGTGGCCAACCTGCGCCACCGGCTCACCGGGCTCGGGTTCACGGTGGTCGCGGAAGAGCACGCCGAGGCCCATGACCCGGTGGACCTGCTCGCCGCGGTCTGGCTGGCGCTCGACCACACCGCCCCGCGCGAGGACGCGCCCTGGCTCCCCGAACGCCCCGGCGCCCTCCGCCGCGCCGCGCGCGCCGCGCTCCTGCTGGCGGGCGTCCCCGCGCTGATCACCGCCACGCTCCTCGACCGCTTCGCCGTACGCCCGTTCTCCCACCGGCTCGGCCTGTCCAACGCCTACCGCCTGGTGGCCCGACGGGACTGACACCGCCGCCGGGCGAGGGGCGGCCGTGCCCCGCTCACACCACCTTCGCGCGGATCAGCGCCGACAGCACCAGGGTCCCCGGCACCAGCGGCACCCAGTCCGTCAGCACCCGGTACCCGATGACGGCCGCGGTCGCCTCCGCGGGCGTGGTGCCGAAGGCGACCAGCGTCCACACCAGCGCCGCGTCGACCGCGAGTCCGCCCGGCGCGGGCACCGCCCCGACGGCCGTACCCGCCGCCAGATGGGCGAGCACCACCCGCTGCCACGGCAGTGCCAGCCCGAGCGAGGCGCCGACGCAGGCCAGCGCCCCGGCCTGCACCAGCGGCAGGGCGACGGCCCCGCCCCACAGGGCGAGGACCCGGCGCGGCCGGGTGTGCACCGCGCGCGCGTCGGCCAGGGCGGTGCGCAGCAGTGCGGCCACCGGCCGGCGCACCGGCCGTACCACCGCCATCAGCACCGCGGCCAGCGCGACCGCCCCGGCCGTGACGGCGGCCAGCGGCACCAGTGGCCGGCCGTCCGGCACCAGGTCGCCAAGGCGCCGCCAGGCCGGCGACGCGGCCAGGAACACCAGCAGGACGGCCGTCTTCGCGGTGGACTTGACCAGCGAGTACAACCCGATCGACGCGGTGGCCCGCTCCACCGGCACCCCCCGCCCGCGCAGGAAGCGCAGGGTGACGGCGTGGGCGCCGAGCCCGGCGGGCAGCACGTGGTTGGCGGCGCCGGCGGCGAACTGCGAGGCCAGCAGCAGCCCCGGCGGGACCCGGTCGGGCAGCGCGCCCTGCCGCACGCAGGAGGCCGCCACCCAGGTCAGACAGGTGAAGCCGGCTCCGGCCAGCAGCCACCACGGGTCGGCCCCGGCCAGCCGCCGGACCCCCTCGTGGACGACGGGCCGGTTGGCCACGGCCCACCCGGCGGCGAGCAGCAGGGGAGCCACGCACACGGCCAGCCGCACGGC
The DNA here is from genome assembly GCF_000718775.1 of Streptomyces sp. NRRL S-31. GTDB lineage: Bacteria > Actinomycetota > Actinomycetes > Streptomycetales > Streptomycetaceae > Streptomyces. The sequence goes on from NZ_JOCB01000044.1 coordinate 45,756, forward strand.
CCGGCCCGGCCCGCGCGGCGCGGGGCGCGCGTCGACCGTGAGCCCGGAACCGGGCACCGGGGCCGGCGGACAGGGGTGCGGGACGGGGGACAGCGGGCGGGAGGGGGACAGAGGGGACACGGGGACGTCGTCCTTCCGCGGCGGACCCCTCGGCGGGGCCTTGAGGGAAGCGGGCCGGGCGAACCGCGTGGGAGCCTTCCCCTCCCGCGTGACACGGGGATGTCCGGAAACGTAAGGCGTGGGGGCGGGACGGTGCCGACCCGCGCGGACGGCCGAGCGGCCGTTCAGCGCCGACCAGGTAGCCTTCCCTCGGGACGCGTTTTACATGCGGTGACCCGTCAGCCGGAGAGCAAGGTCAGCTACAGGGGAGGAACCGGCGTGCACGTCCAGGAATGGCTCGACTCGGTGCCCGCCGTCGCCGTCTACGCCGTGGTGGCCCTGGTGATCGGCGTGGAGAGCCTGGGCATCCCGTTGCCGGGCGAGATCGTCCTCGTCTCCGCGGCCCTGATGTCCTCCCAGCACACGGGCGTCAACCCGGTCGTCCTCGGTGCCTGCGCGACCGCCGGCGCGGTGATCGGCGACTCCATCGGCTACGCCATCGGCCGCAAGGGCGGACGCCCGCTGCTGGCCTGGCTCGGCGGGAAGTTCCCGCGCCACTTCAGCGCGGGACACGTGGCCACGGCCGAGCGGTCCTTCGAGAAGTGGGGCATGTGGGCGGTCTTCTTCGGCCGTTTCGTCGCCCTGCTGCGCATCTTCGCCGGCCCCCTCGCGGGCGTGCTGCACATGCCGTACTGGAAGTTCCTGATCGCCAACGTCCTCGGCGGCATCTGCTGGGCCGGCGGCACCACGGCCGTCATCTACTACATCGGCGTCGTCGCCGAGGACTGGCTGAAGCGCTTCTCGTACCTGGGCCTGGGCGTGGCCGTGCTGATCGGCCTGGCCTCCCTGCTGATCCTCAAGCGCAAGGCGAAGAAGGCGCAGGCCGAGCGGCGCGAGGCGGAACCGGTGGGTGCCCGGGACTGAGGCGCCCCGGCCGAGCGGCGGGCACCCGCCCCCGCCGCGCCTACCCGTGCACCCCGCGGTGCGCCTCGGCCAGCTCCGTGTACAGGGTGCCGTTGAGGGTCACCCCCGCGCGCTCCTCCTCGGTCAGGCTCCGCCGCACCTTGGCCGGCACCCCCGCCACCAGCGACCCCGGCGGCACCACCATCCCCTGCGGCACCAGGGCCTGGGCCGCGACCAGCGAGCCGGCCCCGATCACCGCGCCGTTGAGCACGGTCGCCCCCATCCCGACGAGGCAGTCGTCCTCCACGGTGGCCCCGTGCACCACCGCGTTGTGCCCGATGGACACCCGCTCCCCGACGGTCACCGGGAACCCGGGATCGGCGTGCAGGGTGACGTTGTCCTGCACATTGGCCCGCGCCCCCACGGTGATCCTCTCGACGTCGGCGCGCACGACGGCGCCGTACCAGACACTGGCCCCGGCATGCAGCGTGACGTCCCCGATCACGGACGCCGTGGGCGCCACGAACGCCTCCGGGTCGATCCGGGGCTCCTTGCCCCCGATACCCGCGATCAGCGCCTTGTGCGTCATCACCGTCTCCTCGTGTCGGCCGTACACGGCACGGTACGACACCGGGTGGGGCAAAGATCACAGCAGCCCGCCCTCTCCGCCGGAGGCGACCGCTGAGTAACGTGAGCCCGTGCCGAAGCGCAAGAACACGTTCTCATCCTGGCGGCGGGGCCTGGCCCAGCGAGCCGTCCACGCGGCCTGGTCCTGGGCACGGCGCGCCGGGTCCGTCACGGCCGAGCACCCGGCGGGGTTCCGCTTCGGCGCGATCGGCGAGGCCACCCGGCTGGCCTTCCCGCTCGGCACCGTCTTCGGCGAGCCGTGGATCCGGATCGGCTCCTACTGCATCATCGCCGAGCAGGTCACCCTCACCGCCGGCCTGATGCCCGGCCTCGACCTCGGCCCCGACCCGATCCTGCGCATCGGCGACGGCGTGGTCCTCGGCCGCGGCAGCCATGTCATCGCCGACACCACGGTCACCATCGGCCGCGACTGCTACTTCGGCCCGTACGTCTACGTCACCTCGACCAACCACTCCTACGACGATCCGCACGAGCCCATCGGCAAGCAGTGGCCGCGGATGGAGCCGGTGGTGATCGGACCGGGCTGCTGGATCGGCACCGGCGCGGTGATCCTGCCGGGGGCGCGGATCGGCCGGAACGTGGTCGTGGCGGCCGGCGCGGTGGTCCGGGGCACGGTGCCCGACCACGCCGTGGTGGCGGGGGCGCCCGCCCGGGTCGTACGGCGCTGGACGCCCGACGACGGCTGGCAGCCGCCGCTGCGCACCCCCGCGCCGGTGCCGATCCCGGACGGCACGACGCCGGAGCAGCTGCGGGCGCTGGCGGACCTGGACGAGGACGCGGTGGCGCGGCTCGCCGCGCTGGACTCCGACGGCTGACCCGGGCGGCGGCCCGGCCGGAAGGGGAGCCGGGCTGCGGCCCGCGGCCCGGCCCCGCAGTAGAGTTTGCCGGACGACCAGGCGCACCACACCGTAGGTCCGTGGGCTGAACCGCGCCGGACCGCGCTGACGAACCCCGTGAACTCCCCGGATATTGGACCCAACGTGTCGGACCTCGAACTTCTGACCCAGTCCCTGGCGCGCAACGTCAGGCACTGGCGCTCGGTGCGCGGCTTCACCCTGGACGTGCTCGCCGCCCGGGCCGGTGTCAGCCGCGGCATGCTCATCCAGATCGAGCAGGCCCGCACCAACCCCAGCATCGGCACGGTCGTCAAGATCGGTGACGCGCTCGGCGTCAGCGTCACCACGCTCCTCGACTACGAGCGGGGCCCGAAGGTCCGCGTCGTCCCCGCCGAACGGGCCGTACGGCTCTGGCACACGGACGCCGGCAGCTACAACCGGCTGCTCGCCGGTACGGAGGCGCCCGGACCGCTGGAGATGTGGGACTGGCGGCTGATGCCGGGGGAGCACAGCCCCTCCGAGCCGCACCCCGCCGGCACGGTCGAGCTGGTGCATGTCACCACCGGCGAGCTGACCCTCAGCGTGGACGGCGCGGAGTACCGCGTGCCGGCCGGCGCGAGCGCCTCCTTCGAGGCCAACGTCCCGCACCGGTACGAGAACCGGGGCGAGACGCCGATGGAGATGGTGATGGCGGTGTCCGTACCGCCCGTGCCGTGAGACGCCGGTACGGCGGGCGGGCGGACCTTGCTAGCGTGCGGCCATGCGCGCACCCATCGGCGACTTCGACACCGCCACCCCCGCCCCGGACTGCCTGGACGAGCTGACCGCCCCCGTCGCCGACGCGGTGCGCGACTGGCAGGGCACGGTCCCCGCCGACCGGATCCTCTACGTCGACACCGACCCGCGCTGGGCCGACACCGCCGTCTTCGTCGAGCACTACGGCCGCGATCTGCTGGAGCGGTCGGCGAACTGCGTGGTGGTCGCGGGCAAGCGGGCCGGCGAGACCAGGCTCGCCGCCTGCGTGGTGCTCTCCACCACCCGGGCCGACGTCAACGGCGTCGCCCGCCGCCAACTGGGCGCCCGCAAAGCCTCGTTCGCCTCCATGGAGACGGCGACCGGCGAGACCGGCATGGAGTACGGCGGCATCACGCCGCTCGGCCTGCCCACGGGCTGGCCGGTGCTGGTGGACGCGGCCGTCGCCGACCTGCCCTACGTCCTGGTCGGCAGCGGGCGCCGGCGCGGCAAGCTCCTGGTGCCCGGCAAGGCGCTGGCCGAACTGCCCGGCGCCGTGGTGCTGGAGGGGCTGGGCGTCGCCTGACCCCACCGTGCGTGGCCGGCCGGCGCGCGCCGCGGGCCCGCCACGCCCGGGACCGGCGCGCGCCGGAGCGCCGCCCGTTCGGTACGCGCCGGTCATGCCGAGGTGCCGCGGCGACGCCCGTTCAGTACGTGTCGGCCGTGCCGAGGTACTGCTCGGCGAAGGCCGCCGCCGCGGCCGGTGAGGAGAACAGTCGGCGCAGCCGGGCCAGCGTGGTGCCGGCCCGGTAGGGGTCGCCGTCGGACACCCCGTGGAAGATCTCGGCGAGCCACCGCGAGAAATCCTGGTACTCCCACACCCGCCGCAGGCACCGCGCCGAGTAGCCGTCCAGGCCCGAGTCGTCGCCCTCGGCCAGGTGCGCGACGAGGGCGTCGCCGAGGAGGAACGCGTCGTTCAGGGCGAGGTTCATGCCCTTCGCGGCGATCGGCGCGACGAGGTGTGCCGCGTCACCGGCCAGGAAGAGACGGCCGAACACCATGGGTTCGACCACGTAGTCGTGCATGTCCAGCACCCGCTTCTCCAGCAGCGGGCCCTCCGTCAGCGGCGGGCGGTCCGCCGCCCGCAGGCGCCGCTGGAGCTCCGCCCAGACCCGCTCGTCGGGCCAGTCGGCCGGGTCGTCGCCGGGCGGGCACTGGAGGTAGTAGCGGGTGAGCCGGGAACTGCGGGGCATCTGCCCGGCGAACCCGCCCGGGTGCATGCCGAACAGCACGCGGTCCGCGCACGGCGGGGCCTCGGCCAGCAACGCCAGCCAGCCGATGCCGTAATCGTGCCGGGAGGTCCGCGCCCGCGCCGGCAGCGCGGCCCGGCTCACCCCGCGCGGTCCGTCGCAGCCGGCGATGAAGTCACAGTGGACCAGGCGCCGTTCACCGGTGTCCGGGTCGGTGTACGAGACGGCGGGCCGGTCCGAGTCCGGCTCGTGCAGGCGCACGTCCCGCACCCCGAAGCGGATGTCCCCGCCGCGCACGTCGGCGTACTCCCGCACCAGGTCGGTCACCAGCAGGGGCTGCGAGTAGACCCAGTGATGACGGCCCGTCAGCTCTGTGTGGGCGAAGCGGTGGGCCCGGCCGTCGAAGCGGAACTCGCACTCCGAGTGGCGTTCCGCGCGCTCCAGCAGCCGGTCGGCCAGACCGCGTCGTTCCAGGCCGCGCACGGCCCATTCCTCGATGACCCCGGCGCGCGGCCGCTGTTCGATGAACTCGCGGGTCCCGGCCTCCAGGACCAGGCAGTCGACACCGGCCGCCCGCAGGATGTTGCCGACGGTCAGGCCGGCCGGTCCGGCACCCACGACGACCACCGGGAAACGTTCGGCGGAAGGGGAGTTGAAGGGGGAGGGAGCAGACGTCACCCCAGCATTATGACGGTGTCCCGTCAGTCGAGCCGACGGGACACCGTCAGGGCGGCGCGGTACGGGTCAGTGCGCGGGCATGTCCGTGACCACGACCTCGTCGATGCTGCGCTCGATCGCCTCGGGCCGCGACGCGGTGGCCTTGGCCCAGTAGTAGACGGCCAGCGAGAAGACCGCGACGACCAGGATGTCCCACCACAGCGGAATGGTGCCCCGGCCGCCGAAGCCGCCCAGCCAGGAGATCAGGCCCAGGCCCACCAGGTAACCGGGCAGCCACTGCGCGGCCCTGAAGTCCAGCCGGGGCGCGTCGGGCAGCCGCTTGCGCGTGGCGTACCAGGCGTAGGAGCCGAGGAGCACGTAGCCGAGCAGGATCGCGAAGCCCAGCCGCCACAGGGTGTTCCAGCCGGACCAGTAGATGATGAGGTCGGCGACCACGAAGGACAGCGGCGAGACGACCTTGCCGCCGGGCAGCCGGTACGGGCGCTCCCGGTGCGGCAGCCGGTCGGCGAAGACGCCGTAGGCCAGCGGAGCGCCCGCGTACATCAGCACGCTCGCCGAGGTGATGAAGCCGACCAGTTCCTGCCAGCTCGGGAACGGCAGGAAGCAGAACACGCCGGTGACGAACGACATGAGCAGGCCGAACCACGGCACGCCACGCTTGTCGGTCAGGGCGAACGCCTTCGGCGCGTAGCCGTTCCTGGCCAGGCCGAAGGAGACGCGCGAGGTGGCGGTGGTGTAGATCAGGCCGGTGCCGCCGGGGGAGATGATCGCGTCGATGTAGAGCACCCAGCCGAGCCAGCCCAGGCCCACGATGGTCGCCAGGCCCGCCCAGGGGCCGCTGATGCCCGCGAAGTCGAGCTTGGCCCAGCCGTGCGCGAAGGAACCGTGCGGCAGCGCGGCGATGAACACGACCTGGAGCAGGATGTAGATCACGGCGCCGATCGCCACCGAGCCGAGGGTCGCCCGCGGCAGGTCGCGCTTGGGGTTGCGGCTCTCGCCCGCCAACTGGATCGCCTGCTCGAAGCCGAGCAGCGCGAAGATGATGCCGCTGGTGCTGATCGCGCCGAGGACGCCCTTGGCGCCGAACGGGGCGAAGCCCTCGGAGGTGAAGTTGCCCGGGTGGAAGTTGCCCGCGGCGATGATGAAGATCGCCCCGAGCGGGACGGCGATCTTCCACCAGGTGGCGGCGCTGTTGGTGTGGGCCAGGGCCCGGACGCCGAAGAAGTTGACCCCGACGAAGACCGCCATCAGCAGCACGGCCGTGAGGAAACCGCTGGGCGTCAGCGTTCCGTCGGTGTGCTGGAGGCTCTGGGCCCACTGCCAGTGACCGGCGTAACCGATCATGGCCTCGACCTCGATCGGCGCGACGGTGGCGGCCTGGAGCCAGGAGAACCAGCCGAAGGACATGCCGGCCAGACCGCCGAAGGCGTAGTGCGGGTAGCGGGCCGTGCCGCCCGCCACCGGGAACATGCCGCCCAGCTCGGCGTGCACGAGCGCGAGGAGCACGATGGCCACCGCGCCGATCACCCAGGAGATGACCGCCGCGGGGCCGGCCACCACGACCGCCTTCTCGGCGCCGTACAGCCAGCCGGAGCCGATGATCGAGCCCACCGAGGCCCACATCAGTCCGATCAGCCCGACATCCCGGCGCAGACCGCCGGACTCCGTCGTGGCCTGTGGCAAGGCGTCGACTTTCGCCATGTCTAGGGGCCTCTCAGTTCGTGAACGCTCGATCAACGAGCAATGAGGCCACAGGCTAGAAACGCGTTCCCCGTCGGCAAAAGACTGTTTCCCAAAACTTGACCGAGGATCTTACCGTCCTTGGGTAGATCCTTCCCGCAGGTCAGATGGGTGCGGAGAATGTCAATATTCAGCGTGGAATTGTGATGAAGGAGAATTGACACTAGGTCAGGCGGGGAATTTCGATCGCCGGGCACCGGTCCATGACCATGTCGACACCGGCCGCCCCGGTCCGCTCGTAGGCCGCCTCGTCGACGACCCCCAGCTGGAACCAGACCCCGCGCGCGCCCTTGCGCACCGCCTCGTCCGCCACCGCGCCGGCCAGCTCGCTGTTCACGAAGACGTCCACCACGTCCACGTCGAAGGGGATGTCCGCGAGGGAGGCGTAGCCCCGCTCCCCGTGCACGGTCTCCGCCTTCGGGTGGACCGGCACGATCCGCTTGCCGAACCGCTGGAGCGTCCGCGCCACGCCGTACGCGGCCCGGTTCTCGTTCGAGGACAGCCCGACCACCGCCCAGGTGTCGCCCAGCTCGGTCAGTATCCTGCGGGTCGTCGCGTCGTCGCCGTACATCGGCCGCCTCCTCGGGCTGGGGGACTGCGGGGGGTTTCCGCGCGTCGGCACAACATCGTCCGCATGCGCGCGGATTCCCGCCGTACCCCGCCACGCTGTCCGGAATCGGCGCAAGCCGCTGCGTACGACGGCCCGCCCGCCTACGCTCGCCCCGTGCTGCACATCCTCGACGCCCGAACCGGTGAGCCCGTCCCCGCCGCGCCCGCCCGCCGCGCCCTGACCCGTATCGAGGCCCACGCCGGCGGCCTCGACCCGACGGCCCTGCGGGTGCTGCTCACCGCCGACCTGCTCGTCCGCGCCCTGGAACTGGGCGGCACCCCGGTATGGACGATCCTCACCGCCCCGCGCGGCCAGCCGGAGCTGCGCACCGCCGCCACCCGGCTCGCCATCCGCCCCTTCGAGGACGCCCGCGACTTCGCGTCCGGCCTCGGCGAGGCCCAGGCCATCCACGTGACCCAGCGCGCCCCCGGCCGCCCGCCGGGGGAGGGCCCGGTGCTCGAGGTGGCGCCGGTGGAGTGGTCGGAGGGGACGGGACGCCCGGGCAGGGCGGCGGCGCCCGGTGCCGGGGGCGACGGAGAAGGTGGGGAGTGTGTCGTCGCGGACGGCGGCCCCGCCGCGGCCGGTGTGCTCCCGGTGCTGCTCGCCGACCCCCCGGTCCTGCGGCTCGCCCTGCTCGCCGTCCCGCGCGGCGAACCCGCGCGGCTGGACCCCGCCGTGCTGGACGACGCCGCGCGGCGCCTCGCCCGGTGGCGGCGGGCCGTCGCCGGCTGGGCGCGGCAGCCCTCGAGACCGGTCCCCGGCGAGGTCCGCGAGCGGCTGCGGGCCGCTTGGGAGGACGACCTCGACCTGCCCGCGGTGCTCGGCGTGCTGCGGGACGTGGAGAGCGCGCCCGGTATCCCGGACGGCGCTCGCTTCGAGACCTACGCCTACGTCGACCGCCTGCTCGCCCTCGACCTCGCGCGCGACCTCGGGGCCCTCGCGTGAGCGGGCCGGACGAGGTGCCGCTGCGCCGGCTGGTGGTGCTGCGGCACGCCAAGTCCGCCTGGCCCGAGGGTGTCGAGGACCGGCTGAGGCCGCTCTCGCCGCGCGGTCTCCGGGACGCCCCGGCCGCCGGACGCGTCCTCGCCGCCGGCGGCCCCCTGCCCGATCTCGTCCTGTGCTCCACCGCCGTACGCGCCCGCCGGACCTGGGAGCTGGTCGCCGCCGAGTGGGCCACCCCGCCGCCCGTCCGCTACGACCGGCGGCTGTACGCGGCCGACGTGGAGGAGCTGCTCGCGGTCGTGCGCGAGGTGCCGGCGGACGTGCGGACGCTGCTGCTCGTCGGGCACAACCCCGGCCTCCAGGAGCTGGTGTCGGCGCTCGCCGCGGACGGCCTCGACGACACGCTGGTACGGGTGCGGGCCAAGTTCCCGACCGCCGCGGTCGCCGTGCTCACCTGGCACGGACCCGGCTGGCCGGCCCTCGCGCCCGGCGCGGCCCTGCTCACCTCGTTCACGGTCCCGCGCGGGGAGAAGGGGTAGCCGGGCGGCCCGGCGGCGCTCGCATAGGCTGGCGTGATGCAGGACGAGTACCGCACAGTCGCCCGCGCGGGCGTGCACGAGACCGAGATCAACCGCTCCCGCTTCCTGTGCGCGCTCGCCCCGGCCGCCACCGAGCGGGAGGCCCAGGACTTCATCGCCGCGGTGCGCAAGGAGCACGCCGACGCCACCCACAACTGCTGGGCGTACGTCATCGGCGCCGACGCCTCCGTGCAGAAGGCCAGCGACGACGGCGAACCGGGCGGCACCGCGGGCGTGCCCATGCTCCAGATGCTGCTGCGCCGCGACATGCGGTACGTGGTCGCCGTCGTCACCCGCTACTACGGCGGCGTCAAGCTCGGCGCGGGCGGACTCATCCGCGCCTACGGCGGCTCGGTCGGCGAGGCCCTGGACACGCTCGGCACGATCACCCGGCGCCGTTTCCGGCTGGCCACGGTGACCGTCGACCACCAGCGGGCGGGCAAGGTGCAGAACGACCTGCGCGCCACCGGGCGCGAGGTGCGCGACGTCCGCTACGGAGAGGCCGTCACCATCGAGATCGGCCTGCCGGACGCCGACGTGGCCGCCTTCCGCGGCTGGCTCGCCGATGTGACGGCGGGCACGGCCGGCCTCGAACTGGGCGGCGAAGCCTACGGAGACGCCTGACAGGCACCCCTCGAAAGTAACCAAACGGACATAACGGTCCGGTGTGGTGCGGGGCGTGGCGGGGCGGTGCGGGAACGGCCGCCGCGCTGTCGTACCCGGCCGTTAGTCTCGGGGCCCATGAGACTCCTGCACACGTCCGACTGGCACCTCGGCCGGGCCTTCCACCGGGTGGACCTGCTCGGGGCCCAGGCCGAGTTCATCGGTCATCTCGTCACCACCGTGCGTGAGCGCGCGGTGGACGCGGTGGTCGTGTCGGGCGACGTGTACGACCGCGCGGTGCCCCCGCTCGCCGCGGTGGAGCTGTTCGACACCGCCCTGCACCGGCTCGCCGGCCTCGGCGTGCCCACGGTGATGATCTCCGGCAACCACGACTCGGCCCGCCGCCTCGGCGTCGGCGCCGGACTCATCGACCGCGCGGGCATACACCTGCGCACCGAGCCCTCCGCCGCCGGCACCCCGGTGGTCCTCCGGGACGCCCACGGCGACGTCGCCTTCTACGGGGTGCCGTACCTCGAACCGGCTCTGGTGAAGGACGAGTTCGCCGTCGACAAGGCAGGCCACGAGGCCGTCCTCGGCGCCGCCCTGGACCGCGTCCGCGCCGACCTCGCCACCCGCGCGCGGGGCACCCGTTCCGTCGTCCTCGCCCACGCCTTCGTCACCGGCGGCCAGGCCAGCGACAGCGAACGGGACATCACCGTCGGCGGAGTGGCCGCCGTACCGGCCGGGATCTTCGACGGCGTCGACTACGTGGCGCTCGGCCATCTGCACGGCTGCCAGACCATCACCGAGCGCGTGCGCTACTCGGGCTCGCCGCTCGCCTACTCCTTCTCCGAGGCCGACCACCGCAAGAGCATGTGGCTGATCGACCTGGACGCGGACGGCACGGTCGCCGCCGAGCGCGTCGACTGCCCGGTGCCGCGCCCGCTCGCCCGCCTCCGCGGCACCCTGGACGACCTCCTCGCCGACCCCGCGCTCACCCGTCACGAGGACGCCTGGGTCGAGGCCACCCTCACCGACCCGGTCCGCCCCGCCGACCCGCTGGCCCGGCTCGCCCAGCGCTTCCCGCACACCCTCAGCCTGGTCTTCGCCCCCGAACGGGCCCCGGACGACCCCCGCGTCTCCTACGCCCGGCGGCTCGCGGGCCGCAGCGACCAGGAGATCGCCCAGGACTTCGTCGCCCATGTGCGCGGCGCCGGGCCCGACGCCCACGAGACGGCCGTGCTGCGCGAGGCGTTCGACGCCGTACGCGCCGACCACGCCGTGCGGGAGGTGGCCCGGTGAGGCTGCACCGGCTCGACATCACCGCCTTCGGTCCCTTCGGCGGCACCCAGACCGTCGACTTCGACGCGCTGTCCACCGCCGGGCTGTTCCTGCTGCACGGCCCGACCGGAGCCGGCAAGACCTCCGTCCTGGACGCCGTCTGCTACGCCCTGTACGGCTCCGTGCCCGGCGCCCGGCAGAGCGGCCAGAACCAGAACCCGCGCAGCGACCACGCCCACCCCGGCACCCGCACCGAGGTCCGCCTCGACCTCACCGTCGCCGGCCGCCGCCTGGAGATCACCCGGCAGCCCTCCTGGGAGCGGCCCAAGCTGCGCGGCAAGGGCACCACGGTCGACAAGGCCCAGACCTGGCTGCGCGAGTACGACGCCCCGGCCGGCGCCTGGAAGGACCTCAGCCGCTCCCACCAGGAGATCGGCGCCGAGATCGAGCAGCTGCTCGGCATGAGCCGCGAACAGTTCTGCCAGGTCGTCCTGTTGCCCCAGGGCGACTTCGCGCGCTTCCTGCGCGCCGACGCCGAGGCCCGGGGCAGGCTGCTCGGCCGGCTCTTCGACACCCAGCGCTTCGCCGACGTCGAGAAGCGCCTCGCCGAACGCCGCCGCACCACCGAGGCACGCGTGCGCGAGGGCGACGCGGCCCTGCTCGCCGATGCCCACCGCATGCAGCAGGAGGCCGGCGACGCCATGGAGCTGCCCGAGCTGGCGCCCGGCGACCCCGGCCTGGCCGAGGCCGTCCTCGGCGCCGCCGCCGTCGCCCGCAGCACCGCCCGGGAGCACCTCACCCTCGCCCACTGCCGTCTCACCGCCGCCGAGTCCGCCCACACCGCCGCCCGGCGCGCCCTGGACGACGTGCGCGAACTCGCCCGGCTCCAGGCCCGGTCCGCCGAGGCCCGGCAGCGCGCCGAGCGCCTCCGGGAGCGGTCCGGCGCCCACCGCGAGGACCGGGAGCGGATGGAGCGGGCCCGCAAGGCCGAGGCGGTCGCGCCCGCGCTGGAGCTGCGCGAGGCCGCCGAGGCGGAACACCGCCGGGCCGCCGCGGCCGAGGCCCATGCGCGCGGACTGCTCCCCGGCTCCGACGCCGGCGCGGAGGCCGGCCTGCTCGCCGCCGCCGCCCGCCGGGCCGCCGAGGAGCTGGGCGGCCTGGACGCGGCCCGGCGCGCCGAACGCCGGCTCGCCGAACTCACCGCGGAGCGCGCCGGACTCGACCGGCAGGAGCACGCCGACGAGGACGTCCTGCGCGAGGCGGACGCCTGGCTCGCCGACTGGGACGCCTCCCGCACCGCCCTGCGGACCCGCGTCGACTCCGCCCAGGAGGCCACCACCCGCGCCGAGCAGCTCGCCGTCCAGCGCGCCCCCGCCCGGCGGCGGCTCGACGCGGCCCGCACCCGCGACCGGCTCGCCGCCGACCTCGAACAGGCCGGGCAGCGCGCGCGTGCCGCGCGGCAGGATGCCGCGGACGCCCGCGCCCACTGGCTCGACCTCAAGGAACAGCGGCTGGCCGGCATCGCCGCCGAACTGGCCGCCCACCTCACCGACGGCGACCCCTGCGCGGTGTGCGGAGCCACCGAGCACCCCGCCCCGGCGCGCAAGGTCGCCGGGCACGTCGACCGCGAGACCGAGGACCGCGCCCTCGCCGCCTACCAGCGGGCCGAGGAACTGCACGCCGCGGACGAGCGGCGCCTCGGCACCGTCCGCGAGGCGCTGGCCGCCGCCACCGCCGAGGCCGGCGACACCCCCGCCGACCGGCTCGCCGCCGAGATGGACCAGCTGGAGCGGGAGTACGCCCGCGCCCGCCGCGACGCCTCCGCCCTGCACGCCGCCCAGGAGGAGCTGCGGCACGCCGAGCGGGAGCGCGAGCAGCGGCTCGCCGACCGCCAGCAGGCGGCCGTCCGGGCCGCCTCCCGGCTCACCCGCCGGGACACCCTGGAACGCGAACAGGCCCAACTGGAAGCCGAGTTGCGGCAGGCGCGCGGCGACGCGGAGAGCGTGGCCGCGCGCGCCGCGCAGTTGGAGCGGCGCGCGGCCCGGCTCACCGGGGCCGCCGACGCCGCACGGGTCGCACAGGACGCCGCCCAGCGGCTGAAGGACGCCGACGCCCGCCTCGCCGACGCCGCCTACCGGGCCGGTTTCGACACCCCGGCAGCCGCCGTCGCGGCCCTGCTGGACCCGGCCGCCCACCGCGAGCTCCAGCACCGCCTGGACGCCTGGCAGCAGGAGGAGGCCGCCGTCCGGGCGGTCCTCGCCGAGCCCGGTACCGCGGCCGCCGCCGAACGGCCGCCCGCCGACCCGGCCGCCGCCGAGCACACGGCGGCCGACGCCGAACGACGGCGGCGCCCGGCCGGCCCCCCCCCCGCCCCCGGCCCCCGGCCCCGCCCCCGCCTGGGCCCGCTCCCCGCCGCCCTCACCGCCGGCACCTCCGCCGACAACGAACGCAGGATGCGCCTGGAGTCGTACGTCCTGGCGGCGCGTCTGGAACAGGTCGCCGCCGCCGCGACCGCCCGCCTGACGCGCATGTCGGCCGGCCGCTACACCCTCGTCCACTCCGACGACCGCACCGGGCGCGGGCGCAGCGGGCTCGGGCTGCACGTGGTCGACGCCTGGACCGGACGGGAACGGGACACCGCGACCCTCTCCGGCGGCGAGACCTTCTTCGCCTCCCTCGCGCTCGCCCTCGGCCTCGCCGACGTCGTCACCGACGAGGCGGGCGGCGTGCGCCTGGACACCCTCTTCATCGACGAGGGCTTCGGCAGCCTCGACGAGCAGACCCTGGACGAGGTCCTGGACGTCCTCGACTCCCTGCGCGAACGCGACCGCAGCGTGGGCATCGTCAGCCACGTCCCCGACCTGCGCCGCCGGGTCCACGCCCAGCTGGAGGTGGTCAAGGGCAGATCCGGTTCGACGCTGCGGCAGCGGGGGGTCTAGCGGCCAGGGGCCGGCGGGGCAGGGGGGAGGAGTAGACCACGCTGGTGGTCACCGAACCCAGCGCGCCGATCCGCCCCGCGATCTCCTCCAGATGGGACATGGAGCGCGCGGAGACCTTGATGACGAAGCAGTCGTCGCCCGTGACGTGGTGCGCCTCCAGGATCTCGGGTGTCGCCGCCACCAGGTCGTGGAACGGCCGGTAGTTGCCGTTCGGATACCGCAGGCGCACGAACGCCAGGATCGGCAGGCCCAGTCGCTCGGGGTCGACCACCGCCGCGTACCCCTGGATCACGCCCGCCTCCTCCAGCCGCCGCACCCGCTCGGTCACGGCGCTCGGCGACATGGACACCGCGCGCGCCAGCTCGGCGTAACTGGCCCGCCCGTCGCGCTGGAGGACTTCGAGGATGCGCCAGTCGGTGGCGTCCGGGGAATACACGGTCATCCCGGATGGATAGCAGGGAAATCCCCGGCGGGACAAGGGTGAGCCCGTGGATCGTCCGTTCCCGGACCGGCCCGCCGACCATAGATTTCCGGTCATGACCGAAACGACCCGCCACAATCCCGTCCTGCGCGTCGCGCCCGCCGCCCCCGCCGCGGCGGCCGCCCACTTCCGGGCCCGCCTCGCCTTCCACACCGACGTCTCCGACGTGGCCGCCGCGCTGGCGGCCGGCGGCGACCCCGGCTTCGTCGTCGTGGACTCCCGCTCCACCGCCTCCTGGGACCAGGGCCATGTCCCCGGTGCCGTCCACCTGCCGACCGCGCTCGTCCCCGAGCTGGCCGAGCGACTCCTCGACAAGTCCGTGCCGGTGGTGACGTACTGCTGGGGCCCCGGCTGCGACGGCGCCACCCGTGCCGCGCTCGCCCTCGCCGAACTCGGCTACCGGGTCAAGGAGATGCTCGGCGGCTTCGAGTACTGGGCGCGCGAGGGCCTCGGTTACGAGACCTGGCGGGGCCCGGCACGCCGGGACCCCGATCCGCTGACCGCCCCGGTCGCGGGCGAGTGCGGCTGCTGAGCGGCGCCCGTGTAGGTTCTTGGCCCATGGCTCGATGCGCGGATACCGGCGGACCGGAGTGGGTGGAGTCGGGCGGCGGCCCGCTGATCGCGGTCCCCGAGGCGGTGCCGGCGTTCTGGGCGGGCGCCGACAGCGAGGAACTCGACACGGACTACGACCGGGCGTGCGAGGGCGGCGGCCGGGTCGGGCTGCTGCCGGTCGGCGACAGCGCGGCCCTGGTGTTCGGTGACGAACCCGACGCCACCTCCTTCCTGCCGGACCACGGCACCTTCGTCCGCCGCCCCGCCCACGACGCCGCCCCGCTCACCGGTGTCGGCGCCGCCCTCGACAGCGCGGTGTGGGGGAGCGAGGTGCGCTGGCGCGTGCCCGGGCCGGTGCTGCTGTTCGACGCGGCCCGGCCGGGCCGGGACGCGGGCCGGGCCGCGCATCTGCGGGTGCCGCTGCGGGCGGGCACGTACGCGGTGCGCGCCGCGTCCGTGCGGCCGGAGCCCGGCACCTCCCTCGGCCTGGTACGGCTCAGCCCGCTCGCGCCCTGACCCGGCACCCGCCCCGCCCGGCGGCTCAGTCCAGCCCCGGCGGCTCAGTCCAGCCCGTCGAAGGCGACGCGCAGATGCCGGGGCCCGCGCAGCACGGCGTTCGGCCGGTACGGCGGCGGGTCCTCGACCAGGCGCGGGTCCACCAGCCGCCGGGCCAGCTCGGAGAGCGCGACCTGGGCCTCCAGCCGGGCCAGCGGAGCGCCGAAACAGCTGTGGATGCCGCTGCCGAAGCCGAGGTGCTGGAGGTCCTCGCGGTCCGGGTCGAACCGCTCCGGGTCCTTGAACCGCTCCGGGTCCCGGTTCCCCGCGGCGAGCACCAGCCAGATCCGCGAGCCCTTCGGGATCGTCACCCCGCGCACCTCGACATCGGTGATGCAGGTGCGCTGCGGCACGAGCTGCACCGGCGGTTCGTAGCGCAGCAGTTCCTCCACGACCCTGACCGACAGCCCCGGATCCCGACGCAGCCGCCGCAGGTGCTCGGGGTGGCGCAGGAGGGTGAGCATGCCGTTGGTGATCAGGTTGACCGTCGTCTCGTGCCCGGCGATCAGCAGCAGCACCGAGGTGCTGAGCACCTCCATCATCGTCATCGCGCCGTCCGGGCCACGGCTGTTCACCAGGTCGGACAGCAGGTCGTCGCGCGGCTCCCTGGCCCGCTCCTCGACCAGCCCGGCCAGATACATGCCGAGCTGCATACGGGCCTCCTGCGCCGTCTTGTGCGACGCGGGGCCGCCGCCCTGGCCCGGGTCGGGCTCGAGGCTCGCCACCAGCGGGTCGACCCAGGTGCGGAATCTCGGCTCGTCCTCCCGGGGCACCCCGAGCAGCCGGCAGATCACGGTCACCGGGAACGGATAGGCGAACCGGTCCACCAGGTCGATCTCGCGCGCGTCCCCGAAGCCGTCGATCAGCGCGGTGACGATCTCCCGCATCTCGCCCCGCATGCCCTCGACCCGGCGCGGCCGGTGTGGCGGTCCGAAGCCGCGGTTGGCCATCCGCCGCAGCCGGTCGTGCTCGGGCGGGTCGAGGCGCAGGAAGGACGGCGGCAGCCCGCCCGTCTCCTCCGTCCGCCCCAGCTCGCCGTCGCCCGCGGCGGCCAGGTTGGCCGCGTCGGAGCTGATCCGCGGATCGTGCAGCAGGGCCTCGATGTCGTAGAACGAGCTGATGAGGTAGGGGCCGCCCTCCTCCTCGTGCAGGACCGGTGTCCTGCGGAGTTCCTCGTACAGCGGGTACGGGTCGGCGCGGTTCGCGAAGTCGGTGATCCGGTGCATCATCGAGGCTTGCGGCATGGCGGGTCCTTGGGGAGCGTCGGGCCGGGGCGGCGGTCAGTGACGGGAGGGGTGGAAGACCAGCTGCTGGTCGGCCGGCGAGTAACCGGTGAGGGTCACCATGGGGCCGTGGGTCGGCAGGGACGGGTCCGGGAACCCGGCCGGCACCGGCCGCCGGCCCTCGGGACGCCGGTCCATCGTCGGGAACTCCACCGGGAACGGGGCGCCCCGCTCGATCTGCCGCTGGTAGAACTCCAGCCAGCGTGTGTGGTCGAAGGTCACGGCGGCCACGATCCGGCCCTGGTAGCCGTAGACGCCGGCGAACCGGCGCTCGGCCAGCGAGCCCTGCGTGATCATGAGCTGCTCGCCCATGGGCGGCACCCCCACCGACTTGACGTTGACCCCGAACATCGACGACCAGAAGGCCGGCATCCACAGGTGGGGCCGCCGGTCGGCGGGCGCGCAGATCATGTTGTGCGCGGCCGTCTCCGCCTGCGCGACGGCGTTGCCCCAGTGCTCCAGCGAGAGGAACTGGTACCCGAACAGGGCGTGCGGGGAGCGCGCCACGTCACCCGCGACGAACACGTCGTCCGTGACGATGCCCCGGAAGTCGAAGGCACGGCAGCCCGCGTCACAGGCGATGCCCCGGGGCCCGGCGCCCAGTCCCGACCCGGTCAGCCACTCGGTGTTCCGCAGCGAGCCCAGCGAGACCACGACCACGTCCGCCTCGACGACCGTCTCGTCGGACAGATGGACCGCCCGCACCCGGCCGGCCGAGTCGCCCTCCAGCGCGGTCACCGTGACATGGGTGCGCAGGTCCACGCCGTTCTCCACGGCGAGGTCGGCCGCGACCGCGCCGATCACCCCGCCGAGCGCGCCCACCAGCGGCGCCCCCGCACGCTCCGCCACGGTCACCGGCACGCCCATCTCCCGGCAGGCCGAGGCGACCTCCGTACCGGCGAACCCGGCGCCGATCACGAACACCCGACGCGGCCCCGCCCGCAGCCGCCGGACCAGGTCGGCCGCGTCCTCGCGGGTGCGCAGCAGACAGACGCCGTCCAGCCGGGCCTCCTCCTCCTTCGGCCACGGCCGGGCGCGCACACCGGTCGCGATCAGCAGCCGGTCGTACTCCACCTCGTCCCCGTCGGCCAGCCTGACCCGCCTGGCCGGCAGATCCAGACCGGTCGCCGCGACACCCAGCCGCCACTTGGCGTCCGTCTCCCTGCGGTGCGGCAGCTCGGTGTGGTGCGGCGACGCCCTCCCCAGCAGCACCGCCTTGGACAGCGGCGGCCGGTCGTACGGCTCGTACGGCTCGTCACCGATCAGGGTCAGCTCCCCGGCGAACCCCTCGGCGCGCAGCGTCTCGGCGGCCCGCAGGCCCGCCAGCGAGGCGCCCACGATCACGATCCGCCCCTCGCGCCTGAGCCGTTCCACGTGGTCAGCGGCCATCGGAGCCCCCCTGGACCCCGCCCGTGCCGTCCAGCCCGTCCGCGGTGATCGCCTGTACCGGGCACGCGGCGACGGCCCGCGCCAGCCGCTCCCGCTGCTCCTCGTCCGCGCGCGGGTCGTAGAGCAGCGACTCCTCGCCGTGCATGGCGAAGACGTCGGGCGCGAGGAACGCGCACTGCGCGTACCCCTGACACTTGTTGAGATCGACGACGAGCCTCATCGACGCTCCGCCCTTCGGTGGCCAGGTCCGGTGCGCCGCACACGGCTCGCGCGGGCGGCTGTCGGACGGCGGTCGTCCCCCGTCCGCCAGCATGCGAGGGCGGACGGGGTGCCCGCGCGCCGGGCACGCCGATCGAGTGAGGCGCCGCGCGGGGCGCACCTCACCCGGCCGCGGCCGGCCGGGGCCGGTCCCGCGGGCCCACCGCCAGGATGTGCGCGCTGAGCAGGAGCGACCAGGCCGGGAAGACGAGTTCGGCCCAGGGCACGTTCGACGACAGGAAGAGCAGCGTCAGGGCGGTGAGGAAGCCCACGACGCTGAGCCACCGGGGCAGGACGCCCAGCCGGTGGCCGATCACCGACATGGACGACACGAACACGGCCGCCATCCGCATGGCGTACTCCGTCATCAGCGCGTACGTGAAGTGGCGGCCGAAATCCCAGCCGGCCGGCAGCGGCGGCGGGCCGGCCGGGTGGGCCACGGCGAGCACCGCGCCCGCCGCCGCGGCGGCACCGAAGATCGTGGCGGTGAAGACCAGGCCGCTGCCCAGGAAGGCGGTGGCGAGGAACTTGTCCTCCACGGCGCCGATGTGCGCGCGGACCGCGCCGATGAACCACAGGAAGAAGATCCCGGCGAACGGCACCAGCGCGAGCGCCGCGCGCAGTGCCTCGCGCCGCCCCGGGTCCGTGGAGACCCGCGGGGCCGCCGCGTCGGCCCCTTCCGGAATCCCCAGCCTGACCAGGACCATCGCCGCCGCCAGGAGCAGCGCGAAGACGACTCCGGCCAGCCCCGCGGCGCGGGGGGCCCGCAGCGCCTCCTGCCCCGGCCCCTGTTCCGGCATGCCGGCCCGCCTTCCCGTGTCGGCCCCCGGCACCAGCCAGCCACCCACCCCGGGCCCACGCCACCGGGAGACGGCCGTACGGCCGATGGGATACCGGTGCGCGGGTGGCGGGACCGCGCCCGCCACCGCCGGCCACCGTCGACGCCCCGCCGACGAGCGGATCGCCCGGGTCGGCTCCCCGGCCGGTGGAGCCCCGGCAGGGCGACGCACGCGGGGCGGCGGGCGACCCCGCCGCCACGCGCCGGGGACCGGGGCACGGGGTCCCCGTTCGAGGCGGAGCCGGGGACCGGAGCGTCGGCCCTCTGTGTGGGGCGGGGCCGGGACCGGGGTGTCGGCCCCCCTCGTGTGGGGCGGGGCCGGGTCCGGGGTGTCGGCCCCCCTCGTGCGGGGCGGAGCCGGGTCCGGGGTGTCGGCCCCCGTGCGGGGCGGAGCCGGGGAGGACCGGGGAACGGGGTCCCCGTACGGGTCAGAGCCGGGACAGCTCGTCCACCAGGTCGTCCAGCCCCAGCGACCCCTGCGACAGCGCCGCCATGTGCCAGGACTTCAGGTCGAACGCGTCGCCGTGCCGCTCGCTCGCCTTCTCCCGGCCCAGCAGCCAGGCCCGCTCGCCCAGCTTGTAGCCGATCGCCTGGCCCGGCATGGTCAGGTACCGGGTCAGCTCGCTCTCCACGAAGTCCGCCGGGCGGCTGCTGTGCGCGCCGAAGAACTCCTGCGCCAGCTCCGGGGTCCAGCGCTCACCCGGGTGGAACGGGGAGTCGGCCGGGATCTCCAGCTCCAGGTGCATGCCGATGTCGATGATGACCCGGACCGCGCGCATCATCTGCGCGTCCAGGTAGCCCAGCCGCTCCTCCGGGTCGCCGAGGTAGCCCAGCTCGTCCATCAGCCGCTCCGCGTACAGCGCCCAGCCCTCGGCGTTGGCGCTGACGATGCCGACCGTCGCCTGGTAGCGGGACAGGTCCTCGGCCACGTGCGCCCACTGCGCGAGCTGGAGGTGGTGGCCGGGCACACCCTCGTGGTACCAGGTCGAGACCAGGTCGTAGACCGGGAACCGGGTCAGGCCCATCGTGGGCAGCCAGGTGCGGCCGGGCCGGGAGAAGTCCTCCGACGGGCCCGTGTAGTACGGGGCCGCCGCGCCGCCGGGCGGGGCGATCCGCGACTCCACCCGGCGCACCCGCTCGGCGAGTTCGAAGTGGGTGCCGTCCAGCTCCCGGATCGCCTTGTCCATCAGGTCCTGGAGCCACTGGCGGACCTCGTCCACGCCCTCGATGTGCCGCCCGTGCTCGTCCAGGTGGGCGAGCGCGGCCCACGGCGTCGCGGCGCCGGGCAGGATCTTCTCCGCCTCCCGCTCCATCTCGCCCAGGATCCGGTGGAACTCCGCCCAGCCGTAGGCGTACGCCTCGTCCAGGTCCAGGTCGGTGCCGTTGAAGTAGCGCGACCAGCGCGCGTACCGCTCCCGGCCGACCACGTCCGGGGCGCCCTCGATCGCCGGCGCGTACACGTCCCGCAGCCAGTCCCGCAGTTCCACCAGGGCGGCGGTCGCCGACCGCGCCGCCTCGTCCAGCTCCGTGCGCAGGCCCTCGGGTCCCGCGGCGGCGAAGTCCTCGTACCAGCCGCGGCCCCCGCCGTCCGGACCCGCCCACTCGGTGAGCTGGCCGATGAAGGTGGCGGTCGGCCGCGGCGGCGCGAACAGCTTGCGCTCCAGACCGGCTTCGAGCGACGCGCGGTAGCCGGCGAGCGCGCCCGGTACCGCCCGCAGCCGCTCGGCGATCGCCGCCCAGTCCTCGTCCGTCTCCGCCGGGGTGACCGTGAAGATCTCCCGCACCGCGTGGCCGGGCGTGTGCATGTTGCCGACCTCACGCAGGTGTTCACCCGCCTCGTGCATCGCCAGCGCGGCGGTCAGCCGCTCCCGCAGCAGCCGCCCGCAGCGCCGCTCCACATCGCTGTCGGCACCGGGCCGCCGCTCCGCCTCGTCCAGCTTCGCCAGCGTCTCCCGCGCCAGCCGCGCCTGCGCCTCCGCGCCCGCGGGCGAGTAGTCGGGCAGCTTGCTCGAACTCTCCGGCACCCCGAGGTACGTGCCGGTGACCGGGTCGAGGGCGATGAGGTCGTCCACGTATGCGTCGGCGACCTGACGGGGCAGCGGGATCTGGGTCTCAGACATGCGGCCCATCCTCGTACGAGAAGGATCTCCGCGTCACCCACGTTCCGGGGATTCAGCTCTCGGCGTGGCCGGGCGGCAGCAGCGGTCCGCACTCCCACTGCTGGAAGATCAGCCGGGTCTCCACCCGGGCCACCTCGCGCCGCGCCGTGAACTCGTCCAGCACCAGCCGCTGGAGATCGGCCATGTCCGCGACCGCCACGTGCACCAGATAGTCGTCGGGCCCGGTCAGATGGAACACCGTCCGCGCCTCCGGCAGCGCCCGGACGCGCTCCACGAACGGTCCCACCAGCTCGCGCCGGTGCGGCCGTACCTGCACCGACAGCAGCGCCTGGAGGCCGCGGCCGAGTCTGGCGGGGTCGAGTTGCAGCCGGTGGCCGAGGATCACGCCCGAGCGGCGCAGCCGGGCCACCCGGTCCAGGCAGGTCGACGGCGCCACGCCCACCTGCGCGGCGAGGTCGCGGTAGGTGGTCCGGGCGTCGTTCTGCAACAGCCGCAGCAGACGCAGATCCACCGGATCCAGTACGACGGAATCGGACACCGGCCGAACGTAGCACGGCGTTCACGCCCCCGGAACCGTCCGATGTTCACCCTTCCCGTCATGGACACAGCGAGCACGAGTGCCTACGACGACGTACGCACCGCACCGAGAGCCCTGGCCACCGAGGCCGTGCACGCCGGCCGCGACGACCTCGCCCGCCAGGGCCTGCACGCCCCGCCGATCGACCTGTCCACCACCTATCCCTCCTACGACAGCCGGGCCGAGGCGGCCCGGATCGACGCCTTCGCCACCGACGGCGCCGACCCGGCCGGCCCGCCCGTCTACGGCCGCCTGGGCAACCCGACCGTCGCCCGCTTCGAGACCGCCCTCGCCCGGCTGGAGGGCACCGAGTCCGCGGTCGCCTTCGCCAGCGGCATGGCCGCGCTCAGCGCCGTGCTCCTCGCCCGGTCGGCCGTGGGCCTGCGCCATGTCGTCGCGGTACGGCCGCTGTACGGCTGTAGCGACCACCTGCTGACCGCAGGGCTGCTCGGCACGGAGGTCACCTGGACCGACCCGGCCGGCATCGCGGACGCCATCCGCCCGGACACGGGTCTGGTGATGGTCGAGTCGCCGGCCAACCCGACCCTCGCCGAACTCGACCTGCGGGCCGTCGCCCACTCCTGCGGCTCGGTGCCGCTGCTCGCCGACAACACCTTCGCCACACCCGTGCTCCAGCGCCCGGCGGAGCGGGGCGCGCGGCTGGTGCTGCACAGCGCCACCAAGTACCTCGGCGGCCATGGCGACGTGCTGGCCGGAGTCGTCGCCTGCGACGAGGAGTTCGCGGGCCGGCTGCGGCAGATCCGGTTCGCCACCGGGGGAGTCCTGCACCCGCTGGCCGGGTACCTGCTGCTGCGCGGCCTGTCCACGCTGCCGGTCCGGGTGCGGGCGGCGTCCGCGAACGCCGCCGAACTGGCCCGCCGGCTCACCGCCGACCCGCGGGTGGCCCGGGTGCGGTACCCGCGGCTCGGCGGGGCGATGGTCGCCTTCGAGGTGCACGGCGACCCGCACGAGGTGATCTCCCGGGTCCGGCTGGTCACCCCGGCGGTGAGCCTGGGCAGCGTCGACACGCTCATCCAGCACCCCGCGTCGATCAGCCACCGCATCGTGGACGCCGAGGACCGGCGCGGAGCGGGGGTGAGCGACCGGCTGCTGCGGCTGTCGGTCGGCCTGGAGGACGTGGACGACCTCTGGGCGGACCTGGACCAGGCCCTGGGCGCCCCCCGGGAACGCCAGGTGGCACCCCTCCGCGAGGCGATCCGCTGAGCCCCGTCGCCCGGCGTCGACGAGAGCACGGGGGCGTGCGCGCCGGTGTGCCACTGCGCCCCGGCCCGGGCCGGCGCACGGGCGGTTCGCGTCACCGGGCTTCGGCACGGTAGGGGGTTGTGCCGAGCCGGGCCGGGCCGTCCGGTGTCGCGGGCCGGGCCGGGGTGGCCCGGCTCGGCGGTGGGCTTCGGTCCGTGGTGTGACCGGGGCGCGGGCGGTTGGTTCAGGTGAGGTGCGGGGGCTGGGACCGGGGTGCCGTGGGGACCGGGGCCGGGTCCAGGCGGGCCGTGATGACCAGCGTGCCCTCCTCGACCTGGTAGTCCAGCGGCAGCCCGAGGCCGCGCATCGCGGCGACCATGCCGGTGTTGGACGCCTTGGTCACGGCGTACACGCTCGCGCACCCGGCCTCGGCCGCCATCGCCACCAGCCGGCCGAGCAGTTCGCCGCCGACGCCGCGCCGCTGCCACTCGTCCTCGACCAGCAGCGCCACCTCCGTCTCGTCCCCGTCCCACAGCAGGTGCCCGAGGCCCACGATCCGGCCGGAGGCGGTCTGCGCGGCCAGGGTGCGGCCGTAGCGGGGGCTGAGCAGGTGGTTCAGATAGCGGTCCGCGTCACCGACCGGGCCGTGGTAACGCAGCCCGAGGGTGCGCGACGAGCACCGCTCGTGCATCTCCCGGGCCGCGGCCAGGTCCCCGGTGTCGACCCGGCGCACGGTGATGTCGTCGCCCTCGGGCAGCGTCAGCACGTCCTGGCTCTGCGGGATGCGCGGACCGAGCCGCCCGTCCAGCTCCACCAGCGCCCGGGCGCGCGCGAACTCCGTCGGGGTGAACGGCAGGTACGGCCGCTCCACGGTGAGCACACCGCCCTCGGGCGCCGGCAGCCGCATCACGGTGTCCTCCAGGACCCCCTCGGCCGGCACCGGCTCCGGGCCCCGGCCCCCGCCGGACGATGTGCCGGGCAGCGACCAAATCGTGCAGCGGCCCAGCAACTGGCGCAGCGCCAGCGGCAGTTCGGAGGTGTCCAGGGCGGTACGGGTGGCGAGCGCGAGCACCCGGGTGGGCGCGTCGACCAGATCGTGGGCGTCGGCGCGCTCGATCCAGGTGGAGGTACCCCCGGCCAGCGCGACCGCCCGGGTCAGCTCGGCCGCCCCCAGCGCGCCCGGGGCCCGCAGCAGGAACTCGTCCACCGTGCCGTCGGCCAGCGGATGCGTCTGGAGGCTCAGGATGTCCACGTGGTGCTCGGCGAGCGCCGTGCACAGGGCGGCCAGGGAACCCGGCTCGTCCTTCACCGTCGTCCGCATCCGCCACAGCACGCCGGCGACCTCGTCGGCGGCGGACCTCCCGGACCGTTCGGACTGCCCGGCCGGCCGCGTCTCGGCGGCCGGCCGGGCACCGGTATCGCTCACCGGCGGCGCGTGTCCGTGGCGGCGTGCCCACCACACGTGGAAGCCGGCCGTCGCGGCCAGCACGATCGCCGAGATCATGAGCAGGGCCGGGCCGTCCGGCCCGTGCCCGATCAGGTTCGCCACCGCGTCCGCGACGGCCACCGCAGTGAAGAGCGCGGCGAGTTCGACGACGTCCCGCCGCCAGTGGTGCACGGGCCGCCCGTGCCTCGCCCGGGTCACGTCAGGCATGTCTGGAGTCATGCAGCCACTGTGGAGCAGAGGTGTTGCGTGATCACGAACTGCTTGTGACCGATGGGTAAAGCATGCTCCGTCCCATTTATCGGGCTTTCAACGGACGCCCCGCCTGTCGCTACTGCCCGACCCGTCCCGGCTTCAGCGTCCGGGTGAACAGTACCGTGCCGTCCTGCTCCCGCAGCCGTACCGTCAGCTCGCCGCTGCCGCCGTCGATGTCGACCTCGCCGAAGAACTGGTAGCCGCCCGCGGGCGAGACGTTCGACGCGGTGGGCGCCTTCACGAACACCCGTTCCGGGCCGAAGGTCGCGTCCAGCGCGCTGGCCGGGAAGGCGCCCGCGTTCAGCGGTCCGGAGACGAACTCCCAGAATGGCTCGAAGTCGGTGAACGCGGCCCGGGACGGCTGGTAGTGCTGGGCCGAGGTGTGGTGCACGTCCGCCGTCAGCCACAGCGTGCCGGTGATCCGCCGGTGCTTGATGAACCGCAGCAGCTCGGCGATCTGGAGCTCCCGGCCGAGCGGCGCGCCCGGGTCGCCCTGGGCCACCGCCTCGAAGTTCGGCTCGTTCTCCGTGGTGTCGGGCACCACGAGACCGATCGGCATGTCGGCGGCGATCACCTTCCACACCGCGCGCGACCGGGCCAGCTCCCGCTTGAGCCACTCCAGCTGCTCCCGGCCGAGGATGCCCTGCGGGTCCACGGTCTGGTCGTCGGGGGAGTTGGCGTTGCGGTAGGTCCGCATGTCGAGCACGAACACGTCCAGCAGCGGGCCCTGGCGCAGCACCCGGTAGACGCGGCCGTCCTTCGCCCCGGGCCGCAGCGTGGAGACCGGGAAGTACTCGCCGAACGCCCGCCGGGCGCGCGCGGCGAGCACGTCGATGCTCTTCTCGGTGTAGCGGGTGTCGGAGGAGGCGATCACCTCGCCCGGGTACCAGTTGTTGCGCACCTCGTGGTCGTCCCACGAGATGACCGACGGCACCTGGGCGTTGAACCGCCGGAGGTTGTCGTCCAGCAGGTTGTACCGGAAGTTGCCCCGGTACTCGGCGAGGGTCTCGGCGACCTTCGCCTTCTCCTCGGTGGTGATGTTCCGCCAGGTGCCGCCGTCGGGCAGCGCCTGGGTGGCGGTGATCGGGCCGTCGGCGTAGATGTTGTCGCCGCTGCACAGGAAGAAGTCGGGGTCCAGCCTGGCCATGGCGTCGTAGATGCGGTAGCCGCCGCGGTCTGGGTTGATGCCCCAGCCCTGGCCGGCCAGGTCGCCCGACCACAGGAAGCGCACGCCGTCCCGGCGGCGCCGGGCAACCGTGCGGAAGGTGCCGGTCACGGGCTCGCCGGTGCGGCGCGGGTCGTCCGGGTCGGCGAGCAGGACGCGGTAGTGGATCTGCTCGCCGGACGGCAGGCCGTGCAGCCGGGTGGTGCCGGTGAAGTCCGTGTCGGCGCCCAGCAGCGGGCCCTGCCACCTGCGCGGGTCGCGGAACGACTCGGTGGCCGCGGTCTCCACGATCATCCGGGCGGGCCGGTCCGCGCGCACCCACACCAGGCCGGAGTCGGCGGTCACGTCACCGGTCTGGACGCCCCAGCCGGCGCCGGGGCGTCCGGAGCGGGCGAACGCCGGGGCCGCGCCCAGACCGACGGGCAGGGTCAGGGCCGCCGACGTGGCGAGGGAGCCGCGCAGCACGCTGCGACGGCCGAACGAACGGTGGGACATGACTGCGCCTCCAGGGACGGGATCCGGCCAATGTGCACAGCCACACCTACTGGTGCGCTGCGGCGCGCACGCGAACCGGAGGTGAACAACCGGCCGTGACGGGGTACGACCGGTCGTGCCCGCCGCCGGAGGGGCGTCGTCAGTCCGCTGGGCGGCTGCCGTCCCGGATGAGGGGCGCCGTCAGTCCGCCCGGCGGCTGCCGTCCAGGATGACCCGGGCGACCAGGGCCGGGTCGTCGTTCATCGGGACGTGGCCGCAGCCGGGCAGTCGCACCAGCCGGGCGTGCGGGATGAGCCGCTTGGCGCGGATGCCCTGGCGCCGCACGAGGATGCGGTCCCGGGTGCCCCACGCCACCGTGACCGGCAGGCCCGGCAGGTCGTCGGTGAACCGGACGCCGGTGCCGGCCCGCAGGGTCGCCCCGAAGCCGGGGGCCGTGGCGAGCGCGAGCGTCTCGGCGACCACGGCGTCCGGCGAACGGCGTCCGGGCCGCGCGTAGATGGTGCTGGTCAGTGCGGTGCGGCCGGCCGCGGTGCGGGACAGCCGCCGCACCAGCGGCAGCGGCAGCCGCTGGGCGATGCCTCGCATCGCGAGCAGTACCGTGAAGGCGTACCGCCGCTCCGCCTCGGTCCAGAAACCGGCGGGGGACAGGACGGTGACGGACCGTGCGAGCTTCTCGTGGCCCAGCTCGAGCGCGAGCAGGCCGCCCAGCGAGTTGCCGGCGACGTGCGGCCGGTCCAGTTCCAGCGCCTCGAACAGCGCGCCGAGCACGGCGTTGGTGGTCGGCAGGTCGTAGGCCAGGCCGTCCGGCAGTCCGGGGGAGGCGCCGAAGCCCGGCAGGTCTACGGAGATCACCTCGCGCTCGGTGGCCAGGATGTCCACGACCGGGTCCCAGGCCTGGAGGTGGTGGCCGATGCCGTGCAGCAGGACCAGCGGTTCGCCGCGGCCCACGCGCGCGTAGGAGACGGTCACGTCGCTCGGACCGTGCGGGGCGGGGACCTTGAAGGAGACGGTGGCGGACATGGTGTGCTCCTCGTCTGGGCGGCCGGCGGAATCCGTAGACAGCTTGTCAGTAATTGCTACCAGCGGGTAGCCCCCGGGCGGCCGGACCCGCGGAGCCGGATGCTCCGGGGTGGACACCGCGGGGCCCGTCGGATGGGATGGACCCCGTGACCGCCGACCTCGCCACGGACGTCTTCGAAGAGCACCGGCCCCTGCTGACGGGCGTCGCGTACCGCATGCTCGGCCGGGTCGCCGACGCCGAGGACGTGGTGCAGGAGGCATGGCTGCGCTGGTACCACGCCGACCGCGCGGAGGTCCGCGAACCCCGCGCCTACCTGGTACGCGTCACCACCCGGCTGGCCATCGACCGGCTGCGCCAGGTGCGGGCGCGCGGCGAGGCGTACCCCGGGCCGTGGCTGCCGGAGCCCTACCTCACGGAGTTCGCCGACACCGCCCCGGACTCCGCCGAGCGCGCCGTCCTGGCCGACACCGTCTCCCTCGCCGTCCTGATCGTCCTGGAGTCGCTGTCCCCGCTGGAACGGGCGGTCTTCGTGCTCAGGGAGGCGTTCGGTTACCCGTATGCCGAGATCGCCGCGCTGCTGGACCGGGCGGAACCGGCGGTACGGCAGCTCGCCGGGCGGGCCCGCCGGCACGTGGCGGAGCGGCGCCCGCGGTACGAGGTGGACCCCGCCCGGCGCCGGGACCTGACGGAACGTTTCCTTGCCGCCGCGGGCGAGGGCGACCTGGCGGGGCTGATGTCCCTGCTCGCCCCGGACGTCCGGCTCGTCGGCGACAGCGGCGGCAAGGCCAAGGCGCCGGTACGCGTCCTGCGCACCGCCGACAAGGTGGGCCGTTTCCTCGTCGGTGCCGCGCGTTCGGCCCCGGCGGACCTCTCCTTCCGCGTCCTGGAGGTCAACGGAGGTCCCGCCCTGCTGCTCCTGTCCGGTGGCAAGCCCGACAGCCTGGTCCAGGTGGACATCGCCGACGGCCGGGTCACGTCCGTGTACGTCCTCCGCAACCCGGACAAACTCCGGTACCTCGCCGACCGGTGAGCCACCGCCCCACCTCGTGAGCCACCGCCCCACCCCGTGAGCCCCCGTCGTCCGGCGGGGGCTCCGGCGTGCGACGAGGACTTTGCCGCGATGTCACAGACGCCGTCGCGCGCGAACGCCACGTGAACGCTTCGCCGCCGGACGGCCGAGTACCGGCGAGGCGACGAGGATTGGTCTTGACCAAGGGTGGCGGTCGCCCTATGGTCGCAGATAAGTGCAACAACCTTTAATAAACAAGGGCGCCAAAAACCGCCGGACCACGGCTCTTGCGGAGGACAGGGTGGGGACCACGCAGCTGGACTCGGTACCGGAACCGAAGTACTGGCATCTCAAGACCGTGCTGAGCGAGGCACTCGACTCCGAGTTCTCGGTCGGCGAGATCCTGCCCAACGAACGTGAGCTGGCCGCCCGTTTCGGCGTGGCCCGCGCCACGCTGCGCCAGGCCCTCGAACAGCTGGAGCTGGAAGGCCGGCTCCAGCGCCGCCGCGGGGTCGGCACGACCGTCGCGCCCCCGCGCGTGGGCGTGGCCGTCGGCACGGAGCAGCACGCCTGGCCGGGCGCCGCCGGAGACGCCTGGCAGCCCGTCGACTGCGCCCAGGCCACGCCGCCCGCCGCGGTCGCCGCGGCGCTGGAGACCGGCGCGGACGAGACGGTGCACGCCGTGCGCCGTTCGCGTATGTCGCACGGCCAGCAGGTCGCCACCGAACTCCTCTACATCCCGGTGGCCTCGGTGCCCGGTCTGACCGCGATCGACGCACCGTCCGGCGCGGCACGCGCGCGTGCCGTGCTGCGCGAACTCCAGCACCTGACGCTGGATGGAGAGGAGCGCGCCGTCGAACTGGGCTCCGCGCGCGCGGACGACGCCCGGCAACTCGACCGGCTGCCCGGCTCGCCCGTGCTCGTGGTCACCACCCGCTTCCTCGTCCAGGGCCGCACCGCGGCCCTCTCGGTGGCCACCTATCGCGCCGACACCTGCCGGCTGACGTTCGGTGAGTCGGCGGACGTGGAGATACACCACGACCCGGAACAGCGGGCTTCCTGACGGCTCCGTGCTCCCCGGGCGGCGTCACCGGCACTGAACGGGACCGCCGGCCCGGGGCACGGGACCGTACGGCGCGCGGCTCCCCGCGCGGCCGGAACCAGCCGGGCGCCCTGTGCCCCAGGTGCCCCGACCGGGCCTACGACGGTGCCGTGCCGGGGCACCCGGGGTGCCGCCCCGGACGCACGGCGCCCGCGCCGCCGAGTGCCCCCGCGCCGCCCCCGCCACGCC
>NZ_JOCB01000045.1 GCF_000718775.1 Streptomyces sp. NRRL S-31
CGCCCGCCCCGGCCCCGGTCACCCCGGCCACCGCGCCGACCTCCCCGACCGCCACCCAGGCGACGGACGAGGGCGCGTACGTGACCCCGCTGGTGCGCAAGCTCGCCGCCGAGAACGGCGTCGACCTGGCCACCGTCAAGGGCACCGGCGTCGGCGGCCGCATCCGCAAGCAGGACGTCATCGCCGCCGCCGAGGCCGCGAAGGCCGCCGCTGCCGCCCCGGCCCCGGCTCCGGCCGCCGCGCCGGCCGCCCCCGCCGCCGCCCGCAAGGCCCCGGCGCTGGAGGTCTCCCCGCTGCGCGGCCAGACCGTCAAGATGCCTCGCATCCGCAAGGTCATCGGCGACAACATGGTCAAGGCCCTGCACGAGCAGGCCCAGCTGTCGTCGGTCGTCGAGGTCGACGTCACCCGCCTGATGAAGCTGCGCGGCAGGGCGAAGGACTCCTTCGCGGCCCGCGAGGGCGTCAAGCTCTCCCCGATGCCGTTCTTCGTCAAGGCCGCCGCGCAGGCGCTGAAGGCCCACCCGGTCATCAACGCCAAGATCAACGAGGCCGAGGGGACCATCACCTACTTCGACACCGAGAACATCGGTATCGCGGTGGACTCCGAGAAGGGCCTGATGACCCCGGTCATCAAGAACGCCGGCGACCTCAACATCGCGGGCATCGCCAAGGCCACCGCCGACCTGGCGGGCAAGGTCCGGGCCAGCAAGATCACGCCGGACGAGCTGTCCGGTGCGACCTTCACCATCTCCAACACCGGTTCGCGCGGCGCGCTGTTCGACACGATCATCGTGCCGCCGGGCCAGGTCGCGATCCTCGGCATCGGTGCCACGGTCAAGCGTCCGGCCGTCATCGAGACCGAGGAGGGCACGGTCATCGGCGTCCGCGACATGACCTACCTGACCCTCTCCTACGACCACCGCCTGGTCGACGGCGCCGACGCGGCCCGTTACCTGACGGCGGTCAAGGCGATCCTGGAGGCCGGCGAGTTCGAGGTCGAGCTGGGTCTCTGACCGGTATCGACCCAGGGGTCCGAGGAGGCCGCATCCGGCCTCCGACGTCCCTGTCGGGCAGTGCGGCACCCCGTCCGGAGCGTTCCGGGCGGGGTGTTCGCGTTTGTCGGCTTGCTCCGTGTGTAAGGCTCGTCTCACCTGTGCCAAAGCACCCCCAAGCGCCCCGCCCGCCCGGTGAACCGGCCGTATTGTCTAAACGTCGAAGCCCCCGGGGCTCCGTCCGTCGCCCGAGTACGCCCCCTCGGCCAGGCCCCGCGGGCCGCTGCACTGGTTTCCGAGCCCCTCCTTAAGGAGCCGTCATGACCGCGCCCGTCGTCCACTCGCTGCGCGAGCAGATCCGCGAGCACATCGTGGAGGGAATCGTCAGCGGGCGCTGGCAGCCGGGCGAGCGCATCGTGGAGCGCCGGATCGCCACCGAGCTGGAGGTCAGCCAGACCCCGGTCCGGGAGGCGCTGCGCGAGCTGGAGTCGCTGCGGCTGATCGAGTCGGCCCCGAACAAGGGTGTGCGCGTCCGCAATCTGAGCGCGGCCGACCTGGAGGAGAGCTATCCGGTCCGGGCGGGCCTGGAGGCGATCGCCGCCGAGTTGGCGGCGGAGCGCCTGGCGGAGGACTGCACGGCACTGGAACCGCACGTCACGGCCCTGTACGAGGCCGATCGGAGAGCGGACGGCACCGCCCAGGTGCGCCATACGGTGGGCTTCCACCGCGAACTCGTGCGCGCCGCGCGCAACTCGGTGCTGCTGCACACCTGGGAAGGGCTCGGCATCGAGGTGTTCACGGCGCTGTCGATCCGCTGGCTGGGCACGGTCCAGCAGTCGTACGCGGAGGAGCACGAGGAACTGGTGCAGGCGTTCAAACGCCGGGACCCGCGGATCCCCGAGCTGGTGAAGGCGCATGTGCTGGGCTGCGCGCCGCGCCCTTGAAAGCACCCGAGCAACCACCCGCTCACCTGCGAAAACAAGGTCATGTCGCGTCACCCGGTGCCATGACCATAGGCACCGCGTGCCGACTTTCTCCAAATCAAGAGGTTTTCGCCCTCAACCCTTTGATCGATCATCGATCAGGGAGTTACAGTCGCCGACGGACCTTGGACGGGGTCGCACATCGACCGCGGCACCGAGGTCCACGCCCTGTCCTGCCAAAAGACCAAGGGCACCCCCGAACCCTTACCGATGAGGGAACCCCCTTCGACTGAGGAAGGCGGCGACATGACCGACCCCCACGCCATCCAGCCGAGCGCGCTCGACCAGCTCCCGGACCGCGACCCGGAGGAGACCGCCGAATGGCAGGCCTCCCTGGACGCCGTCGCCCGCGAGGCCGGTCCGCACCGCGCCGCGTACCTGATGCGCCGCACGCTGGAGCGCGCCGAGGCGGGCGGCATCGCGCTGCCGAAGCTCCTCGAGACCGACTACGTCAACACCATCCCCACCTCCGCCGAGCCGGCCCTGCCCGGTGACCCGGAGCTGGAGGCCCGGATCACCGGGTGGAACCGCTGGAACGCGGCGGCGATGGTGACCCGCGGCAGCAAGTACGGCGTCGGCGGCCACATCGCCACCTTCGCCTCCGCCGCCTGGCTGTACGAGACCGGTTTCAACCACTTCTTCAAGGGCAAGGAGGGGGACGGCTCCGGCGACCAGCTGTACATCCAGGGCCACGCCTCCCCCGGCATCTACGCCCGCGCCTTCCTCGACGGCCGGCTGAACGAGCACCACCTGGACAACTTCCGCCAGGAGGCCGGCGGCAACGGCCTGCCGTCGTACCCGCACCCGCGCCGGCTGCCCTGGCTGTGGGAGTTCCCGACGGTCTCCATGGGCCTCGGCCCGCTGTCGGCGATCTACCAGGCGCGCTTCAACCGCTACCTCACCAACCGCGGCATCAAGGACGTCTCGTCCTCGCACGTGTGGGCGTTCCTCGGTGACGGCGAGATGGACGAGCCGGAGTCGACCGCGGCCCTCGCGCTCGCCGCCCGCGAGGAGCTGGACAACCTCACCTTCGTCATCAACTGCAACCTCCAGCGCCTCGACGGCCCGGTCCGCGCCAACTTCAAGATCGTGCAGGAGCTGGAGGCCCAGTTCCGCGGCGCCGGCTGGAACGTCGTCAAGACGCTGTGGGGCACGGCCTGGGACGAGCTGTTCGCGCTCGACACCACGGGCGCGCTGGTACGCCGCCTGCGCGAGGTGCCGGACGCGCAGATCCAGACGTACCAGACCCGCGGCGCCGCCTACATCCGCGAGGACTTCTTCGGCAAGGACCCGGCGCTCGCCGAGATGGCGAAGCTGCTGAGCGACGACAAGATCCTCGAGTGCTTCCACCTCTCCCGCGGTGGTCACGAGGCCCGCAAGGTCTACGCCGCGTACAAGGCCGCCGTCGACCACAAGGGCGCGCCGACCGTGATCCTGGCCCAGACGGTCAAGGGCCACACCCTGGGCGAGGGCTTCGCGTCGAAGAACGCCAACCACCAGATGAAGAAGCTGACGGTGGACGAGTTCAAGACGATGCGCGACCTGCTCGGCCTGCCCATCAAGGACAGCGACTTCGCCGACGGCGTGGTGCCCTACGGCCACCCGGGCGCCGACTCGCCCGAGGTCCGCTACCTCCAGGAGCGCCGCGCGGCCCTCGGCGGCCCGGCCCCGGCCCGCCGTACGCACCCGCTGCCCGCGCTGCCCGCCCCGGCGGAGAAGGCGTTCGCCTCCTTCGACAAGGGTTCCGGCTCCCAGAACGTGGCCACCACCATGGCCTTCGTCCGCCTGGTCAAGGACCTGGTCCGGGACAAGGAGACGGGCCGGCGCTGGGTGCCGATCGTCCCCGACGAGGCGCGCACCTTCGGCATGGAGTCGCTGTTCCCCTCGCTGGGCATCTACTCCCCCAAGGGCCAGACGTACGAGCCGGTCGACCGCGACCAGCTGATGTACTACAAGGAGGCCAAGAACGGCCAGATCCTCAACGAGGGGATCACCGAGGCCGGTTCGATGGCCGACTTCATCGCCGCGTCCACCGCGTACGCGACGCACGGCGAGGCGATGATCCCGTTCTACATCTTCTACTCGATGTTCGGCTGGCAGCGCACGGCCGACCAGATGTGGCAGCTCGGCGACCAGCTCGGCCGCGGCTTCCTCGTCGGCGCGACGGCCGGCCGCACGACCCTGACCGGCGAGGGCCTCCAGCACGCCGACGGCCACTCCCCGGTGATCGCCGCCACCAACCCGGCCGCGCTGGCGTACGACCCCGCGTTCGCCTACGAGATCGCGGTGATCGTCCGTGAGGGTCTGCGCCGGATGTACGGCGAGGCCAAGCCGGGCGAGGACCAGAACGTCTTCTACTACCTGACGGTCTACAACGAACCGCTGCCGCAGCCGGCCAAGCCGCAGGGCCTCGGCATCGACGAGGGCATCGTCAAGGGCCTGTACCGCTTCAACACGGCGGAGTCCGCGGGTGTGACGGTGGCCGCGGGCGCCCCGCGCATCCAGCTGCTGGGCTCCGGCACGGCGATCCACTGGACCCTTGAGGCGCAGCGCCTGCTCGCCGAGGAGTGGGGCGTGGCCGCCGACGTGTGGTCCGCGACCTCCTGGTCGGAGCTGCGCCGCGACGCGATGGACGCCGACGCGGCCCTGCTGCGCGGCGAGGAGCGGGTGCCGTACGTCCGCCAGGCGCTCCAGGGCGCCGAGGGCCCGGTCCTCGCGGTCTCCGACTACATGCGCCAGGTCCCGGACCAGATCGCGCAGTGGGTGGAGCAGGACTGGTCCTCGCTGGGCGCCGACGGCTTCGGTCTGTCGGACACCCGGGAGGCCGCCCGCCGCCACTTCGGCGTCGACGCCCGGTCGATCGTCGTCGCGGCGCTGGCCCAGCTCGCCCGGCGCGGCGAGGTGAAGGCCACGGCGGTCAAGGAGGCCCGGGAGAAGTACGGGCTGTAACCGGCACGGGGGTGCGGTGAAGGGGTACGGCGGTCGTCGCCGTACCCCTTCTCGTGTCGGTGGTCCCCGGCATGATGAACGCATGCGTGCGGCTCGTCTCATCAAGATGGTGCTCCTGCTCCAGTCCCGGCCGTCCATGACCGCCGGCGAACTGGCGCGGGAGCTGGAGGTGTCGGAGCGGACCGTCACACGGGACGCGCAGGCGCTGTCGGAGGCGGGCGTGCCGGTCTACGCCGACCGGGGGCGGGCCGGCGGGTACCGGCTGGTCGGCGGGTACCGGACGCGGCTCACCGGGCTGGGCAGGAGCGAGGCCGAGGCACTGTTCCTGAGCGGGGTGCCGGGGGCGCTGCGGGAGATGGGACTCGCGGACGTGGCGTCGGCGGCCCGGCTGAAGGCGTCGGCGGCGCTGCTGCCCGCGCTGCGGGACGCCCCGGAGACGGCCGCGCAGCGGTTCCACCTGGACGCGCCCGCCTGGTTCCGGGAGCCGGAGACGCCCGGGCTGCTGCCGGTGCTCGCCGGGGCGGTGTGGGCGGACCGGTCGGTCACCGCCCGCTACCGGCGCGGGGAGCGCGAGGTGGAGCGGACGGTGCAGCCGTACGGGCTGGTGCTGAAGGCGGGGGTCTGGTACCTGTGCGCGCGGGTGACCGGGGCCGATGCCTTCCGGACGTACCGGATCGACCGGTTCACCGGCGCCGACGTCCTCGACGAGCGCTTCGAGCGCGACCCGGACTTCGACCTGTCCGGCTTCTGGGCGGAGCAGGCCGAACGGTTCGCCCGGTCGATCCTCCGTGCCGAGGTCGTCCTGCGGCTCTCCCCGGACGGCGTGCGCCGGCTGCCGTACGCGGTGGACCCGGCCGGGGCGCGGGAGGCGCTGGCGGCGGCGGGCGTGCCGGACGCCGGGGGCTGGGTGACGGTGACGCTGCCCGTGGAGTCGGAGGAGGTCGCGCACGCCCAGCTGACGGCGCTCGGGCCGGAGGCCGAGGTGCTGGCGCCGGCCCGGCTGCGGGAGCGGTTCGCGGCGGACGCGGTCCGGGCCGCCGCGCTGTACCGGCGGGACGACGGCTGACGGCGCGCGCCGCCGTACTCCGCGTGCGCCCCACCGGCCCAGGCCCGATGCTGGTGCCGTGATGGACGAGACGGAGTTCTGGGAGCTGATCGACGCCACCCGCGAGGCCGCCGGAGGAGACCCCGAGGAGCAGGCCGACGCGCTCGTGGACCGGCTGCTCCGGCTGGACCCCGAGCTGGTCCTGGACTTCGCCCGCCACTTCGAGGCCCGTTACAACCGCGCCTACCGCTGGGATCTGTGGGGGGCGGCCTGGCTGCTGCTGGACGGGTGCAGCGACGACGCGTTCGACTACTTCCGGTGCTGGCTGATCGGACAGGGGCGGGAGGTCTTCGAGGGCGCCCTGCACGAGCCGGACGCGCTGGCCGGGCTGCTGGGCGAGTTCGACGAGGAGATCGACGGCGACGGCGAGGAGCTGGGGTACGCGGCGGACGAGGCGTACGAGCAGCTGACCGGGACCGTCGCGCCCGACCTGGGCATCGCCCCGGCGCCGGCCGAGCCGGAGGGCGCCCCGCTGGACCTGGAGGACGACCGGGTGCTGGCGAGCCGGTACCCCCGCCTGTGGGAGCGGTTCAAGGGGTGACCGGGAGGCCGGTGCCGGGCGTCACCCGGCCGTACGCCCGCGCGGGGCCGGTACGGCCGCGGGGCACGCCGTGCTCATGGCCGGGGTGCGGGGTGTCCGCCCCCGGTCGGCTCGGGGCGGCCGGTGCCGGTTGGCTCGGGGCGGCCGGAGGCGGGCCCGGTCGTGGGGCGCCGGGCCGGCAGGGGGCCGTGGGTCCCCTGGGGGCGAGCGGTGGGCGTGCGGGCCCGCAACCGGCCCTGCAACCGGGCGGCCTGCTCCCGGATGGCCGGGAGACGGGCGGTGAGGGCGGCGCCGGGGCAGTTGGTGGCGAAGCCGGCGTCGTGGCCGGCCAGGGCGGGCAGGGTGGCGGCGGCGCCCGTCCGGTAGCGGCTGAGGCCGCTGCTGGAGACCAGCCGGGCCCGGCCGCGCGGGTCGACGTCGGCCAGCCCGAGCTTCCACGCGGCCAGGGCGGCGATCGCGTCGGTCATGGCGCGCGGGACGGGCACGCCGGCGGTGAAGGTGCCGAGGGCGGCGATGCCGGCGGTGCGGTGGTTGAAGCCCTGGGTGTGGGCGCCGGTGACGGCCCGGTCCACGCCTCCGGCCCGTCCCTCGTAGATGGTGCCGCAGTGGTCGACGAGGAAGTTGTAGCCGATGTCGTCCCAGTGGCGGTCGCCGGTCTGGCCGGCGTAGAGGTGGCGGATGATGCGGGGCGCCTCGGCGCACGCGTAGTCGTTGGGCGAGTCGGTGTGGTGGACGAAGAGGGCCACCACCTTGTCGTCGTAGCGCGGCGGCGGCTGGCTCCGCCCGGTGGTGCGGTCCAGCCAGGCGGAGCGCGGCACGATGCGCGGCCGGGCGGCGCGGTGGCCGGCGGGCGGCCGGGCCCCGGCGGCGGGGCGGTCGGGGCCCGCCTGGGCGACGCGTTCGACGCTGCCGGAGCACAGGACCAGCGCGGTGACGGCCAGCAGCCCGGGCAGGCAGCCGAGCAGCACGAGCAGGGCGCCGGGTGTCCGTGCGACACGCCGGACCCGGGGCTGCGGGGATCTTCGGACGACACGCATGAGCCCACTCTCGGGCCGCCGCGCCGCGCCCGCGATGTGCACTGTGCCACCTGGTGGAACCATCGTCCCGGTCCGGGACGTTTCAGGGGGTACACACGTACGTGGCCGGTTCCGCCGCCCGGTGGGCGCTCCACGCGGGGCCGGCCGGCGGACCGGTGGCGTCCGTACCGATCGATCCTGACCGGGGGTCCGAGAGAAAGGGCGGCTTTCGTGGACCTGCTCGACCTGCTGATCGTGCTGGTGATGGTGGTGTACGCGGTGTCCGGTTACCGGCGGGGGCTGGTGGCCGGATGCGTGTCGCTGGCCGGGTTCGTCGGCGGGGCGGTCGTCGGTGTGTGGCTGCTGCCGTGGGTGACGGGCCATGCGGCGCGGGGTTCGGCCGCGGCGACGGTGCTCGCGGTGCTGACGGTGCTGGTGCCGGCCGTGCTGGGGCACGAGCTGGCGGGCCGGCTGGCGCTGCGGCTGCGCGGGGAGCTGGACCGGGGCCCGCTGCGGGTGGCGGACGGGATCGGGGGCGCGGCGGCGAACGCGGTGGCCGTGCTGGTGGTGGCCTGGGTGGCGGCGAGCGTGCTGGGCGCCGCCCCGTCGGGCACCCTGACGACGGCGATCCGGAACTCGACGCTGCTGGGCGCGGTGCAGCGGACCATGCCGGAGACGACGCCCGCGTGGTTCTCGCGGGCCACCTCGGCGCTGACCGAGGCGGGTTTCCCGCAGGTGTTCAACCCGTTCGAGAACGAGTCGACGGCCCGGGTGGCCCGTCCGGCCGGTGACAGCGTCACCCCGGCGGCGACGGAGGCGGCCCGGACGAGCACGGTGAAGATCGAGGGCGCCGCGGGCGTGGAGGGCCGCGAGGGCAGCGGGTTCGTCTACGCGCCGCGGCACGTGCTGACCAACGCGCACGTGGTGGCCGGCATCGACCACCCGAGCGTGCGGGTCGGCGGGGTGGGGCCGGTGTACGAGGCGCGGGTGGTGCTCTTCGACCCGGGCCGGGACGTGGCGGTGCTGTACGTGCCGCGGCTGGGCGCCCCGGCGCTGCGCTTCGACGCGGACGCGGCGCGCGGGGACGCGGCGGTGGTGGCGGGCTATCCGCAGGACGGGGGGCTGGACCTCAGGGCGGCGACGGTCGCGAGCCGGGTGCGGGCGACCGGCCAGAACATCTACAACGACGGCACGGTCACCCGGGAGGTCTACGCGATCCGCTCCACGGTCCGGCCGGGCAACTCCGGCGGGCCGCTGCTGACCCGGGACGGCCGGGTGTTCGGGGTGGTCTTCGCGCGTTCGACCTCGGACGCCGAGACGGGGTACGCGCTGACGGCGGCCGAGGTGGCGGGCGACGCCCGGCGCGCGGCCACGGCGACGGCGCCGGTGGACACGGGCCGGCTGGTCGACGCGTAGGGCGTGCGGGCCCCCTGGGGCCTCGGGGCCGTGCGGTCCTACAGGGAGCGGCCCATGAGGACGTCGTCGACGTCGGCGCCGTCCAGGTGGAACTCGCCGGGCAGGACGCCCTCGACGGCGAAGCCCTCGGACGCGTAGAGCGCGCGGGCCGGGGCGTTGTGCCCGAGCACGCGCAGGGTGAGCCGCCGCGCTCCGCGTCCGCGCGCCTCCTCGACGGCGGCCCGGATCAGGGCGCGCCCGACGCCCCGCCCGCGCGCCTCCTCGGCGACGGCGAAGCCCTGGATCGCGAGGACGTGCGCGTTGGCGGCGAGCGGGGTCGCGCGGGCGAGGCGGACGTAGCCCAGCAGACGTCCGTCGGCCTCGGCGACAAGGTGGTCCCCCGGGAGGTGCCGTTCGTCGAAGAACGGCCGGTAGGGCGGCTCGGGCCGGGGCGTCACGGCGTGCAGGGTGGACCAGGTGGCCCGGTCGAGGGCGGAGAGCTCCGCGTCGTCGTCGGGGCGGGCGGGGCGTATGGACGGCTTGGACATGAAGATCACCTTACGGCGGGCCGTCCGGGCGTCCGCCGGATGTCCGGCCGGTCCTGCCGTCATGCTGGGGCCATGGAACGTTCACGTATCGCGGTGGCCGGCGCGT
This sequence comes from Streptomyces sp. NRRL S-31, assembly GCF_000718775.1. Taxonomy (GTDB): domain Bacteria; phylum Actinomycetota; class Actinomycetes; order Streptomycetales; family Streptomycetaceae; genus Streptomyces. Next base: position 9,636 of record NZ_JOCB01000045.1, read on the forward strand.
CCGGTCTGATCGGCAGTGCCCTGGTGCGGTCCCTGACCGCCGACGGGCACGAGGTGGTGCGGCTGGTGCGCCGGGGGGTCCGGGACGCCCGGGAGGTCTGCTGGGACCCGGAGCGGGGGTACGTCGACGCGTCCGGGCTCACCGGGTGCGACATGGTGGTCAACCTGGCGGGGGCCGGGGTGGGCGACCGGCGCTGGACACCGGAGTACCGGCGGGTGCTGCGGAACAGCCGGGTGCTGGGCACGGCCGCGCTGGCCGAGGCGGTGGCCGCGCTGCCCCGGCCGCCGCGGGCGTTCCTCAGCGGCAGCGCGATCGGGATCTACGGCGAGACCGGCGACCGGGTGGTGGACGAGGACGCACCGCCGGGTGACGGCTTCCTGGCCGAGCTGTGCGCGGAGTGGGAGGGGGCGGCGGCGCCCGCGCGGGAGGCGGGGGTGCGGACGGTGTTCCTGCGCACCGGGCTGGTGGTGGCCCGGGGCGGCGGCGCCTGGGGGCGGCTGTTCCCGCTGTTCCGGGCGGGGCTCGGGGGACGGCTGGGCGACGGGCGGCAGTACTGGTCGTACATCGCGCTGCACGACGAGGTGGCCGCGATCCGGCATCTCCTCGACGGGGAGGCCCTGTCCGGGCCGTTCAACCTGACGGCGCCCGAGCCGCTGACGAATGCCGAGATCACGGCGGCGATGGGGCGTGTGCTGCGCCGGCCGACGCTGTTCTCGGTGCCGGCGCCGGTGCTGCGGACGGTGCTCGGGGAGATGGCCGGGGATGTGCTGGGCAGTCAGCGGGTGGTGCCGAAGCGGTTGCTGGAATCGGGGTTCCGGTTCGCCTTTCCGGGGATCGATGAGGCGATCCGTGCGGCGGGGTGAGCCGACTGACACCACCGGTGAACGAAAGTGACCGTATGCGACCTCCATGCGACCGTGCTCTGCTGATGCGCGACTCCTCCTGACGGATCACCGCCCTAACCTCGATCCGAACTCGGGTATCCCTGAAGCCTGTCGGGGGCACGGCGCCCCTCACCGGCCGCGACCACAGGAGGGGCCTCGTGCTTGAGCCCGCGTACCAGGTGGACGTCGTCATCGTGGGGGCCGGCATCGCCGGTCTCTCGGCGGCCCATCGGCTGACCAGCGCAGGAGTCACCACCGCGGTCCTGGAGGCCGCCCCGTACGTCGGCGGCCGCATGTCGACCGAGAAGATCGACGGCTTCCGGCTCGACCGCATCGGACAGCTGCTGTCCACGTCCTACCCCGAACTCCGGCTGACGCCGGGCCTGGACGAGCTGACCGTGCGCCGGTTCGCGCCGGGCGTCCTGCTCCACCGCGACGGGCGCACCCACCGCGTGCTCCCGCCGGCGGCCGGCGGGAGCGCGCGGGGCGCACGGGGCGCACTCCATGCGGTGCGCGCCCTGGCGAGCGTGCCGCGGTCCACGGCGGCCACGCCCGGCCGGGCCGGCACGCCGGTGGGCGGCGCGGTGGACCAGGCCCGGCTGGGCGCCGCGCTCGGCCGGCTCGCGGCCACCCCCCTGAACCGCCTCCTGGCCCGCCCGGAGCTGCCCGCGGGCCTCGCCCTGGCCCGGCGCGGGGTGCCGGCCCGCACCATCGACGGCTTCCTGCGCCCGCTGCTCGCCGCGCTGCTGTGCGACCCGGAGCTGACCACCTCCAGCCGGTGCGCCGACCTGGCACTGCGCGCCTTCGCGAGCGGCCGGCTGTGCGTGCCGGAGGGGGGCGCGGAGATGCTGCCGGAGCTGCTGGCCCGGTCACTGCCGCCGGACACCGTGCGCACCGGGGTGCGGGTCACCTCCGTCTCCACGACCTCGGTGACCACCGCCGAGCACGGGGAGATCCGCTGCCGGGCGGTGCTGCTGGCCACCGACGCACGGGCCGCGGCGGAACTGCTGCCGGGGCTCAGGGTGCCGGACTTCCACCCCGTGACGGTCGTCCACCACACGGCGGACGAGCCGGCCGCGGCCTTCCCGGCGGGCTCCTCGCTGCTGCTGGACGCCGACCGGGGCGGACCGGTGGCGCACACGGCGGTGCTCAGCAACGTGGACCCCAGCCGGGCACCGGCCGGCCGGGCGCTGATCTCCTCGACGGTGCTGGGTCCGCCGCCGCAGGACGTCGACACCGCCGTCCGCATCCACCTCGCCCGCCTCTACGGCACGTCCACGCGCCGCTGGGAGACGCTGGCCGTGCACCACACCCCCGAGGCGGTCCCGGCGATGCGTCCCCCGCACGACCTGCGCCGCCCGGTGCGGCTGCTGGCGGGCCTGTACGTGTGCGGCGACCACCGCGACACCAGCACGGTCCAGGGCGCCCTGCACTCCGCCCACCGGGCGGCGGCGGCCGTCCTGGCGGACCTGGGCGCGGCGGGCCCGATGCACCGGGCGGACCCGGCGCCGACGCTGCCGAGGGCGGCGTAGGCGGTTTCGTTCGGAGCAGCCCGGGTCCGGGCCGGGCCGGACTACCCGAACGCCGCCACCTTCTCCCGGTAGCTCCGCACGGGGGCCGCGTCCCGGTAGGGCTCCAGGCGGCGTTCGAAGTCCCGCACGTACTCCACCGCGCGGGCGCTGCGCATCTCCGCGGCCTGGCCGGCGGCCTCCGCGCCGAGCGCGCACGCCTGGTCGAGTTCGCCGAGGGCGAGCCGGGCGGTGGCGAGGACGACCCGGCAGAACAGACGGCTGCGGGCGTGGGCGGGCGCCCGCAGCTGGAGGGAGCGCTCGGCGTGCTGCGCGGCGGCCCGGAACTGCTGGAGGTCCCGGTGGCAGTGCCCGAACTCGTCGGCGAGCTGCGCCTCGTCGAAGAACGACGCCCAGTACGGCACCTCGTCCCCCGGCCGGGCCGCCTCCAGCGCCCGCTCGGCCCGCACCAGCGCCGCGGTGCACGCCCGCACCTCGCCGAGGACGCCGTGCGCCCGGGCCTCGGAGGCGTGCAGCAGCGCCTGCACGACGGGCGGGGCGCCGGTGCCGACGCCCTGCTGGGCCACCCGCGCCAGCTGCACGGCCTCCCTGCCGTGGCCGAGGTAGACGGCCTGGCGGCTCATGGTCACCAGGACGTAGGAGCCGTACGCCCGGTCGCCGGCCGCCTGCGCGAGCCGCAGGGCCTGCACGAAGTAGCGCTGGGCGAGTCCGTGCGCGGCGATGTCGTACGAGGTCCAGCCGGCCAGCCGGGTCAGGTCGGCGGCGGCGCCGAACAGGCGGCGGCCGGTCTGCTCGTCGTACGCGCCGCGGAGCATCGGCTCGCACTCGTGCTCCAGGTAGCGCACCAGCGCCTGGCGGGCGTGGCCGCCGCCGAACCGGTCGTCGAGCGTGCGGAACAGCTCGCCGACCGAGCGCAGCGCGGCGATGTCACCGGCGCCGACCCGGTGCCCGGGGCCGCGCTCGGCGTGTCCGCGTGCCCGCGCCGGCCCCGGCCCGGCCGGCTGGGTGCGCAGCGCGCCGGGGCGGCCCTGTGCCGGTACCCGGGGCGCCGGCTCGCGGGCCACCCGGTCGTCCGGCTTGCCGATCAGCCAGTCCCGGCTGGGCACCACCAGCCCCGCCGGGGTGAACGCGATCTTGCGCAGCTCGGCGTGGCTGCCGGAGTCCTTGCGCCACAGGCCGCTGACGATGTCGACGGCCTCCTCCGGGGTGGCCGCGAACTCCAGCCCGGCGTACACCGGTGCGCAGGCGTCGAGGCCCAGGTCCTGGGCGGTGAGCCGGCGGCCCAGCCGGCGGGTGAACACCTCGGCGATGAGGGCGGGGGTCGTCCCGCGGGGCTGCTGTCCGCGCAGCCAGCGGGTGACCGAGGTCTTGTCGTATCTGAGGTCCAGCCCGTGCTCCAGACCGAGCTGATCGACTCGACGGGCCAGACCCGCGTTGGAGAACCCCGCCTCTGCGATGAGCGCGGCGAGCTGGCGATTGGGGGTGCGCTGCGCGGGTCGGTCCGTCATCTGCGGTGCGGTCTCCTGCCTTCCGGGCCGGTCGACGTGCCCGGATTGCCTTTGAGCAGCCCTTATGGCCTCACGAACGGCGCGAATGTAGCGGAGAGTGAGCAGACGGTCGCATATTTCACCGTGCATTCATCCGATCGTGTGAGGAACGCCCGCAGGGCTGACGTACACCGGCCGGACGTACAGTGGCGTGGGCGCGAACATGCCTGACACACCCGTCGCCGAGGGAGGCGCTTGCCGTGAGTGAGTTGCGGTTCGTCCGCATGGGATTCGGTGCGGACGCCGTCGATTACCAGGAGGCGTGGGACGAACAGCGCCGGATCCACGCGGCCCGGTTCGCCGACGAGGTGCCCGACACCGTGCTCCTGCTCGAACACCCGCCGGTGTACACCGCCGGCCGCCGCACCGAGGACAGCGAACGCCCGCTGGACGGCACCCCGGTCATCGACGTGGACCGCGGCGGCAAGATCACCTGGCACGGCCCGGGCCAGCTGGTGGGCTACCCGATCCAGAAGCTGCCCCGCCCGGTGGACGTGGTCGCGCACGTACGGCGGCTGGAGGAGGCGATCATCCGCGCCTGCGCCGAGTTCGGTCTGGAGACCACCCGGGTCGAGGGCCGCAGCGGGGTGTGGGTGCTCGGCGACCCGGTCGAGCGGCGGCCGGCGCTCGGCGGGCTGTCGCTGGACTTCGACCCGCGGCTGACCGACGAGGAGTTCGACCCCCGGCTCAACGGCCCCGAGTACGCCCCCTCCAACGCGGGCCAGCGGCGCGAGGACCGCAAGATCGCCGCGATCGGCATCCGGGTCGCCAAGGGCGTCACCATGCACGGCTTCTCCTTCAACGTGAACCCGGACAACGCCTGGTTCGACCGGATCATCCCGTGCGGCATCCGCGACGCGGGCGTCACCTCGCTCGCGGGCGAGCTGGGCCGCGAGGTCACGATCGAGGAGGTGCTGCCGGTGGTCGAGCGGCACCTGCGGGACGTCCTGGAGAACGCGGAGCTGAGGCCCCGCGTGGTCGAGAAGGCGTCCGCGTGACCGAGGACGCGTCCGCCTGACCGTCCGCGGGGGAATGCGCCCTGCGGTAGCGGGGTCGGCCTCGGCGGCAGGGCGCGAACAGTACGGGCGTACCCTGGTGTACGCCGAAGAATCGAAGTCACAGGGAGCCGGTCGTGTCCGCAGTCGCACCCGACGGACGCAAGATGCTGCGCCTGGAGGTCCGCAACAGCCAGACCCCCATCGAGCGCAAGCCCGAGTGGATCAAGACCCGGGCGAAAATGGGCCCCGAATACACGAAGATGCAGAACCTCGTGAAGAGCGAGGGACTGCACACGGTGTGCCAGGAAGCCGGCTGTCCCAACATCTACGAGTGCTGGGAGGACCGCGAGGCGACCTTCCTCATCGGCGGCGACCAGTGCACCCGGCGCTGCGACTTCTGCCAGATCGACACCGGCAAGCCCGAGGCGCTCGACCGGGACGAGCCGCGCCGGGTGGGCGAGTCCGTGGTCACCATGGACCTGAACTACGCCACCATCACCGGCGTCGCCCGCGACGACCTGGCGGACGGCGGCGCCTGGCTGTACGCCGAGACGGTGCGCCAGATCCACGCGCAGACGGCGGACCGGGAGGGCGGCCGTACCAAGGTCGAGCTGCTGGCCCCCGACTTCAACGCGGTCCCCGAGCAGCTCGCGGAGGTCTTCGCCTCCCGCCCGGAGGTCTTCGCGCACAACGTCGAGACCGTGCCCCGGATCTTCAAGCGGATCCGCCCCGGCTTCCGCTACGAGCGCTCGCTGAAGGTCATCACCGAGGCCCGCGACCACGGCCTGGTGACCAAGTCGAACCTGATCCTCGGCATGGGCGAGACCCGCGAGGAGGTCGGCGAGGCGCTCCGGCAGCTGCACGACGCGGGCTGCGAACTGGTCACCATCACCCAGTACCTGCGCCCCTCCGTCCGCCACCACCCGGTGGAGCGCTGGGTGAAGCCGCACGAGTTCGTGGAGCTGAAGGAGGAGGCCGAGCAGATCGGCTTCTCCGGCGTGATGTCCGGCCCGCTGGTGCGCTCGTCCTACCGCGCCGGGCGCCTGTACCAGATGGCCGTCGAGAAGCGTGGTGCGTACGTCGCCGCCCAGGCGGTGTGAGCCGCGCGTGTGAATTCGCGCACAAGGAGCTACTGGCCAGTAATGGCCAGGCCGGCGCGGCCCCGACCGTCCTCGCTGATGAGGGCGTCGTCCGGGCCGCGTCGGCGTTCCGCCGGGCCGTACGAAGGTTTCATCGGCGTTTGACCGGTCGGTCACGCCCTGGTAACACCGAACCGTGACCCTTTTGTCACACCCCGTATCTCCGCCGCTCCCAGGGGGGACCTCGCTCATGCAGGCCGCGCCCGTCCGCGTCACCGCCATCCCGTCCGTCACCGGCGCCCTGCGCGCCGTCGAGTCCCTGCTGATGAGCGGCGGTCAGCGCACCGCCCGCCGCAACGCCTGGACCTCCGTCCTGGAGGACCGCCGCCGCGCCAGGGACCGGTTCGAGGCGCAGCAGGTCCTCGAACGGGCCGCCGCCCAGTCCTCCTGAGACCTCCCCCGCCGGGCACTGCCGTCGTCCGCGCTTTCCGGGGCACGTAGACTTCGTGGCATGGCGAGGAAGGAACCCGCGGCGGACGCCGCGAACGCAGGGCGGCTGAAGCAGATCGCCCTCACGTACCAGATGACCCGCAAGGCCGACAAGAAGATCGGTCTTGTACTCGCGGCCGTGGGCATCGGCACCCTCGGTGTCTTCCTCGCGATCGGCTTCCTGATCGGTCACCCGGTCTACGTGGGCATCTTCGGTCTGCTGATCGCCCTGCTGGCGACGGCGATCGTGTTCGGCCGCCGGGCCGAGCGGGCCGCCTTCGGCCAGATGGAGGGCCAGCCGGGCGCCGCCGCGGCCGTGCTGGACAACATCGGCCGGGGCTGGACGACGACTCCCGCGGTGGCGATGAACCGCAGCCAGGACGTGGTGCACCGGGCGGTCGGCAAGGCCGGCATCGTCCTGGTCGCCGAGGGCAACCCGAACCGGGTGAAGAGCCTGCTGGCCGCCGAGAAGAAGAAGATGAACCGCATCGTCGCGGACGTCCCGGTGCACGACGTGATCGTCGGCACCGGTGAGGGCCAGATCGAGCTGAAGAAGCTCCGCACGACCATGCTGAAGTACCCGCGGGTGCTGACCGGTCCCCAGGTGACGGCCACCAACGACCGGCTGCGCGCCCTGGGCGACCTGATGAGCAACATGCCGCTGCCCAAGGGGCCGATGCCCAAGGGCATGAGGCTGCCGAAGGGCGGACCGCGGGGGCGCTGACCGCGCCACCGGGACCCGCACGCCGCCGCCTGAGCCCCGCACCCCTCCCGGGGGCGCGGGGCTTCTCGCTGTCCCGCCCGGCCCGCCCGATCCGCCCGGCCCATCCGATCCGCCCGGTCCGCCTGACACGCCGCCGAACGGAGCATCCGGCCGGTAATCGGCTCGTGCGCTCCTAGCCTTCGGAATGTGACAAAACGCCAAATTACGTACCTCGCGTGCACCACGGCCCTCGTCGGTGCCTTCCTCGGCAGCACCCCGGCGTCGGCCGCCCACCGCACCCTCGTGGTGCGTCCGGGCGGGTCGATCCAGAAGGCGGTGGACGCCGCCCGGTCCGGCGACACCGTGTTCGTGCCGGCCGGCACCTACCACGAGAGCGTCACGGTCCGCACCGCCGGGCTGACCCTGCGCGGCGCGGGCCGGCTCACCGTGATCCGGCCGCCCGCGAAGACCGGGGCCGCGCCCGGCGGCAAGGCTGCCGCCGTCACCTGCGACGCGGCCGGCAACGGCATCTGCGTGGTCGGCGGGAAGGACAAGGCGCTCCGCGACGTCACCGTCGCCGATCTGCGGGTGACCGGCTTCGCCAAGACCGGCGTGTGGTCCATGGGCACCGACCGGCTGACCGTACGGCGGGTGACCGCCGACGGCAACGGCCAGTGGGGCATCGCCGAGGAGCACTCCACCCGCGGGGTCTTCCGGGGGAACACCGCCAGCGGCAACGGGGACGCCGGGCTGTTCCTCGCCAACAGCGTGAAGGCCGAGCAGGGCGCCAGGGACAGCAAGGGCGCGGTGATCGACCACAACCACCTGACGGGCAACCGGATCGGCATCACCGTCCGCCGGCTGCGCAACCTGACCGTCGCGCACAACCACGTCGACGGCAACTGCGCGGGCGTCTTCGTCGTCGGTGACGAGAACAAGCCGAAGGCCGGCGCCCTGACCGTCAGCGACAACCTCGTCGAGGGCAACAACAGGTACTGCCCGAAGACCGCCCGGCTGCCCTACCTCCAGGGCACCGGCATCGTGCTGACCGGCACCGAGAAGGCCCTGGTGACCCGGAACGCGGTCACCGGCCATGTGGGCGCCTCCCCGCTGTCGGGCGGCATCGTCCTGTTCAAGAGCTTCGTGGGCGCCACCAGCGAACGGAACCGGATCACCGGCAACCACCTGTCGGGCAACTCCCCGGCCGACCTCGTCAACCAGGAGACCGCCCGGAGCGCCAACGCCTTCGACGGCAACTCCTGCCGGGTCTCCAGGCCCGCGGGCCTGTGCTGACCGTACGGCCGTACCCGACCCACGCAAGGAAGGAAGACGGCACATGACCGCACCATCCCCCGCGCTCTCGACCCAGCCCGAACCCGGCGCTTCCCCCTCCTCCCCGCCGCCCTCGATGCGACTGCGCGAGCTGGTGTTCGGGGCGGCCTGCGCCGCCGCCGTCCGCGCCGCCGCCCGGCTCGGCGTCGCCGACGCGCTCGGGGACGCCCCCATGACCGCGGACAGCCTCGCCGCCGCGGTGCGGGCCGAGCCGAAGCCGCTGCGCCGGCTGCTGCGCGCGCTGTCCTGCTACGGCGTCTTCGCCGAGCGGCCCGACGGGACGTTCGCCCACACCGAGATGTCCCGGCTGCTGCGCGAGGACGACCCGAACAGCCTGCGGGCCATCGCCCAGTGGTGCACCGAGCCCTGGACCTGGGACGCCTGGCCCCGGCTGGACGAGGCGGTGCGCACCGGCCGGAACGTCGTGGAGGACCTCTACGGCAAGGAGTTCTTCGACTACCTCAACGAGGACGCCCCCGAGTCGGCCGACGTCTTCAACCGGGCGATGACGAGGTCCAGCGAGCAGTCGGCCCGGGAGGTCGCCGCGCTGCTCGACCTGTCCGGCGCCAGGTCGGTCGCGGACCTCGGCGGCGGGCAGGGGCACGTGGTGGCCAGCCTGCTCGACAAGTACCCGGCGATGCGCGGCTATCTGCTGGACCTGCCGCGGGTGGTGGAGAACGCCCTGCCGCGGCTGCGCGGCAGCGGCGACCTGGCCGGCCGGACGGACATCGTGCCGGGCGACATCCGGGAGGCCGTCCCGGTCGAGGCCGACGTCTACGTCATCAAGAACATCCTGGAGTGGGACGACGAGTCCACCGCCCGGCTGCTGCGCAACGTCGTGGAGGCGGGCGGGCCCGGGGCCCGGGTGGTGGTCATCGAGAACCTGGTCGACGACACCCCGTCGATGCGGTTCAGCACCGCCATGGACCTGCTGCTGCTGCTGAACGTCGGCGGGGCCAAGCACACCACCGACAGCATGGTCGGCCGGCTCCGGGCGGCGGGCCTGGAGGTCGGTGACGTCCAGCCGGTCAACCCCTTCCTGCACGCGTTCGACTGCATGGTCCCCGCGTGAGCGCACTCCCCCACGGCGCACCGGTGCCGGGTCCGCGTCGGACGCGGGCCCGGCACCGGTGGTCCGGACGAGGGATCAGGCGCCGGGGTCGCGCTCCCAGAGGTAGAAGCGCTGTGCCATGGCGTCCTTCGGGGACCGCCAGGTCTGAGGGTCGTACGCGCTGACGTACGCCGACAGCCGCTCGCTGACCCCCTGGAACTCGGGGTGCGAGGTGACCTTGGCGATGGCCGGTCCGGGCTCCCGCTCCGACTCGATCAGGTGCATGTACACGTCGCCGAACTGGAAGAGGCTGCGCCGGACCACACCGACGAGGTGCGGCAGCTCCCCCCGGTCCGACTCCGCGAACACCTTGGCGATGTCGGGGGCGGAGCCCGGGGCCATGCGGGCGACGATCAGGGCCTGGTGCACGGTCGTCTCCTGTCGTCCGGCTCAGTCGGCCAGGGCCGGGGCGGGCCGCCGGCCGGCCGCCGCCTTCTCGATCTTGTCCCGGATCAGGGCGAGCTGGACCTTGGAGTTCTTGTTGATGTTGTCGGTCATCCAGTCGTCGTCGACCGGCGCCTCCGGCTTCATCGCGAAGTCCTGGGTCCAGACCATCCGGGTGCCGGCGGGCACCTCCTCGTACCGCCAGTGGATGTCCATGTGGTCGAACGGGCCGGTCTCCACCCGGCGCGCCCGCACGGTGCGGGACGCGCGGTCCGGCTCGCGCTCGGAGACCCAGCTCCAGACGGTGCCGTTCTCGTCCGGGTGCATGGTCAGCCGGAACGTCGTCTTCTCGCCCTCCCGCTTGAGGATTTCCACCGCCGCGTACTCGCTGAACAGCTGCGGCCAGCGCTCCAGGTCGTTGGTCATGTCCCAGACCAGGTCCAGCGGGGCGGCGATGGTGATCTCGTTCTGGGTGTGTCCTGCCATCTTCAGGCTCCTGCCATCAGGGTGGTGTTGACGAGGTTGAGGAACTGCTGCGGCGTCTTGCAGCGCTCCGCGTCGACCGGCATCGGGGTGCCGTGCGCGTTCTCCAGCTCGCCGACGATGCCGAGCAGGCCCAGCGAGTCGACGCCGAGGACGTCGAAGCCGGTGTCCGGCTTGTCCTTGAGCTGCTCCGGGCTGACGGTGACCCCGGCGGCCTTCTTCATCAGCGCGGCGAGTTCTTCCACGGTGATCTGCGGCATGTTGTTCTCCTCCTTTGCTGTCCTCACTGCGTGCTGCCGCGTCGCAGCACCAGCGCCGAGTTCGACCCCATGAGCCCGCGGCTGAGGACCAGTGCCGTGCGCAGTTCGGCGACGCGGGCGTGGCCCGTCACGAGGTCGAGGTCGTGGCAGACGTCGAAGACGTTCGGCGTCGGCGGGATCAGGCCGTGCTCCATCGCCAGCACGGCCGCCGCGGTGTCCAGCACGGGGGCCGCGCAGTAGCCGCGGCCGATCCCGGTCTTCGGGGCGGTGACCGGCACCCGTCCGCCGTGCCCGCCGAGGACGTCGGCGAGCGCCAGCGCCTCGGCCCGGTCCGCCTCCGGCACCCCGAGGGCGTCGGCGAAGACGACGTCGATCTCCTCCGGGGCGCACTCCGCCTCCCGCAGCGCCTGCCGGACGGCCTGCGCGAGGCCCTCCCGGGAGGCCGCCCAGCGGGAGGCGCCGGTGAAGGTGGCGCCGTGGCCGGCGACGACGGCCCGGATCTCGGCGCCGCGTTCCCGGGCGGTGTCCGCCGCCTCCACGACGAGCATCGCGCCGCCCTCGGCCGGCACGAACCCGCACGCCGCCTCGGTGAACGGGCGGTAGGCCCGGGAGGGGTCCGCCTCCCGGCTCAGCTCGTCGTAACCGAGCTGGCAGACCATCGAGTACGGCGCGAGCGGGGCCTCGGTGGAGCCGGCCACGATCACGTCGGTGCCGCGCCGCACCGCCCGGGCCGCGTGGGCGAGGGCGTCCAGACCGCCGGCCTCGTCGGAGGCGACGACCGAGCAGGGCCCCTTGAAGCCGCGGCGGATGGAGACCTGGCCGGTGCTCGCGGCGTAGAACCAGGCGATGGACTGGTACGGCCCGACGAACCGGCTGCCCTTGCCCCACAGTCGCTGGAGTTCGCGCTGGCCGAACTCGCCGCCGCCGGAGCCGGCGGCGGTGACCACGCCGATGGAGTACGGCGCGTCGGGGATGCCGGACGGCCCGAGCCGGGCGTCCTCCAGCGCGAAGTCGGCCGCGGCCATGGCGTAGTGCGTGAACCGGTCGGTCTGGACGAGGAAGCGCTCCTCGATCGTCGCGGCCGGGTCGAAGGCGCGGACCTCACCGGCCACCTTGAGCGGAAGGTGCTCACAGCCCTCGCGGGTGACCCGGTCGAGGACGCTGAGGCCCTCCTGGGTCGCCTTCCAGAAGGTGTCGGTGCTGGTGCCGTTGGGCGCGACCACCCCGATTCCGGTGACGGCCGCGTGCCGGTCCTTCGGTTCGCTCATCGTGTCCTCACTCCCTCGGCCGGGTCAGGATCACCGCGGACTGGAAGCCACCGAACCCGCTGCCCACGGAGAGCACGCTGCCCAGCTTCCGTTCGCGGGCGACGCGCGGGACGTAGTCCAGGTCGCACTCGGGGTCGGGGATCTCGTAGTTCGCGGTCGGCGGTACGACCTGCTTGGCGAGGGCCAGCACGCAGGCGACCAGTTCGATGGCGCCGATCGCCCCGAGGGAGTGCCCCACCATGGATTTGATGGAGCTCATCGGAGTGTCGTAGGCGTGGTGGCCGAGCGCCCGTTTCACGGCCGCGGTCTCGTGGCGGTCGTTCTGCCGGGTGCCGGAGCCGTGCGCGTTGACGTAGTCGATCGCCGTCGGGTCGAGCCGCGCCTGGTCGAGGGCGGTCTCGATGGCCCGCGCCATCTCCAGGCCCTCCTTGGTCAGGCCGGTCATGTGGTACGCGTTGCCGAAGGTGGCGTAGCCGCCGAACTCGCAGTACACATGGGCACCGCGGGCCCGGGCGTGCTCCAGTTCCTCCAGGACGAGCACGGCGCCGCCCTCGCCCATGACGAAGCCGTCACGGTTGTTGTCGAAGGGCCGGGAGGCGTGGGCGGGGTCGTCGTTGTTCGGTGACGTGGCCTTGATGGCGTCGAAGCAGGCCATGGTGATCGGGGATATCGGGGAGTCCGAGGCCCCCGCGACGCATATGTCGGCCCGGCCCTCCTGGACGGTGTGGAAGGCGTACCCGACGGCGTCCAGTCCGGAGGTGCAGCCGGTGGAGACGGTCTGCACCGGCCCCTGGGCGCCGAATCGTTCCGCCACCGCGGAGGCCACGGTGCTCGGCGAGAACGCCCGGTGCAGCTGCGGCTCCGCCTCGGCGTGGTCGACGTCCCAGCGCTGACCGCGGTGGCTGACCAGGACGTAGTCGTGCTCCAGCCGGGTGGTGCCGCCGACGGCGGTGCCCAGGGAGACACCGACCCGCCAGGGGTCCTCCCGGGCCAGGTCGAGACCGGAGTCCCGCACCGCCTCCTCGCCCGCGACCAGCGCGAACTGTATGTACCGATCGGCCCGCTGGACCTGCTCGGCGTCCAGGCCGTGCGCGGCGGGATCGAAGTCGCACTCGGCGGCGATCCGGGACCTGAGTCCGGCCGGGTCGAAGAAGGTGATGCCCCGCGTCGCGGTACGGCCGTCGGCCAGCAGGTCCCAGAACGCCGGTACGCCGATCCCGCCCGGAGCGACGACGCCTATGCCGGTGACCGCCACGCGCCGGGTCATGAGCGGACCTGTTCCCGGCCGGCCTGCGCGGCGGCGACGGCGACGGCCTCCGTCTCCTCGGTGTCGACGTGGCCGAGGGCCGGCCGCGGGGCGAGCGGGCCCAGGTGGAAGACGATCCGCGCCTCCACGTTGCCGACGTTGCGGAAGCGGTGCCGCATGTCGATGGGGATCATCAGGCCCTGCTCGGGCCGCAGCGGGTGCGGTTCGCCGTCCAGGTCCACCTCCAGCTGCCCGCAGACGACGTAGACGAACTCCTCGGAGTAGGGGTGGTAGTGCTCACCGATGCGGTCGCCGGGCTGGATGATGGCCACGCCCATGAAACCGCTGGTGGCGCCGGACGTCGTCGGGGTGAGCATGGCGCGCAGATCGCCGCCGCGCCGGGTGTTGGGCTCGATCTCGCTGAGGTCCACGATCTTCGGAAGGGGTGTGATCACGGCGTTCCTCCGTTGGTGTGCCGGCCTGCGGGGTCAGGCGTCGGGCGAGCGGCGGTCGGTGACGAGGTCCATGCCCACGGGCTCGCCGTCCAGCAGGGCGCTCAGCGCGGCCTGCCGTCCGGGCTCCGGCGTGGCGGCCCGCGGGCCGGAGCCGGGGCGTACGTCGACCAGCCGGACGACGACGTCGTCGCGCTGGAAGATCGTGCTGCGCAGCACCGGGCCGTCCGGGTCCTCCGCCGCCGCCTCGTCGTGCTGGGCGAGCAGTTCCGCCAGCCGCATGCCGTCACCCGGCCGGGCCGGGTAGTACTGGGCCAGCCGCTCGCCCTCGGGCAGCTCGTCCGCGGTGACGTGGTGCACGGCGGGCAGCGCCGCCCGGGTGAAGAACACCCGCGCGGACTCCTGGTCGTCGAGGTCCCGCTCCTGCTCCAGGTACGGGTTGATCGCCTCCTCGACGGCCCGCACCTCGGGCTGCCGGGCGACGTGGCGCAGCGCCGCGAGCAGGTCGCCGCGCACCTCGATGGCCCGCACCACCCGGTTGCCGTGCATGAACAGGGAGGTCCGGCACAGCCGGGTGGTCTCGTCCACCTTCGCCCGGGGCGAGGCGTAGTCCGCGAGGATCCTCTTGACCTCCGGCTCGCTGCCCGGCCGGACCGTGAAGGTCAGCGCGTGCCGGATCACCCCGTCGCCGATCCTGGGGGACGTCTGGAGCCGGCGGCGCGAGGCGGAGGCGGCGGCGTCCCCGCCCGTCTCGCGGACGACGTGGAAGCGCAGCGACCGGGTGTCCCGGACGCAGCTGTGCAGCGGTTCCACCATCCGGACGTGTTCCTCGCTGTTCACCCAGGTGAGGAAGGGCGGGGCGCTCTCCCACTCGCTGGTGATCAGCCATTGGGAGGGATTCTCGATCGACTGGCACAGCTGGTCGCTGACGTGGCCGGGCACCTGCGCCACCTGGTTGCACAGCTGTTCATAGGCCTCGAGGAACTGCTGCTGGGCGCCGTCGTAGACGTCCACGAGCAGGACGACCCGGAGGCGGGAGCCGTCGAACACGGACTGGGAGACCCGTTTCGACTGGCGCGTCAACTGGTCCGAGAGCTTTTCCGACATGGTGGTCATGCTGCGCACATCTCCTTCACGGGGGCAGAGGCGGACGCCGGCGGCCGAACGACGCGACGTCAGCGCTTCTTGATCCTGTGCCGCTTCTCCCGCTGCGCGCGACTCGCGTGAACCACGTGGGTGATTGAGCACGCGAAAGCCGTCCCACAGGGCACACAAACACCGATGCGCCCCTCCATCCCGATCCCTGCCCCTGGAGCCTCGATGCAGCAGAAAGCCGATCACCAGGTGCCCGTCCTCGTCGTGGGCGGCTCGCTGGTGGGCCTGTCCCTCTCCCTGTTCCTGGGCCGTCTCGGCGTACCGCACATGCTCGTCGAGCGGCACTCCGGGACCTCGATCCACCCACGTGGCCGCGGCAACAACCTGCGGACGATGGAGCTGTTCCGGGTGGCCGGCATCGAGCCGGACATCAAGGCGGCGGCCTCGCTCCTCGCGGACAACCACGGCATCCTCCAGACGCCGACGCTGGCCGGCGACGCCGGCGAATGGCTGTTCCGGCACATCGACCCGGGCGGCGGACTCGCCAGGTTCAGCCCCACGGCGTGGTGCCTGTGCAGCCAGAACGACCTGGAGCCGGTGCTGCTGAAGGGGGCCCGGGCGCTCGGCGGCGACCTGCGCTACTTCCACGAGCTGGAGTCCATCTCACAGGACCCCGAAGGAGTGACGGCGTTCGTCCGGGACCGTGACAGCGACGAGCTGTACACGGTCCGCGCGGACTACCTGGTCGCCTGCGACGGCCCGCGCAGCCCCGTGCGGCGCCGGCTCGGCATCGGGCAGAGCGGCCCCGGCGACCTCTTCGCCAACGTGAGCGTCACCTTCCGCTCCAAGCTGCTCGCCGAGACCGTGGGCGACCGCCGCTTCATCTGCTGCTACCTCACCAGCCCCGAGGCCGACGGCGCCCTGCTGCCCGTCGACAACAAGGAGCACTGGGTCTTCCACGCCCCCTGGCACCCGGAGCAGGGCGAGACACTGGAGGAGTTCACCGAGGAACGGCTCCAGCGGCACATCCGGCTGGCCGTCGGCGTGCCCGGCCTCGACGTCGAGATCACCGGAAAGGCGTCCTGGCGCGCGGCCGAGCGCGTCGCCGAGCGGTACACGGCCGGACGGGTGCTGCTCGCCGGGGACTCCGCCCACGAGATGTCCCCGACCGGCGCGTTCGGCTCGAACACCGGCATCCAGGACGCGCACAACCTGGCCTGGAAGCTGTCCGCCATCCTCGACGGCTGGGCCGGCCCCGGCCTGCTGGAGACCTACGACACCGAGCGCCGGCCCGTCGCCCTGGCCACCAGCGCCCGCGCCTCGGCCCGCTCGGTGGAGCACAGCCACCCCGGCTTCGCCCCGACCCCGGGCGTCGGCGCCGGGCCGCGCAGCGGCATCCTCCCGGTCGTCCTGTGCTACCGCTACCTGGAGGGCGCGGTCCTGGACGCCGACCCGGCCCAGCCGGTCGTGCCCGACGAGGTGCGGCTGACCGGGGAGCCGGGCAGCCGGGCCCCGCACCTGTGGCTGCGCCGGGCGGGTGAACGGCTCTCCACGATCGACCTCTACGAGCGGTCGCTGGTGCTGCTCAGCGACGCCGGCACGGCCGCGGGCACCGCCTGGCACGACGCCGCCCGGCGCATCGCCGCCGCGGACGGGGTACGACTGGAAGCCCACCGGATCGGCACGGGGGCGGACGCCGACCTGACGTACGACGCGCAGGGGCCCGGCGGCGGCACCGACTGGGCGGCGGCGCACGGCACGAGCGCCGACGGGGCGGTGCTGGTGCGGCCGGACGGGTTCGTCGCCTGGCGCGCGTCCGGGGCCGTGCCCGACCCGGAGGCCGCGCTGCGGAAGGTGCTGACGGCGGTGCTGCGGACCCGCTGAGCGCGCGGACGGTGTGACCCGTCCGGCCGACAACCGGGCGGGTCACACCGGGGGTCCGCCGCGGGCGCGGTCCCTCAGGGCCGCGGCCGTCGCGTCAGATCCGCACCTCGACGGTCTTCGCCAGCCGGTCGTGCAGGCCGCGGCCGTCGCGGTCCCAGACCAGGGGCGGGATGGCGAGGAAGAACAGCACGGTGCGCAGCAGGGCGCGCGGCGGGCTGATCCGGCCGGTCTCCAGCGCGACCACGCGCAGGCCGAAGAGGCGCTTGCCGGGGGTGAAGCCGACCGTACCGAGCGTGAGCACCATCAGGACGAACAGCAGCAGCGGCGCCCAGACCTGGGCGGCGTCGTGGTAGCTGTCCGCGATGAGGCCGTATGCGATCAGCAGGCAGAGCGCCCAGTCCACCGCGAGCGCGCCCAGCCGCCGACCGGGCCGCGCGATCGAGTCGGGTCCGTGCTCCGGGAGACCGAGCTGCTCGCCCCGGTACCCGAAGTCGGCGCCCGCGTCCTCCATGGCCGCGCGCGGTCCGGAGAGCCACGACCCGATTGCCTGCCTGTTGTCCACCCCACCACGGTACTGCGCCCGGTTTCGGGCACTACGCACAGGGGTGGGTCGGGGCTACGGTGGACAGGTGGCTGGTTAACTTCTGCGAAACAAACGGGTCACGCCCGAGAAATCACCCGTCCTTAGGGTCGGGACCAGCGTGTGCCACCGCACTGGCCGCACGAACGATCTACCACCCCGGCGCGGACGGTCGGGAGTAGGAGGAGCTGGATGTTCCAGAACGCCGACGAGGCCAAGAAGTTCATCGCGGACGAGGACGTCAAGTTCGTCGACGTCCGCTTCTGCGACCTGCCGGGCGTCATGCAGCACTTCACGGTGCCCGTCGAGGCGTTCGACCCGGACGAGGAGCTGGCCTTCGACGGATCGTCGATCCGTGGTTTCCAGGCCATCCACGAGTCCGACATGGCTCTCCGTGCCGACCTGTCCACCGCGCGTGTCGACCCGTTCCGCCGGGACAAGACCCTCAACGTCAACTTCTTCATCCACGACCCGATCACGGGCGAGCAGTACTCCCGTGACCCGCGCAACGTGGCGAAGAAGGCGGAGGCGTACCTGGCGTCGACCGGTATCGCCGACACCGCGTACTTCGGTCCCGAGGCCGAGTTCTACGTCTTCGACAGCGTGCGCTTCGCCACCTCGGCCAACGAGTCCTTCTACCACATCGACTCCGAGGCGGGTGCCTGGAACACCGGTGCCGTGGAGAACAACCGCGGGTACAAGGTCCGCTACAAGGGCGGCTACTTCCCGGTGCCGCCGGTCGACCACTTCGCCGACCTGCGCGCCGAGATCTCTCTCGAGCTGGACAAGCAGGGCCTGAAGGTCGAGCGCCAGCACCACGAGGTGGGCACCGCCGGCCAGGCGGAGATCAACTACAAGTTCAACACCCTGCTGGCCGCCGCCGACGACCTCCAGCTCTTCAAGTACATCGTGAAGAACGTGGCCTGGCGCAACGGCAAGACCGCGACCTTCATGCCGAAGCCGATCTTCGGTGACAACGGCTCGGGCATGCACGTGCACCAGTCGCTGTGGAGCAACGGCGACCCGCTGTTCTACGACGAGGCCGGCTACGCGGGCCTGTCGGACACGGCCCGTTACTACATCGGCGGCATCCTCAAGCACGCCCCGTCGCTGCTGGCCTTCACCAACCCGACGGTGAACTCCTACCACCGTCTGGTGCCGGGCTTCGAGGCGCCGATCAACCTGGTGTACTCGCAGCGCAACCGCTCCGCCGCGATGCGCATCCCGATCACCGGCTCCAACCCGAAGGCCAAGCGCGTCGAGTTCCGCGCGCCCGACTCCTCCGGCAACCCGTACCTGGCCTTCTCCGCCCTGCTCCTCGCGGGCCTGGACGGCATCAAGAACAAGATCGAGCCGGCCGAGCCGATCGACAAGGACCTCTACGAGCTGGCTCCCGAGGAGCACGCGAACGTCGCCCAGGTCCCGACCTCGCTGAACGCCGTCCTCGACGCGCTGGAGGCCGACCACGAGTTCCTCCTGCAGGGCGACGTGTTCACGTCCGACCTGATCGAGACGTGGATCGACCTCAAGCGCACCAACGAGATCGCCCCGCTCCAGCTGCGCCCGCACCCGCACGAGTTCGAGCTGTACTTCGACGTGTGACGGACGCCCCTCGGCGCCACCGGGGCCCCGCCGCTCTCCTTCGGGAGCGGCGGGGCCCCGGCCGTTTGTCTCCCGGGGCTCAGCCCAGGTCGGACGCGGTCGGTACGACCACTCCGTAGAGGTCGCCGACGGTGGCGAGCGCGCTGTGGTGGAGCTGTTCGGCGGTCACCTCGGCCACCGCGGTGCCCAGGGGGCGGGTCGCGCAGGCGTCGGCCACCACGGTGGGGCGGTTGCCGCGCAGGAAGGCGCCCTGCGCCGTGAACAGCACGCACATGTGGGTCATGAAACCGGCGACCACCACGTCCTGGTTCCCGGCGGCGTCCACGTGCTCGGCGAGGTCGGTGTCGACGAACGCGTTCGGGGCGCCCTTGACGACGACGGGCTCGCCGTCGACGGGGGCGACCCGGGGGTGGATCTGCCCGATCTCGGCGCGGATGTCGTACGGGGTGCCCTCGCCGCCGTCGTTGATCACGTGCACGACCCGCGCCCCCGCGGCCCGCGCCCTGGCCAGCAGGTCGGCCGCGGCGTCCAGGGCCGCTTCCCAGCCCTCCAGCTCCATCACGCCCCGCGTGTAGGTGTTCTGGTAGTCGACCAGGATCAGCGTCGACGCGGCGAGCGCGGCCGGCGTCCCGTCGAGGTCGTTGAGCGCGCGCAGGGTTGTGCTGGGCATGACAGCCCTTTCTCGAGTGGTTCACGGGTACGACGTCCACGCTAGAAGCCGCCCCGCATGGCGGCAATGTCATGCGACCCGCAGTTCCGGACATGCTTCGGGCCGGCCGACGGCGCACCGACTTCCGGCCGTCCGTGCAACCATTCCCGCTTCTCAGACTTCCTATTGTCGGAGGATCATGCCTCCGAACTGTGCCGGACAAGAGAGGTTGAACGGGGATGCCCGAACAGGACAACTGGGAGCACGAGTTCGATCACAGATGGGCGAACTCAGCCGAGCACAAGGAGCCCTCCGCCCGGGCCCGGATGCTCGCCGCCCGCTGGAAGGAGAACCCGCCGGCCCCGATGCCCTTCCGCGCCGACCCGGACCCCGCACCGCGCCGGTCGTCCTGGGTCTCCACGGCCGTGGTGCTCGGCTGTGTGGCCGTGGTGATCGTGCTGCTGGGCTACGCCCAGCTGCGCTCTCCCTACTAGACGCCGCCATCAGCGCCCCGCCGGTCTGACGCACGGCGGTCCCCCGGTGACGCACAGGGACCCTTTGCTGGTCCTGGGGGCGTTCGGAACCCCGTCATGGGCATCGGCAGGTGCACACTGGACAGCGGGACGAGTGCCTGACTGCGGGGTGATGCAAGATGCAGAGCCGGTTCCGGAGCGATCGAGGGCTGACCGCGCGCATGGGCCTGACGCTGTTCCTGCTCGGGTTGCTGTACGTGGGCTTCGTCGCCGCACTGATCGTGCTGCTGAGGTCCTGGTTGCTGGTCGTCGTCCTGATCGGGGCGATGTTCGTGGCGCAGTTCTGGTTCTCCGACCGGATCGCCCTGTTCGCGATGCGCGGCCGGACGGTGGAGCGCGCGGAGTATCCCGAGCTGCACGCGGTCGTCGACCGGCTGTGCGCGATCGCCGACATGCCGGTGCCGGTGGTCGCCGTGTCCGAGCTGGACATGCCGAACGCGTTCGCGACCGGGCGGAGTCCGGACCACGCCGTGGTCTGTGTGACCACGGGGCTGCTGCGGCGACTGGACCCCGCCGAGCTGGAGGGCGTGCTGGCGCACGAGCTGTCGCACGTCGCGCACAAGGACGTCGCCGTGATCACGGTGGCGTCCTTCCTCGGGGTGATCGCCGGGCTGGTCGTGCGGTTCGCCTTCTACTCGCAGGTGTTCGGCGGGGGCCGCCGGGACCAGAACACCGCCGCCGTCTTCGCCGCCGTGATCGGCGTCTCGGCGGCCGTGTACGCGCTCAGCTTCCTGTTGATCCGGGCCCTGTCCCGGTACCGGGAGCTGGCCGCCGACCGCGCGGCGGCGCACCTGACCGGCCGGCCCTCGGCGCTGGCGGCGGCGCTCACCAAGGTGTCGGGGGAGATCGCGCGCATCCCGACCAAGGACCTGCGGACGGCCCAGGCGTTCAACGCGTTCTACTTCACCCCGGCGACCGGCCGGGAGCCCGGCATCGAGCGCTTCTTCTCCACCCACCCGACCCTGGAGCAGCGGCTCGCGCAGCTCGGCCGGATCTCGGCGGAGCTGGGCGAGGCCGCCACACCCGGTAAGGCGGGCTGACCCTTGGGACTGCTGGACATCCTGCTGGGCCGGACCAAGCCGGTCACGCCCGACCTCGACCAGCTGTTCGCCCTGCCGGGGGCGGCCGTGACGCTGGAGGTGACGGCCGGGTTCACACCGACCGGGAGCGGGGCGGTGTGCTTCGCCACCGTGGAGGGGCCGGCCTTCGAGCAGATCCACCGCGAGGTACGGGCGCTGCTGGACGCGGACAGCGACCGCGCCGGCCCGCCGGTGGAGCTGAGCCGGGACGCCTACGGCTACACCTGGCTGGTGTCCCGGCGCTCCCCCGGCGAGCTGCCGGACCTGGTCAACGACCTGCACGCGGTGAACAGCTCGCTGGAGGTCAACGGCTTCGGCCCGCAACTGCTCTGCTCCCTGGCCTCCTTCACGGACGGCACCGGCCGCGGACTCGCGCTGGTGTACCTCTACAAGCGCGGCACGTTCTATCCGTTCGCCCCGCTGCCCGGTGCCGCCGAGCGGCGGGACACCGCGCTGGAGCTCCAGCTGAAGACGGCCCTCGCCGACGACCTGCGGATCGAGCAGGACCTGGGCCGCTGGTTCCCGGTGTGGGGCGCCCCCGGCCTGTGACGGCCGGCGGCGCCTTCGTTCACCGTGCCTTCTCGCGCTGCTGCCGCCGGGCCTCGAAGGGCCGCTCACGGCGGTAGCGGCGCTCCCACCCGGCCTGCCGGTCCCGGCGCTCCCGGTACGCCCGGTAGCTGTCGGGCGGGGTGCCGGGGGCCGTGGGCGGGGCGGCTCCGGGCGAGCCACGCCCGTGTGTCGCGCACAGGTACAGCAGCGCGACGGCGGCGAGCCACCAGAGCGGGTTTCCGAATCCGAGGGCGACCAGGACGACGGTCCCGGTCGCGAGGATGCCACGCATGACGGACCTCCGTCGGGTGAGTGGTGAGCGGGGAGGAGCGGAGGGTGTCTGTTTCGCCTCTGTTTGTTCAGCGTAGGGAGGGCGGGAAGGCCGGTGCATCCCGTTTTCCGGCGGGCGCGCGAGCGGTCGTGAGTGAATGGCCCGCATGAACGAACTCACCGACGGACTCACGGGTTTCACGCACGCGTACGACGGCGAGCGGCTCAGCGTGGTGGGCGCCGGCCCGGCCGGCCGGGCCACCGCGGTGCTGCTGCACGGGGCCGGCAACGGCAGCAAGGAGCGGCTGCTGCCGCTGGTCGCCGACTTCGCCGCCCGGGGCTGCCGCGCCCTGGCGTTCGACTTCTCCGGGCACGGCGACAGCACGGGCGCGCTCGCGGAGCTGAGCCTGCGCCGGCGGTACGAGCAGGCGGTGGCGGTGCTCGACGCGCACGCCCCGGCGGACGACCCGCTGGTCCTGGTCGGCTTCAGCATGAGCGGCCAGACGGTCGCGGACCTGGTGCGGCACTACCGGGGCCGGGTGGCGGCGGTGGGCCTGTGCGCGCCCGCCGTCTACTCGTCCGCCGCCTGGGAGGTCCCGTTCGGCACGGGTGACAGCCGCTTCTCGGAGCTGATCCGCACCCCGGACGGCTGGCGGCGCTCCCCCGCCCTGGAGGCACTGCGGTCGTACGGGGGCCGCGCGGTGCTGGCGGTCCCGGGCACGGACACGATCATCCCGCCGGAGGTGACGGAGGCCGTGCAGGAGGCCCTGTCGGCCCGCGCCCGGTACACACGCTTGGAACTCCCCGACGCCGAGCACATGCTGGGCCTGTGGTTCCGCGATCACGCCGAGGACCGCCGGGCGTTCGTGACGGCGCTGCTGGAGGGGTGACCGGCGGCGGACGGACCGCCGTAAGCGGCCCCGGCGATCCCGGCGGCACGGTCTCGTGCGGCCCGCGAGGCAGGCACGGTCACGGCCGCCGGGCCGCCGGGCGCTCAGCGGGCGTAACGCATCAGCGCCCGCACCATGTGGCACGTGGTGTCGGAGGGGGGCCGCATCCCGATCCGCTCGGCCGTGTCGCGGATCGTCTCGTTCCGGGCCTGGTCCGGCAGATAGGTCCCGGAGTCCAGCAGGGCTATGGCGAGGCGCATGGCCTTCAGACGCCGGTTGTGCGTGACGTACCACTCGCGCGGCCGTCCGGCCGGCAGCGGTCGCTTCGCCACGGGCTCGTAGGGCGAGTCGAACAGCACGGGACGCTGGGCGGTGGACTGGGTCGGCAACGGCTTCGGCTTCAGGGCGGCAGCGGGCACGGGCATCCTCCTGTCGCGGTCAGGCAGTCCCCGGGGCTCCGGCGACTTCCTCGAACACTGCTTCCAGTCTACCGGCGGGCACTGACAATCACAGGGGCGCGAAGGCGCACGAAATCCCAGGTGGGCGCGGAATTTGAAACCCTGTCACCAGCGGTGACGGTGGTACCGGCGAGGTGTCGCTAAATCGAACAGAGCCGGCGCTGAGTACGGTGTCCCCCATGGAGATCTGGATCAACCCGGCCTGTTCCAAGTGCCGCAGCGCCATCACCCTGCTCGACGCCGAGGGGGCCGAGTACACCGTCCGGCGGTATCTGGAGGACGTGCCGAGCGCGGACGAGATCAGGGCCGTACTGGAGCGGCTTGACCTCGAACCGTGGGACATCACCCGCACCCAGGAGGCGGCGGCCAAGGAGCTGGGGCTCAAGGAGTGGCCGCGGGACGAGGGCGCGCGGGACCGGTGGATCGCCGCGCTCGCCGAGCACCCGGGGCTCATCCAGCGGCCGATCATCACCGCGGACGACGGAACGGCCCTGGTGGCACGCAGCGAGGAGGCGGTACGCGAGGCCCTCGCCCACAACAAGGGCTGAAGGGGCCCGCCTCCCTTGCGACGAAGGTCAGCCCGACGGGTCGCACCGGCACTCCGCCGTACGCGACCCGGAGCGCCCCGCCGGCGCCGTACACGACCCGGAGCCGCCCGCCGCCGTCGCACCCGGCGGCACCTGGCGGGACCCGGCGGGGCCCGGCGCCGTGACCCGCACCACAGAACGTCCGGGTAACACGGGGTTCACCTACGGGCAACGGACGGGAAACGGCCTGTTGACAGGCTGCGCGGCAGATCGAGCGGTGCCCCGGTGCCGCAGCGCAGCGGCACCCGTGCGGGTGCGCCCGACCCACTCCGAAGGATGTGGCCCCCGTGACCTTCAAGGCCGAGTACATCTGGATCGACGGCACCACGCCGACGGCCAAGCTCCGTTCCAAGACGAAGATCATCACGGGTGCGTTCGCCGGTCTCGACGCGCTGCCGCTGTGGGGCTTCGACGGCTCCTCCACCAACCAGGCCCAGGGCCACTCCTCGGACCTCGTGCTCAAGCCGGTCTTCAGCTGCCCGGACCCGGTCCGCGGCGGCGACGACGTCCTGGTGCTGTGCGAGGTCCTGGACACGGACCTGCGGCCGCACGCGTCCAACACCCGGGCCGCGCTGGTTGAGGTCGCCGAGCGGTTCGCCGCGCAGGAGCCCGTCTTCGGCATCGAGCAGGAGTACACCTTCTTCGCCGGCTCCCGTCCGCTGGGCTTCCCCGAGAACGGCTTCCCGGCCCCGCAGGGCGGCTACTACTGCGGTGTCGGCGCCGACGAGATCTTCGGCCGTGACGTCGTCGAGGCGCACCTGGAGAACTGCCTCAAGGCGGGCCTGGGCATCTCCGGCATCAACGCCGAGGTCATGCCCGGCCAGTGGGAGTTCCAGGTCGGCCCGCTGGCCCCGCTGGCGGTCTCCGACCAGCTGTGGGTGGCCCGTTGGCTGCTGTACCGCACCGCCGAGGACTTCGGCGTCTCCGCGACCCTCGACCCGAAGCCGGTCAAGGGCGACTGGAACGGCGCGGGCGCGCACACCAACTTCTCCACCAAGGCCATGCGCGAGGGCTACGACGCCATCATCACCGCGTGCGAGTCGCTCGGTGAGGGCTCCAAGCCGCTGGACCACGTGAAGAACTACGGCGCCGGCATCGACGAGCGCCTGACCGGTCTGCACGAGACCGCCCCGTGGGACCAGTACTCCTACGGCGTCTCGGATCGCGGTGCCTCGGTCCGCATCCCGTGGCAGGTCGAGAAGGACGGCAAGGGCTACATCGAGGACCGCCGCCCGAACGCCAACGTCGACCCGTACGTGGTGACCCGCCTGATGGTGGACACCTGCTGCACCGCGCTGGAGAAGGCCGGCCAGGTCTGATCCGTCCCGCACCGACCGGAGGCGCCCGCCGTGACGGCGGGCGCCTCCGTCGCGTACCCGGCCCCCGTCGCGTACCCGGCCTCCACGCGTGAGGACCGGCCCAGCGGGCCTCCCTACGGCGGCCGTTGGCGACCGCGCCGGTGGACGGACGAGCCGCGCTGTCCGAGGGGTGAGACGCCGATCCGGACGCCGTCCACCCCTAAAAGGCCGCTGACCAGGGCGGGAAGGCCGGTTCGAGGGTGGACGCAACGTCAAGTCCACACCAAGGAAGCGTCCAAGCAGTGAGAGAAGACTCCTGCCCGCCGCGCGCCTCTGCTTCAATGGGCCCATGGCCAGCTTCCAGCAGATCACCGCGACGGGTCGCCATGACCTCGAGCCGTTCTGGCCTTCCCGTCAGCACCACGACTTCGACCGGGTGTGTTGCCGCGCGACGAACGCGCGGGCCCTTTAAAGCCGTACACCCCGGCCTTCGGCCAGCGCGACACGACGTACGTCCGCCGGCGCGTCCGACCACGAATCGGAGCCGCCGCACCTTCCGACGAACTCCTCGCGTGAAAGAGCTGACCTCTCATGGCGACCACCCGCTCCCTCTCCACCGCCACCCTGGCCACCCCCGCCCCGAACGGCACGCGGCACCGGCTGCGTGCCGTCGACCGGGACGAGGTGGTGGACGTCGCGGACTTCCTGCCGCCGGGCGCCACCTGGCTGCCCGCGCCGCAGCACACCCTGCCCGCCCTGCCGGGACAGCCGCCGATGGTCGGGTACCTGGTGCTGGTCCCGGCCGACCAGCGGCCGCCGTTCCTGCCGGTCGCGGTCCCGGACCAGCCGGAGACCGAGCCGGAGCCCGGCACCGACCCGCTGGTGCGGATCGACCCCGTGCAGCGCACCGCCAGCGTCGAAGGCCGTGAACTCGACCTGACCTACCTGGAGTTCGAGCTGCTCGCGCACCTGGTGGCACACCCCAACCGGGTGCACACCCGCGACCAGCTGGTCACCACGGTGTGGGGGTACGGCCACGTCGGCGACGGCCGCACCGTCGACGTCCACATCGCCCGGCTGCGCCGCAAGCTGGGCGACGGGCACCGCCAGGCGATCCAGACCGTGCGCCGGGTCGGCTACAAGTACACGCCGCCGACCGGCCGCTGACCCTTCTGCCGTCGGCAGACCGCCGCGCCCTCGCGGGCCTTGGCCGGGCAGGATCACCGGCATGAGACTTCTGGTGCTGGGCGGTACGGAGTTCGTGGGGCGGACCGTCGTGGAGGCCGCGCTCGCACGCGGCTGGGAGGTGACCGTCCTCAACAGGGGACGGCACCGGCCCCCGGCCGGGGCGCGGTCGCTGCGCGGCGACCGCACCGCGCCCGGCGGTCTCGCCACGCTCGCCGCGGACGGCGGCGCCTGGGACGCGGTGGTCGACACCTGGTCGGCCGCCCCGCGCGCCGTGCACGAGGCGGCCCGGCTGCTGCGCGGCCGGGCCGGGCGGTACGCGTACGTCTCCAGCCGGTCGGTGTACGCCTGGCCCCCGCCGCCCGGGGGCGCGGAGCAGGCGCCGCTGGTCGAGGGCGCCGCCGCCGACGCCGGGCCGAGCGACTACGCGCGTGACAAGCGCGGCGGCGAACTGGCCGCCGTCGGCGCCTTCGGCGCGGCGGACACGCTGCTGGTCCGGGCCGGGCTGATCCTCGGCCCGTACGAGAACGTCGGCCGGCTGCCCTGGTGGCTGTCCCGGATCGCGCGCGGCGGCCCGGTGCTCGCCCCCGGCCCCCGGGAGCTGCCGCTCCAGTACATCGACGTCCGCGACCTCGCCGACTGGCTGCTCGGCGCACTGGTGAAGGGCCTGAGCGGCCCGTACGACCTGGTGGGCCCGCCCGGCCACACCACCGTGGGCGAGCTGCTGCGGGCCTGCCTGGACGCCACCGGCGCGGACGCCGAGCTGTGCTGGACCGACCCGGAGACGGTGCTGGCCGCCGGGATCGAGCCGTGGACCGAGCTGCCGGTGTGGGTGCCGCCGGGCGGCGAGCCGTACGACGCGCTGCACCGCGCGGACGTGTCACGGGCGCTCGCGACGGGACTGCTCTGCCGTCCGGTGACCGAGACGGTGGACGGCACCTGGCGCTGGCTGACGGCGCTCGGCGGCACCGCGCCCCAGCGGCCGGACCGGACCGCCCCGGGCCTGGCCCCCGAGGTGGAGGCCCGGGTGCTGGGCACGGCCGGGGGTGTACCTGGCACCACCCCCTGACGTGGGGCTCCGCCCCGTGACCGGGTCGGCCGGCGCGCGTGAACTGCTCGCCGACGGCGACGGCGGGATCGGCTACCTGCTGAAGGATCGGGTGTTCGACGCGGAGCAGTTCGCGGACGCCGTACGCCGGGTCGCGGCCGGTGGCACGGCGATGGACCCCCAGGTGATCCAGCAGTCGCTGTCCCGGCGGTCGGCCGGCGACCCGCCGCTCGGCCGGCTCACCCCGCGGGAGCGGGAGGTGCTGGAGCTGATGGCGCAGGGCCGGTCCGACGCGGGCATCGCGGCGCAGCTGGTGGTGACGGAACGGGCGATCGCCAAGCACACCTCCGACATCTTCGCCAAGCTGGGCCTGGAGGTCTCCGACGACGACAACCGGCGCGTGCCGGCGGTGCTCGCCTGTCTGGACCAGGATCGCCGACCCGCCGACCCTCCGGACCTTTCGCTCCGGCGGTCCGGCGCTCCGGCGCTCCGGCGGGGAATCCGGCGAGCGGTGAACACCTCGGGGGCGGCGTCCGTATGGAAGGGCGCCGCTTCACTCCTGTCGGGCGCCCGATGCCGCCCCACGAGGAAGTCAGAGGAGTTCCATGGGACGCAACACACGAAAACGCCGTACGCCGCCGGCCGCCAGGGCCGTGGCCGCAGCGGCGGTCTTAGCGCTCGGTGGGGGCGGGCTGGTCTGGGCGAACTTCCACGCCTCGGCGCACGAACCGGACCACCGGTCGTGGGGAGGCGACGCGACCAAGGCCGCGCCGGCGCGGGTCACCACGGTCTCCTGCCCGGACGTCGGCCAGCAGCTGACGAACGTGCCGGACGCGGCCCGCCGGGACGTGGCGAACGAACTGGCCGGCCTCGACCGGCAGATCACCGAGGCGTACAGCCGGCTCGCCGCCACGCGGGACGCGCAGGCCAAGGACGCGGGCTTCGTGCAGAACGCCATCGTCGGCCCGCTGAAGGAGAAGCGGGCGGCGGCGATCGACCGGATCGGGACCGACGTCCGGCGGGCCGGGGGTTCCTTCGACGACACATTGGGGCGGCTCGCCGCCTGCACCGCGCAGACCGCCGACCGGACCACCGCGGGCGGTGACGGCCGAGACGGCGGCGGAGGCCGGCAGAACACCGGCGGCTCGCAGAACCAGGGAGGTCAGCAGAACGAGGGCCGGCCGCCGGGCGGCATCGGCGGGCAGGCCGGCAACGGCCCCGTCGCGGCCGACTTCGTGGACATCACCAAGGTGGCACCGAACGTCCAGGGCAAGCCGCCCAGGCTTCGCACCGCCTCGACGGGCACGTTCACCACCCGCTGCGGTGTGAACGCCAACAAGAACCACAACACCGACAACGTGATCGTGGCGCCCGGCGTGGCCAACGGCGCGCACCACCTGCACGACTACGTCGGCAACCAGAAGGTCGACGCGTTCGCCGACAACCGGACGTTCCTCCAGGGCGGCACCAGCTGCCGCAACCGCGCCGACCTGTCGGCGTACTACTGGCCGGTCGTCCGCGTCCAGGACGGCTCCCGGGACTTCGACCAGGACCGGGACGGCGGCGGCAAGGAGGGCAACGTCGGCCGCGTCCTGACCCCGGTCCAGGCCGAGATCAAGTACGTGGGCAGCCCGGCGGCCAAGGTCGTCGCGATGCCGCGGTTCCTGCGCGTCATCACCGGTGACGCCAAGGCCGCCACCAACGGCCCGGTGAACGCCAACGCGCACTGGAGCTGCACCGGCTTCGAGAACAAGGTGCAGCTGACACAGCAGTACCCGATCTGCCCCCGGGGCAGCCGGGTGGTGCGCTCGTTCGCCTTCCAGAACTGCTGGGACGGGCAGAACACCGACAGCGCCAACCACCGCACGCACGTGGCCTTCGCCGACCCGGCGAGCGGGGTCTGCCCGCCCGGGTTCAAGACGATCCCGCAGCTGACGATGCGGCTCGTCTACGCCGTCGACCCGCCGGCCGTGCGCGACGGCCGGGTGGTGAACGCCTACGCGGTGGACGGCTTCCCGGAGCAGCTGCACAAGGCGGTCACCGACCACGACGACTTCATCAGCGTCACGCGCGACGGTCTGGCCGAAAGGATCGCCGACTGCCTCAACCGCGGCCGGAACTGCGCCTGATCCCACCGCGGCCCCCGGACAGAAGGCCGGTGACGATCCCCCTCCCGTCACCGGCCTTCGCCGTGCCCGCGGTCCGTGTCAGCCGCCGTGCGCGTGGTGGTCGGCGCCGGTCTCCAGATCACCGCCGAGCGTGCCGCGCAGCGCCTCCACCACCCCGCCGTCGCCCACGGCCACCCACTTGCGGCCGACCAGGTAGTGACCGCCGTAGTCCTTCGCGTCGTCGATCCACTCGCGCTGGCCGCGGTCGGTGGCGAAGGTGGCGAGGACGAACCTCCCCGCGCCGGTGCGGCAGACGGCCTGGCGGATCTCGTCGGCGTCGGTCTGCATGTCGGGTCTGCACCGCACCTCGGCGGCGAGGCGCTCCAGGCTGCCGGTCGCGGTGGGCGGCACCGGGTCGGCGCTCCGGTCCGCGCCGCAGCCCGCCAGCGCCAGTACGGCCGTCCCGCACAGCAGCGCACTCGTCAGCCTCATCCGTTCCTCCGGTCCAGGTGTGCCCAGCGTGCCCCGTTCCCCCGGATACGGCTCCCGCGCGCGATGCGCTCAAATCCGATGACCGCGTGCGCACGGGTGTGCGAAGGTGGCGCGGTGAACGAGGACTGGGAAGACCGCGTGGCCGCCGCCTGGGCCGCCTTCGACGCGTATCCGGAGGAGCGCGCGCACGAGTTCCGCGCGCGGATCGACGCGCTCGCCGCCGAACTGCCGGACGGCGACCCGCTGGGCCTGTTCGAGCGGGCCTGCGCCTGGGACTCGACCGGTCACTCGGACAAGGCGGTGCCGCTGTACCGCGAGGCGCTGGCGCGCGGACTCGGCGCGGCGAGCCGGTACAAGGCGCGCCGGGCGAAGATCCAGCTGTCCAGCTCGCTGCGGAACATCGGCGAGGCCGAACAGGGCGTCACCCTCCTCACCCCCGAACTGGACGCGCCCGGCGACGAGTTGGACGACGCGGTGCGGGCGTGTCTCGCCCTGTGCCTGTCCAGCCTCGGCCGCGACCGCGAGGGGCTGTCCCTGGTGCTCGGCGCGCTCGCCCCGCATCTGCCGCGCTACCAGCGGTCGATGGCGAACTACGCCCGCGCCCTGGTCGAACCGGAGGTGTGAACCACCCGTCCGGCGGTGACCAACCACCGGCTCGCTCGTTGGCCCGGACGTGCAGTCACAGGATGTCTCCCCACGTCACGCGGCCCCTTCCGGCGGCGCCGGCCCGGTCGCCGTCGAGCAGGCCGAGGCCGCGCTCGTCGAGCACTACCCCCGGCTGGTCCGGCTCGCCTACCTCGTGCTGCCGCCGGGCCTCGGCCGCGGCCGCCGCGTGCTGACCGCACACGCCCTCGTCCAGCGCGCCCTGCCCCGGGGCCGCCGACGGCCGTCGGTGATCCCGGCGCAGACCTCCGGCCGGGAGGTCGACCCCGGCTACGCCTATCTGCGGGAACGCGTCCTGCGCTCGGCCCTGGCGGCGGCCCGCCCCCGCGGCGGCCTGTCCCGCCTCGTCCCCGTGTCGCCGACGCTCCCGCGGGTGTGGGGCCTCACGCTGTTCCCGCACTCCGGCGGCGCGGACGAACTCGCCCTGGACCAGAGGCTGTCGACGCTGTCCGGCCCGGCCCGGGCCGCCTATGTGCTGCGCGGCCTGGAGAAGCTGGCCGACCCGGACGTCTGCGGACTGCTCGCGTCCGCCGGGGTGGCCGATCCGGGCGGCGCGCTGGCGGCGGCGAACCGCGTGCCCGCGCACCCGGGACTGCTCTCCTCCCCCGAGTTCGACGCCTGCTCGCTGCAAGCCCGGCCCACCGATCCGGTGCGCCGCCGCCGGCACACCAGGGCCGTGCTCGCCGCGGCCGCCGCGCTCACGGTGGGCGGCGCGCTGGCCGTCCTGCCGGGCCGCGGCTGGGGCCCCGACGGCGCCGCCGCGCCGGTCTACGCCCAGAACCCCGCCGCGCAGGCCGCCCTCGACCCCGGCAGGCTGACCCGGGTCTCCCCCGCGGCCTGGCGCACCTCCGCGCGCACCGACTTCTCCGTGTGGCCGGCGCGCGGGCCGCTCACCGGCGACGAGGCCCTGCTGCGCCGCGCGCTCGCCGTGTGGGCCCGCCCCGGGGAGCGGGTCCGGGTGTCGGCGACCCCCGGCACCCAGACCGGCGGCCCGGCCGGTCCGCCCCGGTTGCTGTACGCGGGCGAGGTCGACACCGCCCGCGTGGTGATGTTCTACGACGGCCTGCGCATCGTCCGCTACGCCGAGCCGGCGGACGGCACCCGGGGCGCGGTCCTGGACCTGGCCCGGGTCGACGGCGCGGCGGACGCCGGGGCGGGCGCGCTGGTGCTGGGCCGCTCCGACGGCAACGTCCGCTATCTGACCGCCCCGTGGGTGACGAAGGCGGCCCAGCGGGACCTGACGAAGCCGGACGCCGCCGCGAAGCCGCTGGCCCTCGCCGACGGGGTCACCGCACCGCTGGCCGCCCCCGCCGCGCGGACCGGCGGCTGCACCTCGTGGACCGTGCTCCAGCTGACCGACGCCGCCGGCACCCGGCTCTCCACCGATCTCGGCGAGCTGGTCCCGGCGCACCTGACGGCCGGCCGGCCCGGCGCGGCCGGGGAGGCGTCCGGTGCGCGGGGCCTGCACACCTGGGCGCCGTTCGCCTGCTCGCTGGCGGCCGAGCGCTCGGCGGGCGTGCGCAGCGTCAACGCCTGGGCCTACGCCGAGCAGCCGCTGCCCGACGGCAGCGGGTCCGGCACCTGGGTGTGCACCCGGGCGGAGACCTGGCGCGGTGACGGCACGGCCGCGCTGGCACAGTTCGGCACGCCGGGCGGGACGGCCGGCGCGGTCGTCGCCAAGGGCACGGACGTGCCGGCCTGCGGGCCGCGCGATCCGCAGGTGCTGGCCGGGGTGCTGTGGAAGTCGGCGGCCGGGCACTGGTACCTGCTGGCGGCGGGCGGCGAGGAGACCGCGTCGATCACGGCGTCGGGCGGGATCACCGCGTCCGGGCCGGGGCCGTTGCTGACGGCGAAGGCGCGGCAGGGGGCGCGGGCCGATCTGACGGGCACCTTGGCGGACGGCCGGCCGATCAGCGGACTGCACTGACCGCCACGCTGTTGACGGTCGCGTAAACAAGCTCGGCCACAGGGGTTCTCACACGCCTTACCGATCAGTACATTGACGCCATGTCTAACACGCAGTCCCGGCCGGTCGAGTCCGAGCGGATCGCGCTCAAGGCTCGCAACGTGTCCTTCTCGTGGCAGGACACACCGCTGCACTGGGTGCCCGGCGACCCGTTCACCACGCACACCATCAACGTGCTGCACCTGCTGCTGCCCGCCGGCGAGCGGTGGTTCGTGCACGTGTACAAGCAGGTGCTGCCACTGATCCGGGACGACCGGCTCCGCGAGGACGTCCTCGGGTTCATCGGCCAGGAGGCCATGCACTCCCAGGCCCATGACGAGGTGCTGCCGCACCTGCGCGAGCTGGGCCTGGACCCGACGCCGTACACCGCGCAGGTCGACTGGTTCTTCGAGAAGCTGCTCGGCGACCGCACCCTGCCGCCGGGCCGGGCCCGCCGCTGGTGGCTGCTGGAGCGGGTGGCCCTGATCGCGGCCATCGAGCACTACACGGCGTTCCTCGGCGACTGGGTGCTGAACGCGGCCGAGCTGGACCGGCGGGGCGCCGACCCGACCATGCTGGACCTGCTGCGCTGGCACGGCGCCGAGGAGGTCGAGCACCGGTCCGTGGCCTTCGACCTCTTCCAGCACGTGGACGGCGGCTACCGGCGCCGGGCGCGCACCTGGGCGACGGCCTTCGGCGCGCTGGTGTTCCTCTGGCAGCGCGGGATCCGCTTCTTCCTGGAGAACGATCCGACCCTCACCGATCCCAGGGCGTCCTTCAGGGACTTCCACCTGCGCGGCCGGCAGGGCCTGCTGCCCGCCACCGGGGACGTGCTGCGCTCCGTACCGCGCTACCTCAGCCGCGACTACCACCCCTCCCGGGAGTGCTCCACCGCCCAGGCCGTGGCGTACCTGGCCGGTTCCCCCGCCGCGCTCGCCGCCGAGCAGCGGGAGGCGGCGTGATGCCCAAGCCGCGGACCGTCGCGCTCCTCGCGGGCGCCGCGCTGCTCACCCGGCGGGCCCTGCGCCGCCGCGTCAGGCGCTCCCCGCTGTGGCCGCTGCCCGCCCTGGACCCGCCGGTCTCCGGCCGGGCGCGCGCACGGGTGCCGCGGCTGCTGCTCACCGCCCACGAGACGATCGCCGACGGGGTCGTACGGCTGCGCCTGGAGGGGTCCGGGCTGCCGCGCTGGGAGCCGGGGGCCCATCTGGACCTGGTGCTGCCGTCGGGGCTCGTACGGCAGTACTCGCTGTGCGGGGACCCCGCGGACACCTCCTCGTACACGGTCGCCGCGCGGCTCGTGCCGGACGGCCGGGGCGGCTCCCGCGAGGTGCACGAGCAGCTCACCGAGGGCATGGAGCTTGAGGTGCGCGGCCCGCGGAACCGCTTCCCGCTGACCGCCGGGGCGCCCGCGTACGTCTTCGTCGCCGGCGGTATCGGCATCACCCCGATCCTGCCGATGCTGCGGGCCCTGCCGGACGGCACCGAGTGGCGGCTGCTGTACGGCGGGCGGACCCGGGCGTCGATGCCGTTCCTCCAGGAGGTCCGGGAGCTGGCGGGAGAGCGGCTGACGCTGGTGGTGGAGGACGAGGACGGACGGCCGGACCTCGCCGCGCTGTTCGCGGACACCGCCGGGGGCACGGCCGTGTACTGCTGCGGTCCCAAGGGCCTGATGACGGCGGTGGCACAGGCGCTGCCCGAGGGCGCCACCCTGCACCTGGAGCGGTTCGCGCCCCGCACCGGCGCCGGCGGCGACACGGAGTTCGAGCTGGAACTGCGGCGCAGCGGGCGGACGCTGACGGTGCCGGCCGGCTCCACCGTGCTGGCCGCCGTACGCGGCGCCCTGCCGGACACCGCCTACTCCTGCGAGCAGGGCTTCTGCGGGACCTGCCGGCAGCGGGTGCTGGAGGGGGAGATCGACCACCGGGACGAGCTGCTCACCGACGCCGAGCGGCGCGACTCGATGCTGATCTGCGTCTCCCGGGCGCGGAGCGACCGGCTGGTGCTCGACATGTGATCACGGGCGGCCGAATCCGATCGGTAAGGTGTTCGCATGAGTACCGGGGTTCGCCGCAGGATGGGCGTCGAGGAGCGTCGGCAGCAGCTGATCGGTGTCGCCCTCGACCTGTTCAGCCGACGCTCGCCCGACGAGGTCTCCATCGACGAGATAGCCACCGCCGCGGGGATCTCGCGCCCGCTCGTGTACCACTACTTCCCGGGCAAACTCAGCCTGTACGAGGCCGCGTTGAAGCGGGCGTCGGAGGACCTCGCGAGCCGTTTCACGGAGCCGCACGAGGGCCCGCTCGGCGCCCGGCTGCTGCGCGTGATGCGCCGCTACTTCGACTTCGTCGACGATCACGGCCCCGGTTTCTCGGCCCTGATGCGCGGCGGCCCGGCGGTCTCGGCGGACGGCATCGGTACGAAGGAGCACGTCTCGGCCACCCACGCGCTCATCGACTCCGTACGGCAGGCCGCGTACGAGCAGATGCTGGCGCACCTCGGCGTGGCCGAGGCCTCGCCGCGGCTGGAGCTGGTGGTCCGCTCCTGGATCTCGCTCGCCGAATCGACGGCCCTGCTGTGGCTGGACGGCCGCCGCGTCCCGCGCGCCGAGCTGGAGGTGCAGCTCGTGCACGACTTCGCCGCGCTGGCCGCCGTCAGCGCCGCCCAGGACGCGGACATGGCCGCGCTGCTGCGCACCATGGTCGCGGACGAGCCGGCCGACGGCCCCTTCGCGGAGCTGATCGGCCGGCTCATCGCCCTGGGTTCCTAGGTCCTGTCGTCAAAATCCCGCCGTCCGCCCGGAGGGCGGGCCTCGCGGCGTCAGGTGCGTGCTCTGGGGGTCCCCCCGGCCGAAGGCTGGGGTAGTGCCGGGCCCCGGCCCTCGTACTGGACGTGCTCGGGTCTGGGGCCGGTGCGGCGAGTGGGGGCACCTCCCACGCCCTTGAGGCAGTGGGGGAGCGTGCATGGCGTCGCGAGGCAGGCAGGAGTTTGACGACAGGGCCTGGGACGGGGGTGCGGCACCCCGGGGGCGCCGGCCATCTCGGTATCACAGGCGGGAACCCCTTGCGATTACGGCTCTTTCGGGTCCGACCCCTGCGCCACGGCGCGGCTCCGCTGCCGGGCGCCCGCGCGAACGTACCGCCCAACGAAAGCTTTCAGCAAGGGTCTTGAAACCATCGGAAAGAGTTTTCACCGGTCCCCGCTTCCTGGCGGCCGGTGCGTCCGGCGAGGCCCGGTTGACGTTTCAACCGGCAGCTCGCTCCCCTCGCCCGGTCTCCGGATGCAGGTGAGCGGCGGGTCCCCTACCGTGGGAGGTGGAGCGCGCGTCCAGGGTGTCCCTCTCTCCTGTCGCCGGGTGCGGCTGTCGGTCCGACCGCGAGAACCACCACGGGAGACGTCCGGTCACCGCGAGAACCACCACAGGAGCCGTCATGGCCACGCCACCTCCAGCCGATCGTCCCGTCCCGGCCCGCCTCCTCGCCGGCATCAGGCTCGTCAACGGAGCCGCCGGTCTGCTCACGCCGGAGCTGCTCATCCGCCGGTTCGACCCCGGCCGTGAGCCGCCCAGCGCGGCGGCCGTCTACGCCTTCCGGCTCTTCGGCATCCGTACGGTCCTGCTCGGTCTCGACCTGCTCGGCCACGGCGGCGACCGGCTGCGGGCCGACCTGCTGGAGGGAATCCTCATCCACGGCAGCGACACGGTGACGGCGGCCACGCTCGGTGTCCGCGGGCAGGTCCCGCCCCGCACCGCCGTACTGAC
Organism: Streptomyces sp. NRRL S-31; assembly: GCF_000718775.1. Classification (GTDB taxonomy): domain Bacteria; phylum Actinomycetota; class Actinomycetes; order Streptomycetales; family Streptomycetaceae; genus Streptomyces. The sequence goes on from NZ_JOCB01000045.1 coordinate 46,073, forward strand.
CACGCTCGTCTCCGCCGTCAACACCGCCCTGGCCGTCACCGCCGCCGTCGCGCTCCGCACCCCGCCGCGCACCTCTGCCAAGCGCGACCGCTCGCGGTGCGGACGGTGTTGACCGCGCGGTCCGGTGCCGCCACGCGACACGACCAGGAGCCACTCAAGGAGCATCCCCATGAGCACGCACCGAAGCGCCGGACGGCGGCGCGCCCCGGCCGGATACCGCACGTCGCTCCCCTGGCGGGTCGTCACCTCCGCCGCCGAGTGGGTCGACCGCCGCCTGGGCTGGGACAGACTGCCGGTCGTCGCGGGCCTGCTGACGCTCTTCGGTCTGCGCGTCAGGCTCCGGCAGAAGAACCTGTACGACACCGGCCGGCTGCCCTCGGCCGGACTGCCCGAACCCGCGCCCCCGTCCGCGCGCCACCGGGTCGACCGGACCGCCGACGGCAGCCACAACGACCTCGGCGACCCCCGCATGGGCATGGCGGGCACCCGCTTCGGCCGCAACATCCCGCTGGAGGCCATCGCCCCCACCGCGCCCGGCGACGTGCTGGCCGGACCCAGTCCGCGGGAGGTCAGCCGCGCGCTGCTCACCCGCGACGGGCTGATCGCCGCCGAGTCCGTCAACTCCCTGGTCGCCGCCTGGCTCCAGTTCATGATCCGGGACTGGTTCAGCCACGGCACGAGCCCCGTGGACCGGCCCTGGGAGGTGTCGCTGCTCGACGACGACCCGTGGCCGGAACGCCCCATGCGCATCATGCGGACCCCGGACGACCCGACCCGCGACCCGCAGGCGCCCCCCGGCACGCCGGACACCCGCGTCAACGTCTCCTCCCACTGGTGGGACGCGTCCCAGATCTACGGCAGGAACGCGGCCGAGCAGCACCTGCTGCGCACCGGCGAACTGGGCCGGCTGCACCTGTGGGACGGCGAACGGTCACCCGTCCCCGCCGACCCGTCCCAGGACCCCACGCGGGTCCCCGGCTTCTGGCTGGGTCTCGCCATGATGCAGGACCTGTTCACCCGGGAGCACAACGCGATCTGCGGCCACCTGCACGACGCCCACCCGTCCTGGGACGACGAGGAGCTGTTCCAGCGCGCCCGGCTGGTCAACGCCGCGCTCCTCGCGAAGATCCACACCGTGGAGTGGACACCGGCCGTGATCAGCCACCCCACCACCGTCAAGGCGCTGCGCGCCAACTGGTGGGGCGTCGCGGGCGAGCGCGTCCACGACCTGTTCGGCCGGCTCGGCGGCAGCGAGGTCCTCAGCGGCATCCCCGGCGCCCGCACGGACCACTACGGCGTCCCGTACGCGCTCACCGAGGAGTTCGTGGCGGTCTACCGCATGCACCCGCTGGTGCGGGACGACTGGCACCTGCGGTCCGTCGCCGACGACGCGACCCTGCGCCACTGCACCCTGCGGGACATCTCGGGCCCGCAGGCGCTGAAGTTCCTGGAGACCACGGAGATGGCCGACCTGCTCTACAGCTTCGGCACGCTCCCGCCCGGACTGGTCACCCTGCACAACTTCCCCCGGTTCCTCCAGGAGTTCGAGCGGCCGGACGGACACCTCCAGGACCTCGCCGCCACCGACATCCTGCGCTCGCGGGAGCTGGGGGTGCCCCGCTACAACGAGTTCCGGCGGCTGCTCAGGCTGAGGCCCGCGGCGGACTTCGCCGAGCTGGCGCACGACCCGGCGACGGCCGAGCGGATCGAGCGGCTCTACGACGGCGACATCGAGAAGGTCGACCTGATGGTCGGGCTGTACGCGGAGAAGCTGCCGGCCGGGTTCGCCTTCAGCGACACGGCGTTCCGGATCTTCATCCTGATGGCCTCGCGCCGGCTGAACAGCGACCGATTCTTCACCACGTACTACACGCCCGAGGTCTACTCCAGGGCGGGCATGGCATGGATCGACGACAACAGCATGACCACCGTCCTGCTGCGCCACCACCCCGAACTGCGCACGCCCCTCGCCGGGCTGGCCAACGCCTTCGTGCCGTGGCACCGGACGGACCGGGAAAACGCCTGAGCCGGTGCCCCTCCCGGGCGGCGTACGGGGCCCGCCGCCCGGGGGCGGCGGGCCGTGGCGGAGCGGGCGGCGGGGCGGGCCGGACGTCAGACCGCGGTCGAGAACCAGACCGTGGTGTCGGCCGGCACCTTCGCCTCGCCGTCCGCCTCGGTCACCTCGCCGCTGGAGAGCAGGACCCGGCCGTAGGACGGGGTGGTCACCGACTCGCCGGTCGTGTTCGCGACGCACACGAACGCGCCCCGCCGGAAGGCCAGGACGCCCTCGGGCGCCCGCAGCCACTCCACGGCGTCGCCCGCGCCCAGGTCCGGCTGGGACCGGCGCAGGCGCAGCGCGGCGCGGTACAGCTCCAGTGTCGAGCCGGGCACTCCCTCTTGCGCCTCCACGCTCAGCCCGCCCCAGACCGGCGGCTGGGGCAGCCAGCTGCCGCCCTTGCCGAAGCCGTAGGAGGAGCCCTCGCGGGTCCACGGGATCGGCACCCGGCAGCCGTCGCGGAAGCCGTCCTGGCCGGCGCCGCGGAAGTACGCCGGGTCCTGGCGCACCTCGTCGGGCAGGTCCACGACGTCCGGGAGGCCCAGTTCCTCGCCCTGGTAGAGGTAGGCCGAGCCGGGCAGGGCGAGCATCAGCAGGGTGGCGGCGCGGGCGCGGCTCAGGCCCAGGGCGCGGTCGCCGGCCGTGCGGATCTGGGTGCCGAGGCCGGGCGGGTTGGCGAACCGGGTGGCGTGCCGGGTGACGTCGTGGTTGGACAGCACCCAGGTGGCGGGGGCGCCGACCGGGCGCATCGCCTCCAGCGTGCGGTCGATGACCGCGCGCAGTTCCCCGGCGTCCCACTCCGTCGCCAGGTACTGGAAGTTGAACGCCTGGTGGAGTTCGTCCGGGCGGACGTAGTTCGCGGTGCGCTCGACGGTGGGGGTCCACGCCTCGGCGACGAAGATGCGGTCGCCCGAATACTCGTCCAGCACGGTGCGCCACTGGCGGTAGATGGCGTGCACGCCGTCCTGGTCGAAGAACGGCATGACATCGCTGCCCAGCAGTTTCAGCTGGTCGTGCGAGCCGAGGTCGGGCAGGCCCGCCGCCTTGACCAGGCCGTGGGCGACGTCGATGCGGAAGCCGTCCACGCCCCTGTCCAGCCAGAAGCGCAGGATCGAGCGGAACTCGTCGCCGACCGCCGGGTGCTCCCAGTTGAAGTCGGGCTGCTCGGGCGCGAAGAGGTGGAGGTACCACTCGCCCGGGGTGCCGTCCGGCTCGGTCACCCGGGTCCAGGCCGGGCCGCCGAAGATGGACTCCCAGTCGTTGGGCGGCAGTTCGCCGTCCTTCCCCTTGCCGGGGCGGAAGTGGTAGCGGTCCCGCAGCCGGGAGCCGGGGCCCTCGGCGAGGGCGCGCTTGAACCACTCGTGCTGGTCGGAGGAGTGGTTGGGCACGAGGTCCACGATGACGCGCAGGCCGTGCGCGTGGGCGTCGCGGATGAGCGCGTCGGCGTCCGGCAGGGTGCCGAACATCGGGTCGACGGCCCGGTAGTCGGCGACGTCGTAGCCCGCGTCGGCCTGCGGGGAGGCGTAGAAGGGGCTGAGCCACACGGCGTCGACGCCGAGGTCGCGCAGGTAGGGCAGGCGGGAGCGGACGCCTGCCAGGTCGCCCATGCCGTCGCCGTCGCCGTCGGCGAAGCTGCGCGGGTAGACCTGGTAGATGACCGCGTCCCGCCACCAGTCGCGGCGTTCGGCGACGGTGGCGGCGGTGTGGCGGGCCGGTGCGGCGGAGGGCTGCTGGCTCATGACGTCCTTGATGCGTAACGGGTGCACGGTAGCGGGCGGTGGGGCGGCGGGCCTAGGGCGTGTCTGACAATTCGCGTCGTCGTCCGAAGGGCGGCCGCGCGGCGTCAGGTGCGTGCTCTCGGCGTGCCGGCTCCAGGCCCTCGTACTGGACGTACTTGGGTCTGGGGCCGGTGCGGCGAGAGTGCGTGCATGGCGCCGCGCGGCAGACGGGAATTGTCAGACACGCCCTAAGGAGGTGCGGGGCGGGCCGCGGTGACCGCGGGGTCGGATGGGCACCGCGGCCCGGCGCGGGAGTCCGTCGGGCGGGCATCAGCCCTTGGTGCCGCCGGCGGTGAGGCCGGTGACGAGGTTCTTCTGCACGAGGTAGAAGAACACGGTCACGGGTATCGCGATCAGCACCGCGGTGGCGGCCATGTAGTTCCACTGGGCGTCGTGCTCGCTGACGAAGGTCTGGAGGCCCACGGCGAAGGTGTACTTGGAGTCGTCCAGCAGGAAGGTCGTCGCGAAGGCGACCTCGCCGACCGCGGTGATGAAGTTGTAGAAGGCGGCCACCGCCAGGCCCGGGCGGGCCAGCGGCAGGATCAGCCGGAAGAAGGTGCCGAAGGGGGAGAGTCCGTCCACGCGGCCGGCCTCGTCGATCTCGAACGGGATGGTGTCGAAGTAGCCCTTGAGCAGCCAGGCGCTGTACGGCACGGCGGTCGAGCAGTTGATGATGATCAGCGACCAGTAGCTGTCGATGAGCCCGAGGTCGCTGAAGATCTCGTACATCGGCACGATCAGGATGGCGATCGGGAACGCCTGCGTGAGCAGCAGGACCCACATCAGCTGCTTGTAGCCGGGGAAGCGCATGCGGGAGACCGCGTAGCCGGTGGTGGCGGCGACGAGGACACCGATGGCGGTGGTGCCGAGGGCCACGATCATCGTCGACTTGAACCAGTCGAAGAATCCGGTGTGCTCCAGCACGAAGCGGTAGTTGGAGAGGGACAGCTTGCCCGCGATCCCGCTCGGGTGCAGGTAGTCCTGCTTGTCCGGGCCGAGGGACAGGTAGCACAGCCAGGCGACCGGGGTCAGGGCGATCAGGCTCGCCACGACGAGGCCCCCGTGCAGCAGGGCGGTGCCGAGCGGGCCGCGCTCGTCGCGCCCGCGCACCCGGCGCCGGGGGGCGGGGCCGGCGGCGGGGGCCCCGGCGGCGGTGTCGGTCTTGTCCAGGGTCGTGGTGCTCATGGCGGATGCTCCTGCGGCGTCAGACGGCGAGCTGGTCATTGCGCTTCAGCCAACGGAAGTAGAAGGAGGTGAAGACGGTCAGGATCGACAGCAGCAGCACGCCGTAGGCGGCGGACTGGGCGAAGTCGCGCGGCTGCTGGCCGAAGCCCAGCGCGTAGGCCCAGGTGACGAGGATCTGGGCGTCCGGGGCGGAGTTCTTGCCGAACAGCAGGAAGATGATGACGAACTGGTTGAAGGTCCAGATGATGCCGAGCAGCACCACGGTGGAGCTGACCGAGCGCAGACCGGGCAGGGTGACGTGCCGGAAGCGCTGCCAGGCGCCGGCGCCGTCCATCTCCGCGGCCTCGTAGAGCGTGGGGTCGATGGACTGGAGGCCGCCGAGCAGCGAGAGCATCATGAACGGCACACCGCACCAGGTGTTGACCATGATCGCGGCGAACCGCTGCCAGAAGGTGTCCTCCAGCCACTGCGGCTGGGGCAGGTGCAGCGCGCCGAGGACCTGGTTGAGCGCGCCGGAGTCGGCGAGCATGATCCGCCAGGAGAAGACGGTGACGAAGGTCGGCACGGCCCAGGGCAGGACGAGCAGCAGCCGGTAGGCGGTGCGGCCGCGCAGCTTCTGGTTGAGCATCAGCGCGAGGCCGAGGCCGATGGCGTAGTGCAGGGCCACGCAGGCGGCCGTCCAGACGACGGTCCACAGGAAGTGCGACCAGAACCGGTCGTAGGCCGTCGGGCCGAACAGGATGTCCCGGTAGTTGTCGAGGCCGACGAACCTGTAGGTGGCGTCGATGTGGTTGACGCCGATCGTGCGCGCCGAGTTCAGGCTGTTGGCGTCGGTGAGGGTGAGGTAGAAGCCGCGTGCGAGCGGGTAGCCCACGAGGGCGCCCAGCACGACGACCACCGGGGCGATCATCGCGTAGGCGTACCAGTACTTCTGCAAGCCGTTGCGGACGCGCCGTCCCAGCCCGGGCCGAGGCGCGCGGTCACCGCGGCGCTTGCCGGTCGCGCGGTCGATGGCGACTGTCATGGTTCGACACCTTCATTGGTTCACGAGTGGGGGCCGGGCACGGGGCCGTGGCCGCCGGATCCTCTCCCCCCGTCCGCTGCCGGGAGGATCCGACGGCCACGGGGGATCACTTGGCGAAGTCGGGCACGAGCTTGGAGATGGCCAGCTCGGCGTTGTCCAGGCCCTCGTCCAGCGACTCCTTGCCACCGGCGATCTTGGGCAGCTCGGTGTCGAGCGGACCCCACAGGGAGCTGTACTCGGGCAGCGCCGGGCGGGGCTGCGCGGCGGCGAGGACGCCCTGGTAACCGGCGATGCCGGGGTCGGCCTTGACCTTGTCGGTGTAGGCGTCGGAGCGGGTGGGCAGGGTGGAGTTCTTCAGGGCGACGGTCTCCTGGGACTGCGCCGAGGTCATGAACTTCACGAACTTCAGGGCCGCTTCCTGGTGGGCCTTGTCGGAGCCGGCGTAGACCGAGAGGTTGTGGCCGCCGGTCGGGGCGCCCGCCTTGCCGGTGGAGCCGGCCGGGACGGTGGCGATGCCGAGGTTGGCCTTGTCCTTGAAGGCGCTGCCCTGGTAGAAGTTCGTGATCTCCCAGGGGCCCTGGAGGATCGCGGCGACCTTGCCGTTGACGAACGCGTCCTGGATGTGGGCGTAGGCGTCGGCGGTGGCGTCGGCCTTGTGCAGGCCCTTGCCGGAGAAGAGGCCCAGCCACGTGCCGTAGCCCTTCCTGGCCGCGGCGGACTTCACGGTGATCTTCTTGCCGGCGGCATCGACGGTGTCGGTGCCCTCGCCGTACAGGAAGGGCTGGGCGTAGTAGCCCTGGGTGGAGCCCCAGTAGCCGTCGACGCCGGCCTTGTCCTCGATCCTGGCGGCGTCGGCCTTCAGCTCGTCCCAGGTCTTGGGGGCCTCGGTGATGCCGGCCTTCTTGAACAGCGCCTTGTTGTAGACCAGGGCGAGGGTGTCGGTGACCAGCGGGACGCCGTAGGTCTTGCCCTCGTACTGGGCCTGCTTGACCAGGCTGGGCTGGAACTTCGCCTGGTCGGCGAGGGCCTCGGTGCCGTCCAGCGGCAGGAAGTAGCCCTTCTTGGCGAACGCGGGGGTCCAGCCGACCTCGGAGCGCAGGATGTCCGGGGCGCCCTTGGCGCCGGCCGCGGTGTCGAACTTGTTCTGCGCCTGGTCGAAGGGAACGTTGACGTACTTGACCTTGACGTCCTTGTGGGCGGCCTCGAACCGCTGGACCAGGGCCTTGTACGCCGGCGCCTCATTGGTGGCGTTGGACGTGTCCCACCAGGTGATGGTGACCGGGCCGTCCGACGCCCCGCTGCCGCTGTCGCTCCCGCCGCACGCCGTCGCCGTGAGGGCGAGGGACGCCACCAGCGCGGAGGCCGCTATGCCACGCCGCATGAGTTCTCCTTGAGGGTAAAGCCCGAGTTGGACAGGCGACGGTCCCGTCCGTCGTCCTGCGACTTGCCGACTGCGCCGTTGCCGCGGCCGGGCGACAGGGAACGTAACAGCGATGTAAGCGCCGCGAAACCCCTTGCAGAAAAAAAGTGCAAGAAGACACGATGGTTACCGGGCCGTGATCGCTCGGCGACCGCCGCGCAATCCAGTGGTGGAGCCGTGAAGCGGCAGGGACGACACCTGTGCAAGACTCTGCAAGCTCTTGCCAGCATGAATCCGAGGGAGCGCGATGACGCAGCAACCCACGGCAGGCCGCGCGCCCGCCCACGCCCGGCGACCGGCCGGTGTGCAAGGGAGGGTACGACCGGTACAGTCCAGTGGCGTGACCACACGGCTTGCCGACATCGCCGCTCAGGCGGGAGTGAGTGAAGCGACGGTCAGCCGGGTCCTGAACGGGAAGCCGGGCGTCGCCGCCACCACCCGCCAGTCCGTGCTCGCCGCACTGGACGTCCTGGGCTACGAGCGCCCGGTACGGCTGCGGCAGCGCAGCGAGGGACTGGTGGGGCTGATCACGCCCGAGCTGGAGAACCCGATATTCCCGGCCCTGGCCCAGGTCATCGGCCAGGCGCTGACCCGCCAGGGCTACACCCCGGTGCTCGCCACCCAGACCCCGGGCGGGTCGACCGAGGACGAGCTGACCGAGATGCTGGTGGACCGCGGGGTCGCCGGGATCATCTACGTCTCCGGACTGCACGCGGACACCACCGCCGACATGCAGCGCTACGAGCGGCTGCGGGCGCAGGGCGTGCCGTTCGTACTGGTCGACGGGTTCTCGCCGCGGGTGCAGGCGCCGTTCATCTCCCCCGACGACCGGGCGGCGATGGCGCTCGCGGTGACCCACCTGGCGTCGCTGGGCCACACCCGGATCGGGCTGGCCCTCGGGCCCAAGCGGTTCGTGCCCGTGCAGCGCAAGATCGAGGGCTTCGTCCGGGCGGTGCAGGACCAGCTGGGGCTGCCCGCGCAGACCATCGAGAACGAGCTGGTCCAGCACTCGCTGTACACGCTGGAGGGCGGTCAGGCGGCGGCGACGGCGCTGATCGACCGGGACTGCACGGCGGTGGTCTGCGCCAGCGACATGATGGCGCTGGGCGCGATACGGGCGGCCCGGCAGCGGGGCCTGGAGGTGCCCCGGGACGTGTCCGTGGTCGGCTTCGACGACTCCCCGCTGATCGCCTTCACCGACCCGCCGCTGACGACGATCCGCAAGCCGGTCCCGGCGATGGGACAGGCGGCGGTGCGCACGCTGCTGGAGGAGATCGGCGGGACGCCCGCGCCGCACAGCGAGTTCGTGTTCATGCCGGAACTGGTGGTGCGCGGCTCCACCGCCTCGGCGCCGAACGCCCTCCGCGCATCGTAGGAGGTGGCGCCGCCTCTCGCAGAAGGTGCGCCGCGGACCCAACCTTGGGATGATCGGCCGAGGAAGCCTTATCTGGCAGACTCTGTGGCTATGAGTGACTCGACCGTGACAGAGCCGGAAGGTCGCGAGGAGGTGGCCGTTCCGCGGACCGTCACGGGCGAGGACACCGAGGGTGCGCCGGGCCGGCTGCGCCGCCCGCGGCACCCCCGGCTGTGGTTCGAGATCCTTCTGGTCGCGGCGAGTTACTGGACGTACTCACTGGTGCGCAACGCCGTGCCGGAGCAGCGGGCCGCGGCGCTGCGCAACGCGGACTGGATCCGGCGCGTCGAGCACACGCTGGGCGTCGGTGTCGAAGAGTCGATCAACCATGCCGTGAACTCGGTGACTTGGCTCATCATCGGGATGAACTACTACTACGCCACCCTGCACTTCGTCATCACGCTGGGTGTGCTGGTGTGGCTGTACCGGTGGCATCCCGGCCGGTACGCGGCGACCCGGCTGGTGCTGTTCGCGACCACCGCCGTGGCCCTGCTCGGGTACTACCTGTTCCCGCTGGCGCCGCCCCGGCTGACGGGCGGCGGGCACTTCGTGGACACCGTGTCCGTGCACCACACCTGGGGCTCGATGGCCTCCGGCGACCTCAAGCACATGTCGAACCAGTACGCGGCGATGCCCTCGATGCACATCGGCTGGTCGCTGTGGTGCGGGCTGACGGTCTTCGCGCTGGCGTCGGTGCCGTGGGCGCGGGTCCTGGGACTGCTGTACCCGGCGGCCACCCTCCTGGTCATCGTCGCCACGGCCAACCACTTCTGGCTGGACGCGGTGGGCGGCGCGCTCTGCCTCGGCTTCGGCTTCGCGGCGGCCCGGGCGTGGTACGGCAGCCTGCCGTACGCGCTGCCCAGGCTGGTCGCGGTGCCCGCGGCCCGGGCGCTGCGGTCCGCTCAGTCCGCTCAGTCCGCGTAGAACAGCTCCTCCACCACCCCGCGCGCCCGCCGCGTGGTACGGCGGTAGGCGTCCAGCATGTCCCCGGCGTGCCCGGCGCCGTACCCCAGGTAGCGGCCGACGGCGGCCAGCTCGCGCGGCTCGGTGGGGAAGGTGTCCCCGGCCCGGCCGCGGACCAGCATGACCGCGTTGCGCACCCGGGTGGCCAGCACCCACGCCTCGTCCAGGGTCTCCCAGTCCTCGGCGGACAGCAGCCCGGCCGCACGGGCCGCGAGCAGCGCCCGGCGGGTGCGGGTGGTGCGCAGGTCCGGCACCCGGTGGGCGTGGCGCAGCTGGATCAGCTGCACGGTCCACTCCACGTCGGACAGGCCGCCGGGGCCCAGCTTGGTGTGCAGCTTGGGGTCGGCGCCGCGCGGCAGCCGCTCGGACTCCATGCGCGCCTTCAGCCGGCGGATCTCCCGGACCGCGTCCTCGCCCAGCCCCCGGGCCGGGTAGCGGAGCGGGTCGACGAGGTCGGTGAAGCGCCGGCCCAGGTCCGCGTCGCCGGCCACCGGCTCGGCCCGCAGCAGCGCCTGCGACTCCCAGACCAGGGACCAGCGGCGGTAATACGCCTCGTACGACTTCAGGGTGCGCGCCAGCGGTCCCGACTTGCCCTCCGGGCGCAGGTCGGCGTCGATGAGCAGCGGCGGGTCCGCGCTGGGCAGCTGGAGCAGGCGGCGCATCTCGGCGACGACCTTGTTGGCGGCGGCGGCCGCCTCCTGCTCGTCCACGCCGTCCTGGGGCTCGTGCACGAACAGGACGTCGGCGTCGGAGCCGTAGCCCAGCTCGTGTCCGCCGAACCGGCCCATCCCGATGATCGCGAACCGGGTGGGCAGGGTGTCGCCCCAGCCGTCCCGGACCACCGCGCGCAGGGTGCCCGCCAGGGTCGCCTTGGTGAGGTCGGAGACGGCCGCGCCGACCCGGTCCACCAGGGCGCCCTGGTCGGCCTCGGCGGGGCTGGTCTCGGTGCCGTAGGAGCCGACGATGTCGGCGGCGGCGGTGCGGAACAGCTCCCGGCGGCGCACGCCGCGGGCCGCGGTGACCCCCTGAGCGGCGTTCTCCGCGCGGCGCACCGCCGCCATGATCTCCTGCTCCAGCTGGGCGCGGTCGCGCGGGGCGAGGCCGCCGCCGGCCGACGCCGGGCCCGCGCCGGTGCCGTCGCCGAGCAGGGCCACCGCCTCCGGGGCGCGCAGCAGGAGGTCCGGGGCGAGGCGGCCCGCCGACAGCACCCGGGCCAGGTTCTCGGCCGCCGCGCCCTCGTCGCGGAGCAGGCGCAGGTACCAGGGCGTCTTGCCGAGCGCGTCGGAGACCTTGCGGAAGTTCAGCAGGCCCGCGTCCGGGTCGGCGGAGTCGGCGAACCAGCCGAGCAGGACCGGCAGCAGGGTGCGCTGGATGGCCGCCTTGCGGGTCACGCCCGAGGCCAGGGCCTCCAGGTGGCGCAGGGCGGCGGCGGGGTCGGCGTAGCCCAGCGCGACCATGCGTTCGCGGGCCGCTTCCAGGCTGAGGCGGGCCTCGCCGGGGGCGAGTTGGGCGACCGCGTCGAGCAGCGGGCGGTAGAACAGCTTCTCGTGCAGGCGGCGCACGACCGTGGTGTGCCGCTTCCACTCGCGGGTCAGTGCGGCGACCGGGTCGGTGCGCAGGCCCAGGGAGCGGCCGAGGCGGCGCAGGTCCGGCTCGGACTCGGGGACCAGGTGGGTGCGGCGCAGGCGGTACAGCTGGATGCGGTGCTCCATGGAGCGCAGGAAGCGGTACGCCTCGTCCAGGCGGGCGGCGTCCTCGCGGCCGACGTAGCCGCCGGCGGCGAGGGCCTGGAGGGCATCCAGGGTGGTGCCGCTGCGCAGCGTGGCGTCGGTGCGGCCGTGCACCAACTGGAGGAGCTGTACGGCGAATTCGACGTCGCGCAGGCCGCCCGGGCCGAGCTTCAGCTCCCTGTCGATCTCGGCGGCGGGGATGTTCGCGACCACCCGGCGGCGCATCTTCTGCACGTCGGCCACGAAGTTCTCGCGCTCCGCGGCCTGCCAGACGAGGGGGTCGAGGGCATCGACGTAGGCCCGGCCCAGCTCGGTGTCGCCGGCCACCGGGCGGGCCTTGAGCAGGGCCTGGAACTCCCAGGTCTTGGCCCACCGTTGGTAGTAGGCGAGGTGGCTGCTGAGGGTGCGGACGAGGGGGCCGTTGCGGCCCTCGGGGCGGAGGTTGGCGTCCACCGGCCAGATGGAGCCCTCCACGGTCGTCTCGGAGCAGATCCGCATCAGGCGGGAGGCGAGTTTGGTCGCGGCCTTCAGCGCCTGGGGTTCGGGGGTGCCCTCGGCCGGTTCCGCCACGAAGATCACGTCCACGTCGGAGACGTAGTTCAGCTCATGGCCGCCGCACTTGCCCATCGCGATCACCGCGAGGCGGCAGGCGGCGGCGTCCTCGGGGGCGGAGTCCGCCGCCAGGGCGAGGGCCGCGCGGAGGGTGGCGGTGGCCAGGTCGGCGAGTTCCGCGGCGGTCTCGGCGACGTCCGTGGTGCCGCAGACGTCGCGGGCGGCGATGGAGAGCAGGCAGCGGCGGTAGGCGACGCGGAGGGAGACCGGGTCGGTGGCCCCGGCCAGCCCGCGTTCGAACTCCGTGACGCCGGGGTGGAGGTCGTGCGGCTCGTACGTGACCAGGGCCTGCCAGTCGGCGGGGTGCCGGGACAGGTGGTCGGCGAGGGCGGCGGAGGCGCCGAGGATGCCGAGGAGGCGGTCGCGCAGGGGCTTGGCCGCGATGAGGGTGTCCAGCAGTTCGCGGTGGGCGGTGGCGCTGGGCTGGGCCTCCAGGAGGCGGGCCAGGCCGTGCAGGGCCAGGTCGGGGTCGGCGGTGGCGCCCAGGGCTTCCAGCAGGACGGGGTCGTTGCGGACGGGGTCCAGGTCGGGGCCGTCCAGGAGGCGCTCGGCGGCGGAGGGGTCCGTGAAGCCGTGCCGCAGCAGACGGGTGAAGGTACTGCTCCTGCGCCCCGGCGTCATGTCCGTGGTCTCCCCTCGGATCTTCGGTCGTCCTGGCCAGAGCGTAACCGGAGGGGGTGCGGGAGGGGGTGCGGGAG
>NZ_JOCB01000046.1 GCF_000718775.1 Streptomyces sp. NRRL S-31
GCCCGCGCCGGCCCGGTCCCGGTTCCGGTGGCGGCCGACGGCCGGGCTCGTGGCACTGCTGCTCGTCGCGGCGGGCACGGCAGCGGCCGTCCGGTGGGGCCACGGCGGCGGCGACGGCGATCCGCTCGCCGGCCGGCCCCGGGTCACCGACGGCCGGGCCGGCCTCTCCTACGGCGTCCCGGACGGCTGGCGGCACGACACGGCCGAGGACGGGCAGCTGATCGGCGCGTTCTCCTCGCGGATCAGCGAGGTCACCGCCGGGTCCGCCGAGACCGGCGGCACCGTGCTCGCGGGGCGCGCCGGACAGACCGTGCCCCGGGCCGGACTGGGCCGGGCGACGGAGTCCGCGGCCCGGTCCAACGCCGAGTTCTTCTTCCCGGACCGGCCCGCCACCCTGGCGGAGTCGCACGCCACCGTCCTGGACGGCCGGCCGGCGCACACGGCCGTCCTGCGGATCGACGGTGCCGACGGCCCCGCGCGGCTGCGGATGACGGTGGTGACGGTCGACGGCGAGCGCACCTCGTTCCTCCTCGGCATCACCACCGGCACGGCCGGCCCGGCGGCCGCCGGGGACGTCGAGGCGGTCCTCGACGGCGCCACGGTCGACTGACCCGGAGCGCCCTCAGGCCCCCGAGGCGAGCAACTGGTCGGAGAGCCGGTGCGCCTGCGCCAGCAGCGCGCCGTAGGTGGCGACCTCGTCGGGGTCGTCCGTCGTGGAGCGGACCAGGTCGCGGCGGAGCTCGGCGAGGGTGCCGCGCAGCTCCGCCACGGCCTCGCGCAGCTCGTCCTCGCACGCGTCGCCGAACCGGCTGTGGCTGTAGAGCCGCAGCGCGCGGGCGGTCCGGCACAGGAACTCCGCGTACCGCCGGGCGAGCCCGGGGTGCGGCCGGGCCGCCGGGCGGTCCTCGGCGGCGGCCTCCAGCACCGTCCGGGTCACCCCCGCGGTGTGCACGGCCGCGTAGTCCAGGACCACGAGCGCGTCGTCGTACTCCTTGCCGGGCGGCGCGACGACACCGGGACGGCGGCGGCGCAGATTGACGCGCAGGCTCTCCCGGCTCCACTCCACCGCCGAGCGGGCCTGCTCCACCAGCCGGCGCAGCCGCAGGGCGCGGTCGTGCCAGGCGGCGGCCTCCTCGGCGTCCCAGCGGTCCGAGGTCAGCCCGTCCGCCACGGCCCGCAGGATGTCGTGCGCCTCCTCGGTCGCGTCCCGCAGCACGGACCGGGTGTCGCGCAGATACAGCGGCGGCCGGACCAGCGCGTTGACCCCGATGCCGACCACCGCCCCGAACAGGGCCTCGGTGAGCCGGGCGGTGGAGGTGGCGACGCTGACCGGCCCGCCCGTCAGGACGAACAGGGCGCCCGTGGCCGCGTAGATGCCCTGGCTGCCCAGGCGCCGCCACTGGCCCAGCAGTATCGCCAGCGGCAGCACGATCGCCATCGCGGCCTCCGGACTGTCCAGCAGCAGCCCGACCGCGGTGGCCACGACCGTGCCGGCCGCGATCGCGCCGAGCTGCTGGAGGCCGCGCGTGATGGACCGGTAGACGGTCGACTCGACCAGCACCACCGCGACCCACGGCGCGACGAACGCCACCGGCGCCCGCAGCCACCAGCCCGCCACCGCCCAGGCCAGCCACGCGGCCAGCGCCGCCTTGCCCGCCTGCACGGCCATGTCCCGCTCCCGGCCGGGCCCCGTCCAGGCCCGCCGCGCCGCGCGCCCCGCGGCCGACAGGTCATGCCGTACCTTCTGCGCCTTCTGCCAGGTCAGTCGTATCCCACGCACGCCGACCCGGGTGCCACCTCCGGCGCCGGCCCATGCCCGCCTCCTTCGGTCAGTCAGGGCTCATGGAGCCGGGGCGCGGTGCCGCCGCGCCGCGCCGAGCGGTACGACGCCGGGGCGGGCGCGCGTCCGGCCGCTCACGGCGGCACCGCGCGGAGCGCTTTCAGCACCCCCCACACCACCGACACCAGGGGCACCGCCACGACGGCGCCGATCACCCCCGCGACGATGCTGCCCGCGATCACCGACACGGCCACGACCAGCGGGTGCAGCCGCACCGCCCAGCTCATCACCAGCGGGTGCAGCACATGCCCCTCCAACTGGCCGATCACCACGATCAGCACCAGCACCCCCGCCGCCGTCAGCGGCCCGCGCCCGGCGAGCGCGACGATGGTGGCGACCCCGAGCGCCACCGGTGAACCCACCAGCGGCACGAACGCCGCGAAGAACTCCAGCAGCGTCAGCGGCAGCGCGAGCGGCACCCGCAGCGCGAACAGGCCCACGCCCACGAGTGCGGCGTTGGCGGCGGCCACGATGATGATGCCGCGCGTGTACCCGGCGAAGGTCCGCCAGGCCGCCCGGCCCGCCCGGTCCCACGCGGACCGGGCACCGCTCGGCAGCAGCTGGTCCCGCGCCCAGCCCCACAGCCGCTCGCCCGAGTGCAGGAAGAAGACGGAGGCGAACAGCGCCAGCGCGCCGCCGGTGACCAGCTCCACCACCCGGCCCAGCTCGTCGACCGCGCTGCTGAGCAACGCCGCCCGGTGCGCCGAGAGGTAGTGCGTCACCTGCCCCTGCAAGCCGGAGAGGGCGCCCGGGCCGAGCCGGAACGGGGGCCGGCGCAGCCACTCCTCGATCCGGTGCACACCGCCGCGGAACTCGTCCCCCAGCCGGGCCGACTCACCCGCCACCGAGGTGCCCACCAGCGCGAGCAGGGCCAGCAGCGACAGCAGGCTGCCCACCAGCGCCACGGCCACGCTGAGCGGCCTCGGCAGAAACCGGGCGAGCAGATCGGTCAGCGGACGCAGCACGGACGTCACGACCAGTGCGAGGAACAGCGCGACGGCGATGAGCTGGAAGCTGCCGAGGACGCTGAACACGCCGTAGACGACGGCACCGACGAGGAGCAGCCGCCAGGAGTAGGCCGCGGCCACCCGCAGCCAGGGCACCGTCCGCTCGGCCGGCGGCGCGGGCGGTTCCGGGCGGGGCGGGACCGGAAGCCGCACGGCGTGCGCCGGGCGACTGCCCAGCACCGTGCTTCCCGACCGGCGCGGGCCGGGCCGGGAGCCCGTCCGCCGGCGCGCATCGCCCTCCACCGCTCCCGCCTCCTTCCCGGCCGGCCCGGGTGACGGCCGGTCACCTCCACAGCACGGTAAGCACACGGCGCCGTGGCGGCGCGTCCAACGCGCCCGCGCGCGGCCCCGGCGGAGCAGCGGGACGGCCTGCCGGTCCGGCGAAGCCGCGCGGTACCGGGACCGGCCGTGGCGACGGCACGGGACCCGGGGCCCGTGCGAGCGGCGGGTGCCCGTCAGCCGGGCCGGCCGGTGTCCGGTTCCGCGCGGCCCACCGGCAGCAGTTCCCGGATGTCCGCGGGCAGCGCCCCGGCCACCCGGTCGGTCAGCTCCGGGGCGAGGGCGGCGTCCAGCACCTCCAGCACCGCGGCGGCGTCCCGCAGGGCCGTGTCCTCGTCGGTGCCGGCCCGGGCGGCGACCCGCCCCACGAAGGCGGTCAGCCCGAACCGCTCGCCCGCGGTGCCCGGGTCCGTCCCGGCGGACGGCCCGGCCGCCTCCACCATGGCCGCCGCCATGTCCGGCGGGAGCTGCGCGGCCACGTGCCGGGCCAGCCCGGACGGCAGCCGTTCCGCCAGTGTGCTGACGACCGCGTGCGCGGCGCGCTCGGCCGTTTTCCGGTCGGGCAGCCGGGCCAGCGCCTGCACCTTCCCGATCATCTCGTCGTGCCGCATGAGACCGTCCCCTTCCGGACGATGTGCTCACGGCGCGCCCGTCCCGCGGGCGTCGCGCCGGTGGCCGGGTACCCCGCGTCCGCCCGCGGCTCACGACGGCACGGCTCCCGGCCCGGCCGCGTCGGGCCGCCCGTCACGGGGTACGTGTCCGCAGCGGGACATCGGCCGAGCGACGTGCGAGGTGCGCATGGCGGACGCGCGCGGCTGACCCACCGGACCGGGACCGCGCTGCTGCCGCGTCCGATGCAGACCCGCACCCGGCGCGGTTTCCGGATCGCGCAGGTCAAGGTGGAACGGCTGCCCGGCCGCGCCGACGACGCCGCGCGGGTGCTGTTGCAGTTGGAGGGGACCGCGGACCCGCACGCGCCGGCGTCGGAGCTGTTCCGGCACGACCGCGTGCCGGCCGTGGAGCTGACCAGCGCGTCGGACGACGAGTGACGGACGACGACCCCGTACGGCCGAGGGGACCCTACGGCCGAGGGGACGCCCGGTGACGGCGGAGGGCCCCCGACGGCGGCGGCCCTCCGCTCAGCCCTCGACCGTCCGCTGGGTGGACGTCCAGGCGTACTGGAGCCAGTCCGCCACGGTCAGCGCGCCGAGGCCGCCGCACAGCAGCCGGGTGAACCGGGGCGCCGCCGCGTACGAGCACACCAGCGCACCGGCGGCCCAGCCCGCGGTGCAGAACGGGCACGAGACCAGGTCGCCGACGGCCCGCCGGAGCCCGGTGCCGCGGGGTTCGTCCATGACCTCGCTCCCCTCTCCCTCGTCCGCGCGGTGCGTGAACGGGGCCCGGAGGAAGCTCGTGATCTTGTCCTTGGTCAGCAGCCGGGACGTCTTGTACGTCGCCGCGCCCAGCAGCGCCACGTCCCACGGGGGCACCTCCCGCGGCAGCCGTACCCCCCGGCGCCTGGCCACCAGCGCGAAGGTACCGGTGCCCGCCACGAACAGCGAGGCCAGGGCGGCGTATCCGCCCAGGGGCACGTCGCCCCGGTCGTCGTAGCGAACGGCGTCCGTAGTCATGGGTCCTCCCGACCTCCCCGGCGTGGGTCCGGCCCTCTTCCGGGCGCCGGACGAGTTCCCCCGTGCCCGGGGGCGACACACGCCCCGCTACCCCGCCCCACGACTCCCGTCCCGCGACCCCCGCCCCCACGACTCCCGTCCCGCGACCCCGCGGCGGGACGGGCCCGGCCTCGAGCGCGGCGGTCCGGACCTCGCCCGCGCAGGCCACCCGGACCTTGTGCGGGCCGGACCGGAGCGTTACGTTATTCATCGGACGGTGAATTACCGCGCGCCCGAAGGGCAGGACGGCGATGGAGAAGACCACGTGCTGTGTCGTGGGAGGCGGTCCCGCGGGTATGGTGCTCGCCCTGCTGCTGGCGCGTGCCGGCGTCGAGGTGACCGTGCTGGAGAAGCACGGCGACTTCCTGCGCGACTTCCGCGGTGACACGGTCCACCCGTCGACCCTTGCGCTGCTGGACGAACTGGGGCTGGCCGAGCGCTTCGCCCGGCTGCCGCAGCGCCGGGTGCGCACCCTCCGGCTGCCGGTGGGCGCCGGCCGCTCGGCGGTCACGGTGGCGGACCTCTCGGTCCTGCCCGGCCCCTACGACTACGTGGCGATGGTGCCCCAGTGGGACCTGCTGGACCTGCTGGCCGACGAGGCCCGGCGCGAGCCCTCCTTCCGGCTGCGGATGAACACGGAGGCGACCTCCTTCCTGATCGAGTCCGGACGGGTCACCGGGGTGCGCTACCGCACCGCCGACGGCCGCACCGGCGAGTTGCGGGCCCTCCTCACGGTGGCCTGCGACGGCCGGGGCTCGCTGGCCCGCTCCCGGCCGGAACTCGGGCTGCGCCGCTTCGCCTGCCCGATGGACGCCTGGTGGTTCCGTCTGCCGCGGCGCGCGGAGGACCCGTCCGGGCTGGTCGGCGGCGCCGGCGGCGGGCTCCTGAGCGCGATGATCGACCGCGGCGACTACTGGCAGTGCGCCGCGCTCATCCCCAAGGGCACCGACGCCGAGCGCCGCGCGGCCGGGCTGGACCGCTTCCGCGCCGACTTCGCCGCCGCCGCCCCCTGGATCGCCGCCCGCACGCCGGCCCTGCGCTCGTGGGACGACGTCAAGTTGCTGGACGTGCACCTGGACCGGCTGCGCCGCTGGCACCGCCCCGGTCTGCTCTGCATCGGCGACGCGGCGCACGCCATGTCCCCGGTCTTCGGGATCGGGATCAACCTCGCCGTGCAGGACGCCGTGGCCACCGCCCGCCACCTGGCCGGGCCGCTGCGCCGCGGGAGGGTCCGGCTGGGCGACGTACGCCGGGTGCAGCGCCGCCGCCGTCCCACCACGGTCGCCACCCAGGCGCTCCAGCGGACGGCGCATGCCCGGTTCATCGCGCCCGTGCTGCGCGGCCGGCCGCCCCTGGGCGGCGCGGAACGGGCCCGGCGCGTCGCGGGCCTGGTCGCCGGCTCGCCCTGGCTCCGCCGCCTGCCCGCGTACTTCTTCGCGTACGGCGCCCTGCGGGAACGGCCCCCCGGCGAGGCGGTCCGGCACCGGGCACCGGCGGACCGCCCGTGACCGCCGCACGGCGCCCGTGACCGCCGCACGGCGCCCGTGACAGCCGTACACGCGCCCGTGACGGCCGTACTGCGCCCGTGACCGTCGCGCCGGACCCGTCAACTTCCTTTCCGGTGAGCCCCGTTGTCCGAACACAGGGCTTCGTGTTCCACTACTCTCCTTCTTCCGCCACCATGGTCACCCGCTGCGCAGCGGGGGAGAAATCCACGGGGGATGCGTGTGTGATGAGCTGGGATTAGAGAGACTCCTCGACGAGGACGGCTTCTTCGCACGACTGCTCGGACGGTCACCGTCGGGCGCCGGCCGGGAAGCGCTGTACGAGCCCGACCTCCCCGTGGTGCTGCTCACCGGGGGCCCGGGCATGGGCAAGGGGCGGCTGCTGCGCGCGGTTCGGGACCGCTTCGCCGCCAAGGTGCCGGTGATCTACCTGGACTGCGGCTCGTCGGTCTACGCGGACCGGGCCGAACCGGAACCGGGCGCCCGCTCGGCCGCGACCGAGGTCCTGGCCGAGACCGCCCGGCGGCTGTCCACCTGGCAGGGGACGGGCGGCTCCTTCACCTTCCCCCGGCTCTTCGCGGGCCTCGCGGTGATCGCCACCCAGGTCGCCGAGGGCACCCCCGACGCGGTCACGGCGGAGGTCCAGCGGTACGAGGAACTGCTCCAGCGGCAGCGCCTGCGGGGCCTCGGTACGGGCGACTTCTGGCGCGGCGCGCTCCGCGGGGCCATGCGCAACCTGCTGACGACCCTGTCCGTGCGGACCCTCGACCCGTACGCGGCCTCCGTGAGCACCGCGCTGGTGGACGCCCTCTTCGACGGACTGGCGCCCCGGGGCCGCACGGAGCTGGCACGGATCTACGGGGCGTACCCCGGCGCCGCCGGCCAGCCCGACCACGGGCTGCGTGACCTCGCCGCCGACTTCCGGGCCGGCGGCGAGGAGCGCGAACTGGCCGAGAGCTTCCTCTTCCGGGCGCTGCGCGAGGACCTGGAGGCGGCGTACGCGGGGACCGTCGGCTGGCTGCGCCGGGTCGGCCGCCCGGCGGTGCTGCTGGACCGCGCCGAGACGCCCCTCGGGGAGCAGCTGCTGCGCGCCGTGCTCACCGACCGCCGGGGCGGCCGGCGCGACCGCGTGGTGGTCGTGGGCACGGCCCGCCGGGCGGACGGCGGCGCCTTCCTGTACGGCGGCCTGCCGCCCCGGGAGCTGCCGCCCCCGGCGGAGTTCCGGCCCGCCGACGGGGTGCCGCCCACGTGGTCCCGGCGTGCCGGCTCCGGGACGGAGCGGGCGCCGCTGGCCGACGGGGTGCTCCTGCTGCGGATGCCGCTGCTCACCGCCGACCAGGTGCGGCTGGAGACCGAGCGCCGACAGCGGCGCGCCGAGCCGGAAGGGGGCACGAGCCGCCGCCGCGTCGACGCCGCCGTGGCCCGGCTGAGCGGCGGACGGCCGCACATGGTGATCCGGCTGGCCGCCGCGTCCGCCGGCTTCCGGATGCCGGCGGACGCCAACGACCGGGACATCCTGGACGCCCCGCTGCGCCTCCCGGACGACGGCGCCGCCGAGCGGCCCGTGGCGGACGTCCTGCTCCGGGAGCTGATCCTGGAGCAGTTGCCGGTACGGCTGCCGGCCGAACACCACGACCAGTGGCTCGATCTGCTCACCCACCTGTCCGTGGCGCACGACAAGGACTGCGCGGACGTCCTGCTCCGCCACCACCAGGCGGGCCGGGTCCACCGGCTGACGGCCCATCATGTCGCGGAGCTGCTCGCCGACACCGGCTGGCCCGGCTGCGAACGGCACTTCATCGGCGACTTCGGCCTGCGCCAGCTGCTGGTGCACCGGCTGTACGGGCTGTCCGCCGACGGCGCCGCCTGGTACGCCGATCACCACCTGCTGCGCGACCACTACACCGCGCGCGCGGCGGACGGGGCGGCGCCCGGCGGCACGGCGTTCCGCTCGGTCACGGCGCACCGGCTCAACCACCACCTGGTCTCCGGCGGCGCCGACGACGTGGCCCGCCACCTGGCCGGCACGCTGCCCGGCCGTCCCCAGGAGTGGTGCGCGGAACTGCTGGAGATCGCCCAGGCGCCGTATCCGGGCGGTGCGGACACCCGCCGGGAGCGCGCCCAGGGCCTGGTGGCCGTCGACGGACCGGCGCTGCGCCGCACGGTCGACCAGCTGCTGCACGCGGTCTGGCTGTGCGAGGAACGGACCAGGCCGACCGGCCGGGAGACGGCCCGCACGCTGGCCAAGCTGCTGGACCTCCTGTCGATCATGGAGTTCGAGGGCGCCGGGCAGCTCGGCAGGACGGCCACCGACTGGAGCGCACTGGCGGAGCACGACCAGCCGTTGCTGCGCTGCGCCTGCACCGACCAGCTCGCGCGGAGGAGATGACGGGATGCCCAGGTGGAAGAAGTTCCTCTACGCGCTGCTGGCCACGGCGGTCGTGGTGACGGGGAGCTGGTTCGGCTGGTCCGTCCTGCACCGCCCGGACACCTGCGCCGAGGGCGTCGAGCGGATCGGCGGCGAGTGCGTCGGCGTCGACGGGACGGGCTACGACTTCGGTACGAAGGGAATCGAGGACGTGGTCCGCGCCATCGCGCGGGAGAACGAGCGGATCGAGAAGCTGCCCCATGTGACGGTGGCGATGATGATGCCGCTCCAGACGGACCGGCCGGCGCTGCGGGGGCAGATCCGCAGCGACCTCACGGGCGCGTACCTGGGACAGCTGAAGGCCAACGAGGGGGAGGGGGAGCCGCCGAAGATACGGCTGGTGCTGGCCAACCCGGGGCGGGACTACGGGCACCAGTCGGCGGTCGTGGACACCCTGCTGCGGATGGCCGACTCCTCCGAGGACCGGCTGCGCGCCGTCACCGGTTTCAACCTCAGCCTCGACGCCACGGAGGAGGCCGTCAGACGCCTGACGGAACACGAGGTGCCGGTGCTGGGCTCCCGGATCACCGGGGACCGGATCGCGAACGTGGACGGGCCGGACGGGATGGCGAAACCGGCCTTCCCCGGCCTGGCCCGGATCATACCCACCAACTACGAGGTGGCCCAGGCACTGGCCGGCTTCAACGGCGAACGGGGCCGGGAGGACCGCAGGACGGTGCTGGTCCACGACACCCGCCGGGACAGCTACGACGAGTCGCTGGCGAAGGCCTTCGACCGGATCGAGGAGAGCGGGCCGGCCGGTCCCGCCGCGATGCCCTTCACCTCCCCGGCGATCGACGAGGTGGGCTCCACCGGCAACCAGTTCACCCAGATCGCCAACAACATCTGCGACACCGAGGCCGACACCGTCTACTTCGCCGGCCGCGCCCTGCACCTGCGGCTCTTCGCGCTCAAGCTCGCCGAGGTGGGCTGCGGACACCGGCACTACACCATCATCAGCGGCTCCGACGCCGCCTCGCTGCGGCAGAACATGTCGGAGAAGGACTGGCGGCGGCTGCGCGGCACGGACGGCGAGGCGAAGGTGACGGTGCAGTACGCCGCCCCCGCGCACCCGGACGCCTGGAGCACCGAACTGGCCGCCTGGAGGAAGCGGTGGGAACGGACCCACGGCCGCGAGCCCGCCGGGCACGAGGAGCCCCAGTACCTCGCCGAACCCGACCGGTCCCTGGCGGAACTGAAGAGGCTGATCGCCGACACGGGCCGCACCGGGCTCGCCTCCCCGCCGAACCTGGAGGACTCCCGGACGATGCTCGTGTACGACGGCATGCTCACCATCGGCACGGCACTGCACCAGGTGCAGAGCGGCGGCGCCGACCAGGTGCCCGGCCTGGAGGACGTCGGCAGGGAGTGGTCACGGCTCCAGTCCCGGCACCGGGTGCGGGGCACGAGCGGCCTGATCTGCCTGACCAGCGGCGGAAACCCGTACGACAAGCCGGTCGCGGTCGTCGAGCTGGATCCCGGCCGTGCGGCCGGGGGAAGGGTGAAGTTCGTCGGCCTCGGCTGGCCCACCGGCCGGGCCCAGCCGAAGAACTGCGTCATCCCCAGCCGCACTCCCTGACCGGCACCCGGCGACGCGGAGGGGCGGGCCGTACCGTCCCGTGCCGACCGGCCGCATGGGTCAGGTCACATATGACCTGGTTCGCACTCCCTCCCGGGCGCCCCGGCGGCCGGGCTACCGTGGCGTGGCCCCCCGCACCCCTTCGCCCCCGCACCCCCGTACCCCTTCGCCCCTCGGACGGCCCGGCTGTGCTCACTGATCTGTCCCCCCTGATAGCCGCGACGGCACGCTGGCTGACGGTCGCCTACCCGGCCGGCGGCGGCGCGCTGGCCGCCGCGCTGTGCGACGCACAGGCACGGCAGGCGGTCACCGTCGCCGCCCGGCTGCGCTACCCCACCGAGATCGACGCGGGCCTGGTCACCCTGGCCGGACCCGGAGGCGCGGCCCGCCTCGACTGGATG
The DNA here is from genome assembly GCF_000718775.1 of Streptomyces sp. NRRL S-31. GTDB lineage: Bacteria > Actinomycetota > Actinomycetes > Streptomycetales > Streptomycetaceae > Streptomyces. The sequence continues at coordinate 10,710 of NZ_JOCB01000046.1, forward strand.
ACCGGCGCCGAACCGGCCGACGGCCACCCGCCCGAGGAGTGGGCGTGGCGCACCTGGGTGGACGAGGTCGTCGCGAGCTGGGCCGCCGCGCTGCTCACCGACCCCCGCCTGGCCGTCCTCGCCGTCGCCGCGCTCACCGGCGGCGAGCACCCCGCGGCCCCGCCGGCCGAGTACCGCCGGCTGCTCGACCCCGACGCGGGCGACCGCCGCGCCGCGGCCCTGCTCCGCCACCCCGACCTGCTGGCCCCCGTGGCCGCACTCCACCGGGACCAGCTCCTGGACCGCCTCGCCCCCGGACGGTCCCTCGCGGCCTGAGCCGGACCGGGAGACGACCACCCGGAGCCGGACCGGCCGCGGTGTCGTACACCGCCCGCGCGGGTACCGCGGAGCGCACGCGGCGGGCCCCGCCCGGGGAGGAGGGCGCCCGCCCCGGGGAAAGGCCCGGTCATGACCTTCAAGAATCCCGTGGACCGCGGCGGCGCGCGCCGCGGCCGGTTCGAGCAGTTCGCCGAGTACGCCTCGAACTTCACCAGCTCGCCGGTGTTCTTCCTGTTCTGCCTGCTGCTCGTCGGCTTCTTCGCCGCCGCCCACGTCGTCCGCCTGCCCCTGGAGCTGCTGCTGCTCGCGGGCGAGTCCATGACGGCGGTCACCCTGCTGCTCCTGGCCCTGCTGAAGAACGCCGAGATGCGCGCCGAGCACGCCGTCCAGCGCAAGCTCGACGCCATCGCCGCCGCCCTGCTGGAGGCGCACCGGGAGAACCGCAGCGAAGCCTTCGAGGAGTTGCGCAAAGCGATCCGGATGGAGGAAGAGACCTGAGACGGACCGGTGAAACGCCGTGGCGGTTCTTCACGGCACCCCCGCGGGCGACGACCATGCCGTGGCATGGACATCCTGCTCGTCGCCAGCGCGTTCAACAGCCTCTCCCAGCGGCTGTACGCCGAACTGTCGGACCTCGGACACCGGGTCGACGTGGTCCTCGCCGCACACGGCCCCGACCCGGTCCGCTCCGCCGTGGCCGAGCTGCGCCCGGACCTGATCGTCGCGCCGATGCTCAGGACCGCCCTGCCCGAGGACGTGTGGCGGGAGCACACCTGTCTGATCGTCCACCCCGGCCCCCCGGGCGACCGCGGTCCGTCCTCGCTGGACTGGGCGGTCTCCGGCCGGGCGGCGCGGTGGGGCGTGACCGTCCTGGAGGCCGAGGCGGTGATGGACGCGGGCCCGATCTGGGCGGCCGAGCCGTTCCCGGTCCCGCCCGTCGGCAAGAGCGACCTCTACCGCAACGAGACCTCCGACGCCGCCGTCACCGCCGTGCTGACGGCCGTACGGCGCTACGCCGAAGGCTCCTGCAAACCGCTGCCGCAGACCGACGACTCGGTCACGGTCGTCCGGCGCGACCCCTACCGGCAGCAGCGGCGCCGCATCGACTGGGAGCGGGACGACACCGAGACGGTCCTCGGCAAGCTGCGCGCCGCCGACTCCCAGCCCGGCGTCCTGGACGAGCTCCTCGGCCGCGAGGTGTTCCTGCACGGCGGACACCCCGAGGACCGGCTCCGCGGCCGTCCCGGCGAGCTGCTGGCCCAGCGGGCGGGCGCCGTCTGCCGGGCCACCCGGGACGGCGCGGTGTGGATCCCCGAACTGCGCCCCCGCAGGAACTCCGGCGACCCCGCGCCCTTCCGCCGCCCGGCCGCCTCGGTGCTCGCCGCGTACCGGCCCGGCCCGGACCTCCCGGAGGACCCCGCCCCGCTGGAACTCCCGCCCGGCCGGCGCACCTGGACCGACATCCGCTACCGGCAGCACGGCGCCGTCGGCCACCTCGGCTTCTCCTTCCCGGGCGGCGCGATGGACACCGACCAGTGCCGCCGGCTGCTCGCCGCCTACCGGGAGGCGCTCACCCGCCCCACCCGCGTCCTCGTCCTCGGCGGCCCCCGCGACTTCTTCTCCAACGGCATCCACCTGGGCGTCGTCGAGGCGGCCCCCGACCCCGCCCGGGAGTCCTGGGCCAACCTCAACGCCATGGACGACCTCGTGGAGGCCGTACTGCGCACCACGGACCGGCTGGTGGTGGCCGCGCTCGCCGGCAACGCCGCGGCCGGCGGCGCCATGCTGGCCCTCGCCGCCGACGAGGTCTGGTGCCGCACCGGCGTCGTCCTCAACCCGCACTACCGGCGCATGGGCCTGTACGGCTCCGAGTTCTGGACGTACACCCTGCCGCGCCGCGCCGGCCCCGGCGAGGCCCGCCGGCTGACGACCGAGGCGCTGCCGGTCAGCGCCGCGACCGCCGCCCGGCTCGGCCTGGTGGACCGGCTGGTGCCGGCCGCGCCCGGGCGGTTCCCGGCCGAGGTGGAGCGGCTGGCGGCCGGGCTCGCCGCCGCCGGGGACCTGGACCGGCGGATCGCCGCGAAGGAGGCCGCCCGCGCCGCCGACGAGCGGGACCGCCCCCTCGCCGCCCACCGGGAGGACGAACTGGCCCGCATGCACGCCGTCTTCTTCGACCCCGCCGCCCCCTACCACGCCCTGCGCTCGGCCTTCGTCCGCAAGACGCCGGGCGGCTCGCCCCGGCCTCTCGCCCCGGCCGCCGGGGACCCGCGGTGACGCCGCGCCTGCTGGTGGCCGGCGTCGGCAACATCTTCCTCGCCGACGACGCCTTCGGCCCCGAGGTGATCCGCGCCCTTGAGCACCGCCCCCTGCCCCCGGAGGTCCGGGTGCGCGACTACGGCATCCGCGGCCTGGACCTCGCCTACGACCTGCTCTCCGGCCCCGCCACCGCCGTCCTGGTCGACGCGGCCCCGCGCGGGCACCGCCCCGGCACCCTCACCCTGATCGAGGCCGAACCCCCCGACGGCACCGTCCCGCCCGAGGCCCACGGCATGGACCCGGCCAAGGTGCTGGCCCTGGCCACGCACCTGGGCGACGAACCGCTGCCCAGGGTGCTCGTCCTCGCCTGCGAACCCGGTGTCCTGCCCGGTGACGACGACCTGCTGCCCGGACTGAGCGCCCCGGTGCGGGACGCCGTCGGCCGGGCCGTGGACGCGCTCCACACCATCGTCCCCGCCCTCCTCGCCGACCCCGCCGGGCCCCTGCCCCCGTTGGGCCGCCCGGTGGAATCCCGGACCCCGCGACCGGCTGCGCTGCCCGCCGTCGCACCCGGCGGAGCCGAAGATCGGTGAGTCCCCGGACCGCACCGGATGCGGCCCGGACCCCGTCACCGCATCCGAGGAGCAGCGCCCATGTGCCGGTCCGACGTCAGACAGGCCGTCCTGGCGAAGAACGACGACCTCGCCGCGCACCTGCGCGACGACCTCGCCCGGCAGGGCGTGACCGTGGTCAACCTGCTGTCCAGCCCGGGCAGCGGCAAGACCGAACTGCTCGGCCGCGTGCTGGCCCGCGCGGTGGAGCGGCGGGTCCCGGTGGCCGCGCTCACCGCGGACCTGGCCACCGAGAACGACGCCACCCGGCTGGCCCGCTCCGGCGCCCCGGTCCGGCAGCTGCTCACCGACGGGCTGTGCCACCTGGAGGCCCGCCAGGTCCGCGCCGAACTGGCCGACTGGCTGCCGCCGGACACCTCCGTGCTCTTCGTGGAGAACGTCGGCAACCTGGTCTGCCCGGCCGCCTACGACCTCGGCGAGACGCTGCGGATCGTGCTGATGGCGGTCACCGAGGGCGAGGACAAGCCGCTCAAGTACCCGACCGCGTTCGGCTCCGCCCATCTCGTCGTCATCACCAAGACCGACCTCGCCGGCCCGGCCGGCTTCGACGAGAGCCTCTTCCACGAGAACGTGCACCGGGTCAACCCGGGCGTGGAGATCGTACGGTCCTGCGCCCGCACCGGGGCCGGCGTCGACACCGTGCTGGAGCGCGCCCTCGCCGCCCGCGACGGCGCACCGCCGCACCGGCCGCCCCTCGCCCCGCACCCCCACGGCCACCACCACACCCCCGCCGCACCCGTCGCATGACCGCACCCGCCACCGGACCGGTGCGCCGCCGGCTCACCGTGCGCGGCACCGTCCAGGGCGTCGGCTTCCGGCCGCACGTGCACCGCCTGGCCGCCTCTCTCGCCCTGGCCGGATTCGTCGGCAACACCGGCGACGGCGTGCTGATCGAGGTCGAGGGCCCGGCGGAGGCGGTGGACCGCTTCTGCGCCCTGCTCGCCGGGGAGCCGCCGCCCCTCGCCACCGTGACCGGCATCCACCGCGAGGAACTGCCCGGAACCGGCGAGCGGGGCCCCTTCGCCATCCGCTCCACCGAGCGGGCCGCCGGCCGCACCCAGCTCCCGCCCGACACCGCGACCTGCGCCGACTGCCTGCGCGAGCTGGCCGACCCCGGCGACCGCCGGCACCGCCACCCCTTCGTCACCTGCACCCACTGCGGCCCCCGCCTCACCATCGCCACCGGTATGCCCTACGACCGGGCGGCCACCACGATGGCCGGCTTCCCGATGTGCCCCGCCTGCGCCCGCGAGTACGGCGACCCCGCCGACCGGCGCTTCCACGCCCAGCCCGTCGCCTGCCCCGACTGCGGCCCGCGCCTCGCGCTCACCCCGGCCGCCGGCCTCGGCGTCCGCCCGGCCCGGGACGCCGAGGCGCTGGCCACGGCACGCGCGCTGCTCGCCGCCGGACGGATCGTCGCCGTCAAGGGCGTCGGCGGCTACCACCTGGCCTGCGACGCCACCGACCCCCGCGCCGTCACCGCCCTGCGCCGCCGCAAGGAGCGCGGCGGCAAGGCGTTCGCGGTGATGTGCGCGGACCTGCCGACGGCCGAACGGATCGCGGTGCTCTCCGCCGCCGAGCGGGCCGCGCTCACCAGCGCCCGCCGCCCCATCGTCCTGCTGCGCCGCCGCACGCCCCCGGACGGCCTCCGCCTCGCCGGGCAGGTCTGCCCGGGCAGCCCGCACGTCGGCGTGATGCTGCCCTACACCCCCGTGCACACCCTGCTGTTCGGGCTGCCCGGCGATCCCCCCGGCCCCCGGGCACTGGTCATGACCAGCGGCAACCGTTCCGGCGAGCCCATCGTCACCGACGACGCCGAGGCGCTGACCCGGCTGGCCGGCCTCGCCGACGCCTGGCTCGGCCATGACCGGCCGATCGCCGTCCCCTGCGACGACTCGCTCCTCCGGGTCCGTCCCGACGGCACCGGACAGGTGCTGCGCCGCTCCCGCGGCTACGTCCCCCGCCCACTGCGCCTCCCGCTGCCCGTCGGGCCCACGCTCGCGGTCGGCGGCGACCTGAAGAACACGGTCTGCCTGGGCGAGGGCGAACACGCCTGGTTCGGACCGCACACCGGGGACATGGGCGAGCTGACCGCCCTGGAGGCCGCCGAACGGGCCGAGCGGCACCTCGCCCGCCTCACCTCCGTCTCCCCGCGCCGGGTGGCGGCCGACCGGCACCCCGGCTACCACTCGGCCCGGCGGGCCCGCGCCCGGGCCGTCCGACTCGGCCTGCGCACACCGGTGTTCGTCCAGCACCACCACGCCCACATCGCCTCCGCGATGGCCGAGGCCGGACTGGACGGCGGCACGCCCGTGATCGGCGTCGCCTTCGACGGCACCGGATACGGCGACGACGGCACGGTCTGGGGCGGCGAGGTCCTGCTCGCCGACTACACCCGCTACCGGCGCTTCGCGCACCTGGCCCCCGCCCCGCTGCCCGGCGGCGACGCCGGGGTCGCCAACCCGTGCCGGCTGGCGCTGGCCCGGCTGTGGGCGGCGGGGCTGCCGTGGCGGGACGACCTGCCGAGCGTCGCCGCCTGCCCGGACACCGAACGCGCGGTGCTGCGGCGGCAACTGGAACGGCAGGTCGCCTGCGTGCCGACGTCCAGCGTGGGACGGCTCTTCGACGCGGTGTCGTCCCTGGCGGGCCTGTGCCACCGCGCGGAGTACGAGGCGCAGGCCGCGCTGGAACTGGAGGCGGCGGCCGTTCGGGCACGGGACGCGGACACCGGCGCCTACCCCTTCGGTCTCGGCGGTGCGGACGGTCTCGTCTGCGACCCCGCGCCGATGCTCGCGGCGCTGCTGGACGACCGGGCCCGGGGCACCCCCGCCCCGGTCCTCGCGGCCCGCTTCCACCGCGGTCTCGCGCGGGCCGTCGCGGCGATCTGCCACCGCGCCCGCACCGCGACCGGCCTGACCACGGTCGCCCTCACCGGAGGCGTCTTCGCCAACGCCCTGCTGGAGGAGGAGTGCGCCACCCTGCTCGCCGGCGCGGGACTGACGGTCCTGCGGCACGGCGAGGTCCCCCCGAACGACGGCGGTCTGGCGCTCGGCCAGCTGATGGTCGCGGGAACAGCAGTCAACCACGAGACGGAGTGACCCATGTGTCTGGCAGTGCCCGGCAAGGTCGTGTCCATCGACCACCGCGCCGACCCGCTCACCGGGCTGATCGACTTCGGCGGAGTACAGAAGCAGGCGTGCCTGGAGTACCTGCCCGACGTCCGGGTCGGTGAGTACGTCATCGTCCACGTCGGGTTCGCGCTCCAGCGCCTGGACGAGGAGTCCGCCCGGGCGTCCCTGGAGCTGTTCGAACAACTGGGACTGCTGGAGGAGGAGTTCGGCGACGCCTGGGAGCAGGCGTCCCGGCAGGAGAGCGGGAGTGAGGCCCGGTGAAGTACATCGACGAGTTCCACGACCCGGAGCTGGCACGCCGGTTGCTGGACGAGATCCGCGCCACGGTCACCCGGCCCTGGGCGCTGATGGAGGTCTGCGGCGGCCAGACGCACTCCATCATCCGGCACGGCATCGACCAACTCCTCCCCGAAGAGGTGGAGCTGATCCACGGACCCGGCTGTCCGGTGTGCGTCACACCCCTCGACGTCATCGACAAGGCCCTGGAGATCGCCGGCCGCCCCGACGTGATCTTCTGTTCCTTCGGGGACATGCTCCGTGTGCCCGGCACCGACCGGGACCTGTTCCGGGTCAAGGGCGAGGGCGGCGACGTCCGCGTGGTGTACTCGCCGCTCGACGCGCTCGACCTCGCCCGCCGTCACCCGGACCGCCAGGTCGTGTTCTTCGCGATCGGCTTCGAGACCACCGCCCCCGCCAACGCCATGGCCGTGCACCAGGCCCGCCGGCTCGGCCTGGACAACTTCAGCCTGCTGGTGTCCCACGTACGGGTCCCCCCGGCGATCGAGGCCATCATGACGGCCCCGGCCTGCCGGGTGCGCGGCTTCCTCGCCGCCGGGCACGTGTGCAGCGTGATGGGCACCGCCGAGTACCCGCGGCTGGCCGAGAAGCACCGCGTGCCGGTCGTGGTGACCGGCTTCGAGCCGCTGGACATCCTCGAGGGCATCCGCCGCGCCGTCCACCAGCTGGAGCGCGGCGAGCACCGGGTGGAGAACGCCTACCCCCGGGCCGTGCGCGAGCGGGGCAACCCGGCCGCCCTGCGGATGATCGAGGAGGTGTTCGAGGTCACCGACCGCAACTGGCGCGGCATCGGCCCCATCCCGGACAGCGGCTGGCGGCTGACCGAGGCCTTCCGCGCCTACGACGCCGAGCACCGCTTCGACGTCACCGGCATCCGCACCGAGGAGCCCGCCGTGTGCCGGGCCGGCGACGTCCTCCAGGGGCTGATCAAACCCACCGAGTGCGAGGCGTTCGGCACGAGCTGCACCCCGCGCACCCCGCTCGGCGCGACCATGGTCTCCAACGAGGGCGCCTGCGCCGCCTACTACCTCTACCGCCGGCTGAACAGCCCGGCCCCCCAGGGATCGCGCGTCCCGCAGGAGGAGATGAACCCCGTTGGCTGACCTCGCCCCCACCCGAGCGGCACCCGTCGACCCGGCGAACTGGACCTGCCCCGCCCCCCTGCGCCACCAGCCGGTCGTCGTCATGGGCCACGGCGGGGGCGGTGCCCTCTCCGCCGAACTGATCGAGCAGGTCTTCGCACCCGCCTACGGCAACCCCACCCTGGCCGCCCTCACCGACTCGGCCGTCCTCGGCCTCGGCGGTGCCCGGCTGGCCTTCTCCACCGACTCCTACGTCGTCCGGCCGCTGTTCTTCCCCGGCGGCGGCCTCGGCGACCTGGCCGTCAACGGCACCGTCAACGACCTGGCGATGAGCGGCGCCCGCCCGGCCTACCTGTCCACCGCCTTCATCCTCGAGGAGGGCGTCGAACTGTCCGTCGTGGAGCGCGTCGCGCGCGCCGTCGGCGCGGCGGCCGAGGCGGCGGGCGTCACCGTCGCCACCGGCGACACCAAGGTCGTGGAGTCCGGGCACGGCGACGGGGTCTACGTCACCACCGCCGGCGTCGGCCTCGTCCCCGACGGTGTCGACATCCGCCCGCAGCGCGCCCGGCCGGGCGACGCCGTGATCGTCAGCGGACCCATCGGCCTGCACGGAGTGGCGATCATGAGCGTGCGCGAGGGGCTGGAGTTCGGGGTGGAGATCGCCTCCGACACCGCCCCCCTGGCCGACCTCGTCGCCGCCATGCTGGCCGTCACCCCGGACATCCACGTCCTGCGCGACCCCACCCGCGGCGGCCTCGGCGCCTCCCTCAACGAGATCGCCCGCGCCTCCGGCACCGGCGTCCGGCTGCGCGAGCGCGCCATCCCCGTCCCGGACGAGGTCGCGAACGCCTGCGGCTTCCTCGGCCTGGACCCGCTCTACGTCGCCAACGAAGGGCGGCTCGTCGCCTTCGTACCGCCCGAGCACGCCGAGGCCGTGCTGGCGGCGATGCGCGCCCACCCGCGGGGCGCCGGAGCGGCCCGCATCGGCGAGTGCGTGGCCGACCACCCCGGCATGGTGGTCGTCGCCACCGGACTCGGCGGCACCAGGGTGGTGGACCTGCCACTGGGCGAGCAGCTGCCGCGCATCTGCTGACGCCCCCCGGCCCCGGCCGTCAGGCCGGGGCCGGTTCGACGCCCGTGATCTCCAGCTCCCGTCCGCTGCGCAGCTCCGACGACGGCCGGTCGCAGCGCGGGCACCAGAAGAACGGGGGCATGCCGAGCGCGAACTCCTCGGCGCACTCCCCGCACCAGGCCAGCGCGGCCACCCGCTCGACCACCAGCCGGGCCTTTGCGAGGGCCGTGCCGTCCCGGGCCACCTCGAAGGCGAAGTGCAGCGCGTCCGGCACCACACCCGCCAGCTCCCCGACCCGGACGGTCACCGACGCGACACCGCCGGCGCCGTCCGCCCGGGCGATCTCCCCGGCCCGCTCCACGATCGCGGTCGCGATCGACAGCTCGTGCACGCCGGCCTCACGGGTACCGGCGGTGAGCGCGCAGCCCGCCGGTCATCCGGTAGATCCGCACCTCGCGCACGATGCCCGGCAGCTCCTTGACGATCAGCGCCGCGATCAGGCCGCCGACCAGCGCGGCCTGCGCCACGAGGAGCTGGCGCCCCGACACCCCCGTCCGGGCGGTGCCGCTTCTCCTCAAGCCGATGTTCATGACGGTCACTTCCTGCTCTCTTCCTGCTCTCATCCCGGCGAGATGTTCGGCATGTCCTCCACCAGGGCGTCATGCCGTTTCCAGTGGATACCGGTGGAGCGGCGCGCGTCGGAGCTGCCGTCCTCGTGGTGTCCGGTCTGCTGCTGGTAGGGACCCGCGTTGCCCTGGTGCAGTCCGCGCACGTGGGTCGGGGTGTCGGGCTTCGCCTGGGCGCGGCCCACTCGGATGCTGCCCATGTCCGCTCTCCTTCCGGGTCCCGTCTCAGGACCGTTCGGTCAGCTCCCTGAAGAACTGTTCTACGGCCGGCCAGACCCGCCCGCCACCGGACAGCCCACGCCACTCGCGGCGGACCAGGGCGATCATCCGGTAGCAGTCGTCGACCGGCACGATCCAGTGCTCGTCGAGGCCCCGCACGGTGTTCACCAGCAGCGCCTCCACATCGGGTGCCACGGAGGCGAGCCGGGGAACCGCGTCGGCCAGCCGCCGCCAGGCCGCCGCGTCCACCTCCCACCGCATGGCCCCGGCCGGACTCGGCCCCTCGGCGGTGACCGTGCCGTCCGACCGCGGCACGAAGAACACCAGCCCCACCGGTACCCCCAGCACCGCCGTGTCGACCGGCGGCAGCCGCAGCCGGCGCCGGGGCACCAGCCGGTAGCGGCCCTCGCCCGCCCCGTCGTCGGCGAACAGCACCGAGCAGGGACGGCACACGCACCGCACCTCGTCGGCCCCGGTGTCGTACAGATGGGGGTGGTCCTCGGGGACGCGGGCCGCGCACAGCTCGCAGACCTCGGCATCGGCCCGCGCCGCGCGGCCGGCGGCGGAGCGGATCACCCGGGCGAGCGCCCCGTCCACGCTCACCGCGTCTCCTGCGGCACGGCCCGCCGCCTGATCGTGGTCAGCGGCACGAACGCGGGAGCCGGCCGGCGCTCCGCGGTCACCACCTCGACCGACTCCAGCTCCGGGGCCAGCGCGAGCACGGCCGCCCGCACGGCCCCGGACACGTCGGCCGATCCGCCGCCGCACCCGGCCCCGCAGCCACCGCCTCCGCCGCCGCTCAGCCGCACCCGCGCCACCCGGCCCTCGACACCGGCCCACTCCAGGTCACCGCCGCCCTCGCGCACCGCCGGCGCCAGCCTCTCCACCGCACGGGCGGCCCGGCGCTCGGGCGGCTCGGGATGGATGTCGTGCAGCACCAGCAGATGCCCGAGCAACTCGTCCCCGGCCAGCCGCTCCCGCAGCGCCTCCCCGGCGTCGTCCAGCACCCGCGCCAGGGCCTCGCCATAGACCTCGGTCAGCAGCCGCACCGCCTCCAGCGCCGGTCCGGGCGTGGCCTCCAGCGCTGCCAGCACCTCGTCGAGCCGGGCGAGGCGCGCCTCCACCGCCGGGTCCGCCAGCCGTCCGGCCGCGTCAGCCATGACCGGCTCCGTACGTCGGCGAGTGCACCGTGCTCAGGGTCTTGCCCTTGCCCATGTACATGTGGACCCCGCACGGCAGACACGGGTCGAAGCTGCGCACGGTGCGCATGATGTCGACGCCCTTGAAGTCGTCGGGCCCGTTCTCCTCGAAGATCGGCTGCCCCTGCACGGCGTCCTCGTACGGGCCCGGGGTGCCGTAGATGTCCCGGGGGCTGGCGTTCCACGGGGTCGGCGGGTAGGGATGGTAGTTGGCGATCTTCTTGTCCCGGATCACCAGGTGGTGCGAGAGGACCCCGCGCACCGCCTCGTGGAAGCCGCAGCCGATCGACTCGTCCGGCACCTCGAAGTTCTCGTACACCTTCGTGTCGCCGCTCTGGAGCATCCGCATCGACTCCTCCAGGAACTGGAGGGCCATGGCGGCGGCGTAGGCGATGAAGTACGGCCGGGCGCGGTCCCGTTCGAGGGTGTTGCTCCACTTCGGGATGCGCCACTCCAGGGTGGTCTCCGGCAGCTTCTCGCCCCGGGGCAGGGTGATCCGGATGCCGCCGCCCGTCGTCTGCACGTACGGCGTGTCGACCAGACCGCTCAGCGCGGTCGACCACAGCCGGGCGAGCGGCCCGCCGCCCGTGTCGAGGGCCAGGTGCTCCCCGGTCGCCGGGTGTTGCCAGCGGGGGCTCATCACCCAGCTGTAGTTGCCCGCGAAGTCCCGCTTCTGCGGCACCGGCACCGTGGTCTGGTTCCACGGGTGCCGCATGTCGACGGGGTTGCCCAGCGGGTCGCGGGTGACGAACGGGTCCTCGTTCACCCAGTCCTCGTAGAACGAGCTGCCCAGCATGATGCGCAGGCCGAGGTTGATGTCGACGAGGTTGTTGGTGACGAGCTGCCCGTCCACGATGACGCCCGGGGTGACGTACATCGCCCGGCCCCACTCGTTCATCGTCGCGTACCGGTAGTCGACCACGTCCGGGTTCTGGAAGGCGCCCCAGCAGCCCAGCAGGACGCGGCGCCTGCCGACCTCCTCGTAGCCGGGCAGCGCCTCGTAGAAGAAGTCGAAGACGTCGTCGTTCATCGCCACCGCCTTCTTGATGAAGTCGATGACCCGCATCAGCCGGCTGAGGTAGTCGGTGAAGGTGTTCGGCTGCGGCATCGTGCCGACCCCGCCCGGGTACAGCGTGGAGGGGTGCACGTGCCGCCCCTCCATCAGGCAGAACATCTCCCGGGTGATCCGGCTGACCTTCAGCGCCTCCTTGTAGACCTCGCCCTCGAAGGGGTTGAAGGCCCTCATGATGTCGGCGACGGTCCGGTAGCCGTGGACGTCCCCGCGGGGCGCGTCGGTGCGCTCGGCGCGGGCCAGCACACCGGGGTTGGTGGCCTTGACCATCGCCTCGCAGAAGTCCACGAAGACCAGGTTGTCCTGGAAGAGCGTGTGGTCGAAGATGTACTCCGCCGCCTCGCCCAGGTTGGTGATGTGCTCGGCCAGCTTCGGCGGCTTGACGCCGTAGGCCATCTGCTGGGCGTAGTTGGAGCAGGTGGTGTGGTTGTCGCCGCAGATGCCGCAGATCCGCGAGGTGATGAACCCGGCGTCACGCGGGTCCTTGCCCTTCATGAACACCGAGTAGCCGCGGAACAGCGACGAGGTGCTGTGGCACTCCACGACTTCCCGGTTGGCGAAGTCGATCTTCGTGTAGATCCCCAGGTTGCCGATGATCCGGGTGATCGGATCCCAGGACATGTCGACGATCTGGGCCGGTTTGCGCTCGGCCGGCCGGGAGGCGGTGGTGGTCATCTGCGGTGGTGCCCCTCGCTGTGGGTGTCAACGGGTGTGTGGGTGGGGGAGTCGGCGTCAGGCACGCCAGTGGGGGTCGTAACCACTGGTCAGCTTCTGCTTGTTGTGGCGCCACTTGGGCTCGTGGTTCACCATGTCGTTGGTCAGGCCGCGCAGCCGCCGGACGACCGCCCCGTACGGCCGGATCACCAGCGACGACAGTGTGCCGCCCGGGGGTTCGTCCATGAACGGCATGAAGGCGTCGGGGAAGCTCGGCATCGTGCAGCCGATGCAGATGCCGCCGACGTTCGGGCAGCCGCCGATGCCGCCCATCCAGCCGCGCTTGGGCACGTTGCAGTTGACGACCGGGCCCCAGCAGCCGACCTTCACCTGGCACTTGGGGGAGTTGTAGTCCACCGCGAAGTCGGCCTGCTCGTAGTACGCGGCCCGGTCGCAGCCCTCGTGCACGGTCTTCCCGAACAGCCACTGCGGACGCAGCATGTGGTCCAGCGGAGGCGGGGGAGCGGTGCCGGCGGCGTGCTGGAGCGTCCAGACCAGCGTCTCCATGAAGTTCTCCGGCTGGATCGGACAGCCGGGCACGTTGACCACCGGCAGTCCCGAGCGCGCCGTGAAATCCCAGCCCAGGTAATCCGCGAGCCCCATGCAGCCGGTCGGGTTGCCGGCCATCGCGTGGATGCCGCCGAACGTGGCGCAGGTCCCGGCCGCCACCACCGCCCAGGCCTTCGGGGCCAGTTGGTCGATCCACTCGTTCAGCGTCTGCGGCTGACCGGTCTCCGGGTCGTTGCCGAACGACGTCCAGTAGCCGTCGCCCTCGATGATGTTCTGGTTCGGGATCGAGCCCTCGATGACGAGGATGAACGGCTCCAGCTCGCCGCGTGCCGCCGCCCGGTACGGGGCGAGGAAGTCCTCGCCGCCCAGGCTCGGCGACAGCACCTTGTTGACGAGGTTCACCTTCGGCAGGCCCGGGATGAGCCCGAGCACCACGTCCTCGATGGACGGCTGGCCCGCCGCGGTCAGCGACACGGTGTCGCCGTCGCAGCTCATGCCCTCCGAGATCCAGAGGATGGTGATCTCGTCGAAGCCGTCGCGCGCCTCGGCCCGGCCGGGCTCGCCGCGTACGTCGGTGGTACCGCTCTGTGTGGTCATGTCCGGGGCCTCCGTTGCAGCCGGTCGCGGTCTCGGGGAACGGTCTGGGCCGCGGCCGAGGGGGCCGCGAGGGTCGGTGCGGGTCTCCGGCCGGGGGCGGCCGCCCGGTCGCGGTGCGCCGCCGTGTCAGGCGTGCGCATCGGACCGCTCCCCCTCCGGCCGGTCGGCCGGACGCGCGGGCCGCGGGGCCCCCGGCCGCGGCGGGCCGGGCGGGCCGGGCGCGTCCGCGCCGCCGAGCGGCTCCACCTCGTCGGTCCGGAAGTAGTGGAACCGGCCGTACCAGCCGTGCAGTTCGGCGGCGGGATCGTCGTCCACGGTGACGGCCAGGTGGACATCACCGCCCACGTCGTGGAAGACCGCGGCGACCCGCGCGCTCCGCCCGTCCAGGAACATGTCCTGGGCGTCGGCGCCCCGGCCGCGCGGACACAGCCGCACCCGGCTGCCGGCGCCCACCGGCACCCCGGCCACGGACACGGTGTCGGTGGCCGGGGAGAGACCGTCGTCGCCGCCCTCCTGCCACCAGGCGGGCCGGTCCGGCTCCGGCGGCCGGGAGGGGGCCAGGGAGCGGATGGTGCCGTGCAGCCGCTCGAAGACCTCCCGGGGCATGGTCTCCACCCGGTCGAGGATCCGCGCGGCCCGTGCGTCGGTGGCCCGGGCCTCGGCCTTCTCCTCGTCGGTCAGCAGCATCGTGCGCAGGGTGAGGATCTCGTCGATCTCCGCCGCGTCGTGCAGGTCGCCCGGGCTCTCCGGCGCCACCTGGGGATGGTCCGGGAGGATGATCGGCGCGGAGAGCAGCAGCGGGCCCGTCGCCCCGTCGCCGTCGCCGGACTCCGGCGGGGCCCCGCCGAGCACGGGGAAGGTGAAGGCGTTGCGGCAGCCGCGCGCCTGCCCGGCCAGAGAGGCCGGCGGATCGGCCGGTGACACGAACTCGGCGCCGTCCGCGGCCAGCAGGGTGTGCGCGGCGAGCAGCGCCTGCCCCAGCACCGCGCCCCGCGGCTCCCCGGGGTCCGCCGCCTCGCCGGTGTTCTCGGTGCGCACGCACAGCCGGTACAGCCCCGGGGCCAGCGGCTCGGCCAGCACCGTCGTGCGCGCCCGCACCTCCCGGCGCCGCCGCACGATCCGTCCCGCCCCAGCCGGCAGCGGCTCGTACTCCGCCCCGGCGGGCGCCCCCACGTCGGCGGTCCGCCCGCCCCGCAGCAGCTCCGCCAGGTCCAGCACCAGCTCGGTCTCCCGGGGCACCGCCTCCTCGAACGACAGCCGGGTCACCCCGTCGGCCGTCCGCAGCGACTCGACCGGGCGGTACCCCGCGTCCCCGCCGGCCGCCTCCACCTGCTTGCGCTGGAGGTGCAGGTACCGCACCCGCACCCGTACGACCGGGTCCGCGCTCCGCACCCGCAGCAGGCACTCGGTCCGCTGGTACCAGGAGTCGGCGGAACCGGAGATGCCCGGCGTGACCGGTCCGCCCCGCTCCACCCAGTTGCGGGGCAGCAGCACGCCGAACTGCCAGCGGACCCGGTTCTTCACCGAGGACCGGCGGTACGGGTAGAGCAGATACCCCTCGTACAGCACGGCGTCCGCCACGGCACCGAGCCGCGCCCAGTCCTCGGCGACCTGGTCGACCATGCCCTGCTCCTCGCCACTCGTGCGTCCGCGGTTCCCTCCCCACGGTCACACCGGTCACGGCCGCCCGCCCCTCCGGCGCACCGTCATTGGGCCGGACAGGGGAGGCCGCGCGGCAGGGCCCCGGTCAGTGGCGGCCCCGGGCCCGTCCGCTCCGTACGACGGGAACCCGGCCGGCGGCCGGTGCGCACGCCACGGTCACCCCGTGACCGGTCGGCGGACCGGGGCGTGCGGGTGGTGCCGTACCCTTCGGCGACGGCGACGGCGACGGCGACGGCGCTCGGCCGGTCGCCGGGCCGCCCGGCGACCACCGGACGTCACCCACCTGGTCGAGCGTGCCGGAGCGTGGTCCGGGCCCGTGCCGCGAATCGGCGTGGGGAGCCGGTGCGCGCTTGGCGGGGCCGGGGTCAGTGCGGCGGCAGGTACCGGGTGACGAGCGACCGCGCCCGGTCCGCGCCGATGCCCAGGGCCCGGCCCAGCGCCTCCCACCGGTGGCCGTCGTCCTCGTCGATCATGCACGCCGCCTCCCGGCCGGCGCGCCGGCCCAGCCGGTCCAGCGCGGTGACGGCGCGCAGGGCGGCGGCCGGCGCGTCCTCCGCCAGCGCCAGCAGCTTCTCCTCCAGGGCGGCCAGCAGCTGGGCCAGGTCCTCCGGCAGCGGCACCGTCCGCCGCTCGACCGTACGGACGTGCTCGGTCCAGTCCCGGTGCGGCCCCGAGACGTCCAGGTCCTCCAGGCCGTCCCCGGCCGGCCCGCCCCACGGCACGGGCACGCTCGGCCCGCGCCAGCCGCAGCTGCACGAGGCGCGCGCCCCGGCCGCCCTGGGCCTGCCCCCGCCGCCGTCGTACGCCCACCACTCGCTGGTCCGGTACGTCCCCGGACCGCCGCCGGTGTCCAGGTACGCGGGCTTCGGCTCGCTGCCGTCGTCCAGGACGGCCCCCACGATGCCCTCGTGGGACTCCCCGAATTCCTCGGTCCTCCAGCCCACGGCCGCCTCCCACCCCTCGCCGGCTACGTCCCGCCCATCATCGGCGACCGGACACCCGCCTGGACCACGGACGGGGAAAAGGGTCCGAAAGCGGGCCGGAACCCGGTCCCGGACCATCCGGCGAGGGCCGCCCGTCCGGGTGCCTGTCCGCCCGGCGCCCGCACCCGTACACTGCCAATCCTCCTATATTCGGGCGGAGTTGACCGGGGGGAGCCGTCATGTCCGAAGGTCCGTACGGTCCGCGCCAGGGGTTCGGCGGACCGCCGCCGCCGGGGCCGCCACCCCGCCCGGTGAACCCGCCGCCCGCACCGCCCGACGCCCGGCGGGCCGTCGCGGTCGCCCTGCTCAACCTGAGCGGTCTCGGACTCGGGTACGCCCTGCTGCGCCGCCGGCTGCCGATGGCCGTCTGCTGGGCGGCGACCGGCGCCCTCCTCCTCGTCGCGCTCCCCGCGGACGCCGACGGCGTTCCCGCGGCCGCGGTCGCCGGCTACGCCGTGCCGCCGGCGGCGGCAGCCGTCCACGGCGGGCTCGCCGGACTGCGCACCCCGCTCGTCCGGCCGGGCGGCGCGCCCCTCGCGCTGCTGCTCGGCGTGCTCCTGCTCGCCGTACCGGCCGGCGGCGCCCTCTGGTACGAGGACGCCCACGACGAGGCCGTGGAACAGGCGCTGCTCGGCCGCCTGGCCCGCGCCGACGACCTGGTGGCCGACAGCGGCCGGCAGCCGTTCGGCGCCGCCCGGCCGGGCTACCGGACGGCCCTGGAGGTCTGACCTCCCAGGTCTCGGCGACCGGGCCGGGCGGCAGCCCGGTGCGGCCCAGCCGGTCGGCGAGGACCCGCCCGCCGAACACGTGCCGTTTGACCGGCGTGGTCAGCCGCAGCGGGTACCAGCGCGGGGCGCCCGGCACGTCAGCCGGCCGTGTGGTCCACCCGCAGGCGGACCTGTTCCTCCAGCCGCCGCAGACTGCCGTCCAGGGCGTCGCACGCCGCCCGCTCGCCCGGGTCGTGGCCCTCGTCGAAGAAGGACAGGTGCACGGTCACCTCGCTGGCGCCGCTGCCGATGCCCGCCACCTGGAGCCAACCGGCGTAGACGCCCTGGCCGCGGGTGCCCCACTCCAGGCGCATCTGGTCCGGTGCGGACCGCAGCAGGGCGGGCATGTCCTGGCCGGAGCGGTCCTCGTGCACGGTCACGGCGGGCGGGTCCTCGACGTCCACGTGCAGGGCGTCCGGGAGCCAGGCGTCGAGCTGGGCGGCGTTGGCCGCCTGGTCGAAGACGTGCTCGGGCTGCGCGGGCATCGTGCGGGAACGTTCGTACTCGGCCATCGTGGCACCGTCCCTCGGGTCGGGAGTCGTACCCCGACCGCGTGCCCCGTCCCGGGCACCCGAAAAGCGGCGGGAAGGGGCGATTCCACCGGGCGCCGGCCTCGTCACCGAGGGATGGGCGCACCGGCTCGTCGGGAGCCCTCAGCCCATCGCCGCGCGTGCCGTCCGCTCCACCAGGGACACCCCGTCGCCCATCGCCGCGCGTGCCGTCCGCTCCACCAGGGACACCCCGTCGCCCATCGACGCGCTCCCGTCCGACAGGACCGCGACCAGGTACCGGTGCCCCCGCACGGTGACCTGGCCGACGCTGTTCACATCCCACAGCCCCGTGGTGGTCCGCTCCAGCCAGCCGTTCTTCAGCGCCCGGGAGCCCGCGCCCCCGAT
This sequence comes from Streptomyces sp. NRRL S-31, assembly GCF_000718775.1. GTDB lineage: Bacteria > Actinomycetota > Actinomycetes > Streptomycetales > Streptomycetaceae > Streptomyces. The sequence goes on from NZ_JOCB01000046.1 coordinate 28,743, forward strand.
CGCGGAGACGCCCCAGCTCTGCTCGGGCACGACCCGCGTCATCAGGGTGCGGACGTAGGCGCGGGAGGCCGCGTCGAGCCCGCCGGAGCCGGCGTGCGCCGTGCCGCCGGAGCCGAACACCGCCCGCAGCAGCCTGACCTGGTCGCTCGCGGTCGTCCGGGTCAGCCCCCACTTGCCGCCGGGGCCGCCCGTCGTCGAGGTCAGGCCCAGCCGCTCGTTGGCCGCGGCCAGCCCCGGGGCCCGGCCGATCCGCCGCCACAGCGTGTCGGCCGCCGCATTGTCGCTGCTCCGGATCATCGGCTCGGCGAGGTCCCGTTCCCGCCCGGTGAGCTGCCGCCCCTCGTCCTGCGCCCGCAGCAGCAGCGCGGCGAGGATGTCGACCTTGACGATGCTGGCGGTGTCGTACACCCGGTCGTCGCCGCGCACCACGGTGCGGCCGGTGCCGTCCAGGTCGAGCACGGCCGCCGTGGCGTGCGCCGGGGTCCCGCCGGCCGGCGCCCCGGAGGCGGCCGCCGCCGGGGCGGGGTGCGACAGGCCGGCGGAGAACAGAGCGGTCGCCGAGGCCACCAGGGCGCCGGCCTTGGTCCATGCGGTGCGGGAGAGGCGGGACGACATGGGTCAAGAACCTAGACAAGACACGCGCCGGACGGCGTGGCGCCCGTCACCTTCGGCCCCTTTTCGCCCCGAATGTGAGAAGAGCCACCGACGGCGAGCGGCGGCACGGCGGGGGGCCGGGACCCCCGATGGGGCGCATCACGCCGCCCGCGTCGCCGTCACGGCGGCGTGTACGCGCGGCCGGGCCGCCCTCCTCGCCTATCGTCGGCCGGACACCGACATCCGGAGCGATGATGGAAAGAATGGACGAACCGGTCGGTGTGGCGGAGGGCGTGGCCGCCGTTCCCCTCGGCCCGCCCGCGCGCCGCATCCGGCCGTGGGCGCTCGGCGCCGCCCTCGCGCTCACCGCGGGTGCCACGGCCGTGCTCCTGACGGCCGGCGCCCCGTGGCTGGACCGTCCGGCCGTCCAGGCCTGGCGCACCGTCTGCCTGGCCATCACGGTCCAGGCGCTCCCCTTCCTGCTCCTCGGCACCGCCCTGTCCGGCGCCATCAACGCCTTCGTGCCCGCCGACCTGTTCACCCGGGTGCTGCCGAGACGGGCCGCCCTCGCCGTACCGGTCGCCGGGGCCGCCGGCGCGGTGCTGCCGGGCTGCGAGTGCGCCTCCGTGCCCGTCGCGAGCAGTCTGATCCGCCGGGGCGTGCCCCCGGCCGCCGCCTTCGCCTTCCTGCTCTCCGCGCCGGCGATCAACCCGGTGGTGCTCACGGCCACCGCCGTCGCCTTCCCGGGCGACCCCGCGATGGTCGCCGCCCGGCTGACCGCCTCCCTGGTCACGGCGGCCGTGATGGGCTGGCTGTGGCTCTGGCTCGGCAAGGAGGAGTGGCTGCGCCCCCTGCTGCGCCGGCGGCACACCGGCCACCGGCACGGCCACAGCCGCTGGACCGAGTTCCGGCTCGGCTTCCAGCACGACTTCCTGCACGCGGGCGGCTTCCTGGTGCTCGGCGCGATGGCCGCCGCCACCTTCAACGTCGCCGTGCCGGGCTCCGTCCTCGACGCCTTCTCCGGCTCGCCGTGGCTGTCGGTGCTCTTCCTGGCGGGCCTCGCCGTGCTGCTGGCCGTCTGCTCCGAGGCCGACGCGTTCGTCGCGGCCTCCCTCACCGGCTTCTCGCCCACCGCCCGGCTCGCGTTCCTGGTGGTCGGCCCGATGGTCGACCTGAAGCTGATCGCGCTGCAAGCGGGCACCTTCGGCCGGGCCTTCGCCTGGCGCTTCTGCACGGCGACCACCGTCGTGGCGGTCGCCACCGCCGTGCTGACCGGAGGCGCGCTGCTGTGAGACGCCCCGTCCAGACCCTGCTGCTGACCCTGACCGGCACCGGCCTGCTGCACGCGGCCCTCTTCACCGACACCTACCTGCGCTACGTCAAGTCCGGACTGCGCCCGCCGCTGATCGTGTCCGGCGCGGTCCTGCTGCTGCTCGGCCTGGCCGCCGCGATCACTCGCGACGGCCGTCACAGCTCCGGGCCGGCCCCCGGGCACGGCCCCGACGGCGGCGGGCACGGACAGGATGCCGGGCACGGGCACGACCACACCGGCACCCCGCGTATCGCCTGGCTGCTGTTCCTCCCCGCGGCCAGCCTGCTCTTCCACGCCCCGCCCGCGCTCGGCGCCTACACCGCGGCCCGGGCGAACGACAAACCGGTCGCCCCGCAGAAGCGGTTCGCCTCCCTGCCCGCGACCTCGCCCGTGCCGCTGACCCTCACGGAATTCACCCAGCGCGTCCGGCAGGACCGCAGCCGGGCCGTCGCGGGCCGCACCGTACGGCTCACGGGCTTCGTCACCCCGGCCGGCGAGGCCGGCGGCTGGTACCTGACCCGCATCGTCTTCTCCTGCTGCGCGGCCGACTCGCAGACGGTCAAGGTGCGCGTGTACGGCGGGCGGACGCCGCCCGCCGACGCGTGGCTCGCGGTGACCGGCACCTGGCACCCGAGGGGCACCCTGGGCACTCGGACCGCGGAGGCCGCCCTCGACGTCAGGGAGGCCACCCCCATCGCCCAGCCGGTGAACGCCTTCACCGACGACCTGCCGCTGACTCCTTCCTAGGCCCTTCCTCCGGGCCTTCCGCAGGCCGCCATCGGGCCTTGTCCGGGCCTTTCCCCGGGGCTTCTCCGAGCCTTCCCCCGTTCGGACGGACGACCGGCGCCGAGGGGTGCACGATGGTGGGGTGACGCTCGCTCCGGGACCAATCCGGGCCGCCACGGGTCCGTCCCGGTCCCGGGCCGCCGGTGCGTGCCGCCGGTGCGTAAGGAGGCGGTGACGATGACGCGGACACCTCCCACGACGGTCACCCGGGTGCGGCTGTGGCGGTGGCGGCGCAACCCGCTCAAGCGGCGCAGCGATGTCGTCGAGGCCTGGATCGTGCTCGCCGGCTGGGCGCTGGCCCTGCTCGTCGCGGCCGTCGCGGGTCTGGTCGCGGTCCACGCCTCCCAGTCGGCGTTCACCGCGCGCCTGGCCCGTGCGCACCCCGTGTCCGCCGTGCTCACCGACGACACGGCGCGGGCCACCGCGGCCGGCAGCGGCTACGACGACGGACGGGTGTGGGCCGCCGTGCGGTGGACGGACGAGCACGGCGCGGCGCACACCGACCGGGCGAGGGTGGTGCCGGGCGCTCCCGCCGGGAGCCGCGTGACGGTGTGGACGAACCAGGCGGACCGCGTCGTGCCCGCCCCCGTCACCGGTGCGGCGGCCGACCTCCAGTCGGCGCTCGCCGGTGTCCTCGTCGCCCCGGCGGCCGGCGCGGTGGTGTGGGGCGCGGGCCGGCTGGTCCGCAACCGGCTGATCCGACGGCGCATGGCCGAGTGGGACGCGGAATGGAAGCAGATCGGCCCCCGCTGGGGGAACCTCAGCGGAGGGGGCAGGGGCTGACCGACGGCCACGGCCGGGGCGCGTCGCCGCCGGACCCGCCGACGCCGCCCACCCGCCGGGCCGGCCCGACGCCGCGACCGGGGGCCCGGCCGCCGACCGGCCGTGACGCGGCCCGCCCGGCGACTGATCCGCAGGCGGGGGGCGTGAGGACGCCCCGCCGGGATACCCGGCCGACATGGCGAAGTTGCACGTACCCAGGCGACACCACCGGCAGGACGCCGACGAGACCGCGGCGCGGAGAATACCGGAGCCGGAGGAGGCCGGACCCGGCCCCGAGGTCGAACGACAGGCACCGGACAACCCGGTCAAGCTGCCCCGGCACGCGTGGGTCGCGGTGCTCAAGGGCTCACTGCGCGAATTCCGGGACGACGAGCTGACCGACCGGGCCGCCGCGCTCACCTACTACGCGGTCCTGTCCCTGTTCCCGGCTCTGCTGGTGCTGGTCTCCCTGCTGGCCGTGGCCGGCCGGTCGGCCACGGACCGGGTGCTGGCCAACCTGCGCAACCTGGCGCCCGGCCCCGCCCGGGACATCGTCACCCGGTCCGTGGAGCAACTCCAGGGCAGCGCCGGAACCGGCTCGCTCGTGGCCGTGCTCGGCCTCGTACTGGCCGTGTGGTCGGCGTCCGGCTACGTCGCGGCATTCATCCGCGCCGCCAACGCCGTGTACGACATGCCGGAGGGCCGCCCGGTGTGGAAGATCCTCCCGGTGCGCGTCGGCGTCACCGTCGTACTGATGGTCTTCGCCGTGGCCGGCGCACTGATCGTGGTCTTCACCGGAGGACTGGCCCGGCGCGCGGGGCGGGCGCTCGGCATGGGCGACACGGCGCTGACCGCGTGGTCGATCGCCAAGTGGCCGGTGCTGGTCCTGCTCGTCGTCGTCATGATCGCGATCCTGTACTGGGCGACCCCGAACGCCAAGGTCAAGGGCTTCGTGTGGCTGACGCCCGGCAGTTTCCTCGCCCTGCTGATCTGGATGGCGGCCTCCGCCGGCTTCGCCTTCTACGTCGCCAACTTCGCCTCCTACAACAAGACCTACGGCACGATGGCCGGCGTCATCGTCTTCCTGATCTGGCTGTGGATCACCAACCTGGCCATCCTGCTGGGCCTGGAGTTCGACGCGGAGACCGTACGGCAGCGGGCCATCGCGGGCGGCCATCCGCCCCGGGCCGAGCCCTACACCGAGCCCCGCGACACCAGGAAGTGGGACGAGGAGGACGTGCGGCGCCTGGACGAGAGCTGACGCGGGCGTCCTTGGGACGCCGACGCCGTCCCGCCGGGGACGCGCCGGCGCGCTCCGAGCCGTTGGCGCTGCCGGGTGTCCGTGGGCCAGGCTGACGGCATGACACCGCGCCCCGTCTTCACGGGCGATCCCACGGCCCGCGGCGACCACGGGGTCTGACCGGACACCGACCCACAGCCCGGACAGTCCGTCCAGGGCCTCGCGCCACCGCCGCCGGGAGGCCGTCCCGCCGAGGAAGACGTCGTCGACGCCGGCCCCGGAGTCCGCGCGCCGTCGCCGCGACCCCCTCCCGCCGGGCCGCCTCCGGCGCCCGGAAGTCCTCCCCGACCCGCACCGAGCCGTCCGCGCCGGACTCGATCCCGCCGTCCGCGCCTCGCAACCGCGCCGGGAGCGCGTCGGCGAACCCGTCGATACCGAACTTTGGCCAGGCGTCCGGGAGTACGGCCCGGAGACAGCGCGCGAGCCCGGACCCGCCCGCGCCGGAACCGCCGTCGTGAGCGATCACCCGAGTCGTCACCGGGTCACCGTACGGAGGTTCCGGCGGGACGGCCGGTGAAATCGAGGCCGCCCGTCGAGTGCCCCGGTCCCGGCGGCGCGCCGGGTGGGCGGGTCGGCGTGCCGGTACGTCCGGCGGGTGGAAGATCGGTGCGGCGGCCGGCTCCGTATCCTCGGCGAGAAGGCGCACCCGCCGGTCCGCGGGACGCCTCCGGACCGCACAGCACCGCTACCTTCAGGAAGTTGACGTCATGACCGACACACCCACCGTGAGCGTCCTGGGCACCGGCATCATGGGCGCCGCGATGGCCCGCAACCTGGTGCGGGCCGGACACACCGTCCGCGTCTGGAACCGCACCCGTGCCAAGGCCGAACCGCTCGCCGCCGACGGCGCGCAGGTCGCCGGCACGCCCGCCGAGGCCGTCGACGGCGCCGACGTCGTCCTGACCATGCTCTACGACGGCCCGGCCGCCCTGGACGTGATGCGCGAGGCCGCCCCGGCGCTGCGCTCGGGCGCCGCCTGGGCCCAGTCGACCACGGCCGGTGTCGAAGCCATCGGCGACCTGGCCGCTTTCGCCCGCGAGCACGACCTCGTCTTCTTCGACGCGCCGGTGCTGGGCACCCGCCAGCCGGCCGAGGCCGGCCAACTGCTCGTCCTCGCCGCGGGGCCGGCCGAACACCGCGCCGCCGTGACCCCGGTGTTCGACGCGGTCGGCGCCCGTACGGTGTGGACCGGCGAGGACGGCGCGGCCGGCTCCGCGACCCGTCTGAAGCTGGTCGCCAACAGCTGGGTCATCGCGGCCACCGCCGCGGTCGGCGAGGTGCTGGCCCTGGCGCAGGCGCTCGACGTCGACCCGCGGAACTTCTTCGACGCCATCGGCGGCGGCCCGCTCGACATGGGGTACCTGCACGCCAAGTCGGCGCTCATCCTCGAGGACCGGCTGACCCCGCCCCAGTTCACGGTGGCCACGGCCGTGAAGGACGCCCGGCTCATCGTCCGTGCGGGCGAGGAACACGGGGTGCGGCTGGACGTGGCCGCCGCCGGCGCGGAGCGGCTGGAGCGCGCCGCCGCGCTGGGCCACGCCGACGAGGACATGGCCGCCGCCTACTTCGCCAGTTTCGGCCCCGCCGGCGGCCCCTCCGCCTGACCGGGGTCCCGCGTGGTCCGGTGCCGCCCCACCGGGCGGCGGCCGGGCCGCGGGGCGCCTGCCGCGCCGGTTCCTCCGGGACGGTCCGGAGCGGGTCCGACCGCGCCGGCCGTTCTTCACCGCCACCGTCACCGCCACCGCCACCGTCACCGTCACGGTCACGGTCACGGTCACGGTCACGGTCACCGTCACCGCGCCCGGGCCGCCCGGTGGCTATGATCGCTGCCCATGGCTGAGCGTGGACACGACGATCCTCCCCGGTCGCGGCACCTCATCCGCGCGACCCTGCCTGTGGCCGGCCTGCTGCTCTTCGCCGGCTGCGAGGACTCCCTGGGGGAGCCCCCGCCGCCCCCGGCCGCGCCGTCCGCCGTCACCGCGTGCCTGACCGGGTCCGGCGACCTGGTCGCCGACGTCAACGACGACGGCCACCCGGACCGGATCACCGACCCGTCCCACCGCGGCGCCCTCCTGACCATCACCTTCGGCAGCGGCTCGGCCCGTGGCGCGGCCGTCCCGGCGCGTGGACTCGCCGACCGCACGGGGGGCCGGCAGGAGTACGTGAGCGCCGCCGTGGCGGACTTCGACCGTGACGGCTGGAGCGATCTGGTCGTCGTCGCGGGGGAGGGGCAGCGCGGCGACGACCCGGTCCCGCCCCGCGTGGCCGAGCTGCGGCTGGGGCCCTTCTCGGACACCGGCCGCAGCCGGCGGGTCGTCCCGCTGGACCTGGGAGCCACACGGGACATCGCCGTGGCCGACTACGACCACGACCGGTATCCCGACCTGGTGGCGTACACGTACTCCGGTGACGGCTCGTACGAGACCCAGGCCCGCCTCGGCGACCCGCACACCGGACTCGCGGCGGACACCCGTACGTACACCACGGACGCCGGCAGCACCGGCTACCACCCCCCGGCCACCCTGCCGCACGCGGGCCTCACGCCCTTCTACCCGGCCTGCGGAAGCGGGGGAACGGCCGGTTGAGACACCGGGACGGCCCCGGCCGCGGCCCCGGCCACCGGCCGTCCACCCCGCGCTCACCCGAGGACGAACGGCAGCCTCCCGGCCGGCGGGCCCGATGCGGCCCGTTCGGCGCCGGTCGGGGGACGCCGTCCCGTACCGATCCGCAGCGCGTACCGGTCGGACCACGAGGCGGGGAAGGCCGCCCCGGCGATCGCCTCCGGCAGCGCCCGTCCGGACCGGTTCCGCCCTCCGGTGCCGGTCCGGCCATTCATGTTCATGAACCTTGCACACGTGGGTGTACATGCCCGAGCGCGGTGTGCGAAGCTCCGGGCAACTTCTTCTGGGTGCGGCGGAGTTGGAGGACGAGCATGAGCGTTTCCCGGCGTGCGCTGTTGGCCACGGCGGCCGGTACGGCGGCCGTGGCCGCGTCCGCGGTGCCGGCCGAGGGCGCGTCCGCGGCGCCTCCCGCCGGAGCCGTCGACCGGCGGGAGGCGGGAGCGGCCCTGAAGACCCTCCGGGCGGCGGCGGACTACGCCGTGGAGAAGGTCCGCGCCGTGGCACCCGGCGTCACCGGCTTCCCGGTCGGGACCAGGTTCGAGAAGTGGACGTACTCGCGGACCGGGGAGTGGGTCGGCGGCTTCTGGCCCGGAACGCTGTGGATGGCGTGGCTCCACAGCGGGGACGACTCCTTCCGCGCGCGGGCGATCGAGTCGGCCCGCGCCCTCGCGCCCCGCCAGTACGACACGAGCACGCACGACCTCGGTTTCCTCTTCTACCCCTCGTGGGTCACCGCCTGGCGCCTGACCGGCGACGACGAGTGGCGGACGGGGGCGATCCGGGCGGCGGACTCCCTGATCCGGCGGTACAACCCGCGCGGGAGGTACATCCGGGCGTGGGGCGCGCTCACGGACACCGCCAACGCGGGCCGGGTCATCATGGACACGATGATGAACCTCGATCTGCTGGCGTTCGCGAGCCGGCAGACCGGCGACGACACGTATCTGGACATCGCCGTGGAGCACGCGCGGACCACCGGGCGCGTCTTCCCCCGCCCGGACGGCTCCACCCCGCACGTGTTCGACTTCGACCCGGACACCGGCGCCCCCCTCGGCCCCGGCACGGTGCAGGGCTACAGCCCCGCCTCCTGCTGGTCCCGTGGACAGGCGTGGGGCATCTACGGGTTCACCACCATGTACCGCAGGACCGGCGAGGCGCGGTTCCGGGACACCGCGCGGAAACTCGCCGACTACGCCATCGGGGCCCTGACCCCGGACCACGTCCCCGTCTGGGACTACCGCGCGCCGCAGCAGCCGCACGACATCAAGGACGCCTCCGCCGGGGCCGTGATGGCGTGCGGTCTGCTCGACCTGCACGCGGCGACCGGCAGGCACGTCTACCGGGACGTGGCGCTGCGTGTGCTCACCGCGCTCTCGGAGACCTGTCTGACGAGGAATTCGGCCCGCGCCGAGGCGGTCGTCGCCCGCTGCACCCGCAACCGCCCGGCCGAGGACGGGATCGAGATCTCGCTGCCCTACGCCGACTACTACCTGCTCGAAGGCATCCTGCGCGTACTGCGTCCCGAGGAGGCCGACCGGGCGATCGATCTGTCGCGGCGGGGGTGACGGCGCGGGAAAAGCGATGCCACGGCAGGGGGGGAGGTCGAGGCCGGGGTGATGTCGGGGTGTGTCCGTAATCGGACCTGGCCGCCGCTGACGGGAACTAAGCTGTTCTTCACTGCTCTTCCCCGATGCCGAGCTGCTTTTCCCCGAAATGGAGGGGCGTCGCATGAGCCGATACGCCCAGGTGGCCTTCACCCGCAACGTCCGCAGTGTCCAGGAAGAACGCGGAAGCGCCTCCGCCATGGAGCGGATGCTGCCCGGAGAGACCGGGCGTGCCGACCGCATGGGCCCCGTCGAGGCGGAATTCATCGGGGACCGCGACGGCTTCTATCTCGCCACCGTGGGCGAAACGGGATGGCCGTACATCCAGTTCCGCGGCGGCCCGCCGGGATTCGTGCACGTCCTGGACGACGCCACCCTGGCCTTCCTCGATGTGCGCGGAAATCGCCAGTACATCACGGCCGGAAATCTTCGCGGCAATGACCGGGTGTCGCTGTTCTTCATGGATTACGCACACCGCACCCGGCTGAAAGTATTCGGTCGGGCCGAAATGAGGGACGCTGCCGAGTTCTCGGACCTGCCGGGCCGGTCGGGGGAGACCCGCACGGAGGGGCGCGAGGAGTGGCTGATGGTGGTGAAGGTGGAGGGCCTCGCCTGGAACTGCAACCGCCACATCACCCCCCGTTTCACCGAGGCCGAACTGGCGGGCGCGCTGGAGCGGGTGTACGACCGCATCGTGCGGCTGGAGGAGGAGAACCGCGATCTGCGGTCGCGGCTCGGCTTACGGGACTGAACCGGATCCCGCCCCGCCTGGCCGCTCGGCGGCCCGGGCGGGGCGGGTTCTCGCTCCTCCTCCGCCCGCTCCCCGGTGGCCGGTGAGGCGGTAAGGCGGTGCGGCGGTGCGGCGGTGCGCCCGTGCGCCGTGCGGTCAGCCGCGTACGGAGGCCGGCCCGGTGTGCTCGCGCGTGCCCGCACCGTCGCCGGCGCGTCCGGCGGTGGCCGGGGGCTCCGCTCCCGTGGCGCGACGGCGGTTGATCAGGACCACCCCGGCCACGACGACGGCGCCGCCGAGCAGTTCGACCGGGTGCGGCACCTCGCCGAGCCAGACGAAGGACACGAACAGGGCGACGGGCGGGACCAGGTACAGCGCGCCGGTGGACACGGCGAGCGGGAGGCGGGCGACGGCGTAGCCCCAGATGACGAAGCCCAGCGCGGAGGGCAGCAGTCCCAGGAAGACGACGGCCCACAGGGCGTCGGCCGGAGCGTGGACCGTGGCGCGGATCGTCGCCGGCACCAGCGGCAGTGCGAACACCGTACCGGCGATCATGGCGTACGTCGCGACCTCCAGGCCGGTGTACCGCCGCAGCAGCGGTTTCGAGGCGAAGTGGTAGACGCCCTGGACGACCGCTGCGGCCAGGACCACCAGTGAGGCGGCGGTGAACCCGGACACCCCGTCGCTCAGGGTGACGACGGCGGTGCCCGTGAGGGCGATGACGCTGCCGGTGATGACGTTCCGGGTCAGGCGCTCGGCCAGGAAGACGCTGCCGAGCAGGACGCTGAAGACGGGGGCGACGGCGATCAGCAGACTGGCGGTGCCCGCCTCCACATGGATCTCACCCCAGTTCAGCAGGACCTGGTAGGCGGTCATGCCGGCGAGCCCGCACAGGGCGATCTGGGGGAGGTCGCCCCTCCTCGGCACGCGGACCCGGGCGAACGGCGCGACGGCGACCAGGGCGACGGCCGCGATGGCCAGGCGGAGAAACGAGAGAGCCGCCAGGCCGAGCCCGGCGACACCCACCCGGATCGCCGGGAACGCGGACGCCCACAGCACGACCGTGCCGGCCAGGGCCAGAAAGCGAGGGGAGGCGAACCTTGAACGCATCCCTCTACGATGCCGACACGGAAACAAGAAGGTCCAGTTAGCTTTCTTTATGTAAAGCGTAAGATGGAATGATGCTTGACGTACGCCGGCTCCGGATCCTGCACCACCTCGCGACCTACGGCACCGTGGCGGCGGCGGCCGAAGCCCTGCATCTGACCGCGCCGGCGGTCTCCCAGCAACTGGCCGTGCTGGAGCGCGAGGCCGGCATGCCCGTCGTGGAGAAGCACGGGCGCACCCTGCGTCTGACCACCGCGGGCGAACTGCTGGTGGCGCACGCGGAGGTCGTCCTCGGCGACCTCGCCGCCGCGGAGTCCGACCTCGCCGCGCTGCGCGGGGGCCGCCGGGGCCAGGTCCGGGTCGCCGCGTTCGCCTCGGCCGCCCGCACGCTGCTGCCGGCCGTGTACCGGGCGCTCGCCGAGGAGGACGGCGAATGGTCGCGGCTGCTCACCCTCGACCTCACCGTGCTCGAACCCGACCAGGCGCTGGACGCGCTGCGCAAGCGGGAGGTCGACATGGCCGTCGTGCACGGCTACACCGTCCTGCCGCGCGACTTCCCCTCCGGCAGCGAACAGGAAGTCCTCATGCAGGACCCCGTCGTGGCCCTGCTCCGTCCGGACCACGCGGCACGACTGGGGCTGGCTCCCGGGGAGGCGGTGGACCTCGCCGACCTCGCCGACGAGTCCTGGCTGACGCCCGGGCCGGACACCTCCTGCTACGAGATGATCCAGCGCACCTGCGGCGCCGCCGGCTTCGTCCCGGAGGTCCGTGTCCGCAGCAGCGACTTCGCCGTGCTGACGTCCCTGGTGGCGGCGGGTGCGGGGGTCGCGCTGGCCCCCCTGCTCGCCGTCCCGGACGACACCCGTGGCGTCGGGTTGCACCCGCTGGCCGTGCCGGTCAGCAGGACCGTCTTCGCGGTGAGCCGTTCGGGCACCGCCCGCAGGCCCGACATCCACCTCCTGTGCTCCCTGCTGGCCCGGGCGGCGGCAGGTCACCCCGCCGCGCTGTGACCCCGGCCGAGGGTCCCCGACGCCCTCGCGACTGCCATGGGCGAAAATAGTTGCCTTGAGTAACTAGCATTGTGTGAAAGGTCCCGCATGCCGCACCTCACCCTCGACTACTCCTCCCACCTGGCCGGTGTCCTCGACGCGAGCGCCCTCGTGCGGGAGCTGCACCCGCTGGTCCTGGCGGAGTCCGGCTCCGCGGGCGTCTGCAAGACGCTCGTCCGGACGGCGGAGACCTACGTCGGAGACATGTCGAGCGGCCGGTCCGGGTTCGTGCACCTGGAGGTGGGCCTCCTGTCCGGCCGGCCCGAGGCGCAGAAGGCCCGGCTGTCCGAGAGCGCCCTGGCGCTGCTCGGCAGACATCTGCGGGCGGCCGGTGTGCCGGACGTGGTGTGCTCGGTCGAGGTGCGGGAACTGGCCGGCACCTACCGGTTGTCGTCCGTGCACACGGCGACGGGCACGGGCGGTGAGGGGCTGATCGCGGCGCGGACGCGCTGATCAGGTGCGCCGTGCGGGCTCGCCGTGCCGTGCGGCCGGATGCGCCAGGTGTGTGGTCGGCGCGCGCGTCCGGTGTGTCGTGGGCGCGCGGCGTCCGTGTGTCGTGGGCGTGCGGTGCCCGGCGCTCCGTCCCCCCCGGACGGAGTGTGCCGTATGTGTGCGGGCAGGGGACCGGCCGTGACGGGGTGTGGCCCGGACCGTGTGCCGCGGGGTGCCGGCCGTGGTGTGCGCGGCCTGCCGCCGGCGCCGAGCGGGGGTGTGAGGCCGTCGGCGGAGGAGCGCCGTACCGCGTGACCCCTTAGCCGCCGCGGGGCCCCTGGGGGCCGTAGGGGTGTCTTGTGTCATCGCCGCCTGCCTAGCCTCCGACAGCGGAGGGGAAGCGGACCGGAAACCGTCCGGAGGCGATCCGCACGGCCCAGGCCCTCACTTCGATCCCGATCGGATGGCGCGCTGGTGAACAACGAAGAGCAACTGCTCGACTACCTCAGGCGGACGACCGCGGACCTGCGGGAGGCCCGGAGGCGGCTGCGCGAGAACGAGCAACACGCGCACGGCCCGGTCGCCGTCGTCGGCATCGGATGCCGCTACCCGGGCGGCGTCACCACCCCCGAGGAACTGTGGGACCTGGTCGCGACGGGAACCGACGCGGTCACGGAGTTCCCCGCCGACCGCGGCTGGGACGTCGACGCCCTGTACGACCCCGACCCGGCGCGGCCCGGCCGGACGTACGCCCGCACCGGCGGATTCCTGCACGACGCCGCCGACTTCGACTACGACTTCTTCGGCATCAGTCCCCGCGAGGCCCTCGCCATGGACCCGCAGCAGCGGCTGCTGCTGGAGACCTCCCACGAGGCGTTCGAACGGGCCGGCATCGTCCCGGCCACCCTGCGCGGCAGCCGCACCGGCGTGTTCGCCGGCGTCATGTACAACGACTACGCCACCCGCCTCGCCTCCGTGCCCGACGACCTCGACGGCTACCTCGCCAACGGGAGCGCCGCCAGCATCGCCTCCGGCCGCGTCGCCTACACCTTCGGCCTCGAAGGCCCGGTCGTCACCGTCGACACCGCCTGCTCCTCCTCCCTGGTCGCCCTGCACTGGGCGGTCCGGGCGCTCCAGTCGGGCGAGTGCTCCCTCGCCCTGGCCGGCGGCGTCACCGTGATGTCCACCCCGGAGACGTTCATCGACTTCAGCCGGCAGCGGGGCCTCGCGCCGGACGGCCGCTGCAAGGCGTTCGCCGCCGCGGCCGACGGCACCGGCTGGGGCGAGGGCGCCGGCATGCTGCTGCTGGAACGGCTCTCCGACGCCCGGCGCAACGGCCATCCGGTGCTCGCCGTCATCCGGGGCAGCGCGGTCAACTCCGACGGCGCCAGCAGCCGGCTCACCGCGCCCAACGGCCCGTCGCAGCAGCGCGTCATCCGGCAGGCGCTGGCCGGTGCCGGGCTCACCCCCGCCGACGTCGACGTGGTCGAGGCGCACGGCACCGGCACCTCCCTCGGCGACCCCATCGAGGCCCAGGCCCTGCTCGCCACCTACGGCCAGGACCGCGCCGAACCGCTGCTGCTGGGCTCGGTCAAGTCCAACCTCGGGCACACCCAGGCCGCCGCGGGCGTCGCCGGTGTCATCAAGACGGTGCTGGCGATGCGGCACGGCGAGGTACCGCCCACCCTCCACGTCGACGCCCCCACCGACCAGGTGGACTGGAGCGCGGGAGCCGTCGAACTGGTCCTGGAACGGCGCCCCTGGCCCGACACCGGCCGGCCCCGCCGCGCCGCCGTCTCCTCCTTCGGCATCAGCGGCACCAACGCGCACGTCATCCTGGAACAGCCGCCCGCCGACCCGGCCCCGGCCGAGGACGACCCGCCCGCGCGGGACGGCGGCTGGGTGCCCTGGATCGTCACCGGCCGCACTCCCGCGGCCCTCACCGCGCAGACCGGGCGCCTGCGCGACCACCTCGACGCGCACCCCGGCGCCCGCGCGGCCGACCTCGGCCTGTCCCTGGCCACCACCCGCGCCCGCTTCGAACACCACGCCGTCGCCGTCGGCCGGGACACCGGCGAACTGCTCACCGCCCTGGCCGCCGCCACCCCGCTCACCCGGACCGGCGGCCGGACCGCCTTCCTGTTCACCGGCCAGGGCGCCCAGCGGCCGGGCATGGGCCGGGCCCTGCGCCGGGCCTTCCCCGTGTACGCGGAGACCTTCGACGCGGTGTGCGCCCTCGCCGACCCGGACCTGGAGCGGCCGCTCGCCGACGTCATCGACGGCGACGCCGCCCTGCTCACCCGCACCGACTACGCGCAGACCGCCCTCTTCGCCACCGAAGTGGCCCTGTACCGGCTGCTGGAGTCCTGGGGACTCGCCCCCGACTACCTCGCCGGACACTCCGTCGGCGAGATCGCCGCCGCCCACGTCGCCGGGGTGCTGTCGCTGCCGGACGCCGTCCGGCTCGTCGTGGCGCGCGGCACCCTGATGGCGGCGCTGCCCGCGGGCGGCGCCATGGCCGCGCTGCGCGCCACCGAGGACGAGGTCGCCCCCCACCTGGACGACCGGGTCGGCCTCGCCGCCGTCAACGGGCCCCGCTCCGTCGTCGTGTCCGGCGCCGAGGACGCCGTCGACGCGCTCGCGGCCCGGTTCGGCAAGAGCAAGCGGCTGACGGTCTCGCACGCCTTCCACTCGCCGCTGATGGAGCCGATGCTCGCCCGGTTCGCCGAGGCCGCCGCCCGGTGCTCCTTCGAGGAGCCGCGCATCCCGGTCGTCTCCACGCTCACCGGCGCCCTCGCCGACCCCGCGCTGCTGACCACCCCCGGCTACTGGGTCGACCACGTCCGCCGCCCCGTCCGCTTCGCCCCCGCCCTGACCACCCTGCACGAGCTGGGCGTCCGGGCCTTCCTCGAAGTCGGCCCGGACGCGGCCCTGACCGCCCTGGCCGCGGACTGCCTGCCCGCCGACAGCGTGGCGGTCGCCGGGCTGCGCCGCGACGGCGACGAGGAATGCGACCTGGTCACGGCCGTGGCCCGGCTGCACGCGGCCGGCACCCCCGTGGACTGGGCGGCGTTCTTCGCCCCGCACCACGCCCGGCGCACGGGCCTGCCCACCTACGCCTTCCAGCGCGAGCGCCTCTGGCTGGAGGCCGGCGCCACCGGCGGCGGCGACGCCGACGGCCTCGGACAGAGCGCCACCGGCCATCCGCTGCTGACCGCCGCGACCGAGCTGCCCGACACCCGGGGAGCGGTCCTCACCGGCCGGCTCTCCCTCGCCTCCCACCCCTGGCTCGCCGACCACGCCGTACACGGCACCGTGCTGCTGCCCGGCACCGCCTTCGTCGAGATGGCCCTCCAGGCCGCCGAACGCACCGGCTGCGACACCGTCGGCGAACTCACCCTGCACGCCCCGCTGATCCTGCCCGAGCAGGGCGCCCTGGCCGTACAGGCCGCCGTCGGCGCCGAACGGGACGGGCAGCGGGAACTGACCGTCTGGTCCCGCCGCGCCGACACCCCCGACGCCCCCTGGACCCGCAACGCCGCGGGCTTCCTCACCACCGCGGCCGACGCGACCACCGCGGCCGACGCGACCGGTCCGGCCGGACTGACCGACTGGCCGCCCCGGGACGCCGAACCCGTCGACCTGGACGGCCTCTACCCCGGCCTCGCCCGCACCGGCTACGGCTACGGCGCCGTCTTCCAGGGCCTGCGCGCCATGTGGCGCCGCGGGGACGAACTGTTCGCCGAGGCCGCCCTGCCCGACAGCGCCCGCGCCACCGCCGCCGCCTACGGCGTGCACCCGGCGCTGCTGGACGCCGTCCTGCACGTCAACCTGCTCGACCTGCCCGGCGGCCAGGCGGTGCTGCCGTTCGCCTGGGGCGGCGTCACCCTGCACGCGGCGGGCACCGACACCCTGCGCCTGCGCCTGGCGCCGGCCGGCCCGGACGCCGTCGCCCTCACCCTCGCCGACGCCTCAGGCGCGCTCGTCGCGACCGTGCGCAGCCTGGTGGCCCGCCCCGTCTCGGCCGAACAGCTCGCCGGGGACGGCGACGACCCGTCGTACCGGATCGACCTCGTCCCGGCGCCCGCCGCGGCGGCCGGCGCACCGCCCGCGCTCGCCGTGTGCGGCGCCGCCACCGGCCTCGACGCGCCCCACCACCCGGACCTGGCCGCCCTCACCGCCGCCGGCCCGGTGCCCGACCTGGTCGTGCTCTCCGTACCGGCCGCCCCCGACCCGGTACCGGACCTGCCCGCGCTGGTCCGGGAGCGGCTGCACGCCACCCTGGACACGCTGCGCGCCTGGCTCGCCGACGAACGCCACGCCGACCGCCGGCTCGCCGTGCTGCTGCGCGCCGGCGACCTCGGCCACGCCCCGCTGTACGGGCTCGTCCGCGCCGCCCAGGCCGAGCACCCCGGCCGGTTCCTGCTGGTCGACGGCGACGGCAGCGCCGACCCGGGCCCCGCCCTCGGCACCGCGCTCGCCGCCGGCGAACCGGAGATCGCGATCCGCGACGGCGAGGTACGGGTGCCGCGGCTGGCCCGCGCCAAGCCCGGCGGCCCGGTCGCCCTCGACCCCGACGGCACCGTCCTGATCACCGGCGGCACCGGCGGCCTCGGCGCGCTGATCGCCCGTCACCTGGTCACCGAGCACGGCGTACGGCGCCTGCTGCTGGCCGGGCGGCGCGGCGCGGACGCCCCCGGGGCCGCCCCGCTGCGCGACGAACTCACCGCGCTGGGCGCCGAGGTCACCCTCGCCCGGTGCGACGCCGCCGACCGCGCCGACCTGGCCGCGCTGCTCGCCGCCCACGACGTACGGGCCGTGGTGCACGCCGCCGGCGTCGTCGACAACGGCGTCCTGGCCGGCCTCGACGCGGACCGGATCGACCGGGTGCTGCGGCCCAAGACGGACGCCGCCTGGAACCTGCACGAACTCACCCGCGACACGGACCTGTCGGCGTTCGTCCTGCTGTCCTCCGCCGCCGGCCTGCTGGTCGGCGGCGGCCAGGCCAACTACGCCGCCGCCAACACCTTCCTCGACGGCCTCGCCGCCCACCGCCGCTCCCTCGGCCTGCCCGCGGTCTCCCTCGCCTACGGCCTGTGGTCCGGCACCGGCGGCATGAGCGCCGGCATCGACGCCGCCGACCTGGAACGGCTGCGCCGGCTCGGCCTGCCGCCGCTCACCCCCGCCCAGGGACTGCGCGCCTTCGACGCCGGCCTCGGCGGCGAGGATCCCGTCGTGGTGCCCGTACGCCTGGACGCCGCCGCGCTGCGCGCCCGGCCCGACGGCGTACCGGCGCTGCTGCGCGGCCTGGTGCGGCCCGCCCGGCGGCGCACCGAGCCCGCCGCGGGCGCCTCCGCCGGCTCCTGGCGCGACCGGCTGGCGCCGCTGGCCGACCCCGCACGGGACCGCGCCCTGCTGGAACTGGTCCGCACCCACGTCGCCGCCGTCCTCGGACACCCCTCACCCGAGTCGGTGGACCCCGCTCGCGCCTTCCAGGAGATGGGCTTCGACTCGCTCGCCGCCGTCGAACTGCGCAACCTCCTCGCCGCCGCCACCGGCCTCACCCTGCCGGCGACGCTCGTCTTCGACCAGCCCACGCCGACGGCCCTCGCCGCCCACCTCAAGGCCGCGCTGGTGCCCGGACCGGCCGACCGCACCCGGACCGCGCTCGCCGAGCTGGACCGCCTCGAAGCCGCGCTGCTGGAACTGCCCGACGCGGGCGGCGGCCACGCCCGTGTCACCGCACGCCTCGAAGCGCTGCTGCGCAGCTGGCAGGAGATCCACGAACCCCCCGCCGCGCCCGGGTCGCCGGAGGACTTCGGCGAAGCCAGCGACGAAGAA
This sequence comes from Streptomyces sp. NRRL S-31, assembly GCF_000718775.1. GTDB lineage: Bacteria > Actinomycetota > Actinomycetes > Streptomycetales > Streptomycetaceae > Streptomyces. The sequence continues at coordinate 46,881 of NZ_JOCB01000046.1, forward strand.
CTCTTCGCCAGGATCGACAACGAACTGGGAGCCCTGTGATGGAAGACTCGGCCACGGCCGACAAGCTCCGCGACTACCTCAAGCGGGCCACGACCGAGCTGGAGCGCAGCCGCCGCCGCGTGCGGGAGCTGGAGGAGCGGCACCGCGAGCCCGTCGCCATCATCGGCATGGGCTGCCGCTACCCGGGCGGGGTGCGCACCCCCGAGGACCTGTGGCGCGTCGTCGACGAGGGCATCGACGTCGTCAGCGAGTTCCCCACCGACCGCGGCTGGGACGTCGAGGCGATCTACGACCCCGAACCCGGAGCCCCGGGCAAGAGCTACGTCCGGCACGGCGGCTTCCTGCACGACGCCGCCGAGTGCGACCCGGCCTTCTTCGGCATCAGCCCCAAGGACGCGCCCGGCACCGACCCGCAGCAGCGGCTGCTGCTGGAGGTCACCTGGGAGGCCTTCGAACGGGCCGGCATCGACCCCACCGCGGTGAAGGGCACCCCGACCGGCGTCTTCGTCGGCCTGATGCACCACGACTACGTCGGCGGCACGATCTCCGGCAGCATCGTCTCCGGCCGCATCGCCTACACCCTGGGCCTGGAGGGCCCCGCGGTCACCATGGACACCGCCTGCTCCTCCTCCCTGGTGGCGCTGCACTCGGCGATCCAGTCGCTGCGCAAGGGGGAGTGCTCCCTGGCGCTGGCCGGCGGTGCCGCCGTCATGGCCAGCCCCGAGATGTTCATCGAGTTCAGCGAGCGCCGCGCGCTCTCCGCCAACGGCCGCTGCCACTCCTTCTCCGACGACGCCTCGGGCGTCGCCTGGGCCGAGGGCGCCGGCATGCTGCTGGTGGAACGGCTCTCCGACGCCCTGCGCAACGGCCGCGAGATCCTCGCCGTCGTCCGCGGCTCGGCCGTCAACCAGGACGGCGCCTCCAACGGCCTGACCGCGCCCAGCGGACCGGCCCAGGTCCGCGTCATCCGGCAGGCCCTGGCCGACGCGCGGCTCGCCCCGCACCACATCGACGCCGTCGAGGCGCACGGCACCGGCACCACCCTCGGCGACCCCATCGAGGCCCAGTCCGTCATCACCGCCTACGGGCAGGACCGGCCCGAGGGCCGCCCCCTGTGGCTCGGCTCCATGAAGTCCAACATGGGCCATGCGCAGGCCGCCGCCGGCGTCGGCTCCGTCATCAAGACGGTCATGGCGATGCGCCACGGCACCCTGCCCCGCACCCTCCACGTCGACCGGCCCTCCACCGCCGTGGACTGGAGCGCGGGCGACGTCCGGCTGCTCACCGAGGGCCGCGCCTGGGACACCCCCGACGGCCGCCCGCGCCGCGCCGGCGTGTCCTCCTTCGGCATCTCCGGCACCAACGCCCACACCATCCTGGAGGAGGCACCGCCCGCCGGGACCGGGCAGGCCGCCCCGGAACGGGCCGCGCTGCCCGTCATACCGTGGGTGCTGTCCGGCAAGGGCGCCGACGCCGTCCGGCGGCAGGCCGAGCGGCTGCTCGAGGTCGCCGGCGGCCTCGACCCGTACGACGTCGGACACTCCCTGGCCACCACGCGGGCGGTGTTCACCCACCGGGCCGCCGTCACCGGCCGCGACCGCGACGAACTGCTGGCCGGGCTGCGCGCCGTCGCCGACGGCGGCCGGCCGGCCGTGGCCGCCCCCGAACCCGGCCGCCTCGCCCTGCTGTTCTCCGGACAGGGCTCCCAGCGGCCCGGCATGGGCCGCACCCTGCACGCCGCGTTCCCGGTGTTCGCCGCGGCCCTCGACGAGATCTGCGCCGCGTTCGACGGCCACCTGGAGCGCCCGCTGCGCGAGGTGATGTTCGAGGACGCCGACCCGGCCACCGCCGAGCTGAACCGGACCGCCTACACGCAGGCCGCCCTGTTCGCCTTCGAGACCGCCCTGTACCGGCTGCTGGAGCACTGGGGCGTCCGCCCGGGCCTGCTCGCCGGACACTCCGTCGGCGAGGTCGTCGCCGCCCACGCCGCCGGCGTCCTGGACCTGAAGGACGCGGTCGCCCTGGTCGCCGCCCGCGGCCGGCTCATGCAGGAGCTGCCCGCCGGCGGCGCCATGGTCTCGCTGCTGGCCGCCGAGTCCGAGGTGGTGCCGCTGCTCACCGACGGCGTCGACATCGCGGCCGTCAACGGACCGCGCGCGGTGGTGGTCTCCGGCGACGAGGAGGCCGTGCTCGCCGTCGCCGCGCGGGTGGAGAAGTCCACCCGGCTGAAGGTCTCGCACGCCTTCCACTCCCGCCGCATGGAACCCATGCTCGAAGCGTTCCGCGAGGTGCTGGCGGGGCTCGCCTTCCACGAGCCGGCGCTGCCGGTCGTCTCCAACGTCACCGGCCGCCTCGCCGAGAACCTCACCTCGCCCGACTACTGGGTGCGGCACGTCCGCGAAGCCGTCCGCTTCCACGACGGCGTCACCACCCTGGCCGCCGAGGGCGCCACCCGCTTCCTGGAGGTCGGCCCCGACTCGGTCCTCACCGGCACGGTCCAGGACACGGTGCCGCACGCCATCGGGACCCAGCGCCGCGACCGCCCCGAGGACGCCGCCCTCCTCGACGCCGTCTGCCGCCTGCACCTGACCGGCACCGGCCCCGACTGGACGGCGCTGTTCGCCGGGGGCCGCAGGGTCGACCTGCCCACCTACCCGTTCCGCCGCGACCGGCACTGGGAGGACGCCCCCATCCTCCAGGCCGAGCGCACGGCGGCGGCCCGCGCGGGCGGCACCGCCGACGACCCCTTCTGGGAACTGGTCCGCGACCAGGACGTCACCGCCGTCGCCGCCACCCTGGGCGTCGCCGACGAGGGCGCCGTCGCCGCCGTCGTACCGGCCCTGGCCGCCTGGCACGAGGAGCGGCGGGACAACGCCGCGGCCGACGGCTGGCGGCACCGCGTCACCTGGGAGCCGCTGGCCCCCGCCGCCACCCCGGCCCGCGGCGGCCACTGGCTGGCCGTCGTCCCCGCCGCCGAAGACGCCTGGTCGACCGCCGTCCTGACCGGTCTCGCCGCACGCGGACTGAGCGTCGACACCCTAGCCGTACCCGCCGCCGCCGACCGCGCGGCCCTCGCCGGGCTGCTCGACGGACGGACCGCCGACGGCGTGCTGTCCCTGCTCGCGCCCGCCACCGCGCCCGCCACCGCGCCCGCCGCCACCGCCGCCCTCGTCCAGGCCCTCGGGGACGCCGGGATCACCGCGCCGCTGTGGTGCGTCACCCGCGACGCCGTCGCCCACGGGACGGCCGCCGCCGTCACCGGCCTCGCCCAGGCCCCGGTGTGGGGCCTCGGCCGGGTCGCCGCCCTGGAACACCCAGAGCGCTGGGGCGGACTCGTCGACCTGCCCGCCGAGCCGGGCCCGGGGTCCGTCGCCCGGCTGGCCGCGCTGCTCGGCGACGCCGGCGGCGAGGACCAGATCGTCATCCGCGAGTCCGGCGCCTACGGCCGCCGGCTGGAGCCCGCCCCGGCCCGCGCCGGCGCCCCCTGGAAGCCCTCGGGCACCGTGCTGGTCACCGGCGCCACCGGCGCGGTCGGCACCGCCGTCGCCCGCTGGCTCGCCGCCGAGGGCGCCGACCACCTGCTGCTGGCCTCCCGCCGCGGCACGGACGCGCCCGGCGCCGCCGGCCTCGTCCGCGAACTGACCGCCGCCGGCACCGGGGTGACCCTCGCCGCGTGCGACGTCACCGACCGCGCGGCACTGGCCGAACTGCTGGACTCCGCACCGGACGAGCACCCCCTCACCGCCGTGCTGCACCTCGCCGGCGTCCTCGACGACGGAGTCCTCGACGCCCTCACCCCCGAGCGGTTCGCCGGTGTCCTCGCCCCCAAGGCCGACGCCGCGCGCCACCTGCACGAACTCACCGCGGACCGGGACCTGTCGGCGTTCGTGCTGTTCTCCTCGCTGACCGCCACCGTCGGCGGCGCCGGACAGGCCAACTACGCCGCCGCCAACGCCTACCTCGACGCCCTCGCCGAACACCGGCGGGCGGCCGGACTGCCCGCCACCTCGATCGCCTGGGGGCCGTGGGGCGGCGACGGCATGGCCGCCCACGGCACCGTCCGCTCGGCCGCCCGCGCCCTGGGCATGTCCCCGCTCGACCCCGACCGCGCGCTCACCGCGCTGCGCCGCGCCCTGGACGGCGGCGACACCACCGTCACCGTCGCCGACGTCGACTGGTCCGTGTTCGCCCCGGCGTTCACCGCGACCCGGCCCAGCCCCCTGCTCTCCGCGCTGCCCGGCGCGCGGCCCGGCACCGGCACGGCCGCCGAGGCGGGCCCGGCCGACGGCTTCGCCGAGAAGCTGGCCGGCCTCACCGGCGGCGAACGCGACCGCGCCCTCGAGGAACTGGTCTGCGGCCAGGCCGCAGCCGTCCTCGGCTACGGCGGCGCCGACGCGGTCGAACCGACCACCGCCTTCCGCGACCTCGGCTTCGACTCGCTCACCTCCGTCGACCTGCGCAACCGGATCAGCGGCGCCGCCGGGGTGCCCCTGCCGGCCACGCTCATCTTCGACTACGCCACCCCCGCCGCCCTCGCCAAGCACCTGGGCACCGAACTCGCGGGTGCCGACACCACCGTGGACTCGGTCCTCGCCGAACTCGACCGGGTCGCCGCCCGGCTCGGCGGCCTCACCGCCGAGGACATCGAGCAGGGCCGGATCACCGCCCGCCTCCAGTCCCTGCTCGGCGACCTCGACCGGACCCTCGGCCAGGACGCCGCCGCCGTCGCCGGACGGCTGGAGGACGCCTCCGCCGACGACGTCTTCGCCTTCATCGACAACGAGCTCGGCCCGGCGTGAGCCGGCCCTCCCACGACACCCCGGCCCCACCGCGGTCCACCTCTTCGCACAGGAGTGGCGACACCCGATGACCAACGACGAAAAGCTGCTCTCCTACCTCAAGCGGGTCTCCGCCGACCTGGCCCAGACCCGTCAGCGGCTGCGCGAGGCGGAGAACCAGGACCGGGAACCCATCGCCATCGTCGGGATGGGCTGCCGCTTCCCCGGCGGCGTCACCACCCCCGAGGAGTTCTGGCGGCTCGTCCACGACGGCACCGACGCCATCGGTGACTTCCCCGACGACCGCGGCTGGGACGTCGACGCGCTCTACGACCCGGACCCGGACGCCACCGGCAAGAGCTACGTCACCCGGGGCGGGTTCCTCACCGACGCGGCCGGGTTCGAGCCGGACTTCTTCGGCATCAGCCCCCGCGAGGCGGTCGCGATGGACCCCCAGCAGCGGCTGCTGCTGGAGGTGTCGTGGGAGGCCCTGGAGCGGGCCCGGATCGCCCCCGACGCGGTGCACGGCGCCCGGGTCGGGGTGTTCGCCGGCACCAACGGCCAGGACTACAAGGACCTGCTGGCGAAGATGCCGGAGGACGGCGAGGCGGCGCTCGGCACCGGTGTGCTGGCCGCCGTGATCTCCGGCCGCATCTCCTACACCCTCGGTCTGGAGGGCCCGGCCGTCACCATCGACACCGCCTGCTCCTCGGCGCTCGTCGCGGTGCACCTCGCCGTCCAGGCGCTGCGCGACAAGGAGTGCACCCTCGCCCTGGCCGGCGGCGCCACCGTGATGGCCACACCGGGCAACTTCATCGCCTTCAGCCGGCAGCGCGGCCTCGCCCCGGACGGCCGCTGCAAGTCCTTCGCGGACGCCGCCGACGGCACCGGCTGGAGCGAGGGCGCCGGCATGCTGGTGCTGGAACGGCTCTCCGACGCCCGCCGCAACGGCCACGAGGTACTGGCCGTGGTGCGCGGCTCCGCCGTCAACCAGGACGGCGCCTCCAACGGTCTGACCGCCCCCAACGGCCCCTCCCAGCAGCGCGTCATCCGGGCCGCGCTCGCCGCCGCGCGGCTCGGCCCGGCCGACGTCGACCTGCTGGAGGCGCACGGCACCGGCACCACCCTCGGCGACCCCATCGAGGCCCAGGCCCTGCTCGCCACCTACGGGCAGGAGCGGAACGCGGACGCCCCGCTCTGGCTCGGCTCGGTGAAGTCCAACATCGGGCACACCCAGGCCGCGGCCGGCGTCGCCGGCATCATCAAGGCGGTCATGGCGATACGGCACCGGGTCCTGCCCCGGTCGCTGTTCGCCGACACCCCCTCCACCAAGGTCGACTGGGGCCGGGGCGGCGTCCGGCTGCTGACGGAGAACCGCCCCTGGACCGACCCCGGACGCCCGCGCCGGGCCGCCGTCTCCTCCTTCGGCGCCAGCGGCACCAACGCGCACACCATCCTGGAGGAGGCGCCGGCCGAGGAACCGGCGGAGCCCGGACCGCGTACCGCGCCCCCGCTGGTGCCGTGGGTGGTCTCCGGCCGGACCGAGCGCGCCCTGCGCGAGCAGGCCGCCCGGCTGGCCGCCGTCGCCGGCGAGCTGGACCCGGTCGACGTCGCCCACTCCCTGGCCGCCACCCGCACCGCCCACCCGTACCGGGCCGTGCTCCTCGGCGACGGCCGCGACACGCTCCTGACGGCCCTGCGCCGGCTCGCCGAGGACGGCCGGGGCGCCGCCGCCTCGGGCCGGGTCCGCAAGGGACAGACCGCCTTCCTCTTCACAGGGCAGGGCGCCCAGCGCGCCGGCATGGGCCGGGACCTGCACGCGCGCTTCCCCGTCTTCGCCCGCGCCTTCGACGAGATCTGCGCGCACGTCGGCGACGACGCGCTGCGCGACCTCGTCCTCGGCGACGACCCCGAGCCGCTGCACCGCACCGCCCGCACCCAGACCGCGCTGTTCGCCTTCGAGGTCGCGCTGTACCGGCTGGTGGAGTCCTGGGGACTCACCCCCGACTACCTCGCCGGACACTCCGTCGGCGAGATCGCCGCCGCCCACGTGGCGGGCGTGCTGGACCTGGCGGACGCCGCCACGCTGGTCGCCGCGCGCGGCCGGCTGATGCAGGCGCTGCCCGAGGGCGGCGCGATGATCGCCGTACGCGCCACCGAGGACGAGGTCCGCCCCCTGCTCACCGAGGGGATCGGCATCGCCGCCGTCAACGGCCCCGGCTCCGTGGTGATCTCCGGCGACGCCGACGAGGCCGAGGCGGTCGCCGCCCGCTTCGCCAAGAGCCGGCGGCTGAAGGTCTCGCACGCCTTCCACTCGCCGCTCATGGAGCCGATGCTGGCCGAGTTCCGGTCCGTCGCGGAGTCCCTGACCTACCACCGGGCCACCGTGCCGGTCGTCTCCAACGTCACCGGCGCCCTCGCCACCCAGGACATCGCCGGCCCCGACTACTGGGTGCGGCACGTGCGCGAGGCGGTCCGCTTCCACGACGGCGTCCGCGCCCTCGCCGCGGCCGGCGTCACCCGCTTCCTCGAACTCGGCCCGGACGCCGTGCTCACGGCTCTGGCCCGCGAGTGCCTGACCGCCGACGGCACCGCCGCCGACGCCGTCCTCGCCGCCGCCACCCGCCGGGCGCGCGACGAGACCGAGACCCTGCTCACCGCCGTCGCCCGGCTCCACACCGCCGGGGCCGCCGTGGACTGGACGGCGCTGTTCACCGGCGCCCGCACCGTCGACCTGCCCACCACCGCCTTCCAGCGGAGCCGGTTCTGGCCCGAGACCGGCGCGACCGCGGGCGACGTCGGCTCCGCCGGGCTGGACAACGCCGACCACCCGCTGCTCGGCGCCGCCACGGTGCTGGCCGACTCCGACGGCGCCGTGCTCACCGGCCGGCTGTCCGTGCGCACCCACACCTGGCTCGCCGACCACGTCGTCGGCGGCCGGGTCGTCGTCCCCGGCACCGCCATGGTCGAGCTCGCCGTCCGCGCCGGCGACCAGGTCGGCTGCGGGCACCTGGACGAACTCACCCTGGAGATACCGCTGGTGCTGCCCCCGGACGACGGGGTGCGGGTCCAGGTCGCCGTCGGGGCGCCCGACCCGTCCGGCGCCCGCACCGTGCACGTGTACGCCCGCGCCGAGACCCTGCCCGCCGACGAACCGTGGACCCTGCACGCCTCCGGCCTCCTCACCGCCGCCACCGGCACCCCCGGCACCCGCCTGGACGACTGGCCCCCACAGGACGCCGAACCCCTCGACACGGACGGCCTGTACGCACGGCACGCCGCCGCCGGCCTTGAGTACGGGCCGGTCTTCCAGGCCCTGACGGCCGCCTGGCGGCGCGGCGAGGAGGTGTTCGCCGAGGTACGGCTGCCGGAACGGCCCGCCGCCGACGCCGCCCGCTTCGGCCTGCACCCGGCCGCCTTCGACGCCGCCCTGCACTCCCTCGCCCTGCTCGGCGACGGCTCCGCCGACGACACCGCCCGGCTGCCCTTCCTGTTCGCGGGCGTCACCCTGCACGCCGTCGGCGCCTCCGTGCTGCGGGCCCGGCTGGTGCCGACCGGACCGGACGCCTTCGCCGTCGACCTGGCCGACGCCACCGGCGCCCCCGTCGCCACCGTCACCTCGCTCGCCTCCCGCCCGCTGACCAACCTGCGCGCCGCCCGGGACACCACCGCCGACGCCCTGTTCACCCTCGACTGGCAGCAGCTGCCCCCGCGGGCCGACGCCCCGGCCGCCCCCGACACCCCCCACCGCGTGCTGCACAGCGCGCCCGGCGCCGACGCCACCGCCGTACGCGCGGCCCTGCACACCGCGCTCGCCGCCCTCCAGGACGACGACCCGCGCCCGCTGGCCGTCGTCACCCGGAACGCGGTGAGCGTCGCCGGGGAGGACGTGCCCGACCTGGCCGGCGCCGCCGTCTGGGGCCTGGTGCGGTCCGCCCAGTCGGAGAACCCCGACCGGTTCGTCCTGCTCGACCTCGAACCCGGCACGGACGCCGACGCGGCGCTCCCGACCGCCCTCGCCTCCGGCGAACCGCAGCTCGCGGTGCGCGCCGGCACCGCCCACGCCGCCCGGCTGGTGCGCGCCGGGACACCCGGCGAGGCCGCGGAGCCGGTCCTCGACCCCGGCGGCACCGTCCTGCTGACCGGCGCCACCGGCGGCCTCGGCCGGGTGCTGGCCCGCCACCTGGTCACCGCGCACGGCGTACGGCACCTCGCGCTGCTCAGCCGCTCCGGCACCGCCGACGACCTGATCGCCGAACTCGCCGCCCTCGGCGCCACCGCGACCGCCCACGCCTGCGACGTCGCCGACCGCGACGCCCTCGCCGCCGTCCTCGCCCGCGTCGACGCCGACCGCCCGCTCACCGCGGTCGTGCACGCCGCCGGTGTCCTGGACGACGGCGTGGTCACCTCCCTCACCCCCGAGCGGATCGACACGGTCCTCGCGCCCAAGGCACTCGGCGCCCTCCACCTGCACGAACTGATCCCCGGGCACGCGGCGTTCGTGCTGTTCTCCTCCGTCGCCGGCACCGTCGGCGCCCCCGGGCAGGGCAACTACGCCGCCGCCAACGCCCTGCTGGACGCCCTCGCCGCCCACCGCCACGCCCAGGGCGCCCCCGCCCTGTCACTGGCCTGGGGCCCGTGGGCGCCGGCCGGCGGCATGACCGGCACGCTCGACGAGGCCGACCGCGCCCGGATGGCACGCGGCGGCATGACCGCCCTGTCGGCCGAGGAGGGCACCGCCCTGTTCGACCGGGCGCTCGCCGCCGGCCGTCCCGCCCTCGCCCCGGTGCGGATCGCGCTGCCCGCGCTGCGCGCCCAGGGCAGCGGCCTCGCCCCCGTCTTCCGCGCGCTGGCGGGCCGTCCGGCGCGCCGGGCGGCCGCCGCCGGGGGCACCGCCACCGGCTTCGCCGAGCGGATGGCCGCCCTGGACGACGCCGAGCGCGCCGAGGCACTGCTGCACACGGTCCGCGCCCAGGTCGCCGCCGTGCTCGGGCACGCCGGCCCGGACAGCGTGGAGACCGACCGGGCCTTCAAGGACCTCGGCTTCGACTCGCTCGCCGCCATCGAGCTGCGCAACTCCCTCTCCGCCGAGCTGGACCAGCGGCTGAGCCCCACCCTCGTCTTCGACCACCCCTCACCCGAGGCGCTCGCCGCCCACCTCGCCACCCTGGTCGCCGGCGCCCGGACCCCGGCCCGCCGGACCCGGCCCACCGGGCGGGCCCGCGCCGACGAGCCGCTCGCCATCGTCGGTCTGGCCTGCCGCTACCCCGGTGACGTCCGCACCCCCGAGGACCTGTGGCGCCTCGTCGCCGACGGCACCGACGCCATCACCCCGTTCCCCACGGGCCGCGGCTGGGACGTGGACCGCATCGTCGACCCCACCCGGCAGCGCCCCGACACCTCCTACGTCGCCGAAGGCGGGTTCCTGCACGACGCGGGCGCCTTCGACGCCGGCTTCTTCGGCATCAGCCCCAAGGAAGCCCTCGTCATGGACCCGCAGCAGCGGCTGCTGCTGGAGACCTCCTGGGAGGCGCTGGAGAGCGCCGGCATCGACCCGCACACCCTCAAGGGCAGCCGCACCGGCGTGTTCGCCGGCGTCCAGTACCACGACTACTTCGGCAGCTTCGGCTCCGGCAGCATCATCTCCGGCCGCGTCGCCTACACACTCGGGCTGGAGGGCCCGTCCCTCTCCGTCGACACCGCCTGCTCCTCGTCCCTGGTGGCGCTGCACCTGGCCGCCCAGTCGCTGCGGCAGGGGGAATCCGGTCTGGCCCTGGTCGGCGGCGTCGCCGTGATGGCCACCCCGGAGACCTTCATCGAGTTCAGCCGGCAGGGCGCGCTCGCGCCCGACGCCCGCACCCGTGCCTTCGCCGACGCGGCGGACGGGACCGTGTGGGGCGAGGGCGTCGGCGTCCTCGTGGTGGAACGGCTCTCCGACGCCCGCCGCAACGGCCATGACGTCCTCGCGATCGTCCGCGGCACCGCCGTCAACCAGGACGGCGCCTCCAACGGCCTGACCGCCCCCAACGGCCCCTCCCAGGAACGCGTCATCCGCGAAGCCCTGGAGAACGCCCGGCTCACCACCGCCGACGTCGACGTGGTGGAGGCGCATGGTACGGGGACGACGCTGGGTGATCCGATCGAGGCGCAGGCGTTGCTGGCGACCTATGGCCAGGAGCGGGTGGAGCCGTTGTGG
>NZ_JOCB01000047.1 GCF_000718775.1 Streptomyces sp. NRRL S-31
CGTCCACCCCTACCTCGTCGCCACCCAGGCCCACCCCGAGCTGCGCTCGCGGCCGACCCGCGCCAACCCCCTCTTCGCCGGACTGGTGAAGGCCGCGGTCGAACACCGCACCGGCACTGGGCAGTAGGGGGCGGACCGCCGGGGACGACAGAGGGGTGCGGGCCCGGTACCGGACCCGCACCCCTCGGCTCAGGCGCGCCGCAGCCTGAGCGTCATCAGCTGGAACGGGCGCAGGCGCACGGTGATCCGTTCGCCTTCGTGTTCCGGGGCGGTCTCCTCGGGCAGCGGGCGCTCGAGGAGGTCGGTGACGGCGACGTCCGCGACCGCGAAGCCGGCCGTCAGGGTGGTGCGGGCGCGTCCGCCGTGGGCCTCGTGGAAGCGGACGACGACGTCCCCGCTGCCGTCGTCGGCGAGTTTGACGGCGGTGACGACGACGGCGTCGTTGTCGGCGGTGATCAGCGGGGTCACCTCGCGGGCACCCGTCAGACGGCGCTCGGGCAGGTTGATCCGCCAGCCTTCGCGGACGGCGTCGGCGATGGCCGCGCCCGGGACGAGGGCGTGGCGGAAGCGGTGGACGCCCTGGTCGGTCTCCGGGTCGGGGAAGCGCGGAGCCCGCAGCAGGGACACCCGGACCGTGGTGGTGGTGCCGTGGTCGGTGTCCGTGCGGACGGTGCGGGTGACGTCGTGGCCGTACGTCGAGTCGTTGACGACCGCCACGCCCCAGCCGGGCTCTTCCAGGTGCAGGAAGCGGTGGTTGCAGGCCTCGAACTTGGCCGCTTCCCAGGAGGTGTTGGTGTGGGTGGGACGGTAGGCGTGTCCGTACTGGGTCTCCGAGGCGTACCGCTCGGCGTGCACGTCCAGAGGGAAGGCCAGCTTGAGGAACTTCTCCGTCTCGTGCCAGTCCACCTCGGTGTCCACCACCAGCCGCCGCTCGCCCGGCGGCAGTGACAGCACCTGCTCGACCCGCGAGGCGCCGAAGGCCCGGACGACCCGCACCGACGCGCCGTCGTCGCCCGGGGTGACGGACTCGGCGTCGGTGAGGTCGGTGACGGTGTTGCGGTAGAACTCGTCCACGTCCCAGGCGTCCCACATGTTGGGGAAGTCCGGGTGGAGCTGGAGGAGGTTGCCGGCCCGGCCCGGGGCGATGGTCTCGCGACCGGCGGCCGGGTCGTAGGCGGAGACGACCAGGCCCTGGGCGTCGACCTCGATCCGCAGCAGACCGTTGTCCAGCGTGAACCCGCCGCCCTCGCGCGGTACGACGCTGGTGGCACCGGCTGCGGCCGGCGCGGCGGCACCACCCGCCGCGACACCCGACCGCAGGTGCGGAGCGGAGTTGAACACCAGCTCCCGGCCGCCCTCACCGGCCAGCGCCCGCTGGGCGCCCTCGATGATCGCGTTCAGTTCGGCGGCGACCCGGGCGTAGGTGGCGCGGGCCTCGCGGTGCACCCAGGCGATGGACGAGCCGGGCAGGATGTCGTGGAACTGGTGCAGCAGGACCGTCTTCCAGATGCGGTCCAGCTCCTCGTACGGATACGGGAACCCGGTGCGGACCGCGGCCGTGGCCGCCCACAACTCCACCTCGCGCAGCAGGTGTTCACTGCGCCGGTTGCCCTGCTTGGTCTGCGCCTGGCTGGTGAGGGTGGCGCGGTGCAGTTCGAGGTACAGCTCGCCCACCCAGACCGGCGGCTCGGGGTACTCGGCCTCGGCCTTCTCGAAGAACGTGCGCGGCGTCTCCCACACCACCTGCGCGGAGCCTTCCAGGTCGCGCATGCGCGCCGCCTTGGCGACCATCTCGCGCGTGGTGCCGCCGCCCCCGTCGCCCCAGCCGGTGGGGGCCAGGGAGTGCCGGGCCCGGCCCTTGTCCTTGAAGTTGCGGGCCGCGTGGGCGATCTCGCTGCCCTTCATCGAGCAGTTGTAGGTGTCCACGGGCGGGAAGTGGGTGAAGATCCGCGTGCCGTCGATCCCCTCCCAGTCGAAGGTGTGGTGCGGGAACTTGTTCGTCTGCGACCAGGAGATCTTCTGCGTCAGCAGCCACTTGGACCCGGCCGCCTTGATGATCTGCGGCAGGCCCGCGGCGAAGCCGAAGGTGTCCGGCAGCCACGCCTCCTCGTTCTCGATGCCGAACTCGTCGAGGAAGAACCGCTTGCCGTGCACGAACTGCCGGGCCATCGCCTCCGAACCGGGCATGTTGGTGTCCGACTCCACCCACATGCCACCGGCGGGCACGAACCGGCCCTCGGCGACGGCCGCCTTCACCCGCGCCCACACCTCGGGCCGGTGCTCCTTCACCCACGCCCACTGCTGCGCCTGGGACATGGCGAAGACGAACTCCGGCTCGTCCTCCAGCAGCGCGGTCATGTTCGACGTCGTCCGCGCCACCTTGCGCACCGTCTCCCGCAGCGGCCACAGCCACGCCGAGTCGATGTGCGCGTGCCCGACGGCGCTGATCCGGTGCGCGGAGGGCACGGCGGGGGCGGACAGCACCCCGGTCAGCTGCTCACGGGCGCGCCCGGCGGTGCCGTTCACGTCCTGGAGGTCCACGACGTCCAGGGCGCGGTCGACCGCGCGCAGGATGTCGTACCGGCGCGCGGAGTCCGCGGGCAGCTCGGCCATCAGCTCGCCCAGCACCTCCAGGTCCAGCACCAGCTGCCACACGGTCTCGTCGAACACGGCGAGGTCCATGCGGGTGAGCGTGTACTGCGGCTCGCTGCCGGCCGTCTCCTTGTCTCCCAACTGCGTCGGCAGGAAGGGGTGGTAGTCCAGGATCACCGGGTTGGACGCGGCCTCGACGTGCAGGCGCACCTCCTCGCCGCCCGCGACGGGCGAACCGATCCGCACCCACTGGTTACGCGGGTTGAGCCCCTTCACGGGAGTCCCGTCGGGCCGGTAGACCAGGCCCTCGCACTGGAAACCCGGCATGTTCTCGTCGAACCCGAGGTCCAGCAGGGCCTCGACCGTCTTCCCCGCCCACGCCTCGGGCACCGTCCCGGTCACCCGGAACCAGCTCGTCCCCCACGGAGCGCCCCAGCGCGCGCCCACCTCGATCGGCTCCGGCTCGGCGGCCAGACCCTCCGCGACCGGCACCGGCTCGCCCGGCGCGTGCCACACCGCCACGTCGAGCGGCACGGACTCCGGGTACACGGCAGGACGGATGCGCTCGTCCAGGACACGCTTCAGACGGGCTTCGATCAACGTACGGTCGTCATGCATGACGGGTGCTCCATCGGTGGTGCTGGGTGAGGACCTGCTCGGCCGTGACGGTCTCGGTGACACCGCGGGCCGCCAGGTGGGCCGCGTCGTCCGCGCGGACGTCGAGGACCGTGGTGGGCCGGGCGCCGTCGGCGGTGAGCTGGAAGAAGGCGTCGTACACGCTTCCGCCCGGGGCGAGCGCGGCGCGCTCCCGAGGGTCGGCGGGTACGACGAGGGCGGTCGTGCGGGGTGCCGGGGCGCGGTGGGTCCGGCCGGCCGCGTCGGACAGGACCCGGGCGATGTCCTTCGGCTGCCGGTCGTTGGTCAGCAGGCCGAGGCTGTACTCGAGTTCGGGGAAGTCGGCGAGGCCGCGGGAGACGTCGTGGGAGCACCACCAGGTGATCCCCCACAGGTCGGGGCAGTCCAGGACGTTCGTGACGGTGGCCTCGGCGAAGGCGGCGGCGTGCTCGGCGGGCACCAGCGGCGCGGGGGCGCCGACCTCCTGGAGCCAGACCGGCCGGTGCGGGTCGTCCGCCCACGCCTTGCTCAGTTCGACCAGGTAGGCGGCGTGGTGCTCGCTGGGGACGGAGTCACGGCCGTGGCGCTGGGCGGTGCCGTTGAACACCCAGGAGTGCACGGCGGTCACCCCGCCGTAGCGGGCGGCCTGGGCGGGGGTGAACGGCATGTCGTACTGGTACCACGTGGCGTCGTACTCGGCGTGCAGGTGCAGCCGGCCGGGGGCGCCGTCCTCGCAGGCGGCGAGCATGCGCTCCAGCCAGCCGTCGATCTGCTCCGGGGTGGCCCGGTCGGGGTCCGGGTGGGGGCCGGCGGAGAACTGGTTGACCTCGTTGCCGACGGTCATGCCGATGAAGTTGGGGCGGTCGGCGAGGGCGGCGGCGAGGGTGCGCAGATAGGCGGCCTGGCCGTCGATGACGTCGGGGTCGGTGAACAGGTTGCGCCGGTGCCAGGTCCGGGTCCAGGCGGGCAGGAAGTCGAAGCTGGACAGATGGCCTTGCAGACCGTCCACGTTGACGTCGAGGCCGCGTTCGGCGGCGGCGTCGGCGAGCGCCACGAGCTGCTCCACCGCCCTGGGGCGGATCAGGGCCCGGTTCGGCTGGAAGTACGGCCACAGCGGGAAGACCCGGACGTGGTCGAGGCCGAGCGCGGCGATGGAGTCGAGGTCGGCGCGTACCGAGTCGAGGTCGAAGTCGAGCCAGTGGTGGAACCACCCTTCGCTGGGGGTGTAGTTGACGCCGAAGCGCACGGCAGGAGACATGGATGT
Organism: Streptomyces sp. NRRL S-31; assembly: GCF_000718775.1. Classification (GTDB taxonomy): domain Bacteria; phylum Actinomycetota; class Actinomycetes; order Streptomycetales; family Streptomycetaceae; genus Streptomyces. The sequence continues at coordinate 4,472 of NZ_JOCB01000047.1, forward strand.
CCTTGGTGGGGGTGTACGGTGGTCAGCCCTTGACAGCCCCCTCGCCGACCCCCCGGAAGAAGAACCGCTGGAGGCAGGCGAAGAGAACGATGAGCGGCGCCACGGCGATGACCGTGCCGGCGGCGACGAGGCGCTGGTCGTTGGCGAACGTGCCGTGCAGATAGTTCAGGCCGACGGTGAGGGTGAACTTCGACGGGTCGCCGAGCACGATCAGCGGCCACAGGAAGTCGTCCCAGGCGCCCATGAAGGCGAAGATCGCCACCACGGCGAGGGTGCCCTTGACCGACGGCAGCGCGATGCGCAGGAACCGCTGCCAGACGTTGGCGCCGTCGACGTAGGCGGCCTCCTCGACCTCGTGCGGCAGGTTGAGGAAGGCGTTGCGCATCAGCAGCACGTTCATCGCGCCGATGCAGCCCGGCAGCACCACGCCGATCAGGGTGTTGTTCAGCTCCAGCGACCGCATGGTGGTGAACTGGGCGATGATGATGCTTTCGGCGGGCACCAGCAGCGCCAGGATGAAGACCAGGGTGGCCACCCCGCGGCCCCGGTAGCGCAGCCGGGCCAGGGCGTAGCCGGCGAGGGCCGAGCCGACGCAGTTGGTGACCACGCTGGCGACGGCGACCTTCAGGGAGTTCAGGGCGTAGTCCCAGACCGGGATGACGTCGGCGACCCGGCTGTAGTTGCGCAGCGTGGGATGCTCGGGCAGGAACGACGGAGGAGAGCTGTAGATGTCCTCCGTCGGACCCTTCAGCGAGGTCGACAGCTGCCACAGGAACGGGCCGATGGTCAGGGCCAGCACCACGAGCAGCAGGACGTAGCGGACGACGAGTTCCACGGGCCGGACGCGCCGGCCCGTCTCGTCGGTGAAGCGGGACCGGCGGGGAGCCCGCCGGGGGGTGTCGTCGGCCGAACGGCCCCGGGGGGCGCCCTGCCGGGCGGGGGTGGTGATGTCGGTCATGCCCGTGCCTCGTCCTTCCGGTCCGCGCGCAGCACCAGCAGCATCAGCACCACGGTGATCAGGAAGACCACCACGGAGATGGCGGAGGCGTAGCCGACCCGGCCGCTCAGACCGGTGCCGGTGCGCTGTACGAGCATGACGAGGGTGGTGTCCTCGCCGCCCGGGCCGCCGGTCGGGTTCGCGATCAGGTACACCTCGGAGAACACCTTGAAGGCGGAGACCGAGGCGAGCGCGGCCACCAGGACCATCGTGGACCGCAGCGCGGGCATGGTGACCGAGAGGAAGCGGCGCACCGGACCCGCGCCGTCCACGGCGGCGGCCTCGTGCAGTTCGCGCGGCACGTTCGCCAGCGCGGCGAGATAGATGATCATGTAGTAGCCGAGGCCCTTCCACACCGTGACCGCCATGGCGCTCAGCAGGATCAGCCACTGGTCGCTGAGGAACCCGACCTGTCCGCCGCCGAGCGACTCCAACAGCGAGTTGACGAGGCCGCGTTCGTCCAGCAGCCAGACCCAGATCAGACCCACGACCACGATCGAGGCGACGACCGGGGTGTAGAACGCCGACCGGAAGAACGAGATGCCGGGGATGTGCTTCTGCACCAGCAGCGCGAGCAGCAGCGGCAGGAGCACCAGTGCCGGGACGACTCCGACGACGTACAGCGCGCTGTTGCGCAGGGCGATCCAGAACATGTCGTCGTGGAGCATCTCGCGGAAGTTGGCGAGACCCACGAAGTGACCCGGTATCAGGGTGCGGCGGTCGGTGAACGAGTTCACCACCGTGGAGACGAACGGGTATAGCACGAACGCGCCGATGACGAGCAGTCCGGGTGCGGCGAACAGCCACGGGCTGGTGGGCAGTTGACGCCGCACCCGGGAGCCTCGACGGGCAGGGGAGGAGAGGGCCACGACGGATCAGCCCTGCTTCAGCAGCTGGTCACAGGCCTTGACAGCGTTGTCCAGGGCCTGCTTGGGGCTCTGCTTGCCCTGGAGCGCCTTGGCGACCTCCTGCTGGAGCGCGGTCTTCATCTGGTCGCTGAACAGCACCGGGGTGTAGTTCACGGCCGTCTTCAGGGACTTGGCGGCGGCCACCCGCACCCGGGTCTCGTCGGTGCCGTCCTCCTTGGTGAAGTACGGGTTGTCGAGGGAGCCGGCGGTGCTCGGGAAGATGGCGACCTTCTTGGCGAAGGACATCTGGTGCTGCGCGTCGGTCACGAAGTGCGCGAACGCCACGGCCGCCGGCTTCTGCTTGGACTGGGAGCTGACCAGCAGGCCCATCACGTACATGTTGGCGTGCCCGGTGCTGGTGATCTGGTCGGTGATGCCGATGTTCTTGTACAGGCTCGGCGCCTGCGTCTTGAAGTTCTTCAGGTCCAGCGCGCTGCCGGGGTTCATGGCGACGGCACCGGTGAGGAACTTGTGGCCGGCCGACTCCGGCGTGGCGGCCAGCGCCTGCGGGTCGAGGGCCTTGGCGTCGTACAACTCCTTGTACTTGGTGAGGAGTTCGACACCCTTGGCATCGTTGAAGGCGAAGGCGGTGCCTTCCTTGTTCATCTGCGGGACGCCGTAGCGGCCGAAGTCCTCGATGGCCGGCACGTTGGAGAGGGTGGCGACCTTGCCGTCGGTCTTCTTGGCGATCTCCAGACCGTCCTTGAACAGGTCGGCGTACGTCTTCGGCGGCTGGTCGGGGTTGAGACCGGCCTCCTTGAACAGGGCCTTGTTGTAGAACAGCGGGCCGGTGTTGAGGTACCAGGGGAACGCCCAGGTGCCCGAGAGGCCCGGGACGGCGGTGCTGCTCCAGGCGCCGGGCAGGTACTCGCTCCGGTACTTCGCCGCCGTCTTGTCCTTGTCCAGGTCCAGCGCGAGGCCGGCCTTGGCGAGCGGGGCGGCGAGGTCGGGGGAGACGTTGACGACGTCCGGCAGGCTGCCGCCGGCCGCCTCGGCGCTGATCTTGTCGGCGTAGCCCTCGGCGGGCTGGTCGACCCACTTCACGTGCGTGCCCGGGTACTTGTGCTCGAAGTCGGAGATCAGGCCCTCGAAGTAGGGCTTGAAGTTGGCGCGCAGGTTCCAGGTCTGGAAGGTGATGTCGCCCTGGATCTTGCCCGAGGCGTCGCCCGACGAGCTGTCGTCTCCCCCGGTGCCGCAGGCACTGAGCGGCAGCAGGGCCGCGACGACGACAGCGGTGGCGAGGGTTCTGCGGGATATGCGCACGGCTGGGGACTCCTTCGGACGACGGGCCACGGCGACGGTGCCGGCCACGGGTTCAGAGGCAGACATTGCATCCTTCGGCGGAAAAATGTCAATGGATTCGTCCGAAAACTTACTCACGATGATGGAAACCGCAGGTCAGATGGGTTGACGGGAGCTGAACAAAGACGACATGCGGCTCTTGCCTCCTGCTGCTAATGCGCTTTAGGCTGAGGTAGCTCAAGCGCATTAGTGCGCGATGCCAGCGAAGGGGAGCGGAAGTGACGGACAAGCGTGCACCGGCTCGCCGGCCGACGATGAAGGACATCGCGCGGCGGGCGGGGGTCTCCGAGAGCGCCGTCTCCTTCGCCCTCAACAACCGCCCCGGCGTCTCGGAGGTGACCCGGGCCCGGGTGCGCCGGGTGGCGGAACAGCTGGGCTGGCGGCCGAGCACGGCCGCACGCCAGCTCTCCGGCGAGGGCGCGGCGACGGTCGGGTTCGTGCTGGCCCGCCCCGCCCACACCCTCGGCGTGGACTCGTTCTTCCTCCAATTGGTCTCCGGCATCCAGGAAGTGCTGGCCGAGCGCCATCTCGGCCTGCTCTTCCAGGTCGTGGAGGACATCGCGGACGAATGCGCGGTGTACCGGGCGTGGTGGGCCGAGCACCGGGTCGACGGCGTCCTCATGGTCGACCCCCGCACCGACGACCCGCGCCCCCGACTCCTCGACGAACTCGGCCTGCCCGCCGTGGTCATCGGGGGCGCGCCGGCCGGGCTGAACCCGCGGCTGTCGGCGGTGTGGGCCGACGACGCCGGTGCGATGGCCGCCGTCGTCGGGGAACTGCACGCCCTGGGGCACCGGCGGATCGTGCACATCGCCGGGCTCCCCGGCCTCGCGCACACCCAGCGGCGGGTGCGCAGCCTGCGGGCCGAGGCCGAACGGCGCGGGCTGACCGAGGTCCGCTCGGTGACCACGGACTACTCCGACGCGCAGGGAGCGGCCGTCACCCGCCGGGTCCTGACCGCCCGGGCCGCGCCCACCGCGCTGATCTACGACAACGACGTGATGGCGGTCGCGGGCGTCGCCGCCGCGGCCGAACTGGGCTTCGCCGTGCCGGACGAGGTGTCGGTGGTGTCCTGGGAGGACTCCACGCTGTGCCGGATGGTCAAGCCGTGGCTCTCCGCGCTCTCCCGGGACACGGTGGCCTTCGGCCGCGCGGCGGCCGGGGAACTGGTCTCCCTCCTGGACGGCGCCGCCCCGGGCACGGTCCAGGTCCCCCTGCCCGAACTGATCGCCCGCGAGAGCACGGGACCGGCGCCGACGGCACGGTGAACCGCGGGCGCGAGGGCCCCGCCCCTGACCGGACGCCGGGGCGGAGGCGGGTGCCCCCGCTTCAGATCCGCCAGGAACGCAGCGCCTCGGCGACGGCGTAGACGCTCAGACGGGTGTCCCGGACCTTCCGGACCAGCTCGGACAGGGCGCCGTACGGCGGGTCGATGCCCTCACCGGACTGGTCCATGTACTGAGCGGCCACGAAAGCGGCGAACAGGCTGTTCCGGTGGGGGAGCGGTTCGAGGCGCACGATCGTGTGCAGCAGCGCTGCCGCGCGCCAGGCGCTGTCGGGGTCGGCCGTCTCCAGCGTCGGCAGCTTGGTCTTGTGCCGCGCGACGGCCGCCACCAGCGCCGAGTAGTCCGTCACGGTCACGTCCTCGTGCCCGAGGGCCGCCTCCTGGACGTCGAGCAGCCAGGAGACATCGATGTGGAGAACCATCAGGCGGCCGCAGCCCCGCCGCCGCGCCCGGAGGGGGGCACCTCGTCGGGGAACGCCTCGTCGAACTCGCCGCGCAGCCTGTCGGCCCAGGTGACGGCGCCGGCGACGAACCGCCTGCGGTGCATCTCCCGCACGCCGAGGTCATGGAGGTACTGCTTCAGGCTCTTGCCCTCCGCCGCCGCGGCGGCACGGACGCCTTCCATTTCCTCGTCGGAGAAGGACACGTTCAGTGATGGCATGCTCCGATGGTACCTAGTTGGTACCGGGCTTGTCAGGTCATGGCAGACCGGGACAGGCCCTGGCAGATAAAAGCATTGGCGTAGACCAAGTGCCGGCCCCTACGTTGCTGCCCGTGACTCGCCCTCGCCCTCGCTCCGCACCCGGCCGAACCGCCGCGTCCACCGGTCTGTTCGCGCGCGGGTACCTGGCCACCACCGCCAGCTTCGCGGCCGTGATGTTCCTGACCGGGTTCGCCTCGCTCGCGGTGATGCCGTTGCTCCCGGTGGCGGCCGAAGACCTCGACGGAGTCGGCCTGTACCCCCTCGTCGCCGGGGCCTTCGTCGCCGCGAGCCTCTTCGGCGGAGTCCTCGGCGGCGCGTGGGCGGACCGCGGCGGGGCCCGCCGGCCCCTGATCGCCGGAGTGGTCCTGACCGTGGTGACCCTGCTCGTCTCCGCGACCAGCACCACCATCTGGCAGCTGGCCCTCGGGCGCTTCACGGACGGCATCGCGGCGGGGATGGTGGCGGTGTCCGTCAACGCGGCCATCGGCCAGTCCTACCCGGACCACCTGCGCGCCCGCGCCCTGGCCCTGATGAGCGCCTGCTGGATCGTGCCGTCGCTGGCGGGCCCGCCGCTCGCCGGGGCCGTCGCGGCCTGGTGGTCGTGGCGGGCGGTGTTCTTCGGCCTCGCGGGGCTCACCCTGATCCCGGCGGTGGCCGCGGTGCTGCTCCTGCGGCGGCCGACGGCGTGGTCCGGAGCGGCGGCCGGGAACGAGGAAACCGAGGGACCGGTACGGCGGTCCGCCCTGCCCGCGGCGGTCGTGGTGAGCGTGGCCGCCGCCCTCACCCAGTACGGCGTCTCGGCCTGGAACGTCCGGCACGCGGCCTGTCTGGCGGCCGGGCTGGCACTGCTCGTGGCCTTCGCCCCGCGCCTGCTGCCCCCGGGCACCTGGCGGGCCGGGCGCGGACTGCCCGCCACGGTGCTCCTGCGCGCGCTGACCTCGGGCGCCTACTTCACGCTCGAAGCCTTCGTACCCCTCATGCTCAGCACGGCCCGACGGGTGCCCGGCGTCGTGACCGGACTCGCGTTCACCACGGCGGCGCTCGCCTGGGCCGGGGCGTCCTGGGCGCAGGGCCGTCTCCAGGACCGCGTGCCGAGGCACCGGCTCGTCGCGGTCGGGGCCGGGACCATGGCGGTCTCGGTGGCACTGGCCGCGCTCTGCACCCTGCCCGCGGTGCCCGCGGCCACGGCGGTGTCCGCCATGGCGCTGGCCGCCGTCGGCATGGGACTGGCGGCGCCCTCGCTGACACTGCTGTCGCTCGCCCACGCGCCGGCCGGCCGGCACGGCTCTGTGAGCGGCGCGATGCAGATCTCGCAGAACCTCGGCCAGACCCTGGTCCTGGCACTGTCATCGGCTCTGTTCAGCGCGGTGTCGGCGGGAACGGCCGGGCGCCTCCCCGCGTTCGCCACGGCGTTCGTCCTGCTGCTGGTGCCGATCGCGGGCGCGGCCTGCCTGGCGGGCCGTACGCGTACGACGAGCCCGGACCGGCGGCCCGGCCCCGAGCCGACCGGCACCGCCGCCCGTACCGAACACCTGTGACGAGCGCGGCCGGGACGCAGGGCCTCCCGGGGCCGCCGCCGCGCACGGAAGCCCGGGCGTACGGTGAGGCCATGCCGTCCCAGCCGCACCGCGCCGCGCTCCTCGTCATCGACACGCGGGCCGACCTGGCTCCGGAACCGCTCCCGCGCGGGAGCCGGGGGACGCACGGGGCGGACGCCCCGCGCGGCTGGTCTCCGAGCCCCTGTCCGCAAGTGCCGTGGCCGCGTCGGAAGCCCGGAGTGCCGGTGCGGCCGGACGGCGAATCACCGGGCCGCCGCCACGGGTGCGTGGAGCGCCGCGCGGTCGCATGAGCCACGCAGGACCGGCCGCGCCCGCGGGCAGTGCCACCCGGGGCGCCGGAACCGCCGGCGGACCGCGGACCGACCGGGCCGCGGCCGGACGGACCGGCCGGCGGCGGAAACCGCGCGCGATCGCCGGTAGGCTGCGGCGGTGCGTACGGTCGAACTCCTGTTGGACGAGGCGGCGGAGGCGGCGGTCCGGGAGGCATGGCGGCGGCTCGCGGACGCGGGGCTGCCCAGCCAGGCACGCCACCGTTCACCGACCAACAGCCCGCACCTCACCCTGGCCGCCTGCCCGGAGCTGACCGCCCCGATCCGCTGGGAGCTCGCCGAGGTGGCCGCCGCGCTGCCGCTGCCGGTGCGGTTCACCGGCCTGGTCCGCTTCGAGCGGCCCACCTCGGTGCTGGCCTGGGCGCTGGACCTCGACTCCGCGCTGGCGGACCTGCACCGCCGGGTGTGGGAGGCGGTGGCCTCGGACAGCCCGTCCGAGGCGCTCAACCCCTTCCATCAACCCGGGCGTTGGAGCCCGCACGTCACTCTCGGCCGGACCCGGCGGGCCGGTGCCTTCACCGACCGGCGGGTCCCCGAGCTGCTCCCGGCGCCGCCGCTGTCGGTCCGGCTCACCACCCTGCGCAGCTACGACACCCTGACCGGCCATCTGGAGGTGCTGGGGCCCCGCCCCTGAGGGCCCTGTCCTTGAGGGCCCCGCCCCTGAGGGCCCTGTCCTTGAGGGCCCCGCCCCTGAGGGCCCTGTCCTTGAGGGCCCTGCCCCTGAGGGCCCTGTCCTTGAGGGCCCCGCCTCTGCCGGCCCCCGAACCCGCCAGCGTTCTATCACCGGTCGCACGCCTCTGACCAGGCCATCCGTCCCGCCGTTCAGGTTGCGCTCAGGTTCACGCGCGCCTCGGGCAACGTGAGTACCAGAGGCGACAAAGCTCTGGCAAAAGGGTCTGGGACGACGGCCGGGCGCCATGTCATCGTGCCTGCCATGTCGACTGATCACCTCACTTACCACCGGCCCTCGGGCAACATCCAGCGCGCGGCGAGCAAGGTGCCGGAGGTGACCGTCTACTTCTGGATCATCAAGGTGCTGACGACCGGCATGGGCGAGACGGCCTCCGACCTCCTGGCCCATGTCCTCGGCCCGATCCCCGCCGTCGGTCTCGGCGGCGCCGGCCTGGTGGTCGCCCTGGCGGCGCAGTTCGCCGTCCGGCGGTACGTGGCCTGGGTCTACTGGACGGCGATCGTCATGGTGAGCGTGTTCGGCACGATGGCCGCCGACGTGCTGCACGTGGGCCTCGGTGTGTCGTACGCCCTCGCGACCCCGTTCTTCCTGGCGGCGCTGGCCGCCGTCCTCGTCCTCTGGTACCGCAGCGAGGGCACCCTGTCCATCCACGGCATCCGCACCCGGCGCCGGGAGACCTTCTACTGGGCCGCCGTGCTGGCCACGTTCGCGCTGGGCACCGCCGCGGGCGACCTCACCGCCACGATCGGCCTCGGCTACCTGGGCTCCGCCGTCCTGTACGCCGCCGCGATCGCCGTTCCGGCCGTCGCCCACCGCTGGGGCGGCCTGAATGCGGTGGCCGCGTTCTGGGCCGCGTACGTCCTCACCCGCCCGCTCGGTGCGTCGGTCGCCGACTGGATGGCCGTCGGCGGTGGCCGAGGCGGACTCGGCCTGGGCCTCGGGCCGGTCACGCTGTCCTGGACGGTGGCCATCCTCGGCTTCGTCGGCCATCTGGCCGTCTCCCGCAAGGACACCCGGCCCGATGTCACGCCATGACACGCCATGACACGGCATGACACGCCGGCACCGCCGCGGGGCCGGGGCCGCCTTCACGCGGCGGGCAGACGGACCACGAACCGTGCCCCGGGCGCGTGCCCGGGGTCGTGGGTGACCTCGCCCCCGGCGGAGCGGGCCAGGCGCCGTGCCAGCGGCAGCCCCAGGCCCGCTCCGCCGTGTCCGTCGCCGGGATCGGCGCGTTGCCCGGGTTCGAAGAGCCGCCCGGCGAAGGAGGGCGGCACGCCGGGGCCGTCGTCGGTGACGTCGACGCGTACGCCGTCGGGTGCGCGGTACGCGCGGACGGTGACGCCGGTGCGGGCGTAGCGGCAGGCGTTGGCGAGGAGCGGGCCGACGATCCGTTCGAGGAGGGCGGGCGGGACTCCGGCCGTCAGGCGCGGGCCGTCGGTGGTGACCGTCACGTGGCCCGGCACGTCCAGTGATTCGGCGAGGCGGTGCAGCGCGGGGAGGACCTCCGCGGTGCCCGGGGCGGTGAGCGTAACGCCCCGGGCGTCGTCGAGGAGGGTGTCGCAGATGACGCGCATGGACTCGGCCGCGTCCGCGATGACCTCGTGGCTGGCGCGGGTCTGGTCGGCGGTGCGGGGCCGGGTCCGCCACCAGTCGAGTTCGGCCGTGATCCGGCTCAGCGGCGTACGCAACTCGTGCGAGAGTTCCCCGGTGAGCTGCCGTTCGTGACGCAACAGGGTGCGGATGCGGTCCAGTATGGCGTCCAGCGAGGCACCGAGCCGGGCGAGTTCGGCCGGGTGCCGCGCGCTGCCGAAGCGTTCACCGGAGGCGACCGTGCTCCACTGGGCGGCCTGGTCGGTCATCGTGCGGACGGGACGCAGCGCGTGGCCGACCGCCAGCCGTGTCAGTGCGTAGGTGCAGGCGAGCATCACGGCGTCCAGCGTGAGCGACCCCAGGAGCAGGGTGTCGGCCGAACTCCGGTAGGGGGAGAGGTCGAGCGCGGCGACCACCGTGGCCCCGCCGCCTTCGGACACCGGCTGGGAGCAGAGCCGGAGGGGGCCGTGCACGTCGGCGGTGACGCACCGCTGCCCGCCGTGCGCGGCGAGCGTGTCGGCGAGGCGGGTCAGGGGGCCGGCGTTCGGCGGCTCCTCCAGCAGCCGCCGGCCGGCGTAGATCCACACGTTGGTGTCGAGGAGCGCGTCGTGGGAGGTCTCCAGGACGCGTACGGTCGTGCCGCCGGTGTCGACGGTCGTGGCGACGGCGGCGGCGCGGGTGCGCAGTTCGTCGTCCGCCTGGTGCTGGAGGCGGTGCTGGGCCACGGCGTTGAAGGCGACGGTGAGGACGAGCATCAGCAGCGTGGCCGTGACGAGGGCGAAGAGCGAGAGCCGGCCGCGCAGTGTGCGGGGCGCCGGACGGCGGAACAGGGCCGCGCGCGGTTGGTGGACGTCGTTCACGACAGCCGGTGCCCGACACCGCGGGCCGTGCCGATCGTCCGGTCGCTGCCCGCCTCGCGCAGCTTGCGGCGCAGCCGGGTCAGGTACTGGTCGAGGGTGTTCTCGTGGACCTGGGCGCCCTCGGGCCAGGCCGCCCGGACCAGCTCGCGGCGGCGCACGAGGCCGCCGGAGGCCGCCATGAGCGCGGCCAGGAGACGGAACTCGGTCGGTGTCAGGTCGACCCGGGCGCCTCGGACGGTGACCAGGTGCCGGACGGCGTCCAGTGCGAGGTCTCCCACCGGGGCGGCGGGCGGCGGCGCGGCCCGTTTGAGGGCCGCCCGCAGCCGGGCCGCGAGTTCGGCGAGATGGAACGGCTTGGGCAGGTAGTCGTCGCCGCCGGCCGAGAACCCGGACAGCCGGTCGGCCAGCCGGTGGTGGGCGGTCAGGAAGACGACGGGGGAGCGGAAGCCGTTCGCGCGCATCGCCTGGCACACGTCCCGCCCGTCGGCGTCGGGCAGCCCGATGTCCAGGACGGCGGCGGAGACGTCGGCGGTGGCCAGCCGCAGGGCGGTGGCGCCGTCCGGCGCGGGCAGGGTGTCGAAGTCCTCCTCGCGCAGGCCGCGCATCAGCACGTCACGCAGGGCGTGATCGTCCTCGACGACCAGGATCGTCCGACGCATGGTTCTCCCTCTGTTCCGGTGGCCCGGCGGTCAGGCCCTTCGGCGGACCGGTCCGCCCTGTCGTCCCCCTGCGCAGCCCGCCCGGCCGGGCGCCCACCACCCGGCCACGGCACACGGACCCGCGCGCCCGTCGGCGGAGGACCCCGGCAGCCCGGCGCGAGCGACGTACCTCGGAGACGGACGCGAGCGGCGACAGGGCCGCGTACCGGTGTCCGGCGGACCGGCCGTGAACAGCGGCGGTCCGCCGGCGAGGAGCAAGCCGATCAGCGGCCCGGTCGCGGCGAACAGGGCCGTGCCCACGCCCGGCACGCCGAGGGCGGCCGGCCGGGACCGGGCATCCGGCACGTTGACGGCGGGCCGCGACGGCAGGTGCGTGGCTGAGGTCATCGCCGAGGGCCCCTTCGTCGTTCTTCCCGGCCGCCGACCGCCGGCCGCCGACCGCACCGGCACCGCCACCGGCCACCCGGCACCCGGCCACGCTCCCGTGGACGGTCTACTGCACTGTAGACGATGGCGGGGCGGGGATCGTTCCCGTGACCGGACGCGAGGCACGGGACGCGAGGGACTGGACGCGAGGGACTGGACGCGAGGGACGGCACGCTAGGGACGGCACGCGAGGGACGGGCGGCGGCCGGATGGAGGTGCCTGCGGCCATCGTGTCCGCGGGGGACCGGCGGGGGCATGATCACCGCGGGCGGTCAGGAAGCGTTCAGGTGACCGATGGCACGGTCGCCCCCATGACCAGCGAACTCTCCGAGACACCGAAGCCCGCGCGGGACGTCGGCGGTCCCGCCTGGCACCCGCGACTCCGCCGTCTGAACAAGGTCCCCGAGGTCACCGTCTACTTCTGGATCATCAAGGTCCTGTGCACGACGGTCGGCGAGACCGCGGCCGACCTGCTCAACGAGAAGGCCGGGCTCGGCCTGACGGGCGTGTCGGTGCTGATGAGCGCCCTCCTCGCGGTCGCCCTGGCCGTCCAGTTCCGCACGCGCGCCTACCGGGCCGGCGCGTACTGGCTCGCGGTGGCCCTGATCAGCGTCGTCGGCACGCTGATCAGCGACAACCTGACCGACAACGTGGGCGTACCCCTGGAGACCAGCACCGCCGTGTTCGCGGTCCTCCTCGCGGTCGTGTTCGTGGTCTGGCACCGGCGGGAGCGGACCCTCTCCATCCACAGCGTCGACTCCACCAGCAGGGAGGCGTTCTACTGGCTGGCCGTTCTGTTCACCTTCGCCCTCGGTACCGCGGCGGGCGACCTGGTCTCCGAGCGTATGGACCTCGGTTACCGGCTCTCCGCGGTCCTCTTCGCCCTGGCCATCGCGGCCGTGGCGATAGCCCGCTTCACTCTCGGCCTGAACGCGGTGTGGAGCTTCTGGACCGCCTACGTCCTCACCCGCCCGCTGGGTGCCTCGATCGGCGACTACCTCTCCCAGCCGTCCGGCGACGGCGGCCTCGGGTTCGGCACCGTCGCCACGAGCGGGCTCTTCCTCGCGGTCGTCCTCGGCCTGGTCATGTACCTGACGGTGACCCGCAAGGACGTCGCGGAACCGGCGCGCGAGCCGCGGCGGGCTGCCTGAGCGGGCCGGCGGGCGTTCAGGCAGCGTTCAGGCGATCGTTGGCAGGGTGATCCACCACGACCGTCCAGCGCGCTCGGCCGTATGCCCTGGGGGCGTCCGTCCTCTCCGCGGGGACGGGCGCCCTCCCCCACGAACAGGAGTGTCCGACCTTGGAGAACCCGGAAGTCCTCACCGACTCCGACGCCGCAGGAACGAGCGGGCGGGCCGCGACCACGGCCAAGTCGGTGATGAAGAAGCTCCCCGAGGTCACCCTCGCCTTCTGGATCATGAAGATCGCGGCGACGACCCTGGGCGAGACGGCCGGTGACCTCTTCGCCCAGACCCTGAAGCTCGGGTACTTCCTCACCACGACCGCGCTGTTCCTGATCTTCGTGGTGACCCTGGTCGTGCAGCTGCGCTCCCGGCGCTACAACCCGTATCTCTACTGGACGGTCATCCTGTCGACCAGCATGGCCGGCACCACGATGTCCGACTTCATGAACCGCGACGCCAGCGCCAGGTACCTCCAGCACGGCGCCACCTCACTGGGCTGGGGACCCCAGGGCCTCGGCCTCGGCTACCCGACGGGCGCGGCGATCCTGATCTCGCTCCTGGTCGTCATCTTCGCCGTCTGGAAGCTGACCGGAATGACCTTCGTCATCCGTGACATCGTCAGCTTCCGCGGGGAGGCGCTGTTCTGGTCGGCGATCCTCGTCTCCAACACACTCGGCACCTCGCTGGGCGACTTCCTGTCCGACAGCTCGGGCCTCGGCTACGCCGGCGGGGCGGCTCTCGTGACCGGCGTCCTGCTGGTGCTGCTGGCCCTGATGAAGGTGCCCGCGGTGCCGAACGTGCTGCTGTTCTGGATCGCCTTCGTGCTGACCCGCCCGCTCGGCGCCACCGCCGGCGACTTCCTGACCAAGCCGGTCGCCAAGGGCGGACTCGACCTCGGTACGGCCGGTTCGTCAGCCGTCCTGCTGGCCGTGCTGCTCGGCCTGACGGCGTACGCCCACGCCCGGGAGCGCCGCGACCGCGCCTCGTCCCCGGCCCTGCCACCGGAGACCGGCGGGCACGACCGGCTCACCGAGCGGTCCGGCTGAGCAGAGGACCCGGGACCACCGCCGACCGCTCCGCTACCGTGCCCGCTCCCGGAGTTCGCGCAGTTCGGCGGCGGCCTCCTCCTGGCGGGGGTGGTTCAGTTCGCGGAGCGCGTCGTGGGCGGCGAGCAGGGTCTCGTGGGCCTCGTCGTAGCGGGCCAGCCGGCCGAGGACGATCCCGAGGTCGAGCCGGGTGGGTTCGGCCCAGGCCGCCATGTTGACCGTCTCGAAGGTCTCCAGCGCCTGCCGGAGCGGCAGTTCGGCCTCCGCCCAGCGTCCCAGCGCCGCGAGGTCGTTGCCGATGTGCTGACGGGCCGCCCCGAGGTAGGCGGTGATCAGTTCGGCGGGCGCCCCGGACACCTGCGCCTGGCAGATCGCCTCGCTGCGCCGGTGCATGGCCAGGGCCTCCTCGGCGTCGCCCGCCTGGCGCAGGTGGATGCCCAGCAGGTTGAGGCTGGAGAGCTCGGCCAGGCGGCCCTGGGTGGAAGTCTCGTCGGCGAGGCAGGCGGCGGAGTCGCGCAGCCGGGCTATGGCTTCCTCGACTCGGCCGGTGCGACGCAGCGCCGACGCCCCGTAGCCCAGCGCCCAGCCCGTCTGGAGCCGGTCCCCGATCTCACGCGCCACCGCCAGGGCGGCGTCGGCGGCGACGAGGGAGGCATGCGGATCATGGACGCACGTGTTGTACGCCCAGGCCAGGAAGTTGAGCTGAACGGCCTCGTCCCGCCGGCTGCCCAGGGCGCGGGCCGCGTCGACCCCGCACCGGAACACCTCCACCCACAACTCCCAGTGCTGGTTGAGGTCGGAGAACCAGTGCATCGCCTCGGCCGTGTCGAGCACCTGCCGGTGCCGCCCCGCGGCCTGCGCCCGGTGCAGGGCCGCGAGCCACTGGGTCCGCTCGGCCTCCAGCCACGCGCGGGCCTCGTCACGGTCGGCGGGCGCCCCGGCGGGATCGGGATCGTCGTCCGGGGCGTCCCGGTGGCGGTCGGCGTCGAAGCGCAGCGCGGCGGCGGTGGCCCGGCGCAGCATCCACCGCGCCGTGCGGTCCAGCGCGGCGCCGACCACCGCGCTGCCGTCCTCGGCGGCCAGCTGTTCGGTGGCGAAGAGCTTGACGAGGTCGTGGAAGCGGTAGCGCTCGGCCGTGGCGTCGGGCTGGAGCAGACCGGCGTCCGCCAACTCCTCGGCGTACCGGGCCACTCGACCGACCGGCAGATCGGCCAGCAGGGCGGCGGTCTCCGGGCTGAACTCGCCTCCGGCGGCCAGGGAGGCCCGGCGCAGGACGGTCCGGACGGCCGGCGACAACTGCCGGTAGGACAGGGCGAAAGCCGCCCGCACCTGGAGATCGCCGACCTGGAGGGTGTCCAGCCGCCGTCCCTCCCGGGCCAGTTGGGCGGCCAGTTTGCCGATGCGCTCGTGGGGCCGGCCGGCGAGACGCTGCCCGGCGATCCGTACGGCCAGGGGCAGGCAGCCGCACAACTCCACGAGGTCGCGGGCGGCCTGGGCCTCCTGCCGTACCCGCTCCGGGCCGACGATGAGGCCCAGCATCTCGACGGCCTCCTCCCGCCGCAGCAGCGCCAGGTCGATCCGGTGGACCGCCTCCAGACCGGCCAGCGCGTGACGGCTGGTGACGATCGTCAGACAGCGCCCGGCGCCGGGCAGCAGCGGGCGGACCTGGTCCTCGCTCGCCGCGTTGTCCAGCACCAGCAGCAGCCGCCGGTCGCGGACCACGGACCGCAGGAGTCCCGACCGGTCCTCGGCCGAGGCCGGGATCGCGCGCTCGGCCACGCCGACCGCCCGCAGCAGCGAGCCGAGGGCGTCGCGCGGGGTGGTCGGCTCCGGGTCCATCCCGTGCAGGTCGACCGCCAGTTGCCCGTCCGGGAAGTGCGGCGCGAGACGGTACGCGGCGTGCACGGCGAAGGCGGTCTTGCCCAGGCCCGGCTGACCCGACACCACGCTGACCGGGGAACAGGCGGGGGCGGCGCCCTCCACCAGGGCGAGCAACCGGGCCAGGGCCGGCCCGCGAGCGACGAAGTCGCCGATGTCCCGCGGCAGGGCGAGGGTGTTGTGGGCCCGCGGCCCGACGGCCGGCCGCGGACGGGGCCTGCCCAGGCAGGCCGCCCGTTCCAGCTCGGCGGCGGTGTCCTCGTCCAGGCCCAGCCCGGCGGCCAGGGCCTGTACGGTGCGCCGCTGCGGTCCCCGGGAGCGGCCCCGCTCCAGATCCGCCAGCGCGCGCACGCTCACCCCCGCGGCGTGAGAGAGCCGCTCCTGGCTCATCCCGGCGCGCGTGCGCAGGGCCACCAGCATGGGCCCGAATGCCTCGGCGACCGGTTCGGCGGCCGTCCCGCCCCTGTCGTGTCCCCCTTGCGCGGCCTGGTCCGGGCCCCTGCCGTGTGCCCTCTGCGCGGCCTGGTCCGGGCCCATGTCGTGTTCCCCTTGCTCGGCCCGGCCCGGGTCCAGTCGCGTTCGCGCTGCTCGGCCCGGCCCGGGTCGCTGTCGCACGTCCCCCGTTCAGCCTGGTCAGGGCGTGGAGACGATCTTCCGGCAGAAGTATGACGGGCCGTAGATCCGCCGGGGGAACTGCCTGGTGCCGCAACGGGCCTGACTGATCAACTTGTTCTGCCCACACAAGAGGCCGGCCCGCCCGCGGATCCCCGGCATCGTCCGGAACGGCGGCCGTCACGGCCCCCGCGTCCGGAGGGCCGACACCGGGGCCGGGGTGATCCGAATCACGTCGTCCGCACGCCCATGAAGGAGAGGAACGCGTGGAGAAAGCCAACCATCTCGCCTACTGCCGAGCGGGCGTACGGTTCTACGACCACCCGCGCGGCTCCCGGGCCGGCACGCCGTTCCCGGCCGCCGAGCGCCCCGCGCCGGCCGGCTGGCGCCGCGTCGAGAACGCGAACTGGGTGTACCTCAGCCCCGAGGACGCCCGACTCCCCGACCAGGGCTGGAAGATCCACGTGTCGGCCACGGCCGACGACGCGGCCGAGATCATCGACGTGGTGTGGGACTACTGCCTGTCCCGTTCCCTGACCTTCAAGTTCCTGCCGAACCAGCGGGTCCACCAGTCCACGAACGGCAAGTACGCGCCCCGCGGCAGCAGCGGCAAGCTCATCACGCTGTACCCGGTCGACGACGCCGACCTCAAGGGCGTCCTCGAGGAACTGGAGCCCCTGCTCAGCGCGTACCGGGGCCCGTACATCCTCAGCGACCTGAGGTGGCGGCGAGGGCCCCTCTACCTGCGCTACGGAGGCTTCGCCCGCCGCGAATGCCTGTCCGCGAGCGGTGAGCGGACGGCGGCCGTCGCCCGCCCCGACGGGGTACTCGTCCCCGACGAGCGCACCCCGGTCTTCCGGATCCCCGACTGGGCGCCGGTACCCGACTTCGTCGCCGAGCAGATCGCCGCCGGACGCGCGACCGAGGACGAACCCGCCTTCCCCTACACCATGGAGAAGGCCCTGCACTACTCCAACGGGGGCGGCATCTACCTCGCCACCGACAACTCCACGGGGCAGCGGGTGGTACTGCGCGAGGCCCGCCCCCTGGCCGGGCTGGACGGCGCGGGCGACGACGCCGTGACCCGGCTGCACCGGGAAGCCGAGACGCTGCGCCGCCTCGCCCACCTGACTTGCGTTCCCGCGCTGCTGGGCACGTTCACCGCCTGGGAGCACCACTTCCTGGTGCAGGAGTACATCGAGGGCCGGACGCTTCAGCAGTTCACGGCCACCGAAAACCCGCTGACCGCGCCGGGCCGCGACGCACGGCGGCGCCAGGAGTACGTGGACACCGTGCTGGACATCCTCGACCAGCTCGAACGCGTCCTGGAGGACGTCCACGCCACCGGAACCGTCTTCGGCGACCTGAGCCCCAGCAACGTGATGATCCGCCCCGACGGACGCGTCGCGCTCATCGACTTCGAGATCGCCTACCGGCCCGGCACCGACGACCCGGACCCCAGCATCGCCACCCCCGGCTTCGTCGCCGCGCACGCCACCGGCTTCGACCGCGACCGCTACGCCCTGGACAGCCTGCGGCTGGCGCTGTTCCTGCCGCTGACCACGACGCTCGACCTCGACCCGGCCCGGGCCGGCCGGCTCGCCGACGCGGCGGCCGGACTCTTCCCCCTCCCGGACGGGTGGACCGACCGCGTACGCGACGCGCTGACCCCTCCCGGTGTCACGGCCCGCACCGACCGGACGGCGGACGACCTGTTCGCCGCCGCCGCGGACGACCCCGGCTCCTCGGCCGCCCGCGAACTGGAGCGGGCCCTGGTCACCGCCATCCGGGCCAGTGCCACCCCCGAACGTACCGACCGGCTCTTCCCCGGCGAGCCCGGCGCCCTGCACGACGGCGGCTACACCCTCGCCCACGGCGCCGCGGGCGTCCTGTACGCCCTGACCGCCACCGGGCACGAGACCGACCCCGCACACCACGAGTGGCTGTGGCAGGCCGCCCACCGTGCCGGACAGCCCCGTCCGGGCCTCTACGACGGCCTGCACGGCGCCGCCCACACCCTGAGCCTCCTGAACCGCCCCGACCAGGCCCTCGACCTGCTGGACCGAGCCGCCGACCGCACCACCGACGCGACTCCGTCCGGCCTGTACGACGGGCTGGCGGGCATCGGACTCAACCTGCGCCGGCTCGCCCGGGCCCTCGACACACCCGCCCTGCACACACAAGCCCTGGAGACCGGCGAGCGCCTCGCCGCACGACTGGGCGGGGTCAGGCGGGCCCCCGCCGGCCGCACCGGGCTCATGCGCGGCTGGAGCGGACCGGCCCTGCTCTTCCTCGGCCTGTACGAGGACACCGGCGAGAGCCGGTACCTGGACCTGGCGCGCCGGGCCGTCCAGCTCGACCTAAACCGCCTCCCCGGCACCGCCACCACGCCCGCACCGAGCGACGGAACACGACCGGCGCCCACCCTCGGGGCCGGCCGCGCGGGCGTCGCCGTCGCCCTCGCCGCCTACCTGCGGCACCGTCCCGAGGAAGCGCTCACCGACACCCTGGACGCCCTGCACACCGCCCTGGACCTGGACTTCACCGTCTACAGCGGGCTCCTCGCCGGACGGGCCGGCCTCGCCGCCGCCCTCGCGCACAACCGCGCCGCCGAGCGTGATCCCCGACTGGCGGCCGCCCTCACCGGCCACCTGCGCGACCTCGCCTGGCACGCGCTGCCCCACGAAGGCGGCATCGCCACCTTCGGCGCCCAGAACATGCGCCTGTCCATGGACCTGGCCACCGGTACGGCGGGCGTCCTCCACGCCCTGCACACCGTCGCCGGCCGCCTGCCCGTCCTGCCCCTGATCCCCCGCCCCTGAGGAACGAGAGGACCGATCGTGACCGCACACGCCCCACCACCGCGGAACGCCGACGAGACGCACCACCGAAGACGCCGCACACCGGCACGGGGCAAGTGGCCATAGCCCCGTGACACCGGGCCGTCCCCGACGGCTCACCTTCCCTGTTCGTTCACGTCACAAGGAGAACCTCCATGAACGCGATCCTCGACCTCCAGATCCTCACCCCGCAGGCCGACTCGGAGGAGCTGGACGGCGCCATCGGTCAGAGCAGCACCATCTGGTTCTGCCACACCGACGTCAAGTAAGCGGTGGTTCCGGCTGACACCGGAACGGATCTGACCGTCTGAACCGACGGCGGACCAGGAGGGGGGCGGGCCGATCGGCCCGCCCCCCACCAGCATGAGCCGGCGACGGCGCGGACGTTCCCCGTCGGCGCGCAGCGAGGAAGGCGGGAGTTCGACGACAGGGCCTGTTACTCCGTTCGTGGACCGCGACTTGACGGGGTGTCACACGGCGAGGGGCGAGTCGGGTTCGGTGGCGGCGCCAGCGGGCCCGGGCCCGGTGCGATACCGCTGCGCCACCGCCGCGAAGGCGGCCTTGGGTTCCCATTCCATGTCGGGGTAGGTCTGCCCCCGGCTCCCTTCGCGGAGTTTGACGATGCCCAGGCCGGCCCGGTCCAAGTCGTCCCTGGGGTCGCCGTCCGGGCGGTGCGGGTAGCCGGCCAGAGCGAACAGGAACACGAACGCGCTGTCCACGCCCTCGGTCTCGAAGACCTCCAGCAGTTCGCTCAGATACGCGGCCTGGCCGGCCTCGTCACGCTCGTATACGTCCTTCAGCCGTACCGGGGCCCTGGTCTGCGGGTCGTACTCGACCACTTCCAGCACCCGTCCGCCGCGGTCTCCCGCGCCGCGGTAGGCCGCGGTGCCGAATCCGGTGACGGCGAGCGGCTTCGGGCCTTCGGCCAGGGTGCGCACCGCGTCCCGGAACCGGTCGGCGACCTCGGCGGAGCGGATCAGCTCGAACGTCATCATGTCGAAGGGAGTCCAGTCGACCTGCTCGAACTGGATGGACGCGTAGGTGAGTCTGCCCCGGAAGCGCTCGCGGACCGTGGCCGCGGCGTCGCCGAGGAACGCGTTGACGCGCACACCGAGTTCACGCATCGCCTCGGCCCGCCGCTCGGGTCGGCCCATCAGCTCCTCGACCCGCTCCTCCGGGCTCTCTCCGGGCAGGAACCCGCGGTTCATCACGCTCAGCTCGACCCCTGCGACGAACACGACGACGGCCCCCCGCTGCCGGAGCCGTTCCGCTCGCTCGGCACAGTCACGGAAGAGCGCGAGGATCCGCTCCGGTTCCAGCTCCAGCGGATAGGGCGAGAACCAGACCTCCAGGCCGAGTTCGGCGGCGGCACCGGCGGCCGACTCCAGCCGGTCCGGGTCGCCGCCGATGATCTGGACCGCGTTGCAGTGCAGGTCGTCGCGGATGATGGCGAGCTCGCGCCGGACCACCGCGGGGTCGAAATGCTCGCGGGATATCCGGCCGTGCACGACGAATCCGGTGTCGTAGGTCATTCCTCTTGCCCGCATGGCGACGTCCCCTCTGTCGATCTCGGTCGAAGCGAGGCTGACAGGAAAACTGCGTGCACGCAAGTTTGCCTGAGCGCAAGTTTGCGTGCGCGCATCGATGTGTGGAACGCTGGCACCGTGACGACACCACCACCAGGGCTGCGGGAGCGTAAGAAGCAGGCCACACGCGAGGCGCTGCGCGAGGCGGCCCTGCGCCTGGCGGTTGAGCGCGGACCGGACCAGGTGCGGGTCGAAGACATCGCCGAGGCGGCCGGGGTCTCGCCGCGCACCTACAACAACTACTTCGCCAGCCGCGAGCAGGCGATCGTCTCCGCTGTCACCGCGGACCGGGAGGCGCGGATCGCGGCGGCGGTCGCGGCCCGGCCCACCGGAGTGCGCCTGGCTGACGCCGTCACGGAAGCAGTGGTCGAGCAGTACACGCACACCGGTGAGCGCGAACAGCAGGCGCTGCTGTTGATCACCACCCGGACCGCGCTGCGCGACGCGTTCCTCGACACCACCGCCGGCATCGAGCGCCCTCTCACGGCGGTGCTCGCCGAACGCCTGGACGACACCGGACCGCACACGGCCCGCGTCCTCGCGGCAAGCGTGGCCGCGGCGGTGCGCATCGCGCTGGAAGGCTGGCTCCGGCCGGCCGGGAACGCGGAGACCGCCGGGAGCTTCGGCGCCGGGGGACTGGTCGTGCCCTCCGGCTCACTGCCCGACCAGCTCCGCGCGGCGCTGGCCCCGCTCGCGCCCGCGTTCGACGCGGCCGAGCGACGCACCCAGCCGTGAAGCCGACCCGACCGGGACATCCGCTGGACGAACAGCGGTCCCGGAACACGCCGATGCGCCCAGCCGGCGCCGGCACCCTACGACTGGAGGACTAGCGCGGCGCCCGCGCGCCAGGAGCGCTCAACTGTCCGCCCCGGCCTCCCGCTTGCGCCCGCGCGGCACGTAATCGCTGAAGAGGTGCCGACGCCGCACGGATTGCCTGGCCCAGGTGCGCAGTTTCGGGTCGGGGTCCTCCAGCAGACCGACCGCCGCCCGCAGCGCCACGATACCCCCGCGCGCGTCGAGCAGCCGGAACGCGCCGACGCGAACGTGCCGCGGCCGTTCGGAGCCGGTGCGCTCCAGCAGCCAGTCGTCGGGCAGCTCCTTCACGGAAGGCAGCAGGGCGAGAACCGCCTCCCGGACGACCCCTGCCGCGGAGTCGTCGAGGAGCGGCCGCAACCGCCGCACGTCCACGCGGTCCAGCGTCCGCAGCCCCGCCACCGCCCGCGCCCGCACCCCGGCCACCGGGTGCGCGAGCAGGGGCCACAGCAGCCCGGCGTCCGTGTGGTCCCCGCACTCGGCCAGCCCGATGACCGCACCGGGCGCCAACCCGAGGCCGTCCGGCGCCGAGCACCGCTGCCGGTACCAGGCCGCCGGATCACCTCCCCACTGCCGTACGACGTACCGGGCGCAGGCACGTACGAGCGCGGACCGGTCGCTGAGGAACGGCTCCGCCTGTCCCGGCCGCCCTGCCCGCCGCAACGCGGTGACACCGGCCGAACGGGTACGCGGGTTGCGTGCGGACAGCAGAGGAGGCAGCACGTCCTCGAAAGGGTCCCCCTCCCGCAGGGCCGTGAGCGCGGCTGTGGCGCACAGGTCCTGGACCACGGTGTCCGCGTCCCGGGCGGCCGCACGGGCCAGTTCGGCGGGACGGAGCAGCCGGCTCTCGACGGCCAGCCGGTACGCGAACCGCCGGACGGTACGGTCGGAGTCGGCGAAGAGGGGAGCGAGCTGCCCGTGGGACGCCCGGCGCAGGACCTGTTCGAGCAATTCGACGCCGAAGGCACCTCTTTCCCGGCGGCCGACGCGGAGGACGAGCGGTGCGAGGCCGGGGGCGGAGTCCGCGTCCAGGGCCGCGCGCAACAACTGCCGGGCGCGTTCGCGCACCGGGCCGGCCCAGTCGGCGCAGCGGATCACGACCAACGGCAGCAGAGCCGGGTACCGGGCCGACGGGCGGACCGCCTCCTGACGGACCCGCCCGTCGCGGTGGCAGAGGGCGAGTGCGAGCCGGGACTCGCCCAGCCCGGTCAGGTCGGCGGGCAGCGGGGCGGACTCTTCCCACTCGGGCAGGGGCCGCGGGCTGTACCAGGCCACCTCGCGCACTCCCGCGTCCAGCGCGAGCCAGTCACCGGGGTCGGCGACGTCGAGCGTGCTGCGCAGCGGCGCTCCTCCCGCGAGCCGCGTCGCCGCCGCGCTCCCGTCCGTGACGTCGTCAAGCATTCCCGCCCCCTCCGGCAACCGTGGCGAGTGATCGTATTCCGCGTGCGGGGCCCGTCACGGCCCGGCCCCTACCCGGGGCGCGCGCCCGGTCCCCAGCACCTTCCTGGTGCCGATCCGGCGGCCGGTCTTCGTCTCGTACACCGTGACGTCGTACCGGCCCTGCCTGACGTAGCGGACGTAGCCGTGGTTGTAGCGGCACCCGCCATCCTCCCGGCTCGGCGCCCTCCGAGCAACGGCATGGCGGTGGCCCGCGGGTGGCAGGGAGAACCAGCCGGGGCGGAGGTGCGTTCCGGACAAGGCCCGGTCAGTTGTGGGGTGTTGGGGTGTGCGACGGACCGGTCGGCGGTACGGTCGGCCCCGGCGCGGCGCGGCGCGTGCCCGTGCGCGTACGCGTGCCCGTCCGGACCGGGGGAGGGGGAGCGGGTGGATCCGTCGCAGGTGCTGGCAGAGGTGGCGGCCTCGTGGGAGCGGCTGGGGCCGTATCTGACCGGTCTCGGCGGAGCGCCCAGGGAGCGGTTGGTCTCGGCCCTGGAGGGGCTGCGCGCGGCGGGCGCGGAGGACGAGCGCCGCGGCCACGCCGCACAGGCCGCGCGGCTGGTGCTCGACTGCCTGCCGCCGGAGGAGGCCGGGAGCCTGGGGGACGCGGACGACATCCGTTACTCCGGGCCCGAGCGGAACGTCACCGTCCACGGTTTCGGCGCCACCGATCTCGCCGTGCTCCTGATCGACGGCAGCCCCATGGTGGGTCCCGTCCTCGGACCCGTGCGCGCGCGCCTGCTGGCACAGCCGGCGCTGGACGACGCCGACGTACGGACCCGGGGCGGTGATCCGACGGCCCCCGGCCTGATCCGGCTGCCCGGCACCGGGGGGCGCGGGGTGCTGCCGCGTTTCCAGTTCCGCGAGGACGCGCTGCCGTGGCGGGTGGTGCTGGAGGTGAACGCGCTCCTCGACGCGGGCCGGGACCCGTGGGGAGCGGCGGACTGGTGGCTGTCGGACAACGCCTGGCTGCGTACCGCGCCCGCGTCCCTGCTGGGCACCGCCCGGGACGCGGAACTGGTCGGTGCGGCACGCTCGTTGGTGGAGGGGGAGTAGGGGTGCCGAACGTACCGCCGCCGGCCGCGCTGCCCGGCACGCCCACCAAGGTGACGCTCCCCGAGGGCACGGCGCTGTTCCGGGTGCACGGTTCGGCGCTCGCCGGAACCGCGTTCAACCCGGTCCCGGCCGAACGGCTCTACGGCGGCGGGCGCTTCGACGCGACGGAAGCCCGGCCCTACGCCTACCTGTACGCGGGACTGGCACCCGCGGCGGCGGTGTGCGAGTCGCTGCTGCGCTCCGTGCCGTTCGCCGCGGACGGCGGCCCCCGGCTGCTGCCGCGCGCGAGCGTCGCCCGGAGACGCTGCACGTTCCTGCGGCTGGTCGCCGACGTCACGGTGGTGTCGCTGATGTCCGGCGCCGACCTCGCGGCGGTCGGGCAGGACACCTGGCTGGTGCAGGCCGAGGCTGCCGAGTATCCGTGGACGCGGAACTGGGGGCACTGGATCCGCGACCGGACCGAGCCGTGGGCGCAGGGCTTCGTCTGGCCGTCGAAGCGGGAACCCGCCGACCGGGCCGTGATCTTGTTCGGCGACCGGTGCGCGACGGACACGGTCGCCGAGTCCGAGGAGCCGGCCGTCGACTTCGGCACGCCGGAGGGCGAGGACTGGCTGAACTCCGTACTCGCGCCCTATCACGCGCGGGTGGCGCCCTGAGCGACGGTCGTCCACGGCCGGTCCGGCGCCAGCCGCCACCCGTCGGTCGCCGCCGGTTAACCGCCACCCGTCGGTCGCCGCCGGTCAGCCGCCACCCGCCACCCGCCACCCGCCGCCGGTCAGCCGCCACCCGCCACCCGCCGCCGGTCAGCCTCCGCCGGTCAGCCGCCGGCCGGGATGACCGTGCGCAGCGGGATGGTGCGCGTGGCCCACTGGCCCGGCCGCTGCCGGCGGGCTTCCCCCAGGTCGCGGTCGCCGTGGTCGGGCGGCGCGAGACGCAGTACCGCGTCCGCGCCCGACCGCTCGGCACCCCGGTCGTCGGGACGGTCGGGGTCCCAGGGCGGCAGATGGAAGGGGACGGTGTTCAACTCCCCCTCGGCCACGATGAGTTTCAGCCAGTCCCGAACCTCCGCCCCGGGGCGGGCTCGGCCCGCGGGCACGGACAGCGCGACCGGCCGGTCGTCCAGGGCGAAGCCGGTGTGGCCGGGACCGATGAAGTGGCCCGGGTACAGGGCCGTATGGCAGGCGTGACTGTCGGTGAGGTTCAGCAGGACGCACCACAGGGTCCGCGTCGCCGAGCGGTTGTGCAGGCGGATGGAGAGCCACGGCTCCTGCGGACGGCCGGACGGCGAGAGGGCGTAGCGGCAGACGACCTCACCGGTGCCGTCCGGGAGGATGGGGCCGGCGCCGTCAAAGCTCCAGGGGCCGTCGTAGGTCCAGGGCAGGATCTCGACGCGGACCAGATCCCGCAGGGGCGACGACGGGTTGTCCAGGGTCAGCAACTGGTGCCAGCGCGTGAGGTGGTGCAGGCAGCCGGTGACACGCCGGGCGTCCTCCGGCCGGTCGAGCCGCAGTGAGGGCACGGCGGGCGAACCGTCGCGCCGCAGGACGTGGGCCGCGAGGCCGGTGCCGCCTTCGCGGGACACGACGACGCGCAGCAGGTGGTCCGGGGCGGAGGCCGGGTCGTCGGTCAGCCGCAGCAGCGGTGCCGGTCCGCCGCCTGGACCCGCCGAGCCGATGGCCTCACCCATCAGTCCGGCAGCCGCGCGGGCCGCGGCGGAACCGTCCGGTGCCTCGATGTGGACGGACGTCGGCGGCAGCGCGAGCGCCGACAGCGCCACGGGATGGACCCGCCCGCGATCCGGCTCCCAGCCGACGGGTTCGACCTCGGCACGGTCGGTGTGGACGGTCCGGGCGCGCAGGACGCGGGGCGCGTCGCCGGGCCCGGTGACGGTGAACTCGGTGCCGGCCCCGCCGCCACCGCGCAGCCCGTGGACGCGACCGCAGTCGACCTCCCAGCCGTGCGGGCCGTGCCGCAGCAGGTGCGGGCCGCGGCGACGGGTCACCGCGCCACCGAGGAAGGGCCGGTCGGCGATGCCGCCGGGCTCCGCCGGGAACACGACCGGGTGCTGGTCGGCGTGCTCGGTCTGGACGGAGCAGTGAGCGGCGGCCAGCAGGTCGCGGTAGGTCGCGCCCGGGCCCGCCGCCCGCACCGCCGCCAGCAGGGCGTGGGTGAACACCCCGTGCGGCACGCCGTCGAAGTCCCGTTCGTAGGACGACTGGTTGAGCCGGCTGGCGGCGAGCAGCACATGGCGGGCAGCAGGTTCACCGGCGCCCCCGGTCAGCCCGCGTTCCCCGGGGGGCTCGCCCCACCAGGCGGCGGGCGGCGCGTAGCGGGCGGTGAGGCCGGTCCGGGCCGAGGCGCGGGTGGCACCCCCCGAGAAGCAGCAGTCGAGCACGGCCGCCACGTGCGCGCCCCGCGCCGCGACCGCGTCCAGCAGCCCGCCCAGTTCCTTGTCGACGAGCGGGCGACCGCCCTCGCGCGGGCTGTCGGCGCAGACCAGCGCCTGGTAGCGGCCGGTCGCCTCGGTCCGCCGGTGCAGGGGCAGGACGGCCTCGTAGTCGGTGCCGTGCCCGGAGAACCAGAACAGTGCGGTGTCCCCGGGCCCGGCCGCCCCCAGGTGGTTGCGGACGGCGGCGGTCACACCGTCGGTCGTGGCCTCGCCGTTCCTCAGGAACGCGGGCTCGAAGGCCCTGTCCGCGAGGCCGCCGAGCAGAGCCGCGGCCGCCTCCGCGTCGTTGACGGCGCCCCGCAGGCCGCGTTGCGGAACCGGGTAGTCGTCGATCCCCACGAACAGCGCGTACACAGTCCCCATGGCGGAAGTCTCGCAGACGGCGGCCCGCGCCCCCGGGCTCGTCCCGGTCGTCCTCCGGGCGATCCCCGGTCGGCCGCCCTCACTGGCCGAGATGGGTGAAGCCCGCCCAGCCCCGCAGGTCGTCCGCGTTCAACGAGCGGACCCGGCGGGCCAGTTCGGGCGGCATGGTCGAGGGGGGCCGCCGGTCGGGGTCGAGCATCCACAACTGGGCCAGGCGCAGCGCCGCGGCGGGGCGCGCGCCCTCGGCGTGCAGGTAGTGGTGAACCATGAACATCAGGTACGACGTCGCCTCGTCCGGCACCGGCCACAGCGACCCCAGCACCGATCCGGCCCCCTCCACCAGGAACGCCGTGGACAGGGTGAACGCCTCGTCGTAGCCGCGTCCGGAGACGTGGGTGGTGCAGGCCGCCAGCGACACCAGGCCCAGCCGGCCGGTCCGGCCGTGGCGCTGCGCCTGCTCGGTGAGCTGCTCGGCGGCGAGGGTGCCGCCCGCGAGGTGGAGGTGCGCGGTGCGGACGGTCGTGTTCCGGTCCACCTCGGCGTGGCAGGCCAGGTGCAGCACCCCGCCCGGGGACAGGCCGCGCAACCGCAGCCAGCCGAGGACCTCCGCCGGGGTGCCGGCCCCGGCCGGGGTGCCGGTCGCATGCCGCCCCAGGTACGGCGCGGTGCGGTAGAAGGCGGCGTGCAGGGCGGCGGCCTCCCGGCCCGCGTGGGGCAGGTCTCCGGTCGGGTTCCCGACGACGAGGGCCGGCGCGTCGTACGGCACGGGCTCGCCGGCCACGACGTCGCAGAACAGCCGGGCCGAGGCGGCGTACGAGAAGACGGCGTCCTGGAGGGCGTACCGGTACCGGCCGCCCGGCGCGCTCCGGCGTGCCGCGTGCCAGGGTACGGCGGCGAGCTGCCCCATGGGGACCAGCACCACCTTCGGGGGCCGGGTGGCGCCCCACGCGCGCAGGTGCGTGAGCAGCGGCTCCGTCACGGCTTCGGACGCCCAGTCACAGAGGGCCTCCAGCGTGCGGTGCCCGGCCGCGCGGGCGTCGGCCGAGGGCGGCGGCGCACCGTCGGCCGGTCCCATGTCCCGGGAGCCGGAGTCCGCGCCCGAGCCGAGGTGGGCGACGAGCGCGGGCGCGTCCACGGTCAGTTCCGGCAGGCGCACCAGGCTCGTCCGGCCGTCGGGGTGGACGGCGACGGCGCAGCCGCCCCGGCCGGACCCCGCGCCTTCCCCGGGCACCAGGTACACCATGGCGTCCGCCCCGGCGCGGCGCAGCGCCGTGGCGATGTCGTGGAGGGAAGGAGGCACGAGCAGGTGGCCGAGACGGGAGCGCGGGCCCGCCGTACCGGCGTCGTCGGCGGGCCCGTCACTCCGTCCGCCGACCGGTCCGCCGGTCCGTTCGTCAGCCGGTCCGTCGGCGGGTCCGCCGGTCAGTTCGTCGACCGGTCCGCCGGTCCGTTCGTCAGCCGGTCCGTCGGCGGGTCCGCCGGCCGGGGAGTCATCAGTCAGCAGGTCATTGGCCAGGAGGCCATCGGCCAGGAGGTCGTCGGTGCCGGCCAGGACCCGCAGCACCCGGTAACGGAGGTCGCCGGGGATGCCGTCCGCGGCTCCGGGCCCGTCGCCGGCGGCCGCCGTACGCCACTCGGCGGCGAGGTCGGGGCGGCCCGCTGCCGCGAGCCGTTCCGGCACCGTGCCGGCGGCCGAGGCCGCGTGCAGGACGAGCCCGCGGCCGGCGTCCAGCGCCTGCACTGCCTCGGCCGGACAGCCGTCCGCGATACACCAGCGGGCCACCGTCAGGGCGTGTGAGGCGGAGACGGCGAGCGTCTCGGCCGTGTACTGCGCCTGCGACTGCAACAGGACCTGCCAGGCATGGCCGCGCAGGGCGCGCAGCCCGGTCTCACGCCCGCGGGCCAGGTGTTCGGCCCGGTCGCCGCGGCCGGACTCGGCGACCCGGCGGTAGACCTCGGCGAGCTGCATCGCCGCAGGCGCCCACCCGAAGTGCCCGGGATGCGCCGCGAGACGCACCGCCTCCTCGTTCCAGCGGACGGCCTCGTCCAGGTCGGTCCCGTCGTGCCCCGAGTCGTACCTGTGCAGCCGGAGCATCGCCAGGGTGTGCGCGAACCGGAGCCTCTTCCCGCCGCCGTCCGCGGGGTCCAGCGCGAGAGCCTCCTGCAACAGCGCGATACCGGCGTCGAGCCGGCCGG
Organism: Streptomyces sp. NRRL S-31; assembly: GCF_000718775.1. Classification (GTDB taxonomy): domain Bacteria; phylum Actinomycetota; class Actinomycetes; order Streptomycetales; family Streptomycetaceae; genus Streptomyces. The sequence continues at coordinate 33,244 of NZ_JOCB01000047.1, forward strand.
GGTCCGGGTGCCGCAGGACGCGCAGGCCGATCGCGAGCCCGGCCATGCCCAGCGCCTCGGCACGGTCCGGCGGCGGCATCGGCGCCGCCTCGCGCCGGATCCGGTCGGGGTCGACGTCCTCGTACCGGGGCCCGGCGTCCGGGGTGAGGAACAGCCGGGCGGAGGCCAGCGCGTCGAGCATCACGACCACTCTGGGCCGCATGGCGTCGTCCGCGGGCAGCCGGTCCCGGGCGTCGCGGAGATCCGCCGCCGCCGCGGCCAGCCCGGCGGCGTCGTTCGTCGCGAACGCCTGCCGGGCCTTGATCAAGGCGTGCTGCACCGCCGCGTACACCCGCGTGTACGCCGACACGGACGGGTCGTCACGCAGGACGGTCAACTCCGCCGCGGCCTGCGCGAGGGCGTCCCGCGTGCCCCGGACAAGCCCGCGGAAGGCGAGCGCGGCGATGCGCCAGACCTCCCGGCCGCTGCGCAGCGCGTCGCTCTCCGCCGCGGCGCCCGCCCCGGCCAGCGCGGTGTCGAAGTGGTCCAGCGCGACCTGGGCCTGCTCCGGGTCGTACGACTCACTGCTCGCGGTCAGGGCGACCTGACCGGCCACCATGTGCAGGCTCGTCCGCACGGGATCGTCCTGCGGCAGGACCGTCAAGGCCGCGCGGACCCGCTCCAGCACCTCCTCGGCGGTGGGCCGGATGCCCAGTCCGGCGAGGAAGGGCGCGAAGAAGGTCATCAGCATCAGGGGCAGGCGGCGCAGCGCGGGGGACGCGTCGGCACGCTGGCACCGCTCGGTGACCCTTTGCAGGTCCTCGCCCCCGGGCCCGAGACTCGCCAGGCCGAGCCGCTGGAAGTCCCCGGCGCCGTCCTCATCCGCCCGCTCCCCGGCCGCGCCCGGCACGGCCGTCGCCTGCCGGAGCGCGGCCGCCGCCGCCAGCCCCGCGCGGACGACGGGATCGTCGGGCAGGTCCGGCAGGTGTCCGGCGCGGACCCGCACCCCTCTGAGGTACCCGCGGGTCGCTTCCATGAAGGTACGGACCCCGGGCGGACACCCGGGCTCGGAGAGCGCCTCGGTGTACGCGTCCTCCGCGTCGCGCAGCGCCTCCGCGTCGAGGGTGCCGAGCGCCACCAGCTGCCACGCCGCGGCCACGTCCATGAGGCCGACCCAGCGGTCCGGGGCGTCCGCGGGGTACTGCTCGGCCACCTGCCGCAGCACCGCGAGGGACCGCGTCGCGTCCGCCGGGCGCAGCTGCTCGCCGGCCCGCTCGCACAGCAGCCTGCCGTAGTTCCGCAGGACCGGCGGCGGCAGCTCCGCCATCAGGGGGCTGTCGAGCGGCAGCCCCTCCAGTTGGGCCAGGGCCAGATCGGCGTCGCGCGGATCGCGGTGCTCCCGAGCCGCCGGCAGCCGGATCAGCAGGATGCGGGCGAGCTGCGCGCGGGCGATGGGGAACCAGCCGTCCTCGCACTCGGTGGACTTCTCGCCCTCCTCGACGGCCCGCCGGATCTCGGCGAGGCCCCGGTCGAGATCGGTTTCGGCGCCGGTCGCGTCGAAGCGGCGGGTGAACTGCTGGCCGTAGTGGAAGCGGAAGAAGGCCGACTGGCCCATCGGTTCGGGTACGCCGTCCAGTGCCCCGCCGAGTTGGGCGATCGCCGCTTCGAGGTCGGCCGGGTCGTTCGTGTGGCAGAAACGGGTCCCGTAGGCGATGCCCAACCGGCCCCGGACCTGGCGGGTCGTCTCCTCGCCAGGGGGGAGGACCGCCGCGGCGGCCTCCAGGTGCCGGGTGGCCTCCACCAGGAGGGCGGCCTGCCGTTCCGGCGGCACACCGGGTTCACACACCTTCTCGTAGCGGAACCAGTGCAACTGGCCGAGGAGGCCGTGCCACAGCGGTGCCTCGGGGTGCCCCGGGTCGTCGTCGAGCGCCCGTGCGACGGCGGCGATCGCGGCATCGAGATCGCGGGGATCGCCCTGGCGTTCCGCCAGCTCCGCGAGCCACAAGCCCATGGCCACCCGATCCGCCGCCGCGGCGGGGCCACCGTCCGGGGGCTGCCCGGCCGGCTCCGCACGGGTCCGGGCGATCCACTCCCTCAGCTCCTCGTCCGACACGCCGCCGAGGTCCCCGTCCGCGCGCTTCCCTGCCGAAGCACCGTCCCCCATACCAGCTCCCCCGTCCCGGGGCGCCCGTGCCCACCGGATACCAGTGAACCCCAACTCCCTTGCGGACAAAGGTCGTCAGCCGGTCGTTCCGCGGGCGGATCCCGGCTCACGGGCGACCTGATCCCAACGGAACCCGCTGGGGTCTGTTGGGAAGGTGGATCTTGTTTGTCGGTGCTCAGGTGCTGTGGGACGTGGGGATCTGACGAACGGCCAGTGGGCCGGGCTTGAGCCGTTGCTGCCGACGGGCATCAAGCCGGGTCGGCCGCAGGTGTGGACGCGGCGGCAGCTGATGGACGGCATACGGTGGCGGGCGAGGAGGCTGTGGGCATGCGCAGCCGGGCGGCGGTGCACTACCAGCCCGGTGAGCTGGAGGCGAAGGGCGGGATCGTCCGTGAGCCGGGGCGCGCCCGCGGGACCGCCTTGCATGACTGGCCCCGGCCGCTACCGCCGGGGGCCGGCCGGTGCTGGACGGCTGGTGGGGCCGGGAGGAGACCGCGCGGGACAAGTTCCGGCGCTGTATCGGCGAGTACGGGAGCATGCCCGGTGCCCGCGTCACCCTCCCCGATGCGACGACCGGCGAGACGCTGGTCTCCTGGCCCGACCCGCAGTAGGCCCGCCGACCCGGCGCCCGACCCGGCCCGCGGGGGTTACTCGCCGGCCGGGTCGGCCGGGGGGTGCCGGACGGCCTTCTTCACGGCCTGCTCCAGCTCGTACCGGTTGACCTGGGTGGCTGCGGCGTGGTCGGCGATGGCCGCTTGGGACGCTTGGGAGGCTTCGTGCCAGCGGCGCAGCCGGGGGCGCCGTACTCGTGCAACCCGCCGTCACACCTGACGGCGCCCGCTGGTGCCCATCGCCCCCGGCGCGGGTGGGGGACTGCCGCTGCCGACCGAGCGGGTACCGAAGTCCGACATCGCCGACGGCCCCCGTTGCGGCCGGCACCTCCCCTCGCCGACCGGGCTTCCACCAGGTGCAGACGAACCCGCGACGCGCTCTCCTCCCGGCGCCGGTATGGCTGTTCACCACGGCCGGGTGACTTCCCGGCCGTACGGCCCCCCGGCCGGCTCAGCGGCGGCTACCACGGAGCCCATGCTCACCACTGTTGCGCGTGGCCTGGCCGCCGCGGCTCTCGCCGTCCTGCCCGCTCTTGTAGCCCCAGCCGCTGCCCACGCGACCGTCCCTTCCCCGCGCCGCCCGGCCATCCCCGCGCCGCCTGGTCCGCCCCGGCTGCGTGAGCAGTCGATGCCTGGGAGGAGCAGCTGTGCAAAGACGCCGAGGAGCTGCCACATGCACTGCCGCATCAGGTGCTGGAGGCCACCGTGGCGACCGTGCGGGAGCTGGGCCGGGACCAGCCGGACATTCTCATCCACGGCGACCTGCATGTCCGGAATCCATCGCGTGCAGGGCCAGGTTCAAGAGGAACGGGCTGATCACTCCGCTTTGCGGAGTCCCCGCTTCGGTCGGGGCGAACCGACCTCGATCCACCGCCCCGGCCTCCAGCCGCTGCCGGACCAGTCCCCGCCACGGGTAAGGTGCCGAGCGCGGCCCTGTCGGCCGTTCATGGTCGATTCTTTATCTCCCGCAGCCCCCGCTTCTTCCCAGGTGAGCAAGAACTCGTCTCGGGGGTTGCAGAGAATGTCCGCGGAATGGCTTGGATCCTCGGCGGCTGCCGCCTTCGGCTTATGCATCGAACTTCAGTGCACGTCATCACTGTTCCGTTCGCTGAGGTCTGCAGTGCCGAAAAACATTCGCTGTAGACGACGTCGGACGATTCTGGTTCGGCGAATCGAATGAGGGTGCGGAATGCCTGCCCGGTTCGGCAGTCGCTTCTTTCCCCTTCACTTTCAGGGAGTTATTCCGACGACGGCCTACCGGAAATTCCTGCACGGCAAAATGCCTGATAGGAGGTTTCTCGGCCACCTCCGTCGAAACTGAGTGTACGTCGCAAGGATCGCAAATCGGACTGGTGGCAAAGAATCAGCCACGCTGTTGTTTGCGTCCGGGACCCGGGTTAAGGTCGCATCCGTGTCCGTCAGCTGAGCCGAACGAGCACACCAGCTCTGTTCTTACCGGTTGACGACAGTGCATCGTGATGGCTCTTTCTGGACGGGGGAGATCTTCAGTGAGTTCGTGGCTCGACAATGGGCTTTGTCACGGCACCCTCCCCCGGTCTCTGTCGACTGCCGTCGCGTCCTGAACGGGGCGTGCCGGCCAAGCTCCCGCACACAAGGCAGTCCAATGGCCCGGGCCGATGCTCGTCCACAGACGAGCGGTGCGCCCGTGTGCCGTACCGCTGCCTAACACCCACGGAGAGGCACGAAGACAGGTATGCGCCCCATCGATCTGCCGCGCACCGCATCCGGTCACTCAGCTCCCATCACCCACGTCGGGCTGCGCAACGACGCGCGTAGACTGGCGAGTTGCTCGTACGACGGCACCGTCATCATCTGGGACCTGTCCGACCCTGCGCGGCCGGCCCGTGCGGCCACGTTGCACCACCGGCGGCTCGTCAACGCCTCCGCCTGGAACCCGGCGAAGCCGCACCTGCTCGCCACCGCCTCCGCCGACAAGACCGTCTCGGTCTGGAACGTGCCGGACGACGGCCCCGCGACCCTCCTCAACGTTCTGGCCCGGCACACCGATGACATCAACTCGGTGGCATGGGCGCCCGACGGCGAGCGGCTGATCTGTGTCTCCGAAGACGGCCGCGCCACGATGTGGGAGGCCCTCGCGGGCCGGTTCCTGCGTGAGGTGGGCTCCCACGAGGCGCACTGCATGATGGTCTCGATCAGCGTCGAGGGACTCGTCGCCACCGTCGGCGAGGACGGCTTGGTGGCCGTCACCGACCCGGACTCGGACGCCGAGCCGTCCGTCCGCCGATACGACTCCTCGATCGAGGGCTGCGCCTGGTCGCGGGCCGGTGACATCCTCGCGGTCGCCCGCGACGACGGCGCCGTCGATCTGCTCACCAAAAAGCTCGACCACCTGCGCACGGTGGAGGTGTCCTCCTCCGCCGCCCGTTGCGTGGCCTGGTCGGAGGACGACGCCCGGTTCATCGTGGGCGCCTACGACGGTTCGCTCCACTTCTTCACCGCCGACGGCGAGCGCGTCGACCGGGTCGTGGACGCCCGCATCTGGCCCCGCTCGGTCGACGCCGCGGGCGGTCTGGTGGCCGCGGGCAGCTTCTGGAGCAGCCCCCACCTGCTCGACTTCGCCACCGCAACCGAGGTCGCCGAACCTGCCGAGGCCACCCATGGCCCCAACGCGATGGCGGCCTGCGGCGACGAGTTGTTCATCGGCTGCGACTCCGGCACCGTCGTGGTCCTCTCGACGGCCGACGCGGACGCCGACGCGCCCGCCGTACGCCTCATCGAGCTCACCGACGGTCCGATCCTCTCCCTCGTCGTCCAAGACGACATCGTCTACGCGGGCACCTACGCGGGTCACGTCGTGCGGTTTGAAGGTGGTGACCGCCTGGTGAGCGCGCAGTTGGGCGCGCCGCTGCCGTCACTGGCCCTCGACGACGGGCGTCTGATCGCCGGCACGTACAACGGCGAACTGATCGCTCTGGACCCCGTGGACCTCGTGGAGAAGGACCGCTGGGAAGCCCACGGCGGCTCCGTGAAGTCGCTTGCCTCGCTGCCCGGTGAGGGCACCGGCTTCCTCTCCGCGGCGACCGACCGGACCATCGCGGGCGGCGGGTTCCGCGACCGGACCACCCTGTGGGAGCACGGCAACCTCGTCAACGCCGTCGCCGCGCTGGGCGATTCCGTGGCGGCCAGCGCCTCGCGCGACCACACCGTCAAGGTCGGCCGGCTCTCCCGTACCCAGGACGGAGCGGTGCGCGCCGAGGCGGTGCAGACGCTCATGGGGCCCGACGAGTCGGTGAAGTGCGTCGCCGTCCTCGGCACTGCCGACCATCCCTTCGTGCTCGCCGGAGCCTACGACTTCGGGCTCTACGTCTGGCCCGTGAACTGGAGCGCCGGCACGTCCGTGCTCACCTCCGGGCAGGTTCTGGCCGAGTTCGGGCAGGGCCTGTCCTGCATGACGCAAATCGACGACGCCTCGGTCGCCGTGGCCGGCTGGGACGGCCGGATCGTCCTGGTCACGCACACGGCCGACGGTGGGATACCGGGCGTCCGCCGTTCGTGGTGGGTCCAGGATCTGGTGCGCGCCGCGCGCGCCACGGCCGCGGAGGAGACGAAGTGATGTCCGTACAGACGGAGATGAACAGCGGGGCGACCGCCGAGGCGCCCACCGGGACCACCACCGCCGGCGTTCGTGCCCGAGTGGGCATCACCATGGAGCGGGTGGGTGGTCGGCGCGCCGAGCTCGTCACCTTCGAGGGTCTCCCCGACCGGGCCGAGCATGTCGCGTGCGTGTTGCCGCCCGACGCCGGCAGGCCGCCGCTCGTGCGGCTGCACAGCGAGTGCCTGACGGGCGACCTCTTCGGCTCCGAGCGGTGCGACTGCGGTCCGCAGCTCGACGAGGCCCTGTCCCTCATCAGCGAGGAGGGCGGCACCGTCCTCTACCTGCGCCAGGAGGGCCGCGGGATCGGCCTCTACAACAAGCTCGACGCGTACGTCCTCCAGGACGGCGGCGCCGACACCTTCGAGGCCAACCGCCTGCTCGGCCGAGGCGCCGACGAGCGCGACTACGCGGCCGCGGCCGCGATGCTGCACGCGCTCGGTCAGACGACGATACGGCTGCTCACCAACAATCCGGACAAGGTCAGGCAGTTGCGGCGGCACGGCATCGAGGTCACCGAGGTCATCCCGACCCGCGTCCACGTAACCGCTGAGAACAGCCGCTACCTGTCCGCGAAGGCCGAGGTCGGCGGGCACACCCTGAATGTGTGGGAGGACGAGACCGCATGAAGCTGACCGATGTCGCCGACTCGCCGCACTTCAAGGAGTATGCCGATCTGACCGACCCTGCCCGCGTGCACCGGGCGGGGCAGTCGGACTCGGTGGTGTGCGTGTCCAGCACCGCCCAGCTGGCGGCCCTGGTCGAGAACCCGGAGGCGCCGCTGCACGAGCGGCTGGCGGCCGGTGCGACGCTCGCCGCGATCGGGGACCCTCGGCTGGCCGGCCCGCTCCCCGCCACTTGCTTCGTTCCGGGCGGCCCCACTCCGGTGGGCCTGCCGCCGGAAGAGGTCGCGGCCGTGGTCGAGCAGTGGCGGCACGTCGGTGTCGAAGCCTCCTGGATCGACAAGGAGACCCCCGAGCACGCCGTGTTCGTCGACGACTTCTGGATGGCCGCCTACCCGGTGACCAACGCCGAGTATCGCGACTTCCTCGCCGACACGGGGTACGAGGTCCGGCCCACCACCTGGTACCTGGGTGCGTACCCGTGGGAGCGGTCCAACCACCCCGTCGCCGGCGTACGCCCCGAGGACGCCGACCGGTACGCGCAGTGGCTGACCGAGAAGACCGGTCACCCGTGGCGCCTGCCCGGCGAGGCCGAATGGGAGCGCGCCGCCAAGGGCGAGGACGGCCGCGAGTTTCCCTGGGGCGACACCTTCGACCCCGAGGCATGCAACACCCGCGAGACGGGTGTGCACACGACCACGCCGGTCGGCGCCTTCCCGGCGGGCCGTTCGCCGTACGGCGTGTACGACATGGGCGGCAACGTCGAGGAGTTCGTCGCCGACGACTACGTTCCCTACCCCGGGGGCAGGTTCGTCGACGATCACCTCGTCGAGTCCATGGGCACCTACCGTGTCGCCCGCGGCGGCAGCTTCTCGCGCTTCGGCGACCTGACCCGGACCCGGCGCCGGCACGGCGCGTTCCCGGGCCCGCTGTACCCGGTCGGATTCCGCCTCGCGACCAGCGAGCGGCCGTCATGACGAACAGGACGGACCCGACCGACGCCGCGATCGACGCCGATACGGGGGACCGGGCCGATGACGTCCCCCCGCCGCGCATCACTCGGGCCCTTGAGCGGCGCGCCCCGGCGGGCGCTCGGCTGACCTCGCTGTCCTTCGCCGAGGTCGAGGCGAGGGCGCACGCGGTGCTCCCGGAGCTCGCCGCGCTGCGCCCCACCATCGGCGACACGCCCCTGGTGCCGGTGCCGAGCCGGCACGGGCGCGGCACCGTGTGGCTGAAGATGGAGTCTGGCAACGACACCGGTACGGTCAAGGCCCGTACCGCCTACGCCCTGCTGTGCGGGGCCGTGGCCGGGCACGGCTCGCGCTCGCTGCGGTGCGTCGAGTACTCGAGCGGCAGCCTGGCCTTCGCGCTCGCCGAGTTCTGCGCCGTACTCGGCCTGGACCTGCACCTCGTGGTGCCGCACACCTCGCCCGACTCCCTGTGCGTCGCCCTGCGGCGCCTGGGCGCGGGCGTATCCAAGGCCCCCGAGGGCACGGGCTTCCTCGGAGCCATGGAAGAGGCCGCGCGGGTGGCCGAGACGGACGACCGGCATCTGCTGCTCCAGCACTGCGCGGCCGAGGCCGTGGCCATGCACCGGGAGCTGACGGGGGCCGAGACGGTACGGCAGTTGCGAGCGGCGCGCGTCGAGCCGGCCGCCGTCGCCGCGTCCGTGGGTACCGGCGGCACCGTCCTGGGCATGACGCTGGCCCTCCGTACGGTCTGGCCGGAGTGCGCCGCCTTCGCGGTGTTCCCCGCGGAGGGGCCGTACGCCGATCCGCTGCCGCCGACCGGTACGCCGCGCATGAAAGGCACGGGTGGACTGGGTCACGGTCTCCGGCAGCCACTGCTCGCCCCGCACGAAGCGGCACTGGGCTTCCGCGAGGTGGCGCACCCGGACGCGCTGGAGGGCATGCGCGTCCTGCGTTCGGAGCATGGCATAGCGGTTTCCGCCAGCGGAGCGGGCGCCTGGCTCGTGGCCTCGCAGGCCCTGGACGACGCCGCGGCGCCGGGCGGCGCGGCGGTCGCCGTCGTCGCTTCCCGCGGCACGAAGGAGGAGTGGGCCGATGCCGGCGCAGGAAGGTGACGTTTCGATGTCCGAACAGCACGTGGATCACGGGGGCGACCTCTCCTCCGGCTACACCGCGTACCGGCGGACGGTCCAGGACTCGTTCGCGCAGTGGTACGGCGCCGACCGGGACTCCTGGAGCGGCGGTCCGGTCAAGAGTCGGATCACCGAGTTCCTGCTGCGATCCGCACCGGCCGCCGAGGCCGGCCGCCGGCGGAGCGTCCTGGACATCGGGTGCGGTCGCGGCCTTCAGACGGCGCAGCTGGCCGAGGGGCTCGACGCCGACGTCGTGGGTCTGGACCTGATCGACGTCTGGGCCCCGCCGGTCACCGGCCGAGGCTCGCTCCGCTTCCAGCGGGGCGACTTCCTCGGCTTCGACGAGCGGCCGATGGACTACCTCGTGGACAGCGGCTGCCTGCACCACCAGAGGCGCGAGGACTGGGAGCCGTGGGTGCGGCACGGCTCCGGCCTGCTGCGCGCGGGCGGTGTCTGGGCCGTGAACATCTTCCTCAGTCCGGACGGCGCCGTCGTCGACAAGCGGCTGGCCGACGGACGGTCGAACTGGTGGCTGACCGAGGAAGTGGTGACCGACTTGTTCACCGCCCACGGCTTCACTCATGTGGCGAGCGAGGAGGTCGACCGGAACTTCCAGTACGAGGGCCACTGGCTGAAGTACCTGACGCTCGCCTTCTCCCGGGTCGGCGGAAGGGGCTGACCGGCCGTGCACGTCCTGATGGTCGAGACGAACCGGCCGCGCGGCTTCGACTACCTGGAGGAGCTCGTGGCGGCCGGTGTCGAGGTCTCCTTCCTCACCGAGAGCCTCGACGACTACGCGGACATCCAGGGGTTCGAGCGGCACAAGCTGGCCGCACGAGTCATCGAGGTGCGGGAGCTGCGCTCCCGGGAGGACATCTCGCCGCTGCTCCGGGGCCGGCTGGGGCCGCGGCCCCTCGACGGCGTGCTGTGCTTCCGCGACGAGTTCCTCGTCGCGGCGGCTTGCCTCGCCCGTGACCTGGGCCTGCCGCACGAGCCGGTGTCCACGGTGCGGATGCTGCGGGACAAGGCCGCAGTGCGGGAGCGGCTGACGGCGGCCGGTGTCGGCACCCTGCGCTGGCGCTGCGCCGCCACCCCGGAGGGGGCTCTGGCCGCCGCCGCGGAGATCGGCTATCCGGTGGTGGTCAAGCCCGTGGCCGGGCACGGCTCGATCGGCGTGTCGGTCCTGTGGACCGAGCGGCAGGCCGAGACCGTGCTCGCCGGCTTCGGCGCCCGTGCCGGTGCCTACGGCACCGGGCCGCTGCTCGTCGAGGAGTACCGGGCGGGCCTCGACGTCGCCGCCGAGCTCCTCGTGCAGAACGGGCGCCCGATCCTGTACGGCTTCGGGGAGCGGCTGCCGGCCGGACCGAACAACACCGTGGAACTGGGCGGGCACTTCCCCGCCCGGTTCGAGCAGCGCGGCGCGGCCCGCCGGTTCGTCACCGACGTGGTGCGGGCCCTCGGCATCCGGAACAGCGCCCTGCACATCGAGCTGCTGATCACCCCGACCGGCCCGGAACTCGTCGAGGTCAACGGCCGGATGGCCGGGTACGTGATCCCGCGCCAGATCGGCGTCGCGCTCCGCCGCTCGATCCCGCTCGACCTGTTGGCCCTGTGCACGTCAACGCCGGTCGAGCCCGTCGCCGAGCCCGTCTCGTACGTGGCCCTGCGCAACCTGTGCAGCGAGGCAGCCGGCGAGGTCAGGGCGGTCGACGGGCCGTCCGGTCTGCCGGCGGAGGTCATCGACCACTGGATCACCGTGCGGCCCGGTGACCGCGTGGTGCCGACGACCCGCAACGCGGAGCGCTTCGGGTACGTCCTGGCCGCGGGTTTCTCGGCCGAGGCCGCGAACCGGGCCGCGGAGGACGCGTTCCACCGGATACGGGCCGGGCTCCGGGTGGCAGGGGAGCAGGACGCCGCCGCGCCCGGTGCCGGCGAGGAGCCCGAGTGCGGCCCGCACGTGGTGCTCCTGCTGGACGCGAAGGAGGGCGGCGCGCGCCCCGAGCGCGTCCTCGACGCGCTCGGGGCCGTCACCGGACGGGTCACCGTCTTCTGGTGCGGCCCCGACGCGCCGGCGCCGGCCCTTCGCGAGCGGTGGTCCGCCCGCTTCGTCGGCGCCTGGTACGACACGCCGGGTGCCCGAGCCGCGGACGTCGCGCTCGCCGACGTACACGCCAGGCATCCCGTGGCCGCCGTCGTCACCTTCGAAGCGGACCTGCGGTCCTGGCGGGACCGGCTCGCGGGCGCGGTACGGGGCGACGCGGGCGCGTCGGCGGAGCCCGCGCCTCGGGAGGAGGTGACTCCCCTTCCCGTGGGCGGTCACACGGTACTGTCCGTCGTCCACGACGGAGCCGTGCGCCATCTCGACGTCGTCGAGGACCTCGGCACGGGTCCGGACGGGCACCGTACGCTGAGCAGTCCGCCGGCGCTGCCGGAGGGCGCGCTGGACGCGCTGCGCCGGGCCGCGGACCGGGCCGTGACCGGCTCCGGGATCTCCTCCGGGGTGGTCCGCACGCACTTTCCGGCCGGAGCGGCCGACGGCCCCGCGCCGCCGGTCCCGGACGCGGTCGTGCCGGGCCTGGACGAGGCCACGCACGCCGTGCACGACGCCGGGCACGCGCGGGACGTCGTGACGACGGCGGTCTCGGCCGCCCTCGGCAGGCGCACCGGACCGGCAGCGCGCGTGGGTGCCGCGGTGTTCCGTTCGCTCGCCGCGCCGGCCGGCGCCCTGCGCGTGGTGGCCGCGACCCCCGCGGCGGATCTGTTCGACCACCCCGAAGTACGCCACGTACGCGCCGAATTGACCGAGGGCCAGGTGCGCACGGAGCCCGGTCCGGGCGGTCGCCTCCACTACGCGGTGGCGGGCGCGACCCTGGCGGAGTGCCGGGCCGTGGTCGCCCGGGTGGAGTCCGGACTGGTCTTCCGCCACGCACCGCTCGACCGCACGCACGTCGTCGTGATCGACCGGGTCGGGGCCGCCACCTGGACGCGGGACGACGGCACGCCGCTGCTGCCGCCGGCCCGCTTCCGCGTCAGCGTGCTCAGCGGCAGCCCGTCGGTGAAGGAGCGGGGGGCCGCCCTCGACGTCGCGCTGCACACCGACGTCTTCGACCACGCCGCGACCGCCGAGACCGTGGCCGCCCTGCACCGTGTGCATCCGGTCCAGCGGATCGCCGCCGCGTCCGAGCGATTGCTCGCACCGGCCGCGGCCCTGCGGGAACGGCTCGGACTGCCGGGGGACACCCCCGAGGCCGTCCGCGGCCTGATCGACAAGGCCGAGATGAAGCGGCTCGCCGCCCGCGGCGGCATCGCCCACGCCGAAGGCCATGTGCTGTACGAGCCGGGCGACGCGCACGAGCTGATCGACCGGTACGGTGCCGTCGTCGTCAAGCCCCGGGACCTGTCCGGTTCCCAGGGCGTCGCCGTCTGCGACGAGCGCGCGGACCTGGAGCGGTGGCTGCGGGAGCGCTTCGTCCCCGGCCGCTACCTCGTGGAGCGCAAGGTGTCCGGTCCCATGGGCCACCTGGACGCCCTCGTCCACGAGGGGATCGTCGCCTGGGACGTCTCCCTGTACCGGCGCGACACCCTCGCCTACACGCGCGGACAGCCGCTGTCCTCGCGTACCGTCGACGACCCGGCGCTGCGGCGGCGTGCGGGCGGGCTACTGGAGCGGATCGTCGACACCTGGGGCATCCGGTCCGGCGTGCTCCACGCCGAATTCTTCGTGGAGGGCGACCGGCTCGTCTTCTGCGAGGTGGCCGGACGCCCGGGCGGCGCCGGGGTCATCCCGGCCTTCCGGGCCACCCGGGGCTTCGACTTGCGGCACGCCAAGATCCTGCTGGACGCGGGCGAGGACCCGCGGTCACTGCGCCGGGACCCGGTGGCGGCGCACGCCGGGTGGGTGTGCCACTACTGCTCCGGAGGGGTGCTCGCCGTGTACGACGACTCCACGGTGGCCCCGCACGCCTACGCGCACGTGCTGCGGGGAGCCGTGGGAGCCGCCGTGGCGGCCGACTCCTTCTCCGGTACGAGCCTGAGCACCCATGTGTTCGCGAACGACTCGAGCGCCGAGATCGACCGCCTGGTCACCGCTGCCGAGCGGGACGTCCGCATCGTCACGACGCCGACGGGCACACCGCCCACGGCCGATCCGAAGGGGAGCCATCGATGATTCTGGGAATTCTGGGCAGCGCGTCCAAGGACTCCAACACCAGGCACGGCCTGGCGGCCGTGGCCCAGCGGATCCGGGCGGCGGGCGGCGAGTTCGAGACCGTCGACCTCTCGGTGGAGTTCTCCGAGCCGCACGACATCGGCGACTACGACGACCCCGCCGCGCACAGCCAGACGGCGGCGATACGCCGCCGGATCGCCGAGGCGGACGGAGTGATCCTGGCGACGCCCGTCTACCACGGCTCGTACAGCGGTCTGCTGAAGAACTTCCTGGACCACCTGGAGGGAGACGCCTTCGCCGGCAAGCCGGTCGGCATCCTCGCCAACGGTGGCGGGCCGCGGAGCGCCGTCGCCGCCTGCGACCAGCTGCGCACCGTCGTGCGCGCCATCAGCGGCTGGGCCGTGCCCGCTCATGTCGCCACCGCCAACTCCGACTTCACCGACGGGGTGCCCGGTGCGGCGATCGCCGGGCGCATGGACGCCATGGTCGCCGACCTGCTGATGTTCACCGATGCCCGGAGCGCCGCCGCCGGTTCGCGCGCCGCGGATGTATGAGAGGCCACTGATGCTGCACGAGATCGATGTCGCCGGGCGCACCGGCTCCGCCACGGTGAGGGCCGCGCTGGGGGACGGCTTCTTCCTGGTCCGCAACGCCGTCCCGGAGAGCCTGCTCGACGAGGCATACCAGTTGCTTGAGCAGTTCTTCGCGCTTCCCCTTGACGACAAGAAGAGCGTCCGGGTGCCCGGCAGCAACGGCCAGTCCGGCTATACTCCGCCGCTCGTCGAGACGGCGGAGAAGTCCGGGAGGACGCCCGACTGGAAGGAACTCTTCCACTGGGGTGCGGCGCTGCCCGCCGGTCACCCGCTGCGCACCCGCTACCCCGCCCGCTATCCCGACCCCTGCCTGCCGGACGAGCTGGTGCCCGGCATCGGCAAGGTGCTGTCCGAACTGCACACCCGGATGAAGGCGTTCCAGGTGAAGGTCGTCGGCACGATCGGCGAGGCGCTCGGGGTACCCGCCGGCTACTTCGAGGAGATGCTGGACGACGGCCCGGTGGTCAACCGCGCCGCCTGGTACCCGCCGATGGGCGGTGCCCCCTCCGAGCAGCACACCTGGGCCGTCGAGCACCAGGACTTCGATCTGATCACCGCGCTGCCCCGGGCGACGGCGCCAGGCTTGCAGGTGCTGCACCACGACGGCGAGTGGCTCTCGGTGGACGCGCCGGAGGGGTACGCCGTCGTCAATGTCGGCATGGTGCTGGAGCGGCTCACCGACGGCCTCGCCCGGGCCGCCGTGCACCGGGTGGTGGCCGACCCGCAGCAGTCGGGGGGCCGGCTCTCCATCGTCCAGTTCTGCCACCCCACCCCGTGGACCGTGCTCACGCCGCTGCGCCTGCCCGGCTCGGAGGGGCAGCCGCAGCGCTTCCCCACCCTGACCGCCGACGCGCTGTTCCAACGCACGATGTACCGGATCAACCGGCTCGACGCACAGCAGACCTCGGCCGAAGCCGAGGTGAGGTGAGGTGACGGAGCCACGAACGGGCGCTGGGGCTACGGGCGGAGTCGACGGTGCGGGGGCTGCCGGACGCGCCCGGGAAGGCGACCGGGAGCCGCCGCACTTGGCCCTGATCGTCGGGGTCGGCGGTCTGCCCGCCCCCGACGCGCTGCGCGTCGCCCTGACCGTCACCCCGCGTGTCAGCGTCCTCTTCATCACCGCCTGGACCGACCCGGCGGCTGTGCGCACCATGTGGGAGCAGCACCGCGCGGCCGGTCTGGGCGCCGAGTTCCTGGCGGTACCGGATCTGGACGGCGCGGTCGCGGCGGGCCTCGGCCTCCACGAACGGCAGCCGCTGACGGGTGTCGTCACCTACTCGGAGGTGCTGCTCCAGCCGCAGGCCAGGCTCGTCGAGCGGCTCGGGCTGCCCGGCAACGGAGTGGAGGCCGTGTCCGTCGCCCAGTCCAAGGCCCGTCAGCGGGCGGTGTTCGCCGCGCACGGCGTCCCGGCCCCGCGGTTCGCCGAGATCCTCGGCGAGGACGACATCGAGCGGGCCGTGGCCGAGGTGGGGATGCCGGCTGTGCTCAAGCCGTCGCTCGGGGCGGGCAGCCAGAATGTGCGGAAGGTGCGCACGGTCGGCGAGGTCGTCGAGGCGTACCGCGCCGCGCGTGCGTCGAAGACCGCCTTCCTCCAGCACGACGAGGTGTTCCTGCTGGAGGAGGCCTTGCCCGTCGAGGGCGCCGAGGACTCCCCGTACGCCGACTACGTGAGCGTGGAGACGCTGCTCGTCGAGGGGAAACCCGACCACCTCGCGGTGTCCGACCGGCTGAGGCTCCGGCACGGGTACGTGGAGGAAGGTCTCGTCCTGCCCAGCCGGCTCCCGGCGGAGCGTACCGCCGAGATCGTCGACTGCGCGGAGCAGGCGATCCGTGCCACCGGTCTCACACACGGTGCCGTGCACACGGAGATCGCGCTGACGCCCGAGGGTCCCAAGGTCATCGAGGTCAACGCGCGGGCCGGCGGACCGATTCCCAAGATGCTGCTGGCCGCCGCCGACTACGACTTCGCCGGGGACATCGCCAGGGTGGCGCTGGGACAGGCCCCGGGGCCGGGGCCGCGGTTCTCGGGCGTCGCCTGGTTCCGCTTCCTGCCCATCCCGGCGGGGGAGTGGCGTGTGGTCTCCCAACGCACGGCCGAGGAGACGCGCCGGGAGTTCCCGGAGCTGACGCAGCTCTCCCTGCGCTTCAAGCCCGGACAAACGGCGAGCCGGAACAGCACCCAGCACTTGGCCTCCTTCACCGTACGTGGCGCCACGCCGGAGCAAGCGCGCCGGATCTCCGCGGCCGTGGAACGCTTCCTCGCCATCGACCTACAGCCGGCGAGCCAAGGGCAAACCACGGAGGAAGGGCGTTGAAGGGGCGGATGCCTGGGCTGTTGCGGCTGATGAGGGAGGACCTTGAGGCGGTCCTCGAGCGCGACCCCTCCCGCACCCGTCTGTCGGAGGCGGCACTGCACGCACCGTGGCACGGGCTGGTGCTCTACCGGGTGGCCCACCACCTCCACCTGAGGGGGCACCGGGTGGGCCCCGGGCTGCTCACCTGGTTCGGCCGGCTCCTTTCCGGAATGGAGATCCACGCGAGCGCACGCCTCGGCCGACGGGTCTTCATCGATCACGGATTCGGCGTGGTGATCGGGCAGACCTGCACCGTGGGAGACGATGTGACGATCTACCACCACGTCACGCTGGGGTCGCGCGGCTGGTGGCAGGATGGCGGTGCTCGGGCGCAACGCCACCCCAAGATCGGCAACCGGGTGACGATCGGTGTCGGGGCGTCGGTGCTCGGGCCGGTCACCATCGGCGACGACGTGCGCATCCGGGCCCATGCCCTCGTCCTGAACGACATCATGAGCGAGGACCAGTGACGGCCCCGAAACACCACCCGAGTGCCCGCACGGACAGGGAGAAGCGACCTCCGCGCCGCATCTACGTCGCGGGATTCCTCGACGCCATCGGCCTCGGCATGTACCTGTCCTTCTCCGCGATCTATCTGAACCAGAGCGTGGGGCTCTCGAACTACCGCGTCGCCGTGGTTCTCGGAACCGCCGGCGTGGCATCGGTCCTCGGAGCGATCCCCATAGCCAGGTTCGCTGACCGGTTCGGCCTGCGGCGGGCCCTGGCCGCTCTCTTCGCGGCGCGCGCCCTGTCCTATGCGGGGCTCGGCGCGGCCACCAACCTGTGGACGGCCCTGGTGGCCGCTGCCTTCGGCGGAGTCCTCAACCGTGGCATCGGCCCGCTCGTCCAGACCGCACTGATCGCGGG
The DNA here is from genome assembly GCF_000718775.1 of Streptomyces sp. NRRL S-31. Taxonomy (GTDB): domain Bacteria; phylum Actinomycetota; class Actinomycetes; order Streptomycetales; family Streptomycetaceae; genus Streptomyces. Next base: position 50,338 of record NZ_JOCB01000047.1, read on the forward strand.
CCGGGACCAGGCCGCCGCGGTGGGGCCGCTGGCCCGACTGCGCGCCTTGCGCAACGCGGGCATGGCCGTCGGAGCCCTGCCCACCGGCGCGGCCGTCGCCATCGGCGAGCAATGGGCGTTCCGGTCGGTCATGGTCGCTGCGGCTGTGATCTTCCTGTCCTGCGCCGCGGTCGCCCTCAGTCTGCCGGAGGACGCGGATGCCGTCGCGTCCCGGCGAGCCGGCCGGCCTCGGCTGGTCGACAACGCGGCCTTCCTGAAAGTCACCGTGCTCTACGGTGCGTTGACTCTCTCGGCCGTCCTGCTCGGCGTGGGCATGGCACTGTGGATCACCCAGCAGACGGACCTGCCGCCGTGGATCGTCAGTGCGAACTACGTCATCAACACCGTCCTGGTGGTCGCTCTCCAGACCAGACTGGCCCGCGGGTCGGAGTCCCCGCTCCGCGCCCGACGCATGATGATCGGCGGCGGCGTCCTGGCGGCGACGGGTTCCGCGGTGGCGCCGCTTTCCGCCTGGGGAAGCGGGTACGCCCCGATCGTCGTCGCGGTTCTCGTGGTGGTGCTGATGACCGGGGCCGAGATCTACGTCGTCGCGGGGGGAACCAGTCTGGCGCTCGTACACACTCCGCAGGACCACCGCTCCACTTATCTGGCCACGTTCAATCTGGCCTTCGGCGTGGCCACCGTGATCGGCCCCACCCTGATCAGCGTCAGTCTGGGCCTGGGCTCCGTGGGATGGCTGGCCTGGGCTGTGTTCTTCGCCATCGCGTCGGTCGCCGCGCGTACCGTGGCACTGACCCCAGGCCGGAACGAACCGTCGCCCCCGGAAACGGATCGGCACTCGGCGGGAGCCGAAACCGCACGACGTGAACCAGAAGGAGAAAGCGCGTGATCGACGCAGGCCACAGCATCCGTATCGCACGGCCCTCGACCGACCTCGCCGCGGCTGAGCGCTTCTACTCCCAGGGACTCGGACTGGACGTTCTCCACAGGGGCGCCGGGGACCCGGAGGCCGGAACGCATGATCTGCTGATGGTGGGCCCCCGTGGCGGACAGTGGCACCTGGAGCTGACGGTCGGCACACGGGAGACCGTGCTGCCGTCCTCCACTCCTGACGACCTCCTGGTCATCTACCTGGATGCGCCGGTGAGCAAGGAGATGGTCGACCGTGCCACCGACCACGGCGGAAGAGTGGTCACCGCGCACAACCCCTATTGGGATCGTGGCGGAGTGACCATCGCCGATCCGGACGGCTATCGCGTCGTGCTCACCGAGCGGCGCTGGGGTGCGAACACCCCCCTATCCGATCAGAAGAACCCTGGTGACCGCTGACGAACACCGAGGATGATCCGCGGTCTCCTCAGCCTGACATCGCCGCGCACTTCGCGATTCGCCGAGACCCAGCGGCTCGGAGCACCGTGCCGCATCGCCATCACCTGGGAGAGTTCACCGAATGACAGTCACCGCGACCCGAGCGGACCGGCACTGGATGTCTGTGGCGGTACAACACGCTCACCGCTGTCCGCCTTCGTCGACCGCTTTCAGCGTGGGGGCCGTCATCGTCGACCAGACGGGGCAGGAGATCTCACGAGGGCACAGCCGGGAAACCGACCCCGTCGAGCATGCAGAGGAGTCCGCCCTGGCCAAACTCCTCCCAGACGATCCGCGGTTGCGGCAAGCGACGCTGTACAGCACTCTGGAGCCGTGTTCGCGCCGCGCGTCCCGGCCTCGCAGTTGCACGCAGCTCATCCTGTCGGCGGGGATCGGGCGCGTAGTGATCGCCTGGCGGGAACCGGACCTGTTCGTCATCGGTTGCCAGGGCAAGCGCATGCTCGCGGACGCGGGCGTCGTGGTCGTCGAACTCCCCGAGCTGGCCGAGCTGGCGAAAGCACCCAATGCGCATCTCCTGCGAGGCGAGCAACTCCGGGACCGTGTTTCATGACTGCGGGCTGAGCGGGAGGGATATCCCGCCTTGCCGGGGGCTGGTGGGGACACACAACCTTGGACCCGCTCCGTCGCCGGCGCCGGTGAACGCGCCGCGGTGGGAAGGCCCGGCCCCGGCCTGCTCAGACCGGCAGCGCGCTGAGCCCGAGCGTCCTGACCGCACCGGCCGCCGCCGTCCGCACCGGCCGGCGCGGTGTCTGACGTACGGGGAGCAGTGAGCCACGGGGCTGCCGGAGTGGTTGTTCGGATGGGGAACCGGGGTCGGTGTCATGGCGCTGCTCGTCGCCGTGGCCGCGCCGGCCGTACGGATCCGGCGGGCGGGGCCGCTCGTCCAGGTCCTCGCCGAGTGCACCGCGCTGCTGGTCATCATCAGCCACGCCTGAGCCGCAGGCCGCGCAGGCCGACGGCAGTTCGGCCGCACGGCATCCGCCCCACGCCTCCTTCAGCCCAGCTGCGAAGACGACGGATTCCGTCGGCGGCAGCGGGGAAAGCCGCGACCCGCGGTGGCCGGGGTTCGCCTGCCGGTACGGACTCGACCCCGGCCGGCGCAGTGGGAGGTCGATGCGCTCGACCCAGCCGAACTTCAGCGCCCGCTCCGACGCCAGCACCAGGACGCCGGCGACTGCGGCCGTCGGCGGGAAGAGGAAGGCGGCCAGGGCTGCCAAGAGCCGACTGAGGTCCTTCGCAGGTGCCATGGGCGCCGGGGAAGCGGGGGCGGGTGCGTTCATGACGTGATCAACAACGAACAAGATCCACCTTCACGACGGACTCCAGCCCGAGGGGTGCGCGCACCGCGGCAGCGCCGGGTGGTCCTTCGTCCGGACGGCGGGGAGCCAGGCCGTCACCGTGGGGACCGCCCGGGGCACGCGAATCCGGAACCAGAGGGTGGACCCGTGGTCCTCCTCGTCGATGATGACCTGGCCGTCGGGCAGTTGACACTCCGCTTCGAGGACGTCGCCGTGCCACACCCGGGTCGGTACGACGTTCTCCGCCGTGTACGGCCGGAACGGGTCGACCGCCAGGCCGAGGCTGCACTGCCGGTCGCGGTCGGCGCGGCCCTGGCAGCCCCGCTCGGCGTTGAACACCCGGATGCGGGCCGGGCCTTCGGCGGCTCCCGCCGCCGGGCCGCCGCGGGATCCGTCCCCTCCCGTGTACGACCAGAGCGTGGCGCCCGCGGCCGCGCAGACGGCCACGGCGAGGAGGGCGGGGCGCGGGCGGATCCGCCGGCGCGCGGGACGCCCGGACTCGTGGGCCCGGATCCGTTCGAGCAGGCGCTCGGCGGTGTGCGGGGCGCGGGCGGCGTGGGTGGGGGCGAGACAGTCGGCGGCCAGGGTCCGCCAGAACTCCGGCACGGCGTGGTCCATCCGTAAGGACGCGCGCCCCTCCGCGTACTCCTGCACGGCGGCCCCGCGCGCCGCCGGGGTGGCCCCGGGGAAGGGTGAGACACCGGCCGCGAACACCTCGTGGATCACGATCCCCAGGGCCCAGATGTCGGCGGTCGGCCGGACCGCCACGCCCCGCTCCCCGAGGGGCTCCCTCCACCGTTCGGGCGGGAGGTAGTCCAGGGTGCCCATCGGGGCCGTGTAGCCGTGGGTGCCGGTCAGTTCGATGGCGAACCCGAAGTCCGAGAGCCGCACCTCGCCGTCGCGGCCGATGAGGATGTTCTCGGGCTTGAGGTCGGTGTGCACCCAGCCGGCGGCGTGCAACCGGGCGAGTCCCTCGCAGATCCCGGCGACCAGCCGGCCGCCCTCCGCCTCACCGACCCCGCTGTCGAGGAGGTCGCGCAGGCTGCACCGGGCCCGCTCCATGACGAGGACGATCGCCCCGTCGAGGGCCGGCTGGTCCGGTGCGGTGAGCACCGTCGAGTCGAGCAGCCGGATCAGCCTGGGGTGCCGCGCCCTGCGCCCCAGCTCGACCTCGCGCCGGGCCGCCTCGGCCACGTTGCGGGCCTGGCGCGGCGCGAGTCCGGCGGTCGGCATCACCTTGAGGGCGACCTCTTCCGCGTCCGTACCGTCGGCCGGCCGGCCGGCGTAGACGGTCGCCCAGCCACCGGCACCGATCGGCTCCTCGACGATCCAGTCGCCGATCCGGTGGCCCCGGGGCAGTGGTTCCGGCCGGCCGCTGCCCCATGTGACGGCACGGTCGTGCGCCTCCCCCACGCCTCCTACCTCCCGTGCCCGGCCGGTTCGGTCCGCGGCGGCAACAGGGCGAGATGCTCCTCCCGCACGATGCCGAACTTCAGGGCGAGGCCGACCACGGCCTCCCGCTTGCCGTTCCTCCGGTCCGCCCGGCGGGCCTCGTCCGGGCCGGGGGCGCCGATCCGCAGTTTCTCGTCGGCCAGGTAGTCGATGTGCGAACTGACCGCGCGAGCCGTCAGCCTGGCGCAGGCCGCGTGGGCGCGGAGCCGCTCCACGACCTGGGGCGTGGTCGGCACGGCGACCGGTGAACGGTCCCGCAGCCATGGTTCGCAGAGCGCGACGAGCACGAGGAAGTAGGTGGCGGTCTCGTCCAGGGAGTACGCGCTCAGGGTGCGGCTCTCCCAGGAGCCGCCCAGAAGGTGCGGGTCCAGGTAGATGTGGTCGGGCGCGAACACCTGGAAGAACACCGGCGTGTCACGGCGCGTGGGCAGCACCACCCGGGAGAACTCGAACGGGATGGGCGCCCCGACCCGGCGCGGCGGCACCCGCAGGTACTCGCCCGCCCCCTCCGGGTTCTCCACCAGGTAGCCATGGGTGGTGCTGAGGTTGCTCAGCTGCCAGTGGTCGTCGGTCGCGCGGACCTCCCCCGCCAGGCGGGAGACCGCCTCGTCGGCGAGGCGGAGCTCGACCGGTGTGCTCGGCGCCCCGCGACCGAACCGTGCCCGTTCCCCCGGACCGAGCCGCAGGGTCACCGCGTCGCCGCCGCTCCCCTCCGGCACGTGGACGACAATCCCGCTCACCGCACCCCCGTTCCGACCGTTGCCCGACACCCCGAACGTTACCGCTTGCACATGGTGATTCACCGCGTGTACGGGCCACTTGGGGGCGGAGCGGGGAGTCGGGCCGCGGGTCGGCGGCGGGAAGCCGGCGCATACGGGCCGCTTCGGACCGGCAGCGGGAAGCCGGGCGCACCCGCACCCCGGTCGAAGCGTGTCCTCCGCCGGGCGGGGTGACCACGACGATCCGGGCGACGGCGTTCGTCGACGGCGTTCGTCGACGGCGGAGGTCCGCCGGTCCGCGGCGGCTCCCTACCGGAGTGCCGAGGACGGACGGACGGCCGGACGGTCGGACGGGCGGGCAGGCAGGCGGAGGGGGGAACCTCCCGGCCGGGCGGGGGGCGGGGCCGGCCGGGCGGGTTCAGAGGGCGACCGCGCCCGAGAGGAGCGGGGCCAGCGGGCGGTCGCCGAACGCGGTCCAGGGCTGCCAGCCGCCGCTCGGCCGCAGCTGCACGCGGGTGCGGACCCGGCCGTCGGCGATGACGGCGAAGACGTGCACACGGCCCGTGGCGTCGGCCGCGGCCGACGGCGCGGCGGCGAGCACGACGCCCGGCTCGCCGAAGTCCTCACCGGCGTCCCAGCCGCCGCCCGGCGCGACCTGCCAGCGGTGGGCGAGCCGGTCGCCGCCGGGGGAGAGCGCGAACGCCTCCAGACGGCCGTCGGCGCCGGGGACGAGCAGCGGGGCCGCGGCCGACCAGCCGAACAGCGGCTGCCAGTCGTCCCAGCCGCCGCTGGGCGCCGACTGGCGCCGGTGGAAGGCCGCCACCCCGGAAGGGGCGATCGCGGCGACGGTGAGCCGTCCGCTGCCGTCGCGGGTCACCCGGGGCACGGCACCGGCCGCGGTGCCGAAGCCGCTCCACGGGCCCCAGGCACCGCCCGGCGCCTCCTGCCACCGGTGGTGGATCGCCGTACCGCCGGGGGCGAGGACGAACACCTCCAGCCGGCCGTCGGCGTTGACCGCGACGACCGGCGGCGCTCCCGCGGGACCGCCGAAACCGGCGTCCCAGGGGTCCCACGTCAAGGCTCCCGGCGACGACTGCCGCCGCCGGGCGATGACGGTACCGCCGGGGCCCGGCGCGAAGACCTCAAGCCGGCCGTTCGCGTCGCGGGTGACGGCGGGGGCGGCTCCGGCCGGGCCGCCGAACTCCTCCCAGTCGTACCAGCCGCCGTCGGGCCGCTGCACCCTGTGGTGCAGGTTGGCTCCGCCGGGGGCGAGCGAGAACACCTCCAGTCTGCCGTCGGTGTCGCGGCCGAGCGTGGGAGCCGCACCCGCCGGGCCGCCGAACGGCTCCCAGTCCGACCACGTGTCGGCGTCCGGGTCGAGCTGGACGCGCCGCAGCATGGAACGGTCCCCGGCGTCGAGGGCGAACAGGGTCAGCCGGCCCCGGACGTCCAGGGCGGCGACCGGGTGCTCCGGGCTCTGCCAAGGAGGCGGTGTGTCCTGCCAGTTCAGCGGTGCCAGGTACAGGCCGCGCCGGAACCAGCCCGCGGCGCTCGCGTACCACCGCCGTCCGTCGGTGACCGGCTCGACGGCGTGTCCGGGCACATGGCCGGCGTAGCCGTCGAGGGTGAAGCGGAAGGGGTCCCGGGAGGCGAGGACGTCGGTGCCGTCGTAGCCGCCGCGGGGCCCGAGGAACAGGTGGTACCAGCCGTCCCGTTCGACGACGAAGGGCGACTCGGTGACGGAGACGCCGGTCTGCTCGGTGGACTCGTCGGCGTACGCGACACCGGGCTCGCTCCAGTGCAGCAGGTCGGCGGACCGACGGTGGCAGACCAGGTGGCGGCCGTCGACGGCGGACAGCTCGGTGTAGTACATGACCCACTCGCCGCCGATCCGCACGACCATCGGATCGCGCGCCGCACGCCCGCGGAACAGCGGTCCCGACGGCACACGGGTCCAGGTGAACAGGTCGGTGGAGGTGGCCAGGTTGATCGCGGCCCCGCCGCTGCCGCCGGCGGCGTAGAACATCCAGAACGTGCCGCCCGCCTCGATGACGTGCGGCGCCCACAGGTGCTGCTCACCGTGGTAGGCCGGGTCGACGGTGAGCGCGTCGGCGTGGGCGGTCCACGGGCCGTACGGGTCGGGCGCGGACGCGTGGGTGAGGGAGATCTCTCGGGCGCTGTCGGGGACCTGACCGGGCGCGGCGCTGTCACCGACGATGCCGAACAGATGCCACCGGCCGTTCGCGGCGATCAGGGTGTGGTCGTTGAGGTAGCGCCGTCGGCCGGGGAGGGACGGGTCGTGGACGTGGGTGAAGGGACCGGCGCCGATCCACCGGTGGGACGGGACGTCCCCCGGGGACCCGCCGACGGCGGACGCGGACGCGGTACGGTCCCGGAGCGGGAGCGCGAACGCTCCCGCTCCGGCCGCACGCAGCAGGGACCGCCTGCTGATCGGATGCATGACTCTTCTCCGGAGGGACCCCGGGGGGTCAGTCGACGGCGGGGCCGGCGGTGTTGTCGAGCCAGGTCCATTCGGACCAGGTGGCGAATCCGGTCTGCCATTTGTGGTGGACACCGGCGTGGCTGGTGCCGAAGACTTCGATGCGGCCGTCGGCGTTGGCGAGCGTTCGCTGGTGAGTTGGGAGCCGGCCGGGCCGCCGGTGGGTTCCCAGCCGGACCAACTCGTGGGGTTGATCTGGTATTTGTGGTAGACGCCGGTGGGTCCGGAGGCGAAGACTTCGAGTCGTCCGTCCTGGTTGTGGTCGACGGTGAGGTCGTGTCCGCCGCCGCCGA
>NZ_JOCB01000048.1 GCF_000718775.1 Streptomyces sp. NRRL S-31
TCCGCCTCGGCGTCCGAGTTCATCGAGATGATCGTCGGCGTGGGCGCCTCCCGGGTGCGGGAGCTGTTCGCGGAGGCCCGCAAGGTGGCGCCGTCGATCGTCTTCATCGACGAGATCGACACCATCGGCCGGGCGCGGGACGGCGCGAGCGTGGGCGGGCACGACGAGCGGGAACAGACGCTCAACCAGATCCTGACCGAGATGGACGGCTTCTCCGGCTCGGAGGGCGTCATCGTGATCGCGGCCACCAACCGGGTGGACGTCCTGGACCCGGCGCTGACCCGGCCGGGACGGTTCGACCGCGTGGTCCAGGTGTCACCGCCGGACCGTGGCGGCCGGGAGGCGATCCTGCGCATCCACACCCGCGAGATCCCGCTCGCCGCCGACGTCGATCTCGCGCGGGTGGCCCGTACGACGCCGGGCATGACCGGTGCGGAGCTGGCGAACCTCGCCAACGAGGCGGCACTGCTCGCGGTGAAGTACGGCCAGGACCGGGTGACGCGGAAGAACCTCTCCGAGGCGCTGGAGAAGATCCAACTCGGTGCCGAACGGCCGTTGGTCATGCCGCGCGCGGAGCGGCGGCGGACGGCGTACCACGAGAGCGGGCACGCGCTGCTGGGCATGCTCCAGCCGGGCGCCGACCCGGTCCGCAAGATCACCATCGTGCCGCGCGGCCGGGCGCTCGGCGTCACCCTGTCGACCCCGGACGCGGACAAGTACGCGTACACCGAGGAGTACCTGCGGAGCCGGATCATCGGCGCGCTGGGCGGCATGGCGGCCGAGCAGGTGGTGTTCGGGGTCGTCACGACCGGTGCGGAGAACGACCTGGAGCAGGTCACCGGTATCGCGCGGGGGATGGTGTCGCGCTGGGGGATGAGCGAGAAGGTCGGCCGTCTTACGGCCGTGCCGGGCGACACCCGGCAGCCGTACGGCCTGTCGGCCGCGCCCCGCACCCTGGATGTGATCGATGCCGAGATGCGGCGGATCGTCGACGAGTGCTATGGGGAGGCGTGCCGCAAGCTCCGCGACAACCGGGACCGCCTGGACGCCCTCGCCGTGGCCCTGCTGGAACACGAGACCCTGGAGGAACCGGACGCGTACCGCGTCGCGGGCCTTTCGCCGAGGAGCGCGGCGGACGACAGCTGAACGCGGGACCGTGGCCGGACGCCGGTCTCCCACCCGGGGCCGGTGGGCGCCGGGTCTCACGGGGTCGGTGGCGCCGATGGACGGCGCCGGCTCCGGTGAGACCCGGCAGCGGGGCTTCCTCCCCCCGGTGTCCGTCGCCGCGGAGCGCTCGGCGCGCATGACGGCCGTGCCGTGGCGAAGGGTGACGACGACCTGGAAGGCGTCCACCCGATCCGGCTCCGGACGCCGGCCGTTGACCGTGCCGCTCCCGGGTCTGTGCGACCGGCGTCCACCCGATCCGGCTCCGGACGCCGGCCGTTGACCGTGCCGCTCCCGGGTCTGTGCGACCGGCGTCCACCCGGTCCGGCTCCGGACGCCGGCCGTTGACCGCGCTGCTCCCGGGTCTGTGCGACCGGCGTCCACCCGATCCGGCTCCGTATACCGGCCGTTGACCGCGCCGCTCCCGGCTCTTCGCGACCGGCGACCACCGGTACGCCGCCTCGGCGGGCCGTGATCCCCAGCCGCTCCGTCGGCATCCGGATCGGCGCCCCCATGGCCACCCCCCCCTCTCTCCGCGCCTTCGACCCATGACCGTCATATGACGGATGGGAAAGGGCGGGGCATGACCCGCATGATGAAGAGGCGGTACTGGGTGGTGCGGAACGGCCGCGCCCGGAAAGGGAAGTGAGCCGATGGAACTGCCGGAAACAGCGAATCACCACCTCTCTTCCTCATTCCGGCCGGGAGCGGACGGAATGAGGAGACCGCATCTCACCTTCGCCGCCACGTACTGGGTCGCCGAACGGCTTCCCGTGATGATCAGCTGCGAACTCTCGTACAGCGAGCGGGATCCCTACGCCGTCACACTGATCCTCGATTCGGAGGGCGAGCACCCGGTGCGGTGGGTCTTCTCCCGGGAACTGCTCGCCGACGGGCTGGCGGGCAGCGCCGGCGAGGGTGATGTCACCGTGTGGCCGGAGAACGCCGGGGCCGACGAGTGGTTCCTCTGGCTGGAAGTGGGCCGTGCCCCCCACACCGCCCTCTTCGAGATGGCGGCGGAGCCCATCACCGAGTGGCTCCTCGACACCTATCACCTCGTCCCCGAGGGACACGAAGGGGCATGTATGGGGTGGGACCGAATGACTCACCTGATCGAATGAGCCGCGGATTCCGGAGAAGTGCGCCGCGTGCCCGAGAGCGGGAAGACGACCACGGCGGACTCGGCGACGCGTCCCACCGTACTCTCGACGCCGCGCTGGAGGAGGGTCGGCCCGCAGGCCGGCCGACGGTCCGTGGAAACGGGCGGCCCGCACGTCACCAGTCGTCGCGGCGCCCGTCCGAAACGACGCTGTCCGCCGTACCGGAGAGCAGGCCGGTGATCGTGCCGCCGACGGCCAGGAACACTCCCGCGCTGGCGAGTTCGGCGGGGAGGGTGAGGACGGTCGTGAACGGCAGCAGGGCGAGTGCCACGGTCACCAGCCCGGCGATCCAGGTGAAGAAGGCGCGCGGTCTGGCGACGGTCAGAAGCAGAAGATGCAGCAGCCCGGTCGCCGCGACGGCACCGGCCGCTGCCCACGCGGCCAGGTATCCCGTCGTGGCGTCCCCCCACACGCCCGCCTCTTCGGGCGCGAACACCGCGAGGTCGAGCACACCGCGTACGAACATCGTCGCCACCACCGCCACCAGGGCGGCGACCACCGCCGTCGCGGCCCCGGTGGCCCAGAGTCGGCCGGCCGCGACGGACGGGGACGCGGAAGGCGCCCGGTATCCGGGGCGGGGGCCGTCGTGCGGAGCGGGAGGGGGAACTTCACCGAACGGAGCCGCGGCCATGAGGAACCTTTCGCACTTACTGTCACAAGGTGACGAGCTGTCATGTCGACGTGCCGGCCAGGTGGTCCCCGGTCTGGGCAGCCGAGGGAGACTGACTAATGCTGCCATGGCAGTTGAGACCATCGGTAAGTTACGTTTTTTTGGTTGTGGCCTGCCGAACGCAGGTACATTACTTACCGATAACTCAGAGCATACACATTCCTTTTCAACATTGCGGAGCATGAGCGTGCAACGGTGGTACAGGGGCCGGCGACTGGGGCTGACGAGCCTCACGATCGCGGCGAGCGGCTTGCTCGCCCTGCTGATCGGCGTCGCCTTCGCCGTCCTGCTCTGGGCGATCGACGACGCGAACAGCTCCACCTCGGCGCGGCGGGCTTCCCGGACGGCGCTGGTCGAGGCAGGCAGCGTGGAACAGTTGGTCTCGGACCTCGAGACCGGACAGCGCGGCTTCGTGATCACCGAGCGGGACGAGTTCCTCCAGCCGTGGAACGAGGCACGCGGGAAGCTTCCCGCGGAGATGCGGCGGTTCACCCGGAGCACCACCTCGTCCGAACAGCGGCGTACCGCCGCACAGATCACGCGGGAGATCCGGTCCTACCTGGACGACTACTCGATCCCGCTGGTCGAAGCGGTCCGGCGGGGCGACCCCGCCGTCTCCGGCCTGGCGAACACCGAAGAGGGCAAGCGACGTGTAGACGCCCTGCGGACCCTCTTCGACCGGTACGTGTCCGATGAACGCGCCCACCTCGCGGCACACGAGGACGCCGCGAGCGCCAACGCGCACCGGGCGGTGGTCGCCGCGGCCGCGGGTCTGGCGGCGTCGACCGCGCTGGTCGCCGCCTTCACGGTGCTCCAGCACCGCGCCGTCGTCCGGCCGGTGCGCGGGGCCGCCGCCGCGGCGCAACGGCTCGCGGCCGGCGACCTCGGCGTCCGGATCACTCCCAGCAAGGTGGCGGAGATCGGCGCGCTGGGCACGTCGTTCAACACCATGGCGTCCTCGTTGCAGGACAGCCGCAGGCGCGTCATGCAGAGCGTCGAGGAGGTGCACCGCCGCACGGCCCGGGATCTGCACGACGGGGCGCAGCAGCGCCTCGTGAGCCTGATGATCGCTCTTCGGCTGGCCCGCGAGATGCTGCCCCGCGAGGAGACGCCCGTGACCGAGCTGATGGAGGACTCGATCGTCAACGCCCAGACCGCGATCGACGAACTGAGGGAACTGGCACGGGGGATCTATCCGCTCACCCTCACGGTCAAGGGACTGGCGGGGGCGGTGGAGGACCTGGCGTCCCGGTGCCCGATACCCACCGAACTCGACAACGGCTGTGACCGGCGGTTCGACTCCGCGGTGGAGTCCAACGCCTACTTCATCGTGGCCGAGGCCGTGACGAACGCGGTCAAGCACGCCCAGGCGTCCCAGATCGACATCTCCCTGCGACTCGGTGACGGCGCCCTGTGGATACGGGTCGCCGACGACGGCGTCGGCGGCGTGCCAGGCCCCAAGGCCGGCAGCGGGCTGACCGGGCTGGCGGACCGGGTGGCCGCCTTCGACGGCACGCTGACCATCGCGTCACCCCTCGGCGAAGGCACCGCGATCGAGGTGCGGATCCCGGTCCCGGACTGATGCGCCCGCACCGCCGTCACCACCGGTCCTCCTCGGCAGCGCCGTCCGGGGCCGTCCGCTGCAACAGCCGTGCCGTCGAGGCACGTTCTCGACATCTCCAGGAAAGGGGGAGGGGCGATGACGTCAATCGCCGCTGAACTGAGAAGCATCCTTGACGTCATTGAGCAGCCGGCCTGGGCCGTGGACGCCGACCACCGGGTGTCGTACGCCAATCCGAGGGTTGCCGCGCTCACGGGTCACGACAGTCCGTCCGATCTGCTGGGCACCGATGGCAGGCCGGGCGGGCACCCCGGCGCGCGGTCGCGACACCACGCAGCCCCCTCCCACCGGTGCGGCACCCTCACCCACGCGGACGGTTCCCTCCTCCACGTCGAGTGGTCCCTGGTGCCCCTGGCCCGGCCGGACGGCGAGGCGGCCGTGTACCTCTTCCGCACGAGCGCCGGCCCGTCCGGCGCCACCCGGGAACCCTCGCCCAAGGACGGAGTGCCCCGGGCGCTCGCCGCGCAGGTGTGCGCCGACCGCTGCCGCACCGCCGCCGGCTCGCTCCGGCACGGTGCCCAGGAACGTCTGGCCTCGCTGCTGCTCGGCCTGAGCCTGGCCCGTGAACAGCTGGGCGGAAGCCTGCCGTCGCCGGGGGCCCGGCTGCTCGACGACGCCGCCCGGGACGCCGAGGAGGCGCTGGCCCAGGTCCGGGAGGTCACGGCCGCGCTGTATCCGGGCGTGCTCGAACTCCGCGGGCTCACGGTCGCGCTCACCGCCCTCGCCGAGCAGTGGCCGGTGCCCGTCGCCGTCTTCGGGAACCTGCGGCGACGGCTGCCCGACGCCGTGGAGACGCACGCGTACTTCCTGGTCAGGGACGCGCTCAGTCGGGCGGTTCACGGCGCCGGGGCCGGCCGGGTGCGGGTGGTGGCCGAGCTGGACCCGGACTCGGACCCGGACCTGGACCCGGACCTGGTGGTGACGGTCTCGGACGACGGCACGGCGCCCGGACACGGCCCGGAACCGGCGTTCCTGGCGGCGATCGCCGGCCGGGTGGCCCTACTGGAGGGCACGCTGACGGTGCGGCACACCCCTGAGGAGGGCACCACCATCAGCGTCGTCATCCCCGTCCCGTACTGATCCGCCGGCTCCGCCGGGACAGGGGACCACCACCGGAAGTCCCACCAATGGCGTCAAATTACGGATGCCCGGTCCCGGCCCGATGCGACAGGCTGGACCCGTGGCCGGCAGGACAGCGAACCAAGCAGATCACGGACCAGCGCCGTGAGCACGTGGCCCGCCCGGCCCTCCGACACGGTCCGGCACGGGACACATGTGCGGCAGGGCCCCGCCGGGACGGTCCGCGTACCCGTCCGGGCCCGCTTCGTGTACGACCACCCCGACCCCGCGCGGGACAGGTCTCGTTCCTCCTGTCGTCACCGGCGCCGGGCGGTGCCGGACCCGCCGTCCGCGTTCCGGGCCTCGCACGTACATGTGATGCGAGGTGGCCGGACCGCTGGAAGGCTCGACAGCCAGAGAAGCGAGAGAACCGACGGAAGGTGTGTGCCATGGGGTTCGTGACGGTGGCCGGGGAGAACCCCGCGCCGGAAACCGACGGCGTCCCGCCGGACCTCACCGCCAAGTGACCGCGCCGACGACCCCCGCCCAGTCCCCGTGGCCCGGGTGGAGCGGAGCCACCCGGCACCTGCTCACCCTCGCGGCCGGAGCGGCGAACGCCTTCGGGTTCCTCGCCCTCGGCGGCGTCTTCACCAGCGTCGTCACGGCCAACTCCGCCCTCTTCGGCCTGCACCTGGGCAACGCCCACCTGGCAGCCGCCCGCCTCGTCGCCGTAGCGCTGCTCGGCTATGTCGCCGGGGCGGCGGCCGGCGGCCTGGTGGCGGCCGGCCGGGGCCCGCTCCGCGGCGCGGGCATCCGGGGCGGTCTGCTCCTGGAGGCCCTGCTGCTGTGGCTGGTGGTCTGCGGCTGGCTGGGCTGGCACATGGCACCGGACGGCGTGGCCCGCACCCTGCTGCTGTTCCTCACGGCCGTCGCCATGGGCTGCCAGAACGGCAGCGTCCGGGTCACCGCGGGCAGCGAGGTCACCACCGCCTATCTGACGGGCCTGCTCACCTCGACCGTCACCACGTTCGCCACCCGGGGACGCCTCCAGGCCCGCAGCGTCGCCATCGTGGCCTCGCTGGTCGCCGGAGCGGCGGCGGAGGGCGCGGTCTACCGCTGGCTGCCCCTCGGAGCCCCGCTCGTTCCGGCCCTGCTCGTGACCGCGGCGCTGGCGGCGACCTGGGCCCGCGCGCCGTCCCGCCCGGCAGCCCGTCCGCCGCGGCCCTGAGGCCGCCGAACCCCTGTTTCCCGGCACGGCCTTTTCGACAGAGAGAGCACACGACATGACCGCATCCGATGGTGACCCGATGCCCCACCCGCAGGGCGGCCCGGTCGGCCGGTCGGCCACCGGCGGCGACGGCCCGGCCAGCGACAAGCGGCCCTCCCACCGCTCCTACCACCACCCGGCGGCCGGCTGGGGCGCCGCCAAGAGCGTCGGCCGGGTGCTGATCAAGGAACGGGCGCTGTTCGAGGGATCGCGGGCCATCCTCAAGATGAACCACGAGAACGGCGGGTTCGACTGCCCGGGCTGCGCCTGGCCCGACGACACCAAGGGCCTCAAGCTCGACATATGCGAGAACGGCATCAAGCATGTGACCTGGGAGATGACCTCCAAGCGGGTCGGTGCCGACTTCTTCGCCCGGCACACCGTCTCCGAGCTGTCCGAATGGTCCGACTTCGCACTGGAGGACCAGGGCCGGCTGACCGAGCCGCTCGTCTACGACGAGACGAGCGACCGGTACGTCCCGATCACCTGGCAGGACGCCTTCGCCCTCATCGGCCGTGAACTGCGTGCCCTGGACAGTCCCGACGAGGCCGCCTTCTACACCTCGGGCCGGCTCAGCAACGAGGCGACCTTCCTCTACCAGCTGATGGCCCGCGAGTTCGGCACCAACAACCTGCCCGACTGCTCCAACATGTGCCACGAGGCATCCGGCCGGGCCCTGACGGCGGCCCTCGGCACCGGCAAGGGAACCGCCGACCTCAAGGACTGGGAGACCGCCGACGCCCTGTTCATCATGGGCGTCAACGCGGCCTCCAACGCCCCCCGCATGCTCACCGCCCTCGCCGAGGCATACCGGCGGGGCGCGCAGATCGTCCATGTGAACCCCCTGGTCGAGGCGGCGGCCACCAGCACGATCGTGCCGCACGAGTTCACCGACATGGCCCTGTTCAAGGCCACCCGCACCAGCACCCTCAACCTCCAGGTCCGCGCGGGCGGCGACATGGCCCTGCTGCGCGGCATCGCCAAGGCGGTCCTGGAGGAGAGCATCAGCGACCCCAAGGCGCTCGACAAGGAGTTCATCGAACGCCACACGCACGGCTTCGAGGCGTACCGGGAGCTGTGCGAGGCGACCTCGTGGGAGGAACTGGAGGAGCAGTCCGGCCTCCCCCGGGCCGACATCCTCAAGGCCGCCGAGATCTACTCCCGTTCCGACCGCACCCTGATCAGCTGGTGCCTCGGGGTCACCCAGCACGAGCACGGTGTCGACACCGTCCGCGAGATCGTCAACGTCCTGCTGCTGCGCGGCAACCTCGGCCGGGAGGGCGCCGGCCCCTCGCCGGTGCGCGGCCACAGCAACGTCCAGGGCAACCGCACCTGCGGCATCGACCACCGGCCCCGGCCGGAGTTCCTGGACCGGCTCGCCGACGTCTGCCGCATCGACCCGCCGCGCGAGCACGGCATGGACACGGTCGACACCATCGAGGCCATGAACCAGGGCCGGGTGAAGGTCTTCGTCGGCATGGGCGGCAACTTCGTGCTCGCCGCGCCGGACACCGCGTACACCTCCCAGGGCCTGCGGAACTGCGCCCTCACCCTGCACGTCAGCACCAAGCTCAACCGCAGCCACCTCGTGCACGGCAGGAAGGCGCTCATCCTGCCCTGCCTCGGCCGCACCGAGAAGGACCACCAGCGGCGCGGCCCGCAGGCCGTCTCCGTCGAGGACTCCATGAGCATGGTGCACCTGTCGACCGGCATGAAGAAGCCAGCCTCCCCGCACCTGCTCTCCGAGCCCGCCATCATCGCGGGCATCGCCCGGGCCGCCCTCCCCGAGAGCGGCACGCCCTGGGAGTCGTACATCGAGGACTACGACCGCATCCGGGACACCATGGCGAAGGTCCTGGACGGCTTCGAGGACTTCAACCGCAGGGTGCGGCGCCCGCTGGGCTTCCGCATCAAACAGCCCGCCCGGGAACTGGTCTTCCTCACCCCGTCCGGCCGCGCCGAGTTCTCCGCCGCGCCGCTGCCCGAGGCGCCGCCACGGGACGACGTGCTCATCCTCCAGACCATGCGCAGCCACGACCAGTGGAACACCACGATCTACTCGGACAACGACCGCTACCGCGGCATCAGCAACCTGCGCACCCTCGTCCTGATGAACGGCGACGACATGCGCGCCCGCGGGATCAGGCCCTACAGCCCGGTCGACATCACCGCCACCGCCCGCGACGGCAGCCTACGGCACCTGAAGCGGTACACCGCGATCGAATACCAGATGCCCAGGGGCTGCGCCGCCGGATACATGCCGGAGATGAACGTGCTGATCTCCGCGAGCGACTACAGCACGCAGAGCAACCAGCCCCTGATGAAGAACATCAAGGTGCGCGTCACACCCAGCGCCGAGGACTGACCGGCCATGACGACATACGGCGCTCTCGCCCGTCTGCCCGCCATGGCCGCCGCCGACCCCGCGCAACTGCTGCCCGCCCGGGAGCAGATGGCCTTCACCCTCGGGTTCCACATCATCATCGTGCCGTTCGGCGTCGCCCTGACCACCCTCATGCTGATCGCGCACTGGCGAGGGCTGCGCAAGGGCGACACCGAGGCGCTGCTGCTCGCACGTCGCTGGTCGAAGGTGGCCGCCGTGCTCTTCGCGGTCGGCGCCGTCACCGGCACCGTCCTCTCCTTCGAACTGGGCATCCTGTGGCCGCGCCTGATGGGGGACTACGGGGCGGCCTTCGGCTTCCCCTTCGCCGTCGAGGGCCTGTTCTTCTTCCTCGAAGCCATCTTCGTGGCCCTCTACGTCTACGGCTGGGACCGGATGCGGCCCTGGGCGCACTTCTGGTGCGGGGTCCCCGTCTCCCTGGCCGGCGTCGGCGGAACCGCCTCGGTCGTCGCCGCCAACGCCTGGATGAACCAGCCCCGCGGCATCACCGTCGAGCACGGCAAGGTGACCGCCGTCCGGCCCGCCGAGGTGTTCTTCAACGACGCCTTCTGGCTGGAGTTCTGGCACATGCTCATCGCCGCGTACATCATCGCCGGCTTCGTCGTGGCCGGCGTCTACGCGGTGGGTATGCTGCGGGGCCGGCGCGACCGCTACCACCGGGTCGGCTTCCTCACCGGATTCGTCACCGCCGCCTGCGCGCTGCCCGTGCAGATCGTCGTCGGCGACACCATCGCCCGGCAGGTCTTCGACGACGAACCCGCGAAGTTCGCCTCGATCGAACTGCTGCCCGCCACCGGCGACCATGTGCCCGAGACCCTGGGCGGCGTCCTGGTGGACGGCAGGGTGCGGTACGGCATCAGGATCCCGGACATGGCATCCCTGCTGGCCGGATTCAAGCCCTCGACCACCATCAAGGGACTGGAGGCGGTCCCGGCCCACGTCCGGCCGACCGACGCACAGGCGAACATCGTCCACTGGGCGTTCGACATCATGGTCGGCACGTCCTTCCTGATGCTCGCCGTCGTCCTCTGGTTCGCCTGGCTGTGGTGGCGCCGCCGGCACACGCTCGCGACCAACCGCTGGTTCCTGCGGGCGGCCGCCGTGTGCGGGATCGTGGCGATCCTCTGCCTGGAGAGCGGCTGGGTGGTCACCGAGGTCGGCCGCCAGCCCTGGATCGTCGTCGGCCACCTGCTGACCCGGGACGCGGTGGCGACCCAGGGCAACCTGTGGCCCTTCTTCGGCGCGGTCCTCCTGCTCTACCTGGCCGTCGGAGCCGCCGCCCTGTGGGTGCTCCGGTCCATGACACGGCGCTGGCGACAGCGGGGCGACGAAGCCGTGTCCGTGCCCTACGGTCCCGAACGCCCTGGCGGGACCGCCGAAGCGAAGGCGACCTGACATGGCGGACCTGGTCGCGGTGTTCCTCTTCATCGGCGTCATCGCCTATGCCCTGCTCGGCGGGGCCGACTTCGGCGCGGGCTTCTGGGACCTGGTCGCGGGCGGGGCCCGGCGCGGCCGGGAACCGCGAAACCTGATCGACGACTCCCTCGCCCCCGTCTGGGAAGCCAACCACACCTGGCTGATCTACTGCCTGGTCATGCTGTGGAGCGGCTTCCCGGCCGCGCTCGCCGCGCTGACCTCCACCCTCTACCTCCCGCTGGGCATCGCCGCGCTGGGCATCGTGCTGCGCGGAGCCGGCTTCGCGTTCCGCAAGGCATCCATCCGCACCCCAGAGCAGCGCGTGTACGGTGCCGCCTTCGCCCTCTCCTCCGTGCTGACGCCCTACTGCTTCGGCTCGGTCGCCGGCGCCCTGGCCTCCGGGCGTGTACCCGCCCGCGGCGACGGGGACGCCCTGACCAGCTGGCTGAACCCGACCAGCGCCCTCGGCGGTGTGCTCGCCGTGCTGGCCTGCGCCTACCTGGCCGCCACCTATCTGACGGTGGCCGCCCGCCGGCACGGGGACCCGCACCTGTTCCGGTACTTCCGCGACCGTGCCCTGGCGGCGGGTGCCGTCACCGGGGCCGTCAGCATCGCCGGCGTCTTCGTACTGCGGGCGGACGCCCCCCGGCTGTTCCACCAGCTCGGCCACCGCGCGCTGCCGCTCGCCCTGCTCGCGGCGGTCTGCGGCGTGCTGGGCCTGGCCCTGCTGCGCGCCGAGCGGACCCGCGGCCTGCGCGAGACGGCGGCGGCGGCCGTCGCCCTCATCGTCAGCGGCTGGGGCGTGTCCCAGTACCCGTACCTGCTCGGCACCCATCTGTCCGTCCAGGAGGCGGCGGCACCGCACGCCACCCTCGGCGTCCTCGTCGCCGTCGCCTGCGCCGCGGCCGTCCTCATCCTGCCCTCCCTGATCCTGCTGTTCCGGGTCATGGGGCGGGTCGACGGCGCGCACCGGGCCCCGCACGAGACATCCTGAGAACGGCTCGACCATCCACCTGTCTGCCGCCGACCCGGCCGGGAGAGGCAACACACATGACCCAAGACGTATCCGAACCGGTACCCCAGACGGTCCTGTCCCCGCTGACCAGCGCGGCGATCTTCCTGGTGGTCACCATCGACAGCGGCGGCGAGAGCACGGTCCGCGAACTGCTGTCCGACGTCGGCTCGCTGGAACGGGCCGTGGGGTTCCGCGCCCAGCCCGAGGGCAGGCTGAGCTGTGTCACCGGCATCGGCTCGCACGCCTGGGACCGCCTGTTCGCCGGGCCGCGCCCGGCCCTGCTGCACCCCTTCCGGGAACTGAGGGGGCCGGTGCACCGGGCTGTGGCCACCCCCGGTGACCTGCTGTTCCACATCCGGGCCTCGAGGCTCGACCTGTGCTTCGCGCTCGCCACGGAGATCATGAGCCGGCTGCGCGGGGCGGTCACGGTCCAGGACGAGGTGCAGGGCTTCAAGTACTTCGACGAACGCGACCTGCTCGGCTTCGTGGACGGCACGGAGAACCCGACGGGTGTCGCGGCGCGCGCGGCCGTCCTCGTCGGCGACGAGGACCCGTCGTTCGCGGGCGGCAGCTACGTCGTCGTCCAGAAGTACCTGCACGACCTGGCGGCGTGGGAGGCCCTGCCCGTCGAGGCGCAGGAGCGGGCGATCGGCCGGCGCAAGCTGTCCGACGTGGAACTCGCCGACGACGTGAAACCCGCGGACTCGCACGTCGCCCTCACCACCGTCGTCGACCAGGACGGCACCGAACGCGAGATCCTGCGCGACAACATGCCCTTCGGCGCGGCGGGCCGGGGGGAGTTCGGCACCTACTTCATCGGCTACGCCCGCACCCCCGAGGTGACGGAGACGATGCTGGAGCGGATGTTCCTGGGCACGGAGTCGGCGCCGCACGACCGGATCCTGGACTTCTCCACCGCGGTCACCGGCTCCCTGTTCTTCACACCCGCCGCGGACTTCCTCGAAGACCTCCCCGCGCCGCCGGCCGCCGGGACACCCGCCGCCGTCACACCCGCCGCAGTCACACCGACCGACCACCAGGTCCGGTCCCCCGGGTCCTCCCTCGGGATCGGCAGCATGAAGCGGAGCGACCGATGAACAACCTGCACCGTGAACTCGCGCCCCTCTCCGGTGCCGCTTGGGCCGATCTGGAGGAGGAGGCCCGCCGCACCTTCCGGCGCCACATCGCCGGCCGCCGCATCGTCGACGTCCCCGAAGCGGGCGGCGTCGCGCTCGCCGGCGTGGGCACCGGCCACCTGGACGCCATCGACGCCCCCGCGGACGGGGTCATCGCCCACACCCACTGCTATCAGCCACTGGTCGAACTCCGCGTACCGTTCACCGTGGACCGCCGGCAGGTGGACGACGTCGCCCGGGGCGCCAAGGACGCCGACTGGCAGCCGGTCAAGGACGCGGCCCGGCGGCTGGCGTTCGCCGAGGACCGGGCGGTGTTCGAGGGCTACCCGGAGGCCGGGATCACCGGGCTGCGGGCGATCTCCTCCCATCCGGCGCTGACGCTCCCCGCCGACCCGCGGGACTACCCGGACGCCGTCGGCCAGGCGGTGACGGCCCTGCGCCTGGCCGGGGTGGACGGCGCCCGCACGCTGGCGCTGAGCGCCGAGGCGTACACGGCCGTCAGCGAGACCTCCGACCACGGCTACCCGGTCATCAAGCACCTCGCCCGGCTCGTGGACGGCGACATCGTCTGGGCGCCCGCGATCGACGGCGCCTTCCTGCTCTCCACCCGCGGCGGTGACTTCGAACTGCGTCTCGGCCAGGACGTGTCGATCGGCTATCTGTCGCACGACGCGACGAGCGTCACGCTGTACTTCCAGGAGACGCTGACCTTCCTGGCGTACACCGGCGAGGCCGTGGTGGCCCTGTCACCGGCCCCGGCCGGCGCCTGACGCACGAGCGGCGCCGGGTGGGCACGCCCACCCGGCGCCGCTGTGTCCGAAGCGGGCGGCGGCCCGCCCGGCCCGCGCGACGTCAGTCGAGCGGGCCCGTCGGCTGCGCCGGGGGAGTGCCGCCGGCCAGCGCCGTGGTCAGCCGCGGTGCCCCCAGCCGTACGGCGAGTTCGGTGGTGACGTGGGAAGCGTCGGCCAGGCCGCCGTTGATCACGGTGACCGCGCTGTTGCCCGAGGTGACCAGGGCCACGTCGACCGACACGGTGAACGGCATGCCCTCCGTCGTCCCCTTCGCGACGACCGACAGCGCCTGCCGGACGCCGTCGCCCTCCGGCACCGGCAGGGAGGTGACCCGTACGTCCTCCGTACTGCCGTCGGGCCGGGTGGCGGCGAAGACACCGCACGTCTCGGCCAGGGTGCCGAACCACCGCCGCTCCGAACGTAGTCGCTCGGGGGAGTAGGTGCCGACCGCGTAGCGCAGCCGGTTGCCGTCGTCGGCGTCGAACACGGCCGCGGCCTGCGTGCCGGGCAGCGGCGCCCCGATGATCCGGCCGTCGCCCAGCCGGTCCAGCAACCGCCGGCAGACCGCGGCGTCCCCCTCGTGCGTGAGCCATTCCCGGGCATCCACGGTGCCGCGCAGCAGACCGTCACGCCGGTCGGCGGAGTCCGTCACCTCGGTCCACCCGGACCCCAGATACGCCTCCGTGAGCAGCGCGTGCCGCGCCTGTCGCGAGGTGAGCCCGCCGGCCGGCGCCGCGGCTCCCGCCGGGCGGCCCTCCCGGCCGCTCTCCACGCCCTGCCGTTCCTGCCCCGCGCCGGCACAAGCCGCCGCGAACAGCGAGGTCCCGACGGCGAAGGCGGCGATGTATCCCAGGCGGCGCCGGAACACGCGCCGGGCGCGGCGCGCACCCGACCCGGGAGACCGTCCGATAGCGCCCGCCGGTGGATGAGCGATGGTCGTCTTGGTCATCTCCCCGTCCTCTCCCAGGACTTGTCCCGCGACACAGAGGACGCGGCTTCCGTTCATACGCACCCCATGCTGGCAACGCCGGACCGGCCCTACATCACTCGATCGCGTGATGAACGTGGATAAGCCGGACGACCGCGGAACAGCGGCGCGCCCCGGTGGCGCACGCGGGATCCCCGCACGTCACGGCGCTCCCGGCACGTCACGGCGCTCCCGGCACGTTCCGGGAGCGCCGTGACGTGCCGTCGGGTCAGTCGTGCGAGGCGACGACCTTCTTCTCGCGCAGCGCGGCGATCTCCTCCGCGCTGTAGCGGAGCGACGCCAGCACCTCGTCGGTGTGTTCACCGAGCAGGGGAGAACCGGTGATCGTCGGCGTGAACCCGGTGAACTTGATGGGGCTGCCGACCGTCAGATAGGTGCCCCGCTCCTTGTGCTCCACCTCCACGACGCTGCCGCTGCTGCGCAGCGCGGGATCGTAGGCGATCTCCTTCATGCTCAGCACCGGAGCGCACGGGACGCCGTACTCGCGCAGGATGTCCACGGCCTCGTACTTCGTCTTGTCGGCGAGCCACCGCTCGATCTCGGCGAAGATGTCGAAGATGTGCGGCTGGCGGGCCTGCGCCGTGCTGTACGCCGGGTCGTCGATCCACTCCGGCTTGCCGAGCGCCTGGCAGGTCGGCCCCCAGTCCTGCTCCTGGATGGTGAAGTAGATGTAGGCGTTGGGGTCCTCCTCCCAGCCCTTGCACTTGAGTACCCAGCCGGGCTGGCCGCCGCCGCCGGCGTTGCCGCCGCGCGGGACGACGTCGGTGAACGTTCCGTTCGGGTACTGCGGGTACTCCTCCAGGTAGCCCACCCGCTCCAGCCGCTGCTGGTCGCGCAGCTTGACCCGGCACAGGTTGAGCACCGCGTCCTGCATGGACACCGCCACGCGCTGGCCCAGACCGGTGCGCTCGCGGTCCAGCAGCGCGGTGAGGATGCCGATCAGCAGGTGCATCCCGCTGTTGCTGTCGCCGAGCGCGGCGGCGCTGACGGTCGGCGGGCCGTCCCAGAACCCGGTCGTGGAGGCGGCGCCGCCCGCGCACTGGGCGACGTTCTCGTACACCTTGAGGTCGGACCACGGGGAGTCGTCGTTGAACCCCTTGACCGAGCCGTAGATCAGCCGGGGGTTCAGCTTGTGGAGGTGATCCCAGCTCAGGCCCATCCGGTCCAGGGCGCCGGGGGCCATGTTCTCCACCAGGACGTCGGCGTCCTGGATCAGCTTCTCCATGATCTCCTCGCCCTCGGGTGTCTTGGTGTCGATGGCCAGGGAGCGCTTGTTGCTGTTCAGCATCGTGAAGTACAGGGCGTCGACGTCCGGTATGTCGCGAAGCTGATGGCGGGTGACGTCACCGCCGTTGACGCGCTCCACCTTCAGCACGTCGGCGCCGAACCACGCCATCATCTGGGTGCAGGCCGGGCCCGCCTGGACGCCGGTGAAGTCGATCACCTTGATACCGGTGAGGGGCAGCTGTGACATGGTCGTGCATCCCTTTCTTGAGGGGCGGGGCGGGAGGCCCCTGACGGAGGAGCGGGACGGGGCGGGAGGCCCCTAGTCGCCGGTGCCGGAGGGCCGGAGGGCCACGCTGGGGTTGAGGTTCGTGAGGTGACCGCTCTCCGTGCCCGCCGTGGGGTCGATGTGGCAGTCGATGAGCGCGGGCCGCCGGGACTCCAGGGCTTCGGTGAGCGCCGAGGCGAGCTCCACGGGGGACTCCACGTGGTACCCGCGCCCGCCGAAGGCCTCGATGAGCTTCTCGTGCCGGGCCGTGGGCGCGAGGGTGGTGGGGGAGGGGTCGGCGGAGGCGGGGTTGACCCCGTCGCCGCGGTAGACGCCGCCGTTGTTGAGGATCACGACGACCACCGGAAGGCCGTACCGGCAGATGGTCTCCAGCTCCATGCCGCTGAAGCCGAAGGCGCTGTCGCCCTCCACCGCGACGACCGGCCGGCCCGTCTCCACGGCCGCGGCGATGGCGTAGCCCATGCCGACGCCCATCACGCCCCAGGTGCCGCTGTCCAGGCGGTGCCGGGGCACCTGCATGTCGATGACGTTGCGCGCGAAGTCCAGCGCGTTGGCACCCTCGTTGACGAGGTAGGTGTGCGGGTGGGCGCGCAGTACGTCCCGGATCGCCCGCAGGGCGCCGTAGAACTGCATGGGATGCGGGTCGGCGGCCAGCCGTTCCGCCATCTTCGCCGTGTTCTGCCCGGAGCGCTCGGCGAGTTCCCGCCGCCACGCCTCGGGTACGGTGATCCGCCCCGGCTTCATCCGCTCCACCAGCGCGCCGACCACCGAGCCGATGTCTCCGACCAGCGGCGCCGCGATGGGCTGGTTGCTGTCCAGCTCGGTGGGCTCGATGTCGATCTGGAGGAACTTCGCGTCCGGGTTCCACTGCGGGGGCTCGCCGTGGCCCAGCAGCCAGTTCAGCCGTGCCCCGACGAGCAGCACCACGTCGGCCCGCTTCAGCGCCAGCGAACGGGCCGCGGCCACCGACTGCGGATGGTCGTCCGGGATCAGCCCCTTGGCCATGGACATCGGCAGGAAGGGCAGGCCGGTGGTGTCGACGAACTCCCGGATCACCTCGTCCGCCCGGGCGTAGGCGGCGCCCTTGCCGAGGACGACCAGCGGTCGCTCGGCGCCCGCGAGCAGTTCGATCGCCCGGTCCACCGCCTCCGGCGCGGGCAGTTGCCGGGGCGCCGGGTCCACCAGCCGCCACAGCGAGGCCGCGCCCCGGTCCGCGTCGAGGGCCTCGCCCAGTACGGCGGCCGGGATGTCGAGGTAGACCCCGCCGGGACGGCCCGACGCGGCCGTACGCAGCGCCCGCGCCACGCCCCGGCCGATGTCCTGGGCCCGGCTCACCCGGTAGGCGGCCTTCACGAAGGGCCGGGCGGCGGCCAGTTGGTCCAGCTCCTCGTAGTCGCCCTGCTTGAGGTCCACGATGTGCCGCTCGCTGGAGCCGGAGATCTGCACCACCGGGAAGCAGTTGGTCGTCGCCTCCGCCAGGGCCACCAGACCGTTCAGGAAGCCGGGCGCGGACACGGTCAGCGACACGCCCGGACGGCCGGTGAGGAAGCCCGCCGCCGCTGCCGCCCGGCCCGCGCTGCTCTCGTGCCGGAAGCCGATGAACCGGATGCCGGACGCCTGGGCGAGCCGCGCCAGGTCGGTGACGGGGATGCCGACCAGGCCGTAGAGGGTGTCGACGCCGTTGAGCCTGAGCGCGTCCACCACGAGGTGTGCGCCATCGGTCAGTTCCGCATCGGTCATGATGTCAGTCAACCTCCCTTGTGTTCAGCACATGTCTTGCTCATGCTGACATCAGTTTAGGTTTGGCGCACTCTAATGTGAGTGATACTGGTCAACCTAAGTCAGATGTTAAGTCAGGAGTGCATATGCCTCTCGCAGTCAGCACGGACGACCCTCATGCGGGCGGCTATCGGCCACCGCGGATCAGCGGCCTGCACGACGTGATCGACGCCCAGGCCAGGGACCGGCCGGGCGCGCCCGCACTCGTCCTCGGCGACTCCCGCGAGGCGGTGTCGTACCGAGCCCTCGCCGACCTGGCCGACGAACTGGCCCATCGGCTGCTGGCGGCGGGGCTGCACCGGCACCGGCCGGTCGGCCTGGTCAGTGCCGACAACCTGGAGTTCGTCGTCGCCCTGCTGGGCGCGGCCCGCGCCGGTCTGGTCCTCGCGCCCGTCGATCCGGCCCTGCCGGAAGCGGAACGACGCCACCGCTACACCGCCCTCGGAGCCCAGGCGGTGCTCACCGGCCCGCCCGTCTCCCCGCCCACGGGGCCGGCCGGCGGCCCGCCGCACTGGCGGCTGACGGTGCGCCGGCCCGGCGACGGGCGGTACGGCGTGACCCTGGACGCCGGGACCACGGCGGACGACGCCCCGCACGGCGCCGCCGACCGGCTGACCGGGGACGACGCCCTCGCCCTGTTCACGGCCGGCACCACGGGCCGGGCCAAGATCGTCCCGCTGACCCACGCCAACGTGGCCGCGTCCCTGCACGGCATCACGACGACCTACGAACTCACCCCCGAGGACGCCACGGTGGCGGCGATGCCGTTCTTCCACGGGCACGGGCTGCTGGCCGGGCTGCTGGCCACGCTCGCCACCGGAGGCCGCCTGCTGCTGCCGGAACGCGGCCGGTTCACCGCCCACACCTTCTGGGACGACATGCGCGCGGTGTCCGCCACCTGGTACACGGCCGTGCCCACCATCCATCAGATCCTGCTCCGGCGCGCGCCCGCGGAGTACCCGGGCCGGTCGGCACTGCCCCTCCGGTTCGCCCGCAGTTGCAGCGCCCCGCTCCCCGCGGCCACCGCACACGCCCTGGAACAACTGCTCGATGCGCCGGTGCTGTCCGCCTACGGGATGACCGAGACGACCCACCAGGCCGCCAGCGAACCGCTCGACGGGCCCCGCGACCGCGCACCCGGTTCCGTGGGCCGGCCGACCGCCGGGGAGATCCGGGTCCTCGACGCCGGCCGGCAGCCGTGCGCCGCGGGCACCGAGGGCGAGGTCTGGGTGCGCGGCCCCGCCGTCGCGCGGGGATACCTGGCCGAGCCCGCCGAGACGGCCGCCGCCTTCCACGACGGCTGGTTCCGCACCGGTGACCTGGGCGTCCAGGACGCCGCGGGCCGGCTGTACCTGACCGGCCGGATCAAGAACCTGATCAACCGGGGCGGGGAGAAGATCTCCCCCGAACACGTCGAGGAGGTCCTCGCCGGTGCCCCCGGCGTCACCGAGGCAGCCGTCTTCGCCGTCCCCGATCCCACCTACGGCCAGCGTGTCGGCGCGGCGGTCGTGCTCGCCGGGGGCGGCACCGGCACCGAGCGGGATCTCCTCGCCCACTGCCGTGAGCAGTTGGCCCCCTACGAGGTGCCGGAGCGCCTCGCCATCGTGCCGTCCCTGCCCCACACGGCCAAGGGGGCGCTGGACCGGGGCGCGGTGGCCGCCCTGTACGGCAACTGAACCGGCGTGCGCCCGTGGCACGGCACCGTGACGACGGCCCGGCAGCACGGCCGGCACCGGGTCCCGCGTGTGGGACACGTGACGTGTTCCCCGGCCACGGGCCGACGACCCGGCGCCGTACCGGCGGCGCGGACCCGACACCTCCGCGGCCGGGAAGCCCCCGTGCGTCCGCACCGCCCACGACGGGAGTGCGTGCGGGTGCCGCACCTGGCCACGGGAGTGCCTGCGGGTGCGGCGCCTCGCTACCGGAGTGCCCGGGGGGTACGGCACCTTGCCACCGGAGTGCCTTCGAGTACGGCACCCCGCCACCGGGGCCCGGCGGGTGCGGCACCCGCGCCTCCCGGACCGGTGTGCGCATCGGCCCCGGCATCCCGCGTCGGCCGCCGTCGAGGAGTTCGGCGGTGGCCGGCGCGGAGGCCCGCCCCATCGCTGACTCCCCACCGGGCGCCGGTCTTCGGCGATCGGCCGCCACGCGACCGTCCGGAGGTCACCTGGCCACCGGCCGCCCCGGCGGTGGTGACAGCCCCGCCGCCGGTCCTCGCGGACACCGTTCAGGAGAGCGGGCCGGTGCCCCGTCCGGACGGCCGCGGCCGGTCCAGATCGACCCGGTGCAGCAGAGCGAGCAGCGCCAGGGTGGTTGCCGCACTGGCCCCCGCGGCCAGCGCGTGCCCGCCCGCGTACGCCAGGCGCGGCACCGCCGGATCACCGGGCGGGAGCCGGAACGACGAGTCGACCAGCAGCAGCGCGCCGCAGCCGAGCCCGGCCAGCGCGACACCGCACAGCGGGGCGATCACGAACAGCGCACGCAACGGACGCGGGCGATCCACGACGGGACGCACCCGGCCGCTTCGCGCCAGGAGCGCGGTGAGCGCGCAGGCCACGGCCAGTACGAGCAGGTCGGCCCCGATGGTGTCACTGGGCCGGTGCCAGCCCGCCGCCACCGTGTAGGCGCCGACGAAGGTGGCCCACAGCGAGCAGACACCGACGGCGACGCCCCGCCACCGGTAGGGGACGACCAGGACGAGCCCGAACAGCACGCTCATCGCGATGGTGGTGTGCCCGCTGGGGAAGCTGTTGCCCAGCAGCCGCTCCGGGGCGGCCACGAGATCCGGCCGCTCCAGCACGTACCGCTTGAGCACCTCGGCGATCAGCACGGAGAAGCCCACGGTCCCGGCGCCGGCCACCGTCAGGACGTAGCGGCGCCGTGCCAGCCCGAGCAGGACCAGCACCGCGACAGCGGCGCCGAGCGAGGACAGGGTGATGTGATCCAGCACGCGGTTCGCGGCCCGGGCGGCGGCCAGGGTCTCGTCCTCGCGGCGTCCCCGGAGCACCGCGTTCTCCCAGCGCTGTCCGGCCGCTGTCCGCACGAACGCCCCGTAGACGCAGGCCAGCAACAGCACCGCGCCCGCGGCGGCGGCCCACAGTCGTCGGCACACACGTGTCCCGAAGTGCTTCTCGTCTTCCCGATAAGGGCACATGCACTGATGTTAGGTGATCGGTGTCATGTGTTTCTCACCTGAACATGTGATGTGTCAGTGTCATCTCCCTACCTGGCGGCACTCTCGCAGGCCCTGGCGCCGGTCCAGTCACAGGGTCTGGTCCGCCGTCGTCGCCCCCCGATGGGAGAGCGCGTCCCGCAGCGCCGCCCGCGAACGGATACCGAGTTTGGGGAAGATCCGGTACAGGTGGGAGCTGACCGTGCGGGAGGAGAGGAAGAGCCGTTCGCCGATCTGCTTGTTCGTCAGTCCCTCGGCGGCGAGGAAGGCGATCTTCATCTCCTGCGCGGTCAGCCCCGCGGACGCGGCGGCGTCGGTGGCGGTGCCGGACCGCGGCTGGCCGGCGGCCCGCAGTTCCGCGGCCGACCTCGCCGCCCACGGAGCGGCACCCAGGCGTATGAAGGTCTCCGTGGCGGCGTTCAGGTGGTGGCGGGACTCCGCGATCATGCGCAGGCGTCGCAGGCGTTCGCCGTAGAGCAGCCGCACACGCGCTTGGTCGAACGGCCAGTCCCGAGCGTTGGGCGAGTCGACGGCCGCCCGGAACAGGACCAGGGCTTCGGCGTCGGGGGCGACGAGGGCACGAGCCGCCAGGGTGAGCATCGCCATCCGGGGTGAGGCGCCGCCCGAGGGGGCCCGCGTCATGGCGCGTACATGGGCTTCGGCCTGCGCACGCCGGTTGGTGCGCAGGGCGGACTCGACCAGGTCGAGGGCCACCCACGCGGCGTTCGGGGCGTACGGCGCGAGGGTGCCGGCCGGGCTGACTTCGCAGACGTGGTGGTACGCGGCCTCGAAGTCGCCCTGGCCGAGGGCGCCGAGGGCTCTGGCGTGATGGGCGAGGCGGGCGGCGCCGTGGGCCCGGCGCAGGGTGGTCACGTGGGCCAGCTCGTCCGCCAGGGTGGTCCAGCCCGCTTCATCGCCTCGTGCCGCGGCGAGGAGGGCCAGGTGGAACAGGAAGTACCAGCCGGTGAACGCGTAACCGTGGGCCCTGGCGAGAGCCAGGCCCTCGTCGGCGAGGCGCCGGCCCTCCTCCCAGCGTCCGGTGACGAAGTCGTCGAGGCAGAGGTGCGTGAATCCGGTCAGAGCGCCGGCGACAGCGTTGCCGGCCCGGCCGCTCTCGACCAGCTGCCAGGCACCGGCCCTGCTGTCGGCGAGCAGATCGAGGAAGACGGCGGTGGTGTTGACCCGGACGAGACTGCCGGGATGTGCCCCGGCGGCCCCGTTCCGGACCAGCGCCGCCAGACGCCTTCGGGTCCCCTCGCGTGCCCGGGCGGGGTCGGGGACGGCCTCGCGCATGAGCAGCAGTTCCTCCGGCGGCTCGGGGACCAGGCGGTCGATCGCCCGGAAGAGCGGCGGCCAGTACTCCGCCCGGCCCGCCCACCCGCAGATGGTCAGGAGCGTCGAGAGGGCATCGATCAGTTCGCTGTCGGTGGCGTCGTATCCGTGGGAGCCCTCCTCGATCGCGTCCACCACCAACCGGTACGCCGTTTCCACGTCGCCGTCGCCTTCGAGGAGAACGAGGGCGGTGGCCGCGGCGGCGTGCAGGGAGCCGCGGCCACCCGTGGCGACGGCGCGCGCCCGGCGCAGCAGATTCGACGCGTTCTCCAGTTCTCCGGTGACGCAGGCGCCGAGGTAGGCGGCCTCGGCCAGTCGGCGGCTCTGGTCGGCGGGGTGCGGGCTGAGGTCCGCGGCACGGACGAGAGCGGTGACCGCGGCGGCGGCGTCCCCTCGCCGGATGGTGCGGCGGCCGGTCTCCTCCAGCAGCGCGGCGGTTGTCTCGTCGGGAGTGGCGCAGGCCTCGGCCCGGTGCCACGCACGCCGGTCGGGGTCGCCCACGAGGCCGGCCAGTACACGGTGTGCCCGGCGCCGTTCGGCACGGGTCGAGGAGCCCACGACCGCCGACCGGACCAGCGGGTGGCGGAAGAGCACCCGGTGGGCCTCGTCGTCCACCTCGACGAGCTTCGCGGTCTCGGCCGCTTCCAGCGCGGCCCGGGCCGCGTCGCCGCCCGCCGCCCGCAGCACGTGCAGGTCGCCTTCACTTTCGCCCTCGCCCTCGCCCTGGCCCGCGAGAGCAAGCAGCAGCAGGGCGGCACGTGTCCGTGCGGGCAGTCGCCCGACACGCATGCCGAACAGCGCCTCGACGCCCTCGAAAAGGGGCACCACCTCAGGGAGTGCCTCCACCGGCGGGAACCGGATGACGTCGGGAGCGTCCGGCAGGTGGAGCAGGGCGAGCGGAGCCCTCCCGGTCCCGGTCAGCACCTGCCGCCTCCTGCCCAGGGGCATGGCGGGGAAGGCATGGTGCAGCAGCCGGTCCGCGGCCTCCTCGTTCCCGGGCCGCACGAGCAGCCCGGGGAGGTCCGCCGATGGTGAAGGGCCGCCCGTGTCCGCGCCGGAGGCGGCGGCCGTGCGGGCCCTGCTCCTCGGAAGCTCGTGAGCGAGCATCTCCAGCGCCGTCGTGGTCTGCCGGTGCATGGCGGACGGATCGTCGGCGGTGAGGAGCAGCGGGTGGTCCGCCGCCTCGTGCCGCAGCACCAGCAGGTGAGCGCGGGCGACCACCGTGCCGTCCACGACGTGTCCGGGCGGCAGCCCGAGGGCCGCCGAGACCGCGTCGCGCTGCTCCTCGTCCAGACCGGAGAGTGACATCCCCACTTGGGCGCCCCCGGCGTCGTGTGTCCTGGTCTCCATGATGCTCACCTGCTTGGATCAGCTCTTCGTTCGAGCGACGAACGCCTTCGCCGAGAGATTCTGCGGAGTAATCGGAGTGATCCTGGCAGACGAGGCACGGCACGACATCGCGCGTTCTCACCGAGTTCGGCGGACGCTCGGGTGATGTCAAGCGGTTACTCTGCGTGTTCACGCGCCCGGACGAGCTGGGTGAGTTCCGCCCGGGAGGTGGTCCCGAGTTTGGTGAACGCGTGCCGCAGGTGCGTGTTCACGGTGTGCGGTGAGTTCTCGAGACGCTGTGCGACCTGTCTGTTCGTCAGCCCCTGTGCCACCAGCCGGACCACCGTCACCTCCGAGACCGTCAGCTCCGGCCACCCCTTGACGGTGCCCCTGGACGTCGTACGGCGCCGGGGTGCCCCCGCCGCACGCAGTCGGCGACGGACCCGCGCCGCCTCTCGCTCGGCCCCCGCCTCGGTGTAGAGGTCGAGTGCCCTGTCGAGGTACGGCACGGCGTCCACCGTACGGATGGGCAGGAGTTTACGTCCGACGTCCTCAAGTGCCGAGGCCCGGGGAAGCAGGCGGGGGATGTCCTGATACAGGTCGACGGCTTGCAGCAGGAGGGTCAGGTCGTTGTCGAACAGCCCGCGGGCGTGGGCGGCCGCCGCCGGCAGGATCGGGAACCGCGAGCCCAAGGCCGCCCGCTGCACGGCCATCCGCACCGCGGCGGCCGCACGCTCCACCGCCCCGGCCCGCAGGGCCATGCGGACGAAGACGGGAAGATCGGCCGGATCATCGGGGGTGGCGAGGGAGGGGCCGGCCTTGTCGAACGTGCTCACCGCCTCGTCGAGGACCTCCATGGCCTCGTGGGGACGGCCTTCGGCGTCGGTCACCAGCGCGATCAGCCACGAGCCGGAGTTGCGTACGAGGACCGCCGAATCGTCCAGCATGCGTTCGGCCTCCTTCGCGTACCGCCTGGCCGCCTCGAGGTCGTTCCGGTACACCGCGGCACGGCCGAGCGAGTACAGCAGGGTGGTGTCGGCGAAGTTGCCTGTGCTCAGGTCGTCGAACATGGCGGCCGCGGCTTCCGCCTCGACCTGGGCGTCCTCCAGCCGGCCCGCGTCCAGCAGGGCCCGGGCGCGGTTCGTGGTCCACAGGTAGGTGGCCGCCGCCTGGCCCTGCCGCTGTGCCTCGCGAATCCCGGTCCGGGACTCGGCGAGCGCCTCGGGCGAGCGGCCGGCGGCAT
This sequence comes from Streptomyces sp. NRRL S-31, assembly GCF_000718775.1. Classification (GTDB taxonomy): domain Bacteria; phylum Actinomycetota; class Actinomycetes; order Streptomycetales; family Streptomycetaceae; genus Streptomyces. Next base: position 25,057 of record NZ_JOCB01000048.1, read on the forward strand.
TGAGCACGAAGGCTTTCCACAGGGCCTCCGGCACCCACAGCGAGTGGTTGATCCCCACGTCGGCCGCCACGGCCGCGGCCTGGTCCGCGCAGGCGAGCGCGGAGTCCCAGTCCAGCTGGTAGAAGCGCACCACCGACTCGACGGCGGTCGCCGTGGCCCAGGCCGTCCGGTTGTGGGCCCGTGCGGCGACCTCGAGCGTCTCGGACACCACGGTGGCGGTCGCGTCGAGATCGCCCACCATGGAGAGGTTCAGGCACCGCAGTGCCAGCAGTTCGGCTCGCAGTGTGTCCGGAATGCCGGCGAGAGCGGCTCCGACGCCGGCCTGCTCGGCCGCCTCCACGAAGCTGTACTGGCTCGACACGCGCGCCAGGCCGAGCCGCAACCGTGCCTCGGCCTCCGGCTCCAGCTCACTGGGCAGCGCGGTCGCGGCGAGCAGTCTGGCCTGGGCCGGCTGCCCCGTCTGCCAGAGCAGAAGGATCGTTTCGGCGAGAAGTGCGGGCCGTTCCGGGTCGCCCTCGGCCGTGAGGTCCAGCGCCCGGCGGCTGAGGTGCACCGCCGACGCCGGCGAGGAGGCGGAGAGTTCCTGCGCGGCCGTCCGCAGCAGCCGGACGGCCGCCTGATCGCCCGGCTCCGCACTGTCCACCAGCAGGGCGGCCACCTCGGTCAGCGGCGCGTTCCGTTCCAGCAAGGCGTCCGCGGCGCAACGGCGCAGCGCCGTACGCACCGATGAGGGCAGGCTGCTCTCGACGGCCTCGCGGATCAGGTCATGGCGGAAGTGCAGGCGGTCGTCCTCCTCGAACAACAGGTCGGTGTCGAGCAACTCCCGCACCGGCGCGATGAGTGCCGCCGGGGGCCGGTCGAGCAGTTCGGCTAGCAGGCCGACGGTGACACTGCGGCCCACCGCGGACGCGGTCTGCACCACGTCCTTGGCCGGTGCGCCGAGTTGATCGATCCGTTGTCGCACGGAGGCGTGGAAACCGGCGGGAAGACGGTCGGTGGTGATCCGTGCCCTGTCGTTCTCGACGATCACGGCGTGCTCGTCGCGCAGACCGCGGAGCAGTTCGATCAGGAGCAGGGGAACGCCCTGCGCACGGCGGACCGCACGCAGGGTCCCGGCGTCCGGCCGCGCCCCGAGCACGTCCTCGGTGACCCCGGCGACGTCCTCGTCGGTCAGGGCGTTGAGACGCAGGCGATGGGCACCGGACTTCTTCAGGCTCTCCAGGGCCGAGGACACGGCGGGTGCCTGGACCCCGCTGCGTGTGGCCACGATCCAGAGGATCCGGTGGTCGGCCAGCCGGGCCGGCAGGACGCGCAGAGCCAGCAGTGTCATGTCGTCCAGCCACTGGCCGTCGTCCACGGCGATGAGCAGCGGGGTGTCGAGCGCCGCCCGTTCGAGCCCGTCCTGCAACTCCTGGAGCAGCCAGAACCGTTGCTCGGGCGCCGCCGCGAGCCCACGGAGCCGGTCCGTGTCGAAGAGCTGTCCGCCGCCCGTCGACACGCCGTCCAGCAGAGGGCCCAGAGGGACGAACTGGCCATCAGGATCCGCACTCGCCTGGAACACCCGGATTCCCCGCCCCAGCGCGACGGCACGGGCCTCGGCCAGCAAGCGGGTCTTGCCGCTGCCCGCCGGCCCTTCTAGGTGGACGACACCACCGTGCCCGCGCAACAGGGCCCCGAAGCGCGCACGCAGGAAGCGCATCTCCTCCTCCCGGCCGCGCAGCGGCAGTCGCCGGTCGTCGGCTCCGCCGGATTCGTACGTTGCTTGGAAACGGTGCATGGGGACCCTCGAAAGATCAGGCGCCGGAGCGGCTTCCTCACTGGGCGCGCGTAGGAGCGTGCGCTGCCTTTGCCGGGCGGGCGGCGGGCCGACGGTGCCTCGCCCGGGCTCCGTTGCACCGCCGTCGCCTCGTCGCGCGCGGATTCATCGGACGGACGGGGCGTGGCCCGCGGACCCCGGTCATGGAGGCGGCGGAGTGCTGCGCGACCGACAGACATGGTGATCCGGCCGGTGTCGACGACGGTGTCGCTCACACGGGGGTGCGAAGGAACGCGTCGGCGGCGGGTGCATCGACTCGTTCACCTCTCGAAGAAGGACATGCGGCGGCCGGGGCGCGTCAGCAGCCAGTGATCGACGGCCGCCGTGACACCCACCGGTTGGCCGGTTTTTTTGCGGACGCCTCATGATGTACGCGCGACCGTCCTCGGTCGCGCCGGGCCGCTGCGCAGTGCCCTCACAGGCAAAATGTGTGCGCTGTCATCCATGGGCCTTTTGCCGGAGCCCTTCGTACGCTCGTGGCTCGCTCACCGGCGTGCTTCGTCGGGCTTCCCGGGTTGGCCGGCCGAGGTCGGTGCGGTGGCAGCGGCGATCCGGGCTCGAACGAGCCGGCGCCCCGGTCGCGCCGCGAACGGGCACGGCTTCGCGCGCTCGACGGCGCCGGTCAGGTCCCGGTTCAGGCGGCGACAGCGACCGGGGCGGGCGGCGCCTGCGACGGCACCGGTCAGGTCCCGGTTCAGGCGGCGACAGCGACCGGGGCGGGCGGCGCCTGCAAGGCCCGGACCAGCGGTGCGAGCCTGGCGTCCTGAGCTGCCTCGGCGAGTGCCGCCCGCAGGGCGGTGCCGTGGGCGGGGCGGGCCGCGTCGAGCAGTTCCGCACCGGCGTCCGTCACATCGGTGTAGATCCCGCGGCGGTCGGTGGGGCACAGGTAGCGGGACAGCAGTCCGCGGTCCTCGAGACGGGTGACCAGCCGCGTGGTGGCGCTCTGGCTGAGGACGAGGGTGTGGGCGACCTGTCTCATCTGTAGGTGCCCTCCGACCCCGTCGTGCTGTCGGCTGAGCACGTCGAGCAGGGCGTACTCACGGGCGCTCAGGCCGTGCTCGCTCTCCAGCACGTGTCCGAGGTGTGCCTCGATCCTGCCGTGCAGCACGGAGAGGGCGGACCAGCCCTGGGTCAGGACGGGAAGCGCGGGAGCACAAGCGGTCACGGAAGCCTCCTTCAGCGGCGAACCAGGCCCCCGTCACCATACATGCGGACGAAGAATATTTCAAAGTTCGGCAAACGGCGTTTGCAAGTATCAGGCGTCTGCAACTATTGTCTTCGAAGGTAAGCGTCTAACGCAATCATCTGGAAGGTCTCTCCCATGCCTCTCGCGCTCCTGGCCCTCGCCATCGGGGCCTTCGGGATCGGCACCACCGAATTCGTGATCATGGGCGTGCTGCCCCAGGTCGCGGACGACTTCGGCGTCAGCATCCCGACCGCCGGCTGGCTGGTGTCCGGCTACGCGCTCGGCGTCGTCATCGGAGCCCCGCTCCTCACCGTGCTCGGCACCAGGGTGTCCCGCAGGAAGATGCTCATGTTCCTCATGGGCCTGTTCGTCGTGGGCAACGCCCTTTCGGCCGCCGCCCCGAGCTTCGGCCTCATGCTCGTCGGCCGGGTCGTCGCCTCCCTCGCGCACGGCGCGTTCTTCGGCATCGGCTCGGTGGTCGCCGCGGACCTGGTCGCCCCCGAGAAGAAGGCCTCCGCCATCTCCTTGATGTTCATGGGCCTGACCATCGCCAACATCGTCGGGGTACCCGGCGGCACCTACATCGGACAGATCGCCGGCTGGCGCGTCACCTTCGCCATCGTCGCAGCCCTCGGCCTCATCGGCCTGCTGGGCGTCGCCAAGCTCGTCCCCGAGCAGGGCAAGCCCCAGGCCGGGAACGTCCGCGCCGAGTTCGCCGCGTTCAAGAACGTACAGGTCTGGCTCGCCATGGCGATGACCGTCCTCGGCTACGGCGGTGTCTTCGCGGCGATCACCTACATCACGCCGATGATGACCCAGGTGGCAGGCTTCCGCGAGGGCGCCGTGACCTGGCTGCTCGTCCTCTTCGGCGTCGGCATGTTCCTCGGCAACCTGCTCGGCGGCAAGTTCGCCGACCGCGCCCTGATGCCGATGCTCTTCACCACCCTGGCGAGCCTGGCCGCGGTACTGCTGCTGTTCACCGCCACCGCCCACAACAAGGTGCTGGCGGCGATCACCCTCTCCCTGATCGGCGCCCTGGGATTCGCCACGGTGCCCCCGTTGCAGAAATGGGTCCTCGACCAGGCCTCGGCCGCCCCGACCCTGGCCTCGGCCGCCAACATCGGCGCCTTCAACCTCGGCAACGCGCTGGCCGCGTGGCTCGGTGGTGTGGTGATCGCGGCCGGACTCGGCTACACCTCGCCGAACTGGGTCGGCGCCCTGCTCTCCGGCACTGCCCTGCTGCTGTCCTTCGTCGCCGCGTTCCTCGACCGCCGCGCGCGCCGGGCCTCCGGCGACGGTGTGCCCGGTGCCACCCACACGCCGGCACGGCAGACCAGCGCCCCGGTCGGCCACTGACAGCGAGCGCGGAGGTGCTGATCACCGCCGCCCTCACGGGTACTGATCCCAGAGGAGATCAGCACGGCGCGGTCGTCACGGCGGACGGCGAGGAGGCGACCGCCGGGCGTGCACCGCGCTCCGGATGAACGCCCCGACGGCCGACCTCGTCGACCTGTTCGACCCGGACGGCCCTTCCCACAGCCTGCCCACCCCCCTCACCACGCAAGGAACCTGTTCATGAACGCCTCTGTCCCCACCGTCACTCTCCACAACGGCGTCGAGATCCCCCAGCTCGGCTTCGGTGTCTTCCAGGTGCCCGACACCGAGACGGCCGCAGCCGTCTCGGCCGCGCTGGAGGCCGGCTACCGCTCGATCGACACCGCCGCGATCTACGGCAACGAATCCGGGGTCGGCAAGGCCCTCGCCGACTCCGGCATCGCTCGCGACGACCTCTTCGTCACGACCAAGCTGTGGAACGCCGACCAGGGGTACGACGCCACGCTCAAGGCCTTCGACGCCAGCCTGGAAAGGCTGGGACTGGACTACGTCGACCTCTATCTGATCCACTGGCCGACCCCGGCCCGTGACCTGTACCGGGAGTCCTGGAAGGCCATCGAGAAGCTGGCCGCCGACGGACGGATCAGGGCCGCGGGCGTCTCCAACTTCCAGCCGGCGCACCTGAAGCGGCTGCTGGACGGCACCGGCCTGGTGCCGGTGGTCAACCAGATCGAGCTGCACCCCGGCCTCCAGCAGAACGAGCTGCGCGCCCTGCACGCCGACCTCGGTATCGCCACCGAGGCATGGAGCCCGCTGGCACAGGGCGCCGTCCTCGGTGACGAAGCGATCACCGCCATCGCCGCGCGGCACGCCAAGTCGCCCGCGCAGGTCGTCCTGCGCTGGCACCTCCAGCTCGGCAACATCGTCATCCCCAAGTCCGTGACGCCCGCCCGCATGCGCGAGAACCTCGACGTCTTCGACTTCACCCTGTCGGACGAGGAAATGGCCGCGATCGCCGCCCTCGACCGCGGTCTGCGCACCGGTCCGGACCCCGACACCCTCAACTAGCGCCGACGCGCGCCCCGTCGCGACGCCGGGCACGCTTTCCCACGGCCACGGCCGGGAGAGCGCGGAACCGGGCCCCCGGCCCCGGCCCGGCCCGATCCGAACGGAAAACCCAGCCCCCTGGCCCGTTGGGACGGGAGCGGCCCGCACGGTTCCGCACGGGCCGCGCCGCTCCGGATGGCGGGCCGCTCCGCGAGGGCGCGCGGGACGAACCCTCGCGCCCGCGCGCCCAAGCCACCCCTCCTCTCCCTCCGGGGCCGCGGCCCCGACCCGGTTCCGCCGGGGTCGCACACCGCCGGGGTCGCACACCCCCGGGCCTCAGGCCGTACCGAACGCTGAAAGGTTCCACCCGATGTCTCCCACCCCCGCTGCCACCGCCCTCGACCGGCTCGTGAACCCCGCGGGCCTGCCGACTCTGGGCCTTGAGCTTCCTCTCGACAACGACTGGGGCCACACGCGTGTGCGCGCCGACCGGGCAGCCGGCCGTCCCTTCGGAGTCCCCGACCTGACACGTCACACGGAATTGGCACGTCTCGCCGACACCTTGGGTTTCGCGAGCCTGTGGGTCCGCGACGTACCCCTGTACGACCCCGAGCAGTTCGGCGACGCCGGCTCCGTCTTCGAGGCGTTCACGCACCTGGGGCATCTCGCGGCCGTCACCGAGCGGGCCGTGCTCGGCACCGGTGCCATCGTGCTGCCGCTGCGGCAGCCGCTGCTCGTCGCGAAGGCGGCGGCCACCGTCGACGTCCTCTCCGGCGGCCGGTTCGTCCTCGGGCTGGCCAGCGGGGACCGGCCGGTGGAGTACCCCTTGTTCGGCGAGGACTTCGAGGCTCGCGGTGCCACGTTCCGCAGAAGCGTGGAGATCCTGCGCGCGGCCTGGGCCACCCGTCCCGTCGGGCAGGGCATCAGCCTGCCCGACATCGGACTCGGCGCCGACCGCAAGCTCGAGGTGCTGCCCAAGCCGACGGGCCGGACCATTCCCCTCGCCATCGCGGGCCATGCCCAGCAGTCCGCGGAGTGGATCTCACGCAACGCCGATGCCTCCCTCAACTACCCCCGCCCCCTGGGTGCCCTGCGGCTGAAGACCCGCGAATGGCAGCAGCTCACCGCCGGGACCCCCAAGCCGTACCTCACTCCCATGCAACTGGACCTCACCGAGGATCCGGCCACCGCCGCGACCGCGATCCGGCTCGGCCTGCGCACCGGGAGCAGGGCCCTGGTCGACCACCTGCGGGAGATGGGCAGCCTCGGCGTCAGCCACGTCTCCTTCAACCTGCGCCCCGGCGACCGCCCCATCGAGGAGGTACTCCGGGAACTCGCCGAGACGGTGCTGCCGCACTTCCCCACCCCCGACGCGGCGGTCGCAACCGGTGCGGACGCCACGCCCGGGCTCTGACCGCGAGCCGCCCCCGAGCCTCCTGCGATCTCCCTCCCCCGGTTCCACGCCGGCCCTTTTCCCCATCAGAACACCTCAGCTCTCATTGGAGTGACTCATGTTCCAGAACATCGTGGTTGCCGTCGATTCCAGCGCGGGCGACGCGGCCGCCCTGCGCACGGCGACCCGCCTGGCGCAGACCGCGGGCGGCGTCGTGCACGTGCTGCACATCGCCGTCACGGACATCGAGCGCCAGGCGGTCGTACGGCTGGAGGACACCGACGCGGCGCGGCGGGTCCTCGATGCCGCGGTCGAGTCGGTGGCCGAAGCCGGAGTCCGCTCCGAAGGACACCTCGCGGCGGGCACGGTCGGTGAGGTACCCGGAATCATCAGCAGGACGGTCGGGGAACTCGCGGCGGACCTGCTGGTGATCACCCCGCACAAGCGGAACATGTTCACCGCCTGGTTCACCCCGCGGGTGAGCGACGCGGTGACGCACGCCAGCGGCATCCCCGTTCTCCTGGTACCCGACGGCGTCGACGCGTAGCGGCCGGCACCGGCGCCGGGCACCGAGCCCGGGGTGACCTGACACGGAGCGGGCCCGGCCGGCGCGCTCGGCCACCACCGCGGAGCAGGTTGGTCCCGCGCCGTGGACGGACCGGCTGCCCATGCTCGCCGCACGCCCGCCGGACGGCGACACGACCTGGTCGGTGATCGCATGACCGAGCTGAGCCGGGTCGACCTCCCGCGTCAGCCCCTGGTCGGGGCCCGGAAGACGCCGAAGAAGAACGGTGCCACCGGCAGGAAGCCTGGACGCCGTACTCGAGGCTCCGGCAGTCGGCACGAAGCCGCGCTGGAGCGCGCCGAAGCTGATCGCGGCCCGGTCAGCCGGGCCGCCCTGAGTCCGACACCGCGGCTGAAGCCCGTGGCGGCGCGGCAGTGGGTCCGGCATCATCCCCCTGTGATTGTGATGCAGCCCGTCCTGGAGTTCCTCGCTGCCGACGACTTCGTGCTCTGGCCCATCGGCGAGCACGGGTCGTACGACTACCTCGTTCTCAACGGGGAGTTGACTCCGGCGGAGATCGGCACGGCAGTCATGCGGATCGCCAGTTGCAACGACTTCGAGCCGGAGGAGGAACATGGGCCGTGCCCGACCGACCCGCTCGGCACGTTCCTGCACGGACTGCTCACCATGCCCGATCTGTTCGCCGCCGGCGGGTTCCGGGTGACCGACACCGCCACCGGCACCGTCTTCGTCGAGCCGGGCTGCTGCGGTGGCCTCGAGAGCTGGCGGGACTGGCTCGAGGTGCTCGACGGCATCGGCTGCTGCTACTTCGGCCACGACCCGTCCTCGATGGCCGAACGCGTCGGCGACACCGTCCGGCTGACATTCGACGTCCACGGGGAGGATGACAGCCCGGTGATCGAGCTGCCAGTGGACCAGGTACGCATGCTCGTCACCGGTGCCCAGCGGGACTTGCGGGACTTCCTCGGCCTCGCCGGAAGCTGGGCGGAACAACACCTGCCGGCCCAAGCCGCCGCCGTCACCGCCGCCCTGGCACGGGCGCTGGATCCGGGGCTCACACGATGACCGGCTTCCTGACCCCGAGGTGTTGCCGCAGGGCTGCCGTCGCGGCCGGTCCGCCCCACCCGTTTCCCTGGTAGAAATGGTGGGGTACCGATCGACTGCTTCGCGGTGGTCCGCTGGACGAGTGAGGGGGACGCGTATGGTCGGCGTCACGTTACCGGTGCGGGTCGGGGAGATCGAGCTGTTGGTGGAGACGGTTCCCGTGGCCGGTACACAGGCCACCTCGGCCGCCTCACGCGTCACCGACGCGGTCGGCCATGCGCGGGATGCCTTCGTACGGGCGCAGTCGGCGATCGTGGAAGTCGCCACCTCCACCATGCAGGTGATCGAGGAAGCGGGCCGCCGGGCAGCCCGCCCCGACACGATGGAGGTCGAGTTCGGCCTGAAGTTCTCCGCGAACGGGAACGTCATCATGGCCGGCGCATCGGGTGAGGCCACACTGGCCGTACGACTCACCTACAACCGAGCCGCCGCGCTGCCCGGCGGGCACACGGGTCAGGAGCCCGGTCCCGGCGGGGACAGGGGGGCGGCGCCGAATCCGGCGGACGCGTGATCCCGTGCCGGTGACGGTCGACGAGGTCCGGGCGCCGGTGCCGGGATACCTCGGTCGGGTCCTGGACGCGCAGGCGACCGCAGTGGGGACGTGCTTCCAGGTCGCCCCGGATCAGGGGAACTGGCTGCTGGCCGGCCTCCTGCGGCGCCCGGACGTCCCCGCGCGGATCGTGCGGTGCTCCGCCGCCGCCGCGCTGGACTGGCTGGACAGCCGGTCGCCGCGGACGCAGACGCGGCTGGTCGACGACCTGCTGTGCGCCCTGCTCCTGCGGGACGACCTCGGTCCGGAGCAGCAGGCCCGCACGTTCGACCGCGCCATGACGGTATCGGCCGCCCACGTCACCGCCCGGCCGACCAGCAGAGTGCTGCGCATCCTGCTGGTCCACCCCGCACTCGACGCCGCCCGCAGGGCACTCGTGGCCGGGATGGCGCTCCGCTGGCTCGACGTTCAAGGGGCGCACCTGCGCCTGGTGCTGCCCCTGCTCGACACCCCCGGCCTTACCCCGCAGCAGGCGACGGCCGCGGCGGACCACGCCCTGAACCGGCTGGAACGCGACAGCACCGACAGCCGGGCGCACCGACTCGTCGGACGGCTGACACACCTCCCCGACCTCACCGACACCCAGCGGGCGAGGCTCCGGGCCGCGCTGCCGCCCTCCTGGGGGGACTGCGCCTAGGGCTTCACACCGTCCCCGGTCCGTGAGGAGAGGGCGTTTCCGAGAGCCACCCGGGAGGGGAACGACCGGCTTCCCCACGGCGGTTACTCCGCCGCGTTCGAGCAGCCCTCGCTGTTCACCCAGGAGGTCAGTAATCTCCCGCCCGGCCCGCGCCGCCGTCCCTGCCCGGCCCGGCGCGGCCGCGCGCCCCGGACCCGCCTTGGTATCCAGACACCTCGCGATCACGCCATGCCCTTGGCCCTGCCGAGGTGAGCCTTCACATCCTGCTCGGCGTGCCTGGCAGGCGCCTCGTCCCCGGCTTTGTTGTGATGTTCCGCCGCGCTCACCGAATCTGTCGCCGCGTCCAACTGTCGCTTGATCTCCCTGGCGTGGCTCGCTCCACGGCAGTCCATTTGCGCTGAACCAATCTCCGCCTGCGTCCTCCGGTTGTACCTTGCGGCTGCATCCGTGTCAGGTCGTTGACCGTCGGCTGCCAGGGCCTTCTCGTTGAGAGCGATGGCGGTTCGGATCCTGGAGCGGCAGACGGAATCGGCAGCGCGGGACGGTGTGGCCGCGTCCCATGGCGTCACTACCGGCGCGTGGCCCTCGTCCAGCGGTGTCGCCACCGGCATGGCTTCGTCCAGCGAAGCCGCGACGGGAGTATGGCCTTCGTCTGCCGCAGCCGATGCGGCACCGCCACCTACGATGACGATGGCGACACCGATGGAGTACAGGAGCTTCTGTGCGTGTGTCATGGTCACCCTTCTTCGAGCGCGGCGGCATGACTCGGCGTCACGGTACAGCGCCGAAAGTACATACCGAGGTCACCAACAGGCTGACGGACGACCGGAACGGGTGTCGTTAGCGCTGAGTCGTCAGTGACTTGGAGATGCGTCTACAGATGCCGAACAGCCGGCGCCAGTCGCGGTAATCGCTGGGCGGCCTGAATCCGCCACCGATGTGCGAAGCCGCTGGTCGAGCCCACGGATAGGACTCCGGGCCCATCGCGGGGCGCGGCGGCCGGGCCGGGAGCAGCGACCCGGCCCGAGTACGTCCGGTACGAGGGACGGGGCCCGGGCGGGGCTCCGGCGAACCGACCGGTTGCGATGGTGCGCCGGGCCCCGCTACGGGCCGCTAGGAGTTGGTGATCGCCTCGCCCTGGACGTCGGAGATCAGCGCGCCGCACACGCCCTGGACGTCGGAGGAGAAGGTGAGGTTGTAGCGGCTGCGTGTGGCCCTGAAGGTGAGTTCCTTGGGCTGCCAGTTGCCGATCCTGCCGAGAGTGGTGAACACCTCTTCGGCTGCCCCCTCGACCGACACGTCGTAGGACTGCGGGGGCTCGTTCACGCACACTGGGTGGGTGTTGCGGGTGTGGTACCAGCTCAGGTGCACCGTCTTGCCAGGGGTGGTTCGAATGACCTGGGTGATAGCGCCGCGGGAGCCGCCGTTGAGGTCGACGGCCTGGTCGTAGAAGCCGGCCAGTTGGGTGCTGTAGACGTCGACGGTGCCCTCGGCCACCCTCCACTCGGGGATGCCGGGGGTGGTGTATGGCGCGAAGGTGGCGAGGCCGTAGGCGGGCACGAAGGGGGCTTCGAACTCGCCGTTCCTGACGATGTCGTCGGCGGCGCCGGCAGGGGATGCCGGCAGGGAGAAGGCGAGCAGGGCAGCGGCGAGCAGAGCGCCGCGAGCGACACGCTTCATGAGGTCTCCTGTTTCCGGGGTACGGGCAGTCCGCGGCGTACGACGCACCGGGCTGCGGAGGGGCCAAGCACAGTCGACAGGGCCCACCCGGCATCACACGCGGCGGCGGGTGGACGCCCGGACTACCGAGGCAGCCACAGCCTGGGACGCGGCGGCGCCGGTTGGCGGCGGCGCCGGCCTATGAGCAGCACTGCGACCGTCAGCAGACGGCCCGCACCGGGCGAGCGGTATTCGCTCATCGTCATCTGCGGCCTCCTCTCCACCACGCGGAATATTACACGCCGTGCAGCATTGGTGACGCAAAGTGATATGATCTGGTGAAACAGCCTCTCTTGCCGTGCCACCTGCGCCTTCATGAGCCCGTCCTCTGCGCGGACCAGGATGCCCTCGTCGAGCAAGCCCGCGACGGTTGCTACCAGACGCACACCGTCGCCTACGCCCAGGAGCAGGGTCAGATCGGGTTCCTGCTCAAGTAGTTCGGCAGCGCGAAGGCCGTCGCGGCGGAGATCGGCGTCACCCCCGACTCCACCACGCCCCCGACAGCGGCCGCGGCGAGTTCGGCTGTTCCCATGACACCCCCGAATGACACGGACACCAGACAACTACCCCTGGTGCCGCATCATGTCATCAGGACGCCAAGATTCCCCCAACTTGTCGGTGACGACTGGAAGTTGGCGCCGACACCTGCCGCAGGCTGGCTGTGGGCAGCATGCGCGAGCACGCCCAGGCCGTCGCCCGCGCCCTGTGCACCCGGTAGGAGGGGATCGCCGCATGTCCGCGTCCGCGGCCACCCGGCGCGCGTACCGTGAGGGGAGGACCCGCCGGGAGGACCAGACGAGCGCGCAGCCCGACCACGTCCTCCTCGCGCCGCACGCCCCCGCGCCCGGGGCGCCGGCCGAACTCCTCGCCCAGCTGCGCGCCGGCCGGGCGGACCGGTGGGCGCCGGCGTTCGAGCGCGAGCGGGCGGCCGCCGGCGGCTCGGGTGAGCGCAACGCCGTACGTGGTCCGCGTCCTGGCGTGCACGTACCAGCATTCCGAGAACCGGTCACACCAGCACTTTGACCTGCGATTCCAAGTTGGCGGAGGCTCAGCAGGTGACGGAGAGCCGGCCGACGGCCGCGTAGCGGACGTCCTCGTCCTCGGCCTGGTCGCTTCCGGAGCCGACGCTCGCCGAGCTCACCTCGGATCCCGTGTTCCTTCAGGATCACGCCGCCGGACCCAACGTACGGCCAGGGTTGCCTGCCGCCGCCCGTCGCTCAGGTCTGACACCGAAGTGCGTCAGAGGGTTCGGGCCGCAGCGGCGTCGCGGAGGAGTGTGGCGAAGGTCAGGGCGGCGGGGGTGGGCGAGTGGTCGGCCATGCGAACCAGGAGGATGCGGCGGATGGGGGCCGGCGCCTGGAGGGGAAGGACGCTGACGCCGGGTCGAATGCCCTCCAGGGCCAGGGTGGGGGCGAGGGCGACGCCGATGCCGGCGGCGACCATGGCCTGGGCTTCCTGGTAGTCGTGGGCCTCGTAGACGATGTGGGGCTCGAAGCCGGCGGCGCGGCAGCCGCGGACGAGGGCTTCGGCCACCGGATGATGTTCGGCGCGGGTGATCCAGGGGTCGTGGGCGAAGTCGGCGAGTGAGGCGGTGCCGCGGTCGGCGAGTGGATGGTGGTCGCTGACGAGAAGGGCCGGCGGGTCATCGAGGAGCGGGGTGACGACGATGTCCTCCCGGTCGATTCGGCTCCAGTCGTAGTCCCACATCAGCGACAGCTCGATCTCCCGGTTCCCCAGCATGGTCCACAGCCCGGCGATGCGGGCGCTGCGGACGGTCAGCCGTACGTCGGGGTGGGCGTCACGGAAGGCGATCACGGCCTGCGGGAGGAGCGAGGCGCCGACCGTGGGGAAGGTGCCGATGCGCAGGATGCCCGTACGCAGGCCGGCGAAGTCGGCGAGTTCGTTTTCCGCGGCCCGCAGTTCGCGTTCGATCCGGTGCCCTCGTTCGGCCAGTGCCCGGCCGGCGTCGGTGAGGGTGACGCCTCGGGCGTGGCGTTCGAGCAGGGGCTGGCCTGCCTCCGTTTCCAGGCGGCTGATCTGCTGCGATACCGCTGACGGGGTGTAGTTGAGGGCGCGGGCTGTCGCGGTCACCGAACCGCGCCGGGCGACCTCCGTGAACAGCAGGATTCGCCGGACGTCGAGCATGCCGCCACCTCCAGCGTTCACTCCAGCTTAATAGCCATGCAGATTTCCGAGATTGTACTTCACGCAGCCGTAACCCACCGTGGAGGACACCACGCACGGCGAGGCCGTCGGTGGGCCCCCTTCCATGGCTGTGAGGAGTCAGTTGTGCTGCGTCTGCAGGGCGAGATGATCCGCGGAGGAACCAGCAAGTGCTGGATCTTCGACCACCACGACGTGGCCGCCACGGGCGTGGACGTCGATGCCCTCCTGCTTGCCGCCTTCAACGCCGCCGACCCCCGCCAGATCGACGGCGTCGGCGGTGCCTCCTCCACCACATCCAAGGCCGCCGTCGTACAGGCGTCGACCCAGCCGGGTGTGGATGTCGAGTACGCCTTCGCACAGGTCGGGATCGGCGACGAGCGCGTGGAGTGGGCCAGCAACTGCGGCAACTGCGCCACTGCCGTGGCCTTGTACGCCGTCCACCACGATCTCGTGCCGATCACGTCGGACACCACCACGGTCCGCATGCTCAACGTCAACACCGGGGCCCGCCTCGCCGGCACGATCCCCACCCCCGCGGGCGTGGCCCCGGAAGAGGGCACGGCCAGGGTGCCGGGCACCTCGGCGCCGGGTGTGCCGGTCCTGCTCGGGTTCCAGGATCCGGCGGGCTCGACGACCGGCCGGGCACTGCCGACCGGCCGGGCACTGGATGAGCTGACCGGCCCGGACGGTCCCGTCGAGGCGTCCCTGGTGGACGCCGGCGCGCCCGCCGCGCTGTTCGAGGCCAAGGCGTTCGGCCTCGAGGGCACGGAATCCCTCACCGCGTTCGCCGCCGCAGTACCCGCGCTGACGCTGCTGCGCCGCCAGGCAGCGCTGGCCATGGGGCTGGCCCGCGAGGACGATCCGGTCAGCCACACGGTGCCGAAGGCGGGCATCGTCGCCCGACCCGCGCTCTATCGCACCGCACAGGGGATCCTCGTCAACCACGACGAGTACGACCTGGCCGTGCGCATGGTCTCCATGCACGCCCCGCACCCGGCGATCGGCCTGACCTCCGCCGTCGCCCTGGCCACGGCCGCCGCCACCCCCGGCACCCTCGCGCACCGCGTCGCCCGGCAGACCGCCGACGGCACGCTGCGCCTGGGCACCCCCGCCGGCGTGGTCACCACCCGAGCCGTTCCCGCACCGGACGGCGCGTCCCCCACGGTGCTCCTGCACCGCGCCGCCCGGCGTATCGCCCGAGCCGAACTCCTTGTCCCCGTCCTGGAAGGACGCCCCGCATGAGCCGCAACGACGCCGCCCCGGGTACCGTCACCGCACCACCGGGCCGCATCCGCCGGATGCTGTCCCATCTCTACGTCCAGTGCCTGATTGCCGTCCTTCTCGGCGCCGTCGTGGGCGGGCTGTGGCCGTCCTTCAGCGCTGACCTGAAGCCGCTCGGCGACGGCTTCATCGCGCTGGTGAAGATGTTCATCGCGCCGATCATCTTCTGCACGGTCGTCCACGGCATCGCCTCCATGGGCAACGCCCGCGCGGTCGGCCGGGTGAGCCTGAAGGCTCTGGTCTACTTCGAGGTGCTGACCACCGTGGCCATGGTGGTCGGGCTGGTCGTCGTCAACGTCGTCCAGCCGGGCAGCGGTCTGCACGTCGATGTTTCGGCCCTGTCCGACAAGGGCCTGCCGCCGGAGGCGACCACGGCCCACGAGGGTTTCGCCGATTTCCTCCTGGCCATCATCCCGGCCACCCTGCTCAGCGCCCTGACCGGCAACGAGATCCTGCCGGTGCTGCTGGTGTCGGTGCTCATCGGCTTCGGCCTGCACGCCAGCGGGGAGGCCGGCCTGGGCATCGCCCGGGGCATCGAGAAGTTCTCCACGGTCCTGTTCACGCTCATCCGCTGGATCATGCGGCTCGCCCCCGTCGGCGCGTTCGGCTCGATGGCCTTCACCATCGGCCACTACGGCCTGGGCACCCTGCGTCACCTGGCCCTGCTGGTCGGCTCGTTCTGGCTGACCTCCCTCTTCTTCGTCCTGGTCGTCCTCGGTACCGTGATGCGCCTGAACGGACTACGGCTGCTGCCCTTCCTGCGTTACATCAAGGAAGAGCTGCTGATCGTCCTGGGCACTTCCTCCACCGAGCCCGTCCTGCCGCGCATGATGGCCAAGCTCCAGCACGTGGGCGCCTCGAAACCGGTCGTCGGCATCACGCTGCCCGCCGGATACTCCTTCAACCTCGACGGCACGGCCATCTACCTGACCATGGGATCGGTCTTCCTCGCCCAGGCCCTCGGCATCGACCTCAGCCTCACCCAGCAGCTGGCCATGCTCGCCGTCATGCTGCTCACCTCCAAGGGCGCCGCAGGCGTCACCGGCTCCGGCTTCATCGCCCTGGCCGCGACTCTCAGCGCCGTCCCACACGTCCCGGTCGCCGCCCTCGCGCTGATATTCGGCGTCGACCGGTTCATGTCCGAAGCCCGCGCCCTGACCAGCCTGGTCGGCAACGGCGTCGCCACCCTGGCCGTCGCCCGCTGGGAGGGCGAGCTCGACGAGGACCGCGCCAAGGCCGTCCTGCGCGGAGAGATCCCCTACGCCCCCGCCCCCGCTCCCTCCACGGTGACAGCCGAGCCCGCTCCGAAGCAGACGCCCGCACCCGCGGCGATGCCCGGACCGACCCGCGACCCGGTCCCCGCCGCAAACTGACATCGCGTGCGCGGGCCGGCCCGGAGAAGATGCTCCGGGCCGGCCCGCCCGCGTCTCAACAGGACGTCGTACTCGCCGTCCGGGCTGATCAGGAACGTCTGGCCCTCCGGTACGCCCAGTCTTCCCACCGCTGATCAAGTCCGGCGAACGCCGCGCTGAAGTCCGTCGTACGGACGGCTACCTCGCTCACGCCGGGAATCCGCGGATCCCTGATCACCGAAACGGCAGACGATGTGGGCCACCCGGACCTTCCTCGGCGACCTGCTCCGCGGCCATCCGAAGATCCGCTCCCGGTGGCGCAAGCTGCCGCCCGGGCAGATCGCCGCGATCGTCCTCGCGGTTCTCCGCCATGACCAGCGGCTTGCCGACCTGGCAGGCGGCAACCACATCTCCGCCACGACGGTGCGTCCTTGGGGCCCGGAACTGATCGAACTGCTTGCCGCACGGGTCCAGCGCCTGGAGCGCGCGCTGAAGAAGTCAGCCGAACGGGTGGCCACACCGTCCTGATCGACGGCACACTGATCCGCACCCGGCGCCGCACCTGGTGCCGCCGCCGCGTCAAGCTCCTCCGCAGGGGCCTGCTGCCCGCTGGCCCGGACGTGTGGCTCCCTCGGCCGCGCCAGCGCCTCGACCTGCCCGAGGAGGCCGCAGCCCGTTTTCGGTGGCTCGGTCATCCAGTCCGCCCAGATGCCGGGCCTGCTGTGAGCGGAGGGGCTCAGCGCAGCCGTCGCGCACGCAGCACCAAGTCGTCGGTATGGTGCGCGCCGGCGCCGCCGTCGGGTGCCACGCGTGGGCGCTGCTCGTTCACCTCCACCTTCCAGTCGTCGGTGAGCAGGGCGGCGACCATCGAGGGCCAGACGTAGTCAGCCGGGTCGAAGCCGCTGTCGTGCGCCTGCTGCGTGTCCATCCCCGAGTGGTGTACGAGCAGCAGCACACCGCCGGGCGCGACGGCCGCGAGCAGCGCTCGCTCGGCTGCGGCGTCGGGGGTGCGCAGCAGGGCTGGATACTGCGCGGAGACCAGGTCGAAGGAGGCCGGCGGGAGTGCCGCTTCCGTCAGCGCGGCGTGTACCCAGCGAACGCCGACGCCTGCGTCCCGTGCGTGCCCGGCCGCCCGCTCCAGCGCCACGCCCGAGACCTCGAGCGCGGTCACGTCCCAGCCGCCGCGCGCGAGCCAGACGGCGTCCGCGCCCTCGCCGCAGCCGACGTCGAGCACCCGCCCGGGCGTGAGCCCGGCGACCTCGGCCACGAGCGCACCGTTGGGCCGGCCGCTCCACAGCTGTTGTCGGTCGGCGTATCGGTTGTCCCACTCTGCCCGCACCGCGGGGTCTCCGACGTATCCGTCGCCAGGAAAGGAAGTGTCAGACGCGGGCGATCCCGCTGCGATGTTGTCGGTCACGGGCCCAACGTCACCCATCGTGGCCCGGTCAAGCCACTCCTGTTGCCGCTCCGGCAAAACGGCGTCCAAAGGGCGAGGAAGAGCCGGGCGTAGGCGCGCTGGACGTCACCCTGCTGGCCTTGGATCGCCCAGCTCGCCTCGTCCAGGCGCGGCAGGAACATGCTCGGCGAAGACTCAGTCCGAACGCGCGCCGGCCCCGACCAGAGGTATCTGGCCGGGGCCGCCACATGCACGGGCCGAACGTCGGGCCCGTGGAAGTCAGTTCGCGTCGGTGCTCCGGCCCACCAACTGGGTGAGTGGCTTGACGATCTGAGCAGGACCGTGTGACGTCCCACCCATTGGCGCGGACATGCGGCGAGAGGCGTTCGGAGGTGAGCGCGATCGACCCGGGTCAACGCCCCTGATGCCGACGCGCATCGAAGCGGAGCAGTACCCGTGCCACACGCCACACCGAGGCAAACGCCGCTAGCACGACTCCCGTCACGAGCAGGCATTTCCCCGCAGGCTCGGAGGTACCCACGACCAGTGCCGGGATCAGTAGCACGCCGAACACGGCTGCGGCAAGGACAGCAGCCGTCACCAGGGCGAACACGATCTCCACCGTCATCGCGTCCTTCTCCCACCGCGACTCCCGCCCCATATCCATGCTGCGAGTTTCACACAGACCGTGAGACTCACGTAGTCGAAAACCCGCGCTGCTCAACTCCTCGCCGGTCTCGTCACTGTCGAGCTTGAGCACGTCGGGTCGCGCACTGTACGCACGGAAGCGCGTCTCGTAGCTCGCCGACGGGGTGGAGCAGTCCGCGTTCCCAAGGTTCCGCCGGAATTCGATCGTTATCCAGCGCTCGGTGCCACGGCCAATGCGTCAATCTCGACCCGGAAATCGGGGTTGACCAGGCCGGCGACCCTCACCAAGGAGCAGGCGGGCGGGTGTTCTGCGTCCTGGTACTCGTCTCGCACTTTGCGGAACGCGCCAAGATCGCCCAGATCGGTCAGGTAGACCGTCAATTTGACTACGTGCTCCAGGCCGGAGCCCGCTGCCTCCAGTGCGGTGGTCAGATTCGCGTAGACCTGCCGAACCTGGGTCTCAGCGTCCTCTTTACCAACCAGATTGCCGTCGCCGTCCACCGGAACCTGACCTGAGACGGCGACCATCGCTCCGGTGAAGGCGACCGCGTGGCTGTAGCCATTGACGGGCGGTGAACCGTTGGGACGTATGAAGTGCTCCATGGCGCCGATCATGCCACGACCGGAAATCGGCTCCTACTGACACAGGGGGCGCCGATCAGGTTAGACCCAGGCACTCACGGATAAGGCGGCGTCTTGGTCATTTTCTCCACCGACATCACCGACCGCCTCGGCCAAGCTGCGGATATCCAGGCCGCCGGCCGGCAGGAAGTGCGGCAACCGGTTGTGCACGGTGCCGGAGGCCGAGCGGGGTTCTCTCGCCCATGTACTCCGCAGCCCTGCGCGACAAGTCCGTACGGACCGGCCTTCGGTCAGGGGCAGGTGGATCAGCCCGCGGCCGGATCGCTTGCTCCTCGTCAAAGGGCGTGGCGTCACCTTCGGGCAGGTTGCGGAAGGCGTCCGACGAACTGGAGGACGCCGGAACCGTTGCCGGCCTGCTGGGCGGAGTGGGCGGACGTATCTCACCACCGCGTATGGCGGAACAGGGCGGAGCGGTCAGCCGCCGACGAGGTCACGAGTCAATTGACCGATGCCGCCGCCGGGGAGGCGGGCGACCCTGGGAAGGCGAGAGCCCCTGTGCGCCGGTACACCGGCCAGGGGGCGCTCACCGTAGTGGCATTCGGAGGAAGGCGAGCTGTCGTGGTCGTTTCGCGGGACGTGGAGGATGTCGACCTGCTGGTGGTCGGCGGAGGCAAGGCGGGCAAGACGCTGGCCATGGACACCGCTCGTGCGGGACAGCGCGTGGTGATGGTGGAGCGGGGCATGATCGGCGGCACGTGTATCAACGTCGCGTGCATTCCCACCAAGTCGCTGGTCACCAGCGCGCGGCTGCTGCGCAGGGCGGCGACCGCGGAGGCCCTGGGGCTGCGGCTCGGCCAGGCCGAAGTGGACTTGGAACTGCTTCGCTCCCACAAGGAGGACGTCGTCTCGGGCATGGTGGAGGTGAACCGTCGCCAGTTCATCGACAGCGGCATGGACCTGGTCCTGGGGACGGCTCGCTTCATCGCCGAACGTACGGTCGAGATCGCGCTCAACGACGGTGGCCGGCGTGTCGTACGGGGCAAGGACGTGGTGATCAACACGGGCACCGTCCCGCGGATCGCCCCCGTCCCGGGGTTGGCCACCGCCAAGCCGCTCACCAGCGAGTCCATCATGGACCTGCACCACATCCCGGACCGCCTGGTGGTGATCGGCGGTGGGTACGTCGGCCTCGAGTTCGCCCAGATGTTCGCCGCTTTCGGCAGCCGGGTCACCGTCCTGGAGAGTGGGCCGCGCCTGCTGCCCCGGGAGGACTCCGACGTGGCCGAGGCGCTCCTCGGTTACCTGCGCGAGGACGGCGTGGAACTGGTCACCGGCTCGGCGGCGAAGGAGGTCGTCCGCGAGGGCGGGACGGTATCGGTCCTCCTGGAGGACGGCCGCAGGCTGGAGGCCGACGATCTGCTGGCCGCCACCGGGAGGGCTCCGGTCACCGGGGAACTCGGCCTCGACGCGGCGGGCGTCCGCACCGACGAGAACGGTTTCGTCCAGGTCGACGACCGGCTCGCGACGAGTGCTCCGCGCACCTGGGCGGTGGGCGACGTGGCGGGCAGCCCCCAGTTCACCCACGTCTCCCTGGACGACTACCGGATCGTCAAGGCCAATATCGCGGGCGGCGACCGGAGCACGAACGGGCGCCTCGTTCCCTGGAACCTCTTCACAGACCCCGAGCTGGCCCGGGTGGGGCTCACCGAGGACCAGGCCCGGGCGGCGGGACACAACGTGCGGATCGCCAAGCTGCCCGTCATGGCCATTCCCAGGGCCCGGACCCTGCGGGACACACGAGGGCTGTGGAAGGCCGTCGTCGACCGTGACAGCGAGCAGATCCTCGGCGTGGCCCTGCTCGGGCCCGAGGCCGCGGAAGTGGTCACGGTGGTGCAGACGGCCATGCTGGCGGGCCTGCCTTACACGGCCCTCCGTGACGGCATGATCGCGCATCCCACGATGGCCGAGGGACTGAACGCGTTGTTCACGGCCTGGGTGGACTGAGGACCCCCGGACAGGGACTGGGTGAGGGGCCCCGGACAGGGACTGGGTCAGGGTAGCTGGACAGGGGACTGGGGAAGGTGCTGGGCGCGCCGGAAGTGATCGCCGATGTTTCCTGTGGCCGGCGGCGGCGCTCGCCTGGATCGTGACGCTCGTCCGGTACGCAGTCGCGGGCCCGCGCCCGCGCGCCGTCGCCGGGGACCTGCGGCATCTCGCCGGCAACGCCCGGCGGGTGATCACCGAGGGGCGGCCGGGTACCGTGCACGAGGTCCTGCTCGGCACCATGGCGGCGCTGCTCCTGCCCCATCTCTTCCTGATCCCCCGGAGCGGTGTCGTTCACCGCGCGGCACATGGCCGTGTGCCGCGCGGTGCCAGGCACCTGA
This sequence comes from Streptomyces sp. NRRL S-31, assembly GCF_000718775.1. Lineage (GTDB taxonomy): Bacteria > Actinomycetota > Actinomycetes > Streptomycetales > Streptomycetaceae > Streptomyces. The sequence goes on from NZ_JOCB01000048.1 coordinate 46,179, forward strand.
GGCTCTCTAACGCGGCGGACGGGTTATTACGCCGTAATCACCCGTCCGCAGCACCTGCTTCCGCGGCCGTTCCCGTGCCGGGTGCGCGGAAGAGCCGTCCGGGCTGCCCGGTGCGGACCACACCGGCGCTCTCGTCCCGCCGCCAGTCGGCCAGGGCACGGCGGAGCCGGCGCAGTGCGTCGCGGTCCGCCTGCGGGTCCGGTGCCGTGTCCCCGGCGGGGAGCTGCCGCAGCAGTACGGTGCCGCGTTCCCCGGATTCCACGTGCAGCCGCGCGAAGCGGGTGCCCGGTGGGAACACCACCACGTCCGGATCGCCGGCCCCGAGCAGCGCCGGGCAGCGGCCGTCGGCCGACAGGATCACCACGTCGGTGTCGCCCGGCTGGCCGGGCCTTCCCGACATGGTGGTGGCACACCAGTCGCCGTCCGTCAGCGTGCTCCGCGCCCGGTACCAGGCCAGGCCCGTTTCCGGCAGTGACACCCGTACCGTCACCGGGCCCCGGAAGGCGGGCAGTCTGCGCAGTCCCGAGACAAGCCGTCGCCGCAGTTCCCGCTCGAGCCCCCCCGGCCCCCGGCCGGCCCCGCTGTCCGGCGCCGTTTCCGGCCCGGTGGTCATGTGGCCGCCCCGCAGCAGGTACAGGCGCAGCGCCGCCAGCTCCGCCACGGGGTCACCGGCCGCACGTGTATCGAGCGCGGACGCCCGCTGTCGTATCAGCGCCTCGACGAACGACGTGCACTCCTCGTACCGGGCCCCGAACGCGCCGCGCAGCCAGTCGTCCAGTGTCGGCCGTACCGTGACGGCGCCCCCCGGCCGGCCCGTACCGTCCCTCTCGGCCGCCGTCTTCCTCCGCTCGCTCTGTTCCGGAAGCCGGGCCGCCCGGCGGACAGCCGTTCCGGAAGCGGGTGTGCCGTGCGCGGGGCCGGTCACCGGTCGGGCAGGCGGGCCGCTGGTTGCGGACGGCGGCGCGGAGTCCTGGGGCAGGGGTGCCCGGGGAGCGGTCCGCACCTGGACGGGGACTCCGTGTGCCGCGAAGACCTGTTGTGCGATCTCCTTGGCGAGCCGGCGGAAGGCCGGGAGCCGACTGGTATCACTGGTGTCGTAGAGCACCAGTTCGGCCGATCGATCCACGGGAAGGAAGCGCGGCCCGTCCCCGGCCGGCTCCTGTGGGCCGCGGACCCACAGACCGCAGCGCAGCACCTCCAGCACGGTGTCCGGGTCCCGCTGGTAGACGCCGGGGCGCAGCATCGGCAGGCCCTCGACGGGCCAGCGGTGGCCCGTCACCATGGGGTCCCGATCTCTCGCCGCGTCCTGCGGCGGGAACCGGACGAGTTCGTGTGTCATCAGTGGCCGGCCGAGTGATCCGTCGCCGCCGACCGTCATCACCGGGTCGTCGATGGGCTCCCGGGGCGTGGGGCTGACGGGCAGCCCGTTGTACGACCGCACGGTGCCCCCGACCGCGGCGGCCAGTGCCGCGTCGAACGCGGTGCCCGGTGGCAGCGCGACCGGTCCGAAGCAGCAGAACCAGGTGGCGGAGCGCAGGTGACCGGGCAGCGCCTGCCACAGGCGGGCCACGTCGGCCAGCGGAACGGCGGTGTCGCCGGGCAGACCGAGGACGACCGTGACCGCGTCCGGCCTGCTCCTCAGACGTGTCGTCACCAGCGTCCGGTGGTCGGGCGGGACGGGGGCGGGTCCCGCCGGGCGGAGCCACAGTCCGGCGGGTATGGGCTCGGCCTGGCTCCACGGCGAGACGGCGACGGGCCCGTCCGACAGGTCGTCCTCCCAGGAGGGACGCGGGAAGCGCCGTCCTGCCGGCGATTCGTCCCCGGCAGGGGTGTACCTCGTCCAGCCCGGTCCCCGGTCGGGACCGACGAAGAGGGCACCCTGGGCCGTGGGCCGGGGGCGGGCGGTCGTCGTCACCACCACGCGTCCGGAACGGGCCGCCAGCCACTTCCCCGCCCGTGCGACTCCGCCGGGGGGCGTCCGTCCGAAGAGCAGCCGGAGCTCCGACCGGCCGGGCGGCAGTGCGCGGAGGATGCCGGGCAGGAAGTCCGGGGACGGTTCTTTCGGAGTGTCGACGACGACCAGGGTGCCTTCGGGGTCGCGGGCCAGTCCCGCCGCGTACATCCAGGAACGCTGGTCGAGAGCGTCCATGGGGTGGATCAGCCAGGCGTTTCCGGCGCGCCGGGCGGTCAGGTGCGGAACGCCGCGCCGGGGACCGGTGCGGGGGAGCGGTGCCGTCATGGGCGTGCCGGGTGCTGTCCGCGGCGCGTGCGCCTGCCGGGTGCGGTCCCCGCGGGACCCGGTGCGGTGCCGGGCGTCCGGCTCAATGCCCGGTACCCGTCTGCCAGAGGACCACTCCGTCCTGCCGGATCTGCACGTTGCCGTCGGCGCCCACCACCAGGACCGCGCCCGGGTGACCGTCGGTGCGCGAGGACCACCGGACCGCGCCCTGCGCGGTGTAGACCGCCAGGTTGCCGTCGTCCTGGAAGACGGCGCGCAGGCCGCTGCCCGAGGTGTGGGAGGCCCACCGGACGGCGCCGTGCTCGTCGGTGACGACGAAGTTCCCCCCGGCCGTCATGGCCAGGGTGGCCTTGCCCGAGGACACCGAGTCGCCGGGGCCCAGCACGGTGGTCGCCCGGACCACGTACGGCTTCGGTGTCGTGGCGGGGCCGGGGGCCGGTGCAGCCGGCGATCCGGAGGGCGGCCGCGCGGGCGCGGTGGTGTGCGAGGGCGCTTCGGACGGGTGCGTGGGGGACGCGGTCGCCGATGGATCCGCGGACGGGGTGCCGGTGGGGCCGGTGGTCGGGGAGGCGGTGGACGAGGAGGGGGAGGGGGAAGACGAGGGGGAGGAGGAAGGGGCCGTGTGGGATTCCGGTGAGGCGGCCGGTGCTGTGGCCGGGTCGAGCGGCACCATGGGCGCCGCGCTCACCTCGTCGGGCGGGGCCGGACGGGTGCTCAGTACGGCGACCGTCGCGATGAGCCCCGCACCGGCGAAGGTGGTGACGATCGCGGTCCGCCGGCGTCTGCGGGCGGGCCGCGACTCCGCGCGGCCCCGGCCGGACCTTCCAGGACGGGGTGCGGGGTGGATCAGGACGTCCGGTTCCTCGCCCGTACCGGGCGGTGGTCCGGTACGGGACGGTCCGGCGGTGTCGCTCAGGCCGGGCTCCGGAGCCGGTGCGGTGTCCGCCGTTGCCCGCGCCTGTCCGGCGGGACCGGTGGTGCGGGCCGGCGCGGACGCCTGCTCGGCGGGGTCGCCGACGTGCCCGGGCGCCTGCCCGGCGGGGTCGGCGATGTGCGCGGGCGCCTGCCCGGAGGGCCCCGGGTCGTCGAGCCAGGGCAGTTCCTCCGCCCACAGGGCAGGTTCGTCCGCCGTTCGCGCAGCGGCAGGGTGCTCCTCGGGGAACGCCGACTGGGAGCGCTGACCGGTCCGCGGTGCCTGGTTGCCGTTCACTGACCCCACTTCACCATCGCTGTGTTGTGCTGCCCGGCATCCCGGGACCACCATCCAGCCACCCGCACATACGTGTTCGGGAGCCGCGGTACGTACGACTCACATGTGGCGATGCCCGGAACATGACGGGTCGCAATCGAGACACGTGTGAGCGCAGGCGCAGGCTAGCACAGGTGCTCGAAGTGTGAAGGAATCCGTACGGTAGCCGTTTGACGTTTAAGACGACCGGTCATATTGTGGAGGTCCGCGCAATCGATCCCGGCACCGCGATGGTCGGGCGAAGGAGAACACGGCCATGTTCGACCGCATTCCGGTGGCCATCGAATCGAACCGCTCCGGGAGAGGGGCCCTGCGCACGGCCGGTGCGCCGGCCCGGTCCACGGGGGCCGCGGTGCGTGTCCCGTACGTCGTACCGTCCGCGGTCGCGGGAGACACGGTGGTGCGCCTCGAGGACGACGCGGAGGGCGCGGCCGTCCTGCGGGAGGCCTTCGACTTACCGAACGTCGAGGGCACCGGGGCCGATGGGTGGCCGGTGCGCCCTGACCGAGATGGTGCCCTCCGCGATCTCCGCGGTCTCCGCGATCTCCGCGATCTCCGCGATCTCCGCGGTCTCCGCGGTCTCCGCGGTCTCCGCGGTCTCCGCGATCTTCGAGGGCGCCGAGGGCTTCGAGGAGCCGGGCGCGAACCGACGGGGAACCAGGGCTGACGGACGGCCGCGGGAGTGCCCTGCGGGGCCGGAGCGGAGTCCTGGAGGACGTACCGGTCCGGCTCCGCGTCGCCGTCCTCCGCCGCCGCCGGCGAGCGGCTTGGGGGAAGCGGTCCTCGGCAAGGCCAGTCACTCGACCTATGCACCTCCGTGCCGGCCCGTACAGGGTGGGAAGCGCCACGATCACCCGCCTGCCGCTGGAGGCGCCGATGACCAGGTCCGGCCGGACTGACACTGACCGCTCACTCTCCCTCTCCCGTTCCTCACCGGCTCCGTACGTTCCCGGCGGCGCCGGAGCGATGGCCCGGCGCCCCGGACCCGGTGCCCACTTCCGGGGGCGGACGCGATGGTGAACCCGCGCTTCCTGTGGAACACCCGTCGCCGTCCGGCCTGCCGCTCCGAGGACCCCGAGCTGTTCTTCCCCGTCGGCGACAGCGGACCCGCCCTGGTGCTCATCGCCAAGGCCAAGGCGGTCTGCGGCCGCTGTCCGCTCCAGCGCGAGTGCCGGGAGTGGGCCGTCGGCAACGGGGAGAGCGCCGGGGTGTGGGGCGGCCTCACCGAGGAGGAGCGGCGTGCCCTGAGCCGCCGCGCGACCGTGACGGGCGGACACGGCACGGCACCCCCCGCGCCTCCCGATGCCGGGTGAGACCGGCCCGCGACAGCGGGACTCCCGGGGCCACCCAGGGACTTCGGGGGCCGGCCCGTGCCCGCGGCGCCCGGCACAGCCCTCTCCCGGCCTTCCGCCGGAGGTACCGCCAGGCCGCGTCGCCGACCACCCGAGGACGCCCGGCGCGGAGTCCGGCAGACAGCAACTCCCTACGGAACGAGTCGAGGAAACGCACACATGGAACAGCAGGAGCCGCGCGACCACGGGACGGGTTCCCCGCAATTCTCATCAGAGCTCCTCACCACACTCCACCACCTCACCGCACCACAGGAGGAGGGGACCGTGGTGTGCCGGTTCCGCTATGCCGCGGCGGAGCCCCTCTGTGTCCACATGCATCTGCTGCTGCCCTCGGGCCAGGGCATGAGCTGGGTCATCGGCCGGGACCTGCTCCTGGCCGGCACGGAGGGGTTGAGCGGTGAGGGCGACGTCAAGGTCTGGCCCTCACGAAGCCGGCAGGGATCACCATCGCTCTACCTGCACTTCCAGCGCCTGGACGCGAGTGCGACCTTCGTCGCCGACCTGACGGAGATACGGCAGTGGCTGGAGCACACGTACACGGCCGTTCCGGCCGGCACCGAGAGCCTCCTCACGGACTGGGACGACCTGGCCGCCGGCCTGCTGCGGCCACCCGCCTGAGAGTGTGCCGCCGTCCGGCGGCCTACTTTCGCCGTCCCACGATGCAGCACGCTCCATGGTTCAATTCGCGCCGCAGGTGTACCCGTCGAGGGCACCGAATGTGCGCGAAGGACTCCCGGAACGTCCTGTCGTACCCCTGCGCGTGTCCGAACGGGCAGTATGGGGGTCCGCGGGTAGTGGATGACTCGCGCGGAGGGGAACGCCGCGACTGCCGTCGGTCGTTCCCCTCCACCCCGCCCGTCGCGGCGGCACACCGCAACGCACATCCGGGCGGTCCGCCGCCCCCTCCCGGTCCCGGCGCACACATGTCCGGAAGGGCACGCGTGTGCCCTCAACCCGCTTCCGCATCCGCCCGCCCGCGCCGGAGCGTGTCACCCGGTTTCCGTTCGTCCCTCAGCGGCCGCCCGTTCCCCTGAGTACGATTGCGCAGGTCATCCACATACCTAGGGAGAACGGGCTGTGCCCAGCAAGTCAGCCAGCGCCACGGTGCGGTCGAGGTACATGGAACAGGCCGCGACGGACCTGGAACGGAACCGTCGCGCGCAGCAGGAACTGGCCCGTCGGCTCGACGCTCTGCGGGAGGAGGAGACTCTGCTGAGGAGCATCCTCGACCTGGCCGAGCATGCCGCGGCCGTGCCCGAGCAGGCACAGGAGGAGAGCGCGCCCCGGCCGTCCAGCGCACCCTCGCGCAGCGCTCCGGAGCCGCTCGCCCGCGGACAGCGCCGGGACACCGCCGCCTCGCGGCCAGGGCGGGGCCGCGAGGCCCGGCAGCCGGCCGGCCGACGCCCCCTGCTCCGGGACCTTCTGCTGGACCTGCTCAAGGGGCATGTGGAGCCGGTCCCGGCGCACGAGCTGCGGGAGGAGCTCCTGCGGGCACATCCGGACCGCGTGCCCACTCCCCAGGTGGTGCGGAACACGTTGGAAGGGCTTGTCGCCAAGGGACTCATCCGGCGTCACAAGCAGAACAGGTCGGTCCTGTACACCGTTGTGGCGGCAGGGGACGACGCCGGTACGGACGCCGCCGCACCCGGTACCGACTGAGACCGGCGGTCGTACGCGGGACCGTGCCGGGCGACGGCGGCGGTGCCGGACACCCGTCGGCATCCCGGCACCGCACGCCACCGCCCACGCGCCCTCCGCGGATCCCGTGCGCCGGCCGTCGTCGCGGCTCCGCGGCCACGTCCGCGACACCTGGCGGCCCGGCCGATTGCGCGGTGGCGGCACCCGTGCGCCGACGGCCGGACGCCCTTCCCGGCACGGCCATGGCTTTCAGGCGTGCCATGACTTCCCGGCGCGGCTCCGGCCCCGGCGCGGTTGTGGGTCGGGCGCGGCTTCGGCCCCGGCATGGCTGTGGGTCGGGCGCGGCTCCGGCCCCGGCATGGCTGTGGGTCGGGCGCGGCTTCGGTCGGCATGGCTGTGGGTCGGGCGCGGCTTCGGCCCCGGCATGGCTGTGGCCCAGTCCGTGTGACAGCCCCTCGTCTCAGGGGTGCGGCCGCGGGCCGACACCGAGCCCGGGCCTGCCCGCGGCGCCGGGGCCGCCGCTTACGGTCAAATGGCCGATGGCTGGACCTCCCGGCCACGTCAGACTCGGCGCACATCCCCCGCACCGCCGAGGAAGCCGAATGTACGTCGACACCCCCAACCGGACGATCCGAGCAGCCAACGGCATCACGTACGCCTATCGTCGCTGCGGTCCCTCCAACGCCCCGCCGCTCCTGCTGTTGCAGCACTTCCGCGGCACTCTGGACAGCTGGGACCCGGCACTCGTCGACGCCCTGGCCGCCGAACGCGATGTCATCGCACTCGACAACGCCGGAGTGGCACTCAGTACCGGGCAGGTGTGCCGTTCCGTCCGGGACCTGGCCGTCGACACCCTGGCCTTCATGACCGCCCTCGACCTGCGCCGGGTCGACCTGCTGGGCCACTCGATGGGTGGCTTCACCGCCCAGGAGCTGGCCCTGCTCCGGCCTCGGGCGGTCCGCAGGCTCGTCCTCGCCGCCACCGCCCCCCGAGGGGCGCCGGGAGTGCACGGGTACACCGAGGACGTGCTGGCGCACGCCGACTTCGAGCCGCTCGGTGCCGAGGACTACCTCTTCACCTTCTTCCGGCACACGGAGACGAGCCAGCGCAGCGGGCTGGAGTTCCTCGGCCGGTACATAGAGCGCGAGCACGACCGTGACGTGCCGGTCGACGAGGCGGCCCGGGACGCCCAGTACGACGCCGTGCTCGAGTGGGGTATACCGGACCACACCGCCCTCCAGCGGCTCAAGGGCATCCGGCAGCCGGTGTTCGTGGCGGGCGGCGATCACGACATCGTGGTTCCCCCGCGTGTCTTCCACCTCCTGGGCGGCCTCCTGCCGGACGCGCGGGTGAAGATCTACCCGGACGCCGGACACGGCTTCCTCTTCCAGCACCATCGGCAGTTCGCGCGGGACGTGCTCGCTTTCCTGTCCTGAGCGCTCCTGCTCTTCGCTGTTGCCGGCAGCACGCGCGGGCGTCCGACCACGGGACGGACGGGCCCGGGCTCGCGACGGCCCGGCAGCAACCCCGTCCGCCTCCGTGGCGGACGGCTCCCTGGAACCCATAACGAGAAAGAGGTAACCGTCATGCGGATCACGATCGCCGGAGGACACGGTCAGATCGCTCTCCGGCTCGAACGTCTGCTGTCGGCACGTGGCGACGAGGCCGTCGGGCTCGTCCGCCGGCCGGAGCAGACCGAGGACGTACGGGCCGCGGGCGCCCGGCCCGTGGTGTGCGACCTGGAGTCGGCGTCGGTGCAGCAGGTGGCGGATCACCTGGCGGGCGCGGACGCGGTGGTCTTCGCCGCGGGTGCCGGACCCAGCAGCGGCGCGGCGCGCAAGGACACCGTCGACCGGGCGGCGGCCGTACTCCTGGCGGACGCCGCGGAGACGGCGGGGGTGCGCCGCTTCCTGATGATCTCCGGCAAGGGTGTGGGCGACGAACCCCCGCGGGGCACCGACCCGGTCTTCGCCGCTTACCTCGAGGCCAAGGCCCTGGCCGACGCGGACCTGCGCTCACGGGCGGCGCTGGACTGGACGATCCTGCGGCCGGGACGGCTGACGGATGAACCGGGAACCGGGCGTGTCGCCCTCGCGGCGACGACGGCGCCGGGCGACGTGACCCGTGACGACGTCGCGGCGGTCCTGCTGGCGCTGCTCGACGAGCCGGGCACGGCCGGACTGACGCTGGAACTGACCGGCGGGGACGTCCCGGTGGCCGCCGCGGTGAGGGCGGCGGCGGCTCGCTGACGCCGCCCGCCCCTCTCGGGGGCAGGCCCTGGCGTCTGCCGACGGGGGAGTCGGGAACGCCTCGCTCCGGACCGTGCCGTGCGGGACCGCGGAGGTGGGCGGTGGCGAGCCGGCACCGGCGCCCTCCCGGCCGCACCGGCGCCCTCCCGGCCGCTCCGGCGCCCTCCCGGCCGCTCCGGCTGGTGCCGGGGTCCGGCGGTGAGGCCACCGCGAGGACCGCCCGTCCCGCCCTCGGGCCCGCCCCGCCCTCGGGCCCGCCCCGCCCTCGCGCCCGTCCCGCCCTCGGGGCCGTCCCGCCCTCGCGCCCGTCTCCGGCGGCCGCGAGGAACGGCTTGCCGTCGTCGGCCGGCTCGCCCGGTGACTGCCGTGCCGGACCGTAAGTCAAACGACGGATTCCGCCCGACACGCCCGTTCGAAGAATGAGGGTGAAGACCCCGGCCACCGTGACGCGAGCCGGAGGGGGACCCCAGGGCCCTCCGCGGCGCGGGAGTGCCGCCGGGTGACGACGCCGCACGAGGACCACGGAGGAAGCACGCAGCCATGATCATCACCAGTTCGCTGCCGGAGCAGGACCGCGAGGTCACCGGGACCGCCCTACAGGAGACCCTGGTCGACCTGCTGGACCTGTCCCTGGTGGCCAAGCAGGCCCACTGGAACCTGTACGGGGCCCGTTTCCGCACCATCCACCAGCAGCTCGACGAGGTCGTCGCCACCGCGCGCGACTACGCAGACCAGGTCGCCGAGCGGGCGGCCGCGCTGGGCATCAGCCCCGACGGGCGAGCCGCCACGGTCGCGTCCGGCAGCGGACTGCCCGCATTCCAGTCCGGCTGGATCGGCGACGGCGCGGCCGTGGAGGCCCTGGTCGTGTCGTTCTCCGCGCTCATCGGCCGGCTGCGCGAGCGTGTCGAGACCACCGGGCGGTCGGACGTCGTGACCCAGGACCTGCTGATCGGGCTGACCGCCGAGCTGGAGAAGCAGAGCTGGATGTTCCAGGCGGAGAACCGCGGCTGAGCCGCGGGTCGGCGCCGCCCCGGCCCGCCCGCACCCGGGCGGCACCGTCCGGGAAGACCGCCGAGGGCCCGGGCGTCCCGGCGGATAGCACGGTGGCACGGC
>NZ_JOCB01000049.1 GCF_000718775.1 Streptomyces sp. NRRL S-31
GCCGGTCCGCGCCCACCCGGACCCCCTCCACCCGGTCCGCGCCCACCCGGCTCCCGTCCGCCCAGGCCCCCTCCGCCCGGTCCGCGTCCGTCCGGTCCGTTCGGTTCTCGTCCATCCCGCCCCCCTGCGCGTCTCGTCCCCCACCCGTGTCCGTACCGCTCGCGAACCCGCCGACCTGCCCATACGCTCCGAAATGTGACGTCCTCGCCGATCCGGGGCAGACCCCGGCGCGCCACCGCGCACATACGGGTGCGCCTGACACACGCCATGCTGGGCGTCCTGGCGGGAGCCGGGTGGCTGGTGTTGCCGGTGATGACGGCCGAGGCCCGTGATCCGGTTCCCGCGGCCCCCTTCGGCCCGACGGCGAGCGCGGCCGCCCCGCGGCAGGACGGCACGTCGGCCACCGACCTCGCCCTGCCGCTCGCCGCCGGGGCCGCGGCCCTCGCCCTCGCCGGATACGGCTGTGTGCGGCGCACCCGGCGGACCCACAGCCGGACGACTCCGGGATCCGGCCCGGCCCCGCGGCCCGCGACCGGCCCGGCCGACGCCGAACGGCAGGCGCGGGCGGCACTGCGGCTGGCCGACGACTGCGTACGGACCAGCCGGGAGGAACTCTCCTTCGTGTGGGACCGGTTCGGCGAGCTGCGCACCGAGCCGTTCGGCCGCGCCCTGCGGACCGCCGAGACCGAGCTGGCGGCGGCGTTCGCGCTCTGGCGACGGTACGAGGACGGCGTACCCGGGGAGGCGGACGCCCTGCTCCGGGCGCCCGCCGGGGTGACCGGCCGGTGCGCGGAGGCGGGGCGGCGGCTGGACGCGGAGGCGGCGGCGCTGGACCGGCTGCGGGGGTTCGCCGCGGACGGACCGGAGACGGACGGGGACCGGGGCGGGGACGGGGACGGGGACGGGAGCGCGTCGGCCGAGGGGGGCGTCGGCGCGGCCCTGGAGGTGGCTGAACGGCGGTTCCGGGATCTGACGGCACGGGCCGGGACCGCGCGGTCTACCCTGGCGGCCCTCCGGCGGAGCTATCCGCCCTCGGCCACCGCGTACGTCACCGGGTACGCCGAACAGGCCACGGACCGGCTGGTGTTCGCCACGGCCCGGCTCAACGCGGCCCGCCGGGCCGCCGACACGGGCGACTCACGTGAGGCCGTACGGCAGTTGCGCGCCGGAGAGGGCGCGGTGGCCCAGGCCGGGGTGCTGGTGGCCGGGGTGGAACGGCTCGCCGCGCGGCTGGCGGAGGCGGCCGGGCTGCTGCCGGCCGCGCTGGCCGGCGCGGAGGCGGAACGGGCGGCGGCTGAACGAGACCCCGGGCGGCACACTTCGCCCGGTGCCGAGCGGACGCTGGCGGCGGTGCGCGCGGAGCTGGACGGCGGCGCGTACGACCCGCTGGACGTGCTGCGCCGGATCACCCGGGCCTCCGGGCGGGACGCGGGGACGGGTGCCGGGGTGCTGGACACGGCGGCCCTGCTCGTGGCGCGGGCTTCCGTGGCCGCGGCGGAGGAGTTCGTCGCGGTGCACCGGGGGGCGGTGGGGGCACCGGCCCGGGCCCGGCTGGCACAGGCGGTACGGGAGCTGGACGCGGGGCACGCCGGCCGGGCCGACACCGCGGCCGGGGAGGCGCGGGAGCTGGCCGGGCGGGACGTACGGGCGCACGGCACGGCGTACGCCGACGGGGACCCGGCGGGGACGGCCGGCGCCGTGCTCGCCGGCATCCTGCTGGCCGAGTCCGCCGACGACGGTGTCCCGCCCGCGTACGGCGGCCCGCGCACGAGGTCCCGCCACCACCCCTGAAGGCCGTCAGAACAGGCTCAGCAGGGCCTCCGCCGGGTCCGTGAGGGCACCCTCCCCGCCGGGCAGCGGCAGCTCGAACCAGACCGTCTTGCCGTGGGGCGTCCGCCGGGAGCCCCACGCCGCGCTGAGTAGCCCCACCAGCTGGAGCCCCCGTCCGCCCTCGTCGGTGTCGCGGGCGCGCCGGCGCCGGGGCTGGACCAGGCCGGAGTCCCACACCTCGCAGACCAGCGTGCGGTCCAGCAGCAGCCGCAGCCGGATCTCCCCCTCGCCGTACCGCAGCGCGTTCGTCACCAGCTCGCTGACCAGCAGCTCCGCCGTGTCGACCAACGGCTCCAGGTCCCAGGACAGCAACTGGCCGCGGGCGTACTCACGGGCCCGGCCCACGCTGCGCGGCTCGCGCGGCAGGGTCCAGTCGCCCACCGAGTCGGCGGGCAGCCCCTGCACACGGGCCATCAGCAGCGCGATGTCGTCCTCGCCGTGGTGGGTGTCGAGGGTGTTGAGGACGTGGTCGCAGACGTCCTCCAGGGGGAGGGTGGCGTCCGTCAGCGCGCCCACGAACGCCTTCAGGCCCTCGTCCAGGGGGTGGTCACGGGATTCGACCAGGCCGTCCGTGTAGAGGGCGAGCAGCGCGCCCTCGGGGAGTTCGACCTCGACCTCCTCGAACGGCTCGCCGCCCACGCCGAGCGGCATGCCCGGCGGCACGTCCAGCATCAGCGCCGGCTCACCGGGCTCGACCAGGACCGGCGGCAGATGGCCGGCGTTGGCGAACGTACATCGCCGGGTGACGGAGTCGTAGACGGCGTACACGCACGTCGCCAGGTACACCTCGGAGAGGTCGGCGTCCCGGGGCTGGCGGGCCGTGCGCGTGGCCTGATGCACGCCGCCGGGCGTGCCGAGTCCGCGCGCGATCTCGTCCAGTGCCGACAGCACCTCGGCCGGTTCGAGGTCGAGCAGCGCCAGCGTGCGGACGGCCGTGCGGAGTTCGCCCATGGCGACGGCCGCGCGCAGTCCCCGGCCCATCACGTCACCGACGACCAGCGCCGTGCGGTGGCCGGGGAGTTCTATGACGTCGAACCAGTCGCCGCCCACCTCCGTCGCCGCGTTGCCGGGCAGGTAGCGGCAGGCGATGTCCAGCCCGGACGCCTCGGGGTCGCCGGGCGGCAGCAGGGACCGTTGCAGTATCAGCGCCCGTTCGTGCTCCCGGCGGTACAGGCGGGCGTTGTCGATGGAGACGGCGGCGCGTGCGGCCAGTTCGACCGCGAGGTCGCGGTCCCGGTCGCCGAACGGCTCGCTGCCCTTCGTACGGGCGAACTGCGCGAGTCCCACGACCGTGTCGTGGGCGACCATCGGCACGGCCAGCGTGGACTGCACGAGACCGCCCTCCTCGGCGGGCACGCGCTGGGTGCGGGCGGTGCGCAGGGCCTCCGCGCCGGGCGAGTTGAACGGGAAGTGGTGGACCGCGCCGACCTTGACGGGCTTTCCGGTGCCGCTGAAGGGGGCTCCGGCGACGGCGCTGGCGACGGCGACGCGGCGCAGTTCGGCGCTGCCGTCGGCGAGGCCGGGCGGGGTCTCGTCGCCGGTCAGCAGGCCCTGGTAGAGGTCGACGGTGGCGAGGTCGCAGAAGCCGGGGACGACCACGTCGAGCAGTTCGCGGGCGGTGGTCTCCAGCTCCAGCGAGTTGCCTATGCGGGCGCCGGCCTCGTTGAGCAGCGCCAGGTTGCGGCGGGCGGCGGCGGCCTCGCGGGCGGCGGCCCGGCGGGCGGTGATGTCGGTGCCGAGCCAGGCGACGCCGATGGGCCGGCCGCTGCCGCTGTGCACGCGGTAGAGGTTGACGGACCAGTGCCGGCGCACCTCGGAGCCCGGGACGAATCCGGTGACATGCATGTCGGTGACGGACTCGCCGGTCTTCAGCACCCGCCGCAGGGTGGCCGAGAGCCGCTCGGCCTCGGGGCGCGGCAGATAGTCGTGGACCTGCTTGCCCCGGTGGTCGTCCGGGGTGCCGCCGAAGATGGAGGCGAACCGCGAGTTGGCCCGGCGGACCCGCAAGTCGGTGTCGAGCAGCAGAAATCCAAAGGGAGATTGTCCGAAAATCGCCTGCGACGCGGCGAGATCGGTCTCGATGCTGCGCAGGGTGCGCACGTCCACGACGATGCAGACGGCGGCCCTCTCGCCCTCGGCGGTGCGCGTCGGCATGACGTACACCTCGGCCAGGCCCTCCGCGCCGCGCGTGCCGTCCGGCCGGTCCGGCATCCGGAACGGCACCACTCCGGTCCACTCGCGCCCGTCGAGTATTTCGGCCATCTTCCGCTGGCCGCGCTCGCGCAGGTCGGGATCGACGAAAGCCTCTATGGGGTCCGTGCCGACGGCGCGGGCGGCGGGTATGCCGAAGAGCTGTTCGGCGCGCAGGCTCCACTGGTCGACGAGCCCGCCGGGGCCGATGGAGAAGGATGCGACCCGGATGTAGTCGTAGATCGAACCGGGCGGACTGCTCTGCCACATGGCGTCACCAGGCACCGCGGCAGCCTCCGCGGTCCGACTCCTCGCGCCGTCCGACGGGTCCTCGGACTCCGTGGCCTTCGCTGGTATCTCGCTCACGCGAACCGTCCCCTCCAGCTCACCGCGTCCGGCACCGGTCACCGGGGGCGGCTGCCCGCAGTATCCAGCACTACGGCGCCGCACGACACGGTGTTCACGATCACAGCTCGGTCCAGGTGCTTTTCGGACCGGCCCGTGACAACACTCCCACTCTTCTAACCAGGGAACACACCACCGAACCACCCGCCGCCGAACCGCGTGCGCCCCCGGCGCGCAGGCCGGTGGCACGCTGACGACCGTACCCCCCGTGCACCCGTGGATGCCCCTGCCTCACCCGGGCACCGCCAGCTCGAACCAGACGGTCTTTCCGCTCCTGCCGGGGCGGGTGCCCCAGCGGCGCGAGGAGCCGGCCACCAGTTGGAGGCCGCGCCCGCTCTCGTCCTCGGGGTGCGCGACGCGTTCGCGCGGAGGGTCGGGGAGCGGGTCGGAGACCTCGACCCGCAGGGTGTCGTCGAGCCCGGCGGGGCGCACCAGCCGGACACCGATGGGACCGGTGGCGTGCCGCAGCGAGTTGGTGACCAGCTCGCTGACCAGCAGCGCGGCGAGATCGGCGAGGCAGTCGAGGCCCCAGCCGCGCAACTGGCCGCGGACCGCCGCACGGGCGGTGCGCACGGCCCCCGGCTCCGCGGGGAACGTCCACTCGGCGCAGTCGCCATCGGTGTCGATCACGCCGATCACTTCCCAGGCCAGGGACCCCACCCATGTCTGATTTCATGGGGTTAATGGGCACATACCCGATATCGGGCGCGCAGTACCGCACGAGAGGGCGCACTGTGGCACGAACGGCGTACGCGGTACTCCCGAGACGGGAGTCATGAACGCCGGGACCCGCCCACGGCGCTCGCGGCGCCCATGTCCCCTACGGTGCCCACCGCGGCGCGAGCGGCGGCAGCGCGGTCAGTTCCCGCACCGCCGGGACGTCCTGGTCGAGCCACGGCACGTCCCAGAGATCGGCGGGGGCGAGCCAGCGCAGCGCGTCATGGTCCTGGAGCGGCCGGGGTGCGGGGGAGCCGGGGCGCAGCCGGGCGGTCCACACCTTCAGCACGTACGGCGCACGCAGCGGCCACTCCCCCGGCACGCGCAGCACCGGCTCGGCGTCGACGCCCAGTTCCTCGCGCAGTTCGCGCACCAGGGCGTCCTCGGGCCGCTCGCCCGGCTCGACCTTGCCGCCGGGCAGCTCCCAGCGCCCGGCCAGATCGGTGGGTGCGCTACGGCGTGCCGCGAGCAGCCGGCCGCCGTCGAACAGGGCGGCTCCCACCACCACGACCGGTTCCGCCCGGGGCGTCGTGCGCGTCATGGAGGGGAGCCTACGGGAGCCCGCGGCAGGTCAGTTCCGCGCGCCGTCCCCGTGCTGGCCGATCTGCTCGACCCAGTAGAGCTGCTTGTGCCCCCGGTCGTCGAGGCTGTCGGCGATCTTCTGCGCCTCCGCGCGGGTCGCGTACCGGCCGACGCGGTAGCGATTGCCGTTGTCGTCCTGCCGTATCACGATCCAGGGCAGGGAGACCGTGCCCTCACTCATGGGCCTCACCGCCCGTGTCCCTTCTCGCACCGCCCCACCCGCTTCCCCCACCTAAGGAAACCGCACTCCGCATATGCCCGAGCGTACGCCCAACCTTTACGCTGCGAATACGGCTTTTCACAAAGAGGTACGCAACGAGCCAGAACGCCGGGGGCGCACGGGACCGAACGCGCCGTCCGCGAGCCCATCACCCCGGGTCGGAGGCGTGCCGGGAGCACCCCGGGCCACCTGGGGAAACGACCGGATCGCTACGGGCCGCGCGGAAGCGGCGGGGACCTGGGGGCGGCGCGGGACGCCCCGTCGGCGCACCAGGGTGTGCGCTAGCTCACGCGAAGAGGAGCACACCACTCCGCTACCCGGCACGCCCGCCGGCCGGACGGGGTCATTTCACGGGCAGGTGGTAGGAGACCCGGTAGCGGTCGGCCGGGATGACCACGTCGGCGGTCTCGACCGGACGCCCGGAGGCGAAGTACGTGCGCTGGACGACCAGCACCACATGGCCGGGGACCCCGCCGAGCAGGTGCAGTTCCTCCGCGAGGCCGGGGCGGGCGCCGACCTCCTCGGTGACGTTGTCCACGATGACGTCGATGGCCCGCATGCGCTCGACCACGCCCATACCGCCGAGCGGTCCCTCCTCGGGCAGCATCACCGGGGTGCGGCCGGTGACCGTGAGGGGCTCCCAGGAGGTGGAGAGCATCATCGGCTCGCCGCCCTCGCGGTAGAGGTACTTGGTGCGCATGACCCGGTCGCCGGCCTGGATCGCGAGCCGGTCGGCGATGACCGAGCCCGCCGCGGCCTGCTCGCTGCTGGACTCCCAGGTGCCGCGCACCGAGGCGTCGGCCTGCTCCTGCCTGAAGGGGGTGGCGCCACCGGCCGGGCGGTACCCGGAACGGGCCACCCGCCGGGGCACCGGCCGCTCGCGCACGTACGTCCCGGAGCCGGAGCGGCCCTCGACCAGCCCCTCGGCCATCAGCACCTTGCGGGCCTCCAGCGCGACCGTGTCCGAGACGCCGTACTCCTCGCGGATGCGGGCCTGCGAGGGAAGCCGGGTGTGGGGCGGCAGTGAACCGTCGACGATCTTCTTGCGGAGATCACCCGCGACACGCAAGTACGCCGGCTGCTCACCGAAAGTCACTGGCCACTCCCATCAGGTTGTACAGACAGCAACAGCCTGGCAACCGTGGGTTCTGCCGTGCAAGCAAAGGCCAGAGAATCACTCGATGTGATGACATACGGCCGGGGAGGGCTTTACGCAGGCACTTTCCCTCCCGTATAGGTGCCCTCGCCGCTCACGGGCTCACACCTGCATGCCGGTGTCGCTTCCCTCCTCGCTCCGCGCGGCGGGCGGAGTGGTGGCCAGTCCCAGGGCCTTGCGCACGGTGACCGCCCGGCTCGGGTCGATCAGGTCGAAGGCCGCCTCGTAGGACGCGTAGAAGGCGTCCGCGTCCCCGGCCCGGGCCGCCTTCGCCCACTGCGCGCGGGCCTCGTCCAGGTCGGCGGCGAGCGCGCCGGCCGGTCCCCGGGAAGCGGCCGGCCAGTCGTGCGCGCGCAGCATCCGGGCCTGCTCGCCCAGCGCGGCCGCCACCCGGCCCGCCCACGCCTTGTGCCCCGCGAGGTCGTCCTCCACGTACTCCTCCTCGGGGGCGGTGTCCAGCGCCGCGTTCAGCACGTGAGCGGCCTTCAGATAGGCGACCTGGTCGGCGTCGAGGACGGTCTCGTCGTTGCGCAGCGACCCGGTCAGCTCCCCGTCCTCGTCGGCGGCGCCGAACGCGCAGACGACCTCGCGGTCCCCGGAGGCCCAGCCGTCCCCGGTGGGCGTCAGGTAGTACACGTCGACGTCCGGCGGCAGCGCCCAGCCGTCCATCGCGTAGCCGTCCCCGAGGCCCCGGCAGCGCTCGTCGGCGGTGCCGGAGACCGAGTCGTCCCCGGGGTAGGCGCCGCCCGGCAGCCGGAAGGAGGCGAACACCTCGCCGTCGTGCGCACCGGCGCAGGGCACCTCGTCCACGTCGTAGGCATCGCCCCCGAGCACACCGCCCGGCGCGTCGAAGCACTCGCCCTTCGCGAGCGAGCGGGCCGTACCGTGACGCGCGCCCTCCTTGACGTCGTGCCACACCTGTCCGGCGGCACCCGTGGCGAGCAGCAGCACCCACAGCGCGAGCCCGGCACCGGACAGCACGGAGCCGCCGACGGCCAGCCCCGTGCCGCGCTCGCCGCGCCGCCGGATCTGCCGGATCGCGACCAGGCCGAGCACCAGCCCCACACCGGGCAGGCAGCAGAGCACACCGAGCACCAGGGAGGCGATGGCGAGTCCGTTCACCGGCGCCGGCCGGTTGTAGGGCCGGTAGCCCTGCGTCCACGGCTGGTACGACGGCAACTGCCGCGCTCCGCCCGGCTGTTGCGGGTACGGCGGCGGTCCGTACGGTCCCGGCGGGGACGACGGGGGTGACGGGAACGGCCCTTGTGGCTGGTGGGGGCCGGGAGGCGGAGGTATGGACACCGGTACCGTGCTCCTGGGTCGGGCACCGACGGCCTGGCCGACGGCCGGACTGACGTACGACTGGCCGCATGGTAAGCGGGGTGGCGAACGGGGACGGAACCCGGGTGGGATCCGGGGGGACACCGGAGCCGGCGGCGGAAACGACGACAGGGAATGAACGGGGACCGGCCGGGCGCGCGCGGGGCCGGCCGGGAGGGGGACGAGTGAGCAAGGTGACCGAGGAGACGGTCCGGCAGGTGAACGGGCTGACGGCCCGCTGGGCGCAGACGCTGCCGGAGGGCACGGTGTTCTCGGCGGCGGGCGTCTGGCCCCTGCTGGCCTTCCTGGCCGACGGCGCGGCGGGCCCGGCCCGCGCGGAGCTGGCCGGCGCGCTGGGTGTCCCGGCCGACCGGGCGGCCGGTGCCGCACGGGAGTTGCTGGCGGCACTGGCGTCGGTGTCCGGGCTGGACGCGGCGCTCGGGCTGTGGACGCACCACGGGCTGGCGCTGCGCGAGGAGTGGCGGGCCGGGCTGCCCGCCGGCACCCACGGGAGCTTCGGGGACGACCTCGTCACCGCGCGGGAACGGCTGGACGCCTGGGCCGTCGAGCGGACCGGCGGGCTGGTCGAGCGCATGCCGGTGACGCTGAGCCGGGAGGCCCGGATGGTGCTGGCCTGCGCCCTCGCGCTGCGCACCGGGTGGCGCCAGCCCTTCACGGAGCTGCCGCTGCGACCGGACGCCGGTCCCTGGCAGGGCCGTACCCTGCGCGGTCTGTACCGGCGCAGCGTGCGCCCGGACCGGGTGGGCGTGACCGGCACCCCGGACGGCTTCGTCACCGCGCTGACGGTCCCCGGGGACAACGGCGTCGATGTCCACCTGGTGCTCGGCGAGGAGCGGATGGCGCCGGGCCGGGTGCTGGCGGCCGGGGTGGGGATCGTGGAGCGCGGCCTGCCGCTGACCGCGGGCGGCGCGCTGCCCCACGGGCACGTCGGCCCCGGGCTGCACGTGGAGCAGCAGCCGGCCGCCACGCCGGAGCCGAGGACGCTGGACGTGCGGACGGTGGCCTACGAGGTGCGGGCCGACCACGATCTGCTCGCGTCGGCCGGGCTCTTCGGGCTCACCGCGGCGACCGACACCCGGGCCGGTCACTTCCCGGGGCTGAGCGCCTACCCGCTGGCCGTCGGCCAGGCCCGGCAGTCGGCGGTGGCCCAGTTCGGCGCGCTCGGCTTCCGGGCGGCCGCGGTGAGCGCGGTCATGCCGGTCGCGGCCGGCGCGCCGCCGCAGCACCGCTACGAGACCACGGTCGTCCGTGTCGCCTTCGACCGCCCCTTCGGCTTCCTCGCCACCGACCGCGACTCGCGCCTGGTCCTGGCGGCGGGCTGGGTGACGGAACCGGCACCGTACCCGGTCACGGGCCTGGGCCCGGCGGTCGCACCACTGCGCTGAGGGTCCGGGGCGGGGTACGGAACGGCGGACCGCCGGCCGTCCGACCCCGCCGGCCGCAAGGGCGATGTCGCCGGTTCCGCGGCCCGCGCGCCGAACGCGGCGTCCCAGTTCACCGGCCTGGCGGCGGCCACAAGCCGCGCCATCGCCAGCGTCGGCGCATGGGCGTCCGGGCTGGCTGTGCTGCCGACGACCCTCGAAGTCAACAGAAGAGGCAACGGGCAACCCCGCCGAACCCCGATTGCCGAGGCGCACCTCGTGCCAGACTCACTAGCGGATGCGAAGCGAAACGGTTCCGTCACGAAGGGTCACCATCGATCCGGGTGACGGCCGGTGAACGTCGACCGAAAGCTCTGCGTGAGGGCGCACGGCTCTCACGGTCGCTCTTCAAAGGTGAGGACAACGATGAGCACGACTTTATGTTTCGGCCCTGAACTACGCCGTTTACGGCAGGAAGCCGGGCTGAGTCTGACCGAGTTCTCCGTGGCGCTCAACTATGACAAAGGGCACCTCAGCAAGGTCGAGCGCGGGGAGCGGTCCGCGTCCCCCGAACTGGCCCGGCGGTGCGACGCCTTCCTCGGTGCGAACGGCGAGCTGCAACGCTTGGTCGTCCGCACCGAGACCGATCCGGGCACCACCGAAACCTCCGCCACCCCGGGCCTCTGGCTCGCCGGGCGCAGGACGGTCCTCACGGCGGGAACGGGGGCGCTGATCGACCTCGGCCTGAAACTCGGCGGACAGGCTTCCTCTGTCGCCGGCCCCCTCCTCCCCTTCTTCCGCGCGCAGTTCGACCAGCTGCGAAAGCTTGGCCAGTCCGCCGCGCCGAAGGCCCTGCTTCCCCTGCTGGAGACACAGACACGCACAGTCGCCGGGCTGGCCGCCGGCACCCCGTCCGCAACTCGGGCCTCCGCCCTCCTGCTCGCGTCGCGGTTCGCGGAGTTCACCGGCTGGATGGCCCAGGAGGCCGGTGACAGTGGCGCGGCGCTCGGTTGGACCGGTGAGGCCGCCGAACTGGCACGTGCCGGGGGTGATCCGTACCTCGGCTCCTACGCACTCGTGCGTCGTGCCCTGGTCACGCTCTACGGCGGGGACGCCGCGGGCACCGTCGCCCTGGCCCGCCGGGCACAGAGCAGTGAACTCCCGCCGCGCATCCGCGGACTCGCAGCCCAGCGGGAGGCCCAGGGGCACGCGCTGGTCGGCGACGAACGCGACTGCTTTCGCAGCCTCGACAGGGCGCGGAAGCTGCTCGACAGCGACGATGCCCGCAGCGGTGCCGAGCCCGTGATCGGCACCACGCACGTGAGCGATCCGGCGGCGATGACGACCGGCTGGTGCCTGCACGACCTCGGTCGTCCGAAGGCCGCCGCCGAGGTTCTCGACCGGGAGTGCCGCCGCCTCCCTCCGTACGCGCTGCGCACCCGCGCCCGTTACGGCTTCCGCAGGGCCTTGGCCCACGCCGCCTCCGGAGAGGTCGAGCACGCGTGCACGATCGCCGGTGAGTTCCTGGGCGTGATGCCGGCCGTGCCCTCGGCGACTGTGGACAGCGATATCCGGAGGCTCGCGCGGGAACTCTCCCGGTTCCGGAGCAGCCGGGCCGTACGCGATCTGCAACCGGCGCTCGCTCGGGTACTCGCCCCCACGCAGGGCTGAGACCGCCTCCACGACCGGCATCAGAACCTCGAGCCGCCCGGCTCGCCGGTCTGCCCGGTCTGCCCGCTGGATCCACGATCCCGACGGACCCGCCGACCCCCACCCGACGTGTCGCGCCGAGCCCCCGGCTTCTTCGGGCTGCCCCCGCGATCAATGACGCGCCGGGCGACGCGCCTCCATCCGTAGCCCTCCCGGGGACGCGCCGTGCCGTCACGCGGTCGGGGCTTCCCGGCCCGGGCCGACCGGGGCCTCGAAGCCCCGGCTCCCAGAGGTGCCCCGCCCTTACCCGTTCACCCGTCTTCCCCTCACGAAAGGACCTTTCATGCCCGAGGTCTTCGTCAACTACCGCACAGGCGACGAGGAATCCGCCGCGACCATGATCGCGCGTGAGCTGTCCCGCCGGTTCGGATCCGAGCGGATCTTCTTCGCCAGCGACTCGATCGAAGCCGGACGCCGTTTCCCGGTCGAACTGGTCAGGGCGGTGGAGGGGTGCGAGGCGCTCCTCGCCGTGATCGGACCGCGCTGGGCGGAGGTACGGGGGGCCGACGGCCGCCCCGCCCTCGAAACCGAGCAGGACTGGACCCGTCGTGAGATCCAGACCGCGCTCGACCGCGGGATCCTGGTGATCCCCGTGCTCGTCGGAAAGGCCACGCGGATCGATCGTGCCGTCCTCCCGGACGACCTGCGGGAACTGGCGGACTGCCAGTACAGGAGGTTCGACCACCGCAACGCCGAGTCGGACCTGACGGCGCTCGGCGACACCCTCGCCCGGCTACTGCCCGGGCTGGGCGACAAAGACCACGACGCCCGTGCGGCACGGGAGCGGACGAAGGCGGATTACCGCAAGAAGTCAACCCGGGACGCCGGGCACACCAGGATGCGGACGCGGGACGTCAAGCAGCGCGTGCGCGGCGGCATCGGGAACCTCAACGGAGACCTGGGAACCTTCGTCAACGAGCCCCAGGGACCCGTGAACACCGGTCGCGGCCACCAGTACAACGCGCCTCATTTCGAGGGTGACAACACCGGGGTCCAGTTCACGGCGGGCGACAACAGCGGTACGGTCCACCAGCGCTTCGAGCGTGAGCGCCGGCACTCGGACGACGGGCGATGACCGAGCGGGACCGCGTCACCGTCAACGGTCCGCGTGGCCCGGTGAACAACGGCGAGGGGCATCAGTACGTCTTCTACGGCGTCGGCGCGGACTGGATGATCCGCAAAGGGGTCGAGTCCCTCCGCATCACCTTCGAGGACCGGATGCGCCTGGCCGACCGGTTCGTACCGCCGGTGGGCTACCGCCTCGCCGCCGACCGTCTGGAAGAGCCCGGGTCGGTCGTCCTGCTGGAGGCTCTGCCCGGTAGCGGCCGACGCGCCGCGGCGATCATGCTGTTGCACGGGGTCGGTGAGGACGGGAAAGCCGACGACGAGGGAATCCGGTTCGAGGAACTTCCCGGCACGGTGGACACGGACGACATCCCTCTCGCTCCCGGCAAGGGGGACCGCTTCCTCCTCGACCTCTCCGGGATCACCGACGAGGAAAAGTACGCCAAGGCCCAGCGCCGCCTGGCCGTGCACCGATCACAGGTCCAGGAGGCGGGGGCCCACATGGTCGCCGTCCTGCCGTCGGACATGGAACACGCCCTCGCGCCTGACCTCGAACCGCACACGGTCGCGCTGGAACGCCCCCGAGGTCTCGCCGTCGTCACCCGGTACCTCCGCATGGACCGGATGCCCTTCCGCTCCACCGATCTGGGGAGCGCCGACCTTCAGCATCTGTGCGACCGCGCTCCCATGTGGGAACTGGCGCGGCTCGCGGTGCTGGTGAGGGCTGCTCGCGACAGCGGCCGGTTCGGCGCCGACTTCGCGGGCTGGCTCGACCAGGCGATACACGCGTTGACCGACCGCGCCGGTGAGGTGGGCCGGCAAGTGGGCGAGGTCCGCACCGCGCCCGATCGGGCTCTGCTGCTCGCGGCGGCGGTGTTCGAGGAGAGCCGCGCCGACACCGTCTACGAGGCGTGGCACGGCCTGATGAGGACGGTGGGGCACGAGGAGGAGGCGACTACCGAGCTCGCGCGGACGGATTTCGGGTCGCGGTTGGCGACGCTCGGCATCGAACGGGACCCGGACGGAAGGCTGCGCTTCGGGCGGCTGGCCTACGCCGACGCGGTACGGACGTACTTCTGGGCGAACTTCCCCGGAGTACGCGACGATCTCAAGGACTGGATCGGTCATGCCGCCGGTCTGCGCGGCCTGACCATCGACGACCAAGTGAACGTCGTCGTCCGCTTCGGCGAGCGGGCTCTGGCCGTCGAGCGTCCCGACCACCTCTTCGACCTCGTGATGCACTGGGCGGACCGCGCGACCGGGGCGTCCTGCGACCCACGAGCCGTGGCGGCCCTCGAACTCGGACTCAGCCACGAGCGGTTCGGGGGATGGTTCCGCAAGCGGATCTACGACTGCGCGACATCAGGCACCTTGTCAAACGGTCTCGCGCGCGTCCTGACCGCCGCCTGCGTCCAGAACCTCGGCGCGACGCACCCGGATCAGGCGGTGGTACGGCTCCACTACCTCGCCGTACGGAAGGGAGAGGCGGCACGCGAGGCCGGAGAGGCACTTCTGGACCTCGCCGGCCGCGACCGTCGGCTCTACCGACTGCTGATCGACCGCCTGCGGCACTGGACCCGTCGGGATCCGCGGGGGGCGGAGCCGCATCTACGGCTGCTCACCGAGCTGCTGAGGAGCGATCGGGCACCGGAACCGCCGCCGTGGCCGGACCTGTTCCTGGGCTGGGAGACGGTGTTCTCACAGCCGCCGGCGGAGTCCTGGAGCCCGCTGGTGAGCAGTTGGCTGAACGCCGTGGCAGGCGACAGTACCCGGCAGATGGCACTGGACGTGCTGGCCGGGGCGACGCGCGGCCGCACGGCCGCTCTACACCGTCTCTACATCATCGCCTACGACTGGGCGCGGCCCGCGCGCCATCCGTCCCGGGCGGCCGTCGCCGCCCTCTTCTGGCAGCACATCGACCACGCGCAGTACGCCCGCACGGAGAGTACGGAGCGTGCGGGCGCCGGACCACGGACCACGGATGAGGCACGATGAAGCACCGTTTTCCCAGCCTGCTGTTCGTCGCTCTCTGCGGCCTCGCACCGGCTGCGCTCGGAAACCTCGCGCACTGGTCGGCGTGGCTGTGGGGCTTCATGTCCATGGTCACGGCCTCGGGGTCGCTGCTGCTCGTGATGACGGTCCTCAGCGGTGGCCGCGCATTGGCCGACCCGTACGAGCCCGGGGATCCGGAGCCGCCCGCGGCACCGGCGAAGCCGCCGTACCAGGAGACGCGGGTCGTCGACGCGGTGCTGCCCAGCGCGGCGGACGGCTACGACTTCCTCTTCTCCGCCACTGTGTGGTGGTGGCCGGTCCCCGACCACGCCGGCCCGTCCGACACTGCCTCCCCGGCCCTCGCCGTGTCCTCGGTCGTCAGCCGGGCCCTGGAAGTCGTCCGCCACGAGGAGCCCGGCCGGGCGAGCTTCGCGCGGTACCTCTTGGAGGGGGAACTGGGCGTCCCGCTTCCGGACCGAAGCGGACGGGTGAAGGCCCTGGCGGCCGATGTGACGCTGTCCCTCGCGCCCGCCGACCGTGAGCGCCTGCGGAAGCTGAACGACCTTCGCAAGGACGAGGAGATCTGGGAGTACGAGCGTCAGCACGAGCGCAACAAGCGGCGCTACCTCGGTGACGACGTGCTCAAGAGCGCGGGCAGCGCGGTGGTGTGGTGGCTGACCCGCCACGAGAACGAGATCGAGAAGGCGGTCGACATGATCGGCCCGCTCGCCCAGATCTCGGCGGCGGCCAACGACGAGGAGGTGCCCGAGCTCTTCCGCCACCTGCTCGTCCCACCCGTGGACGGGCGGAGTGAAGCGACCGTCGGGGATCCGCTGTGGGGCGGCGGCCAGGGAGGAGGGGTGTTCGACCGTGAGGAGGAAGTAGGGGTCTCGGATCGGCTGGCCCTGTTGCTGGCGGCGGTGGGGCTGAAGCCGGACATGGACGGCTACACGGTGCTCGTGCACCGCGTGGTAAGGAGCCTGGAAGAGGAAGGGCTGAGCGAGGCCGCCGAGGAGGTCAGGCGGACCTTCCTCTCGGAGCCCGAGGGCGGAACCGAGGGGCCGGAGGGTGAGCCTTCGGATGAAGGGGACCCCACAGGGCCCTGGTCGCCGCGCTTCTCAGGCCCCGCGGGCTCCCCGTTCACCGATACGGCCGCGGACCCGGATACCGACGCGGACACGTCCACGCCTGGGGCGGCGGAGAGCGACGCGAACGAACGGAACCGGGGCCGGTGGGAGACGAGCGAGGACGACATGGCGTCTCCGCACTTCTGGGACACCTCTCACAGCCAGCACCGGCCTGCCACACCACGCGCAGAAAACGAGGACGACGAGGACGAAAGCTGATCCGGTAGGCGACCGCTCTCCGGGGTTCCCCTTGATCGCGCTTCGCGGCAGGGGAGCCCTTCCTTTCCGATGCATTGGTGTACACATGGCACACTCGGTACACTTGAGTACATGACGCAGCCGCTGCCCATAGAGTCCATCCGCGACGTACGTGCGCACCTGGCCGAGGTCGTGGAGCGCGCCGATCGTGACGATGTGCCCACCGTCATCACCCGACGAGGCAAGCAGGTGGCCGCCGTCGTCTCCATCGAGGTGCTGCGCAAGTACCAGGAGTGGGAAGAACGCGAGATCAACCGGATCATCGACGAGCGCATGGCCAACCCTGCCCCCGGTATCCCGATCGAGGACATCATGAGGGAGACGCTGGCGCGCGGTGAGTGAGTACCGAACCGTCTTCCGCCCCGAGGCGCAGGCCGAGCTGCGGAAGATCCCGCGCGACATGGCGCTGCGCATCCTGGCCAAGCTGACCGAGCTGGAGAGCGACCCTCTCGGCTTCAACACCACCGCGCTCGTGTCCCAGCCAGAACGCCGTCGGCTCCGCGTCGGCGACTACCGGGTCGTCTACACGATCGACAACGGAGAACTCGTGGTGTGGGTCGTTCACGTCGGACATCGCTCCGTTGTTTACGACACCTGATCCGGACAGTCGGGCAGTACGGGACTGAAAGACGATGACTGAGCGTCAGGACATCCGGCGCCGGTCGAGTACGGAACACCGAAGGGGCCGGACTCCGGCGGAGTCGGCCCCTTCCGGCTGGTGGGTTCGCCACGTCAGCGACGTGGTGTCGTTCCATCCGCTCAGACGTTGAAGCGGAACTCCACCACGTCCCCGTCCTGCATCACATAGTCCTTGCCCTCCATGCGGGCCTTGCCCTTGGCGCGGGCGTCGGTGACCGAGCCGGCCTCGAGCAGGTCGGCGAAGGAGATGACCTCGGCCTTGATGAAGCCCTTCTGGAAGTCGGTGTGGATGACACCGGCCGCCTCGGGGGCCGTGGCGCCCTTCTTGATCGTCCAGGCGCGGGACTCCTTGGGGCCTGCCGTCAGGTAGGTCTGGAGGCCGAGGGTGTCGAAGCCGACGCGGGCGAGGGTGGCGAGGCCGGGCTCGTTCTGGCCGACGGACTGGAGCAGTTCCAGGGCCTCCTCCTCGTCCAGCTCGGCGAGGTCCGCCTCCAGCTTGGCGTTGAGGAAGATCGCCTCGGCGGGGGCGACCAGGGCGCGCTGCTCGTTCTTGAACTCGTCGTCGGTCAGCTCGTCCTCGTCGACGTTGAAGACGTAGAGGAACGGCTTGGTGGTGAGCAGGTGCAGGTCGTGCAGGAGTTCGGCGCGCTCGCTGCCCTGGACGATGCCGTGGGCGAAGAGGGTGTCGCCCTTCTCCAGGATCTCCTTGGCCTCCTCGACGGCCTTGACCTTGGGCGCGACGTCCTTCTTGATCCGCGACTCCTTCTGGAGGCGCGGCAGGACCTTCTCGATGGTCTGGAGGTCGGCGAGGATCAGCTCGGTGTTGATCGTCTCGATGTCGTCCTTCGGCGAGACCTTGCCGTCGACGTGGACGACGTTCTCGTCCTTGAAGGCGCGGATGACCTGGCAGATCGCGTCGGACTCGCGGATGTTCGCGAGGAACTTGTTGCCCAGGCCCTCGCCCTCGGAGGCGCCCCGGACGATGCCGGCGATGTCCACGAAGTCGACCGTGGCCGGGAGGATGCGCTCCGACTTGAAGATCGCGGCCAGCTGGGCGAGACGGCCGTCGGGCACGCCGACGACGCCCACGTTGGGCTCGATCGTGGCGAACGGGTAGTTGGCCGCCAGCACGTCGTTCTTGGTCAGGGCGTTGAACAGGGTCGACTTGCCGACATTGGGCAGGCCGACGATTCCGATCGTGAGCGACACGTTGCGACTTCCCGTTGATGAGTGGGCCAGGGGCTGCCAGGGGCCAGAGACCGACACTGGCCGATCCACCAGTTTACGGCGTCCCGCGCACCCGCCTCGCGGGAGCGCCGTCCGTCCGGTCCGCCACCCTCCCCCGGCGTGTCTGACGGCCGATTCGGCACATAAACAGACCTAGGTTGGTCCCTGTGGAGCAACGCAGGGAGCGACCCCCGAACGACGGACGGCGACGCGGCAGGCCGCGGCAGGCCCCGCTGCCGCCGCAGGCCCGGCGCCGGGCGGGCGGGGACGGACGTGGGTACGGGTACGGGGGCGGGCGGCTCGCCGGGCAGTCGGCGGGCGCCGCACAGGCCGGGGAGGCGCGGCCCGGCACGGCGGGCGGGCGGCTGCCGAACCCCCGGCTGACCGGGCTCGGCAGCGGTCTGTTCTGCGCCGTGGCGATGTTCCTGCTCGGCTGTCTGGACCAGGTGCTGTTCGGGGCGTCCCCGGCCGTCTACGGCGTGCTGTTCCTGCCGGTGTGCGCGCTGACCGCGCTCTGGGTGCGCGACGGGGACGTGCTGAGCGCGCCGGTGGTCCTGCCGATCGCCTTCGCGGTGGGGCTGCTGCCGGTCGCCGAGGGCGGCGGACTGCTCGGCCGTCTGATGGGACTGGTCACCGGGCTCGCCACCCAGGCCGGGTGGCTGTACGGGGGGACGCTCGCCGCCGGGGTGATCGTGCTCGCCCGCCGGGTGCGGTGGGTACGGCGGCGCCGGCGGCGCGGCTGACGGCCGCCGGCCCGCGTACCTCGGTCCATGAGGGGCGTCGGACGGCTCAGCCCTGCTGGGCCGCCCTCATCGCCGCCCCCACGATCCCCGCGTTGTTCTGGAGCTGCGCCGGGACGATCCCGGCCTTGATGCCCTCTATGTGGGGCAGGAACTTGTCCGCCTTGCGGCTGACCCCGCCGCCGATGATGAACAGCTCCGGCGAGAACAGCATCTCCACGTGCGCCAGGTACCGCTGGACACGCTCCGCCCACCGCTCCCAGCTGAGGTCGTGGTCCTCCTTGACCTTGCTGGAGGCGCGCTTCTCGGCGTCGTGGCCGTTCAGCTCCAGGTGGCCCAGTTCCGTGTTGGGGACCAGGACGCCGTCCACGAAGACGGCACTGCCGATGCCCGTGCCGAAGGTGAGCAGGATGACCGTGCCCCGGCGGCCCCGCCCGGCACCGAACTCCATCTCGGCGACGCCGGCCGCGTCCGCGTCGTTGACGACCGTCACCGGCAGGCCGCCGAGCCTGCCGCTGAACAACGCGCGCGCGTCCGTGTCGATCCAGCTCTTGTCCACGTTCGCGGCGGTACGGACCGTGGCGCCGCCGGTGACCACCCCGGGGAAGGTCAGGCCGACCGGCCCGGTCCAGCCGAAGTGGTCCACCACCTGCTTGACCCCGTCGGCGACGCCCTCGGGCGTCGCCGGGTGCGGGGTGAGCACCTTGCAGCGCTCCTGGGCCAGGTCGCCCCGCTCTAGATCGACAGGGGCGCCCTTGATACCGGAACCGCCGATGTCCACACCGAAGATCTGCATGGCTCCACGTTACGACGGACCACCGACGGTCACGTCTCGGAGGTGCCGCTACCGCCGCGCTGGGCCACCAGGGCCGCCGCCTCCTCGCGCAGATCGCGGCGGAGCTCCTTCGGCAGCGAGAAGGTGATGGACTCCTCGGCCGTCCTGACCAGCTCCACGTCGGCGTAGCCGCGCTCGGCGAGCCACTGAAGGACCTGCTCGACCAGGACTTCGGGTACGGAGGCGCCGGAGGTCACGCCGACGGTGGTCACGCCCTCCAGCCAGGTCTCGTCGATCTCGCTGGCGAAGTCCACCAGGTAGGCCTCGCGGGCGCCGGCGAGCTTGGCGACCTCGACCAGCCGCTTGGAGTTGGAGGAGTTGCGCGAGCCGACGACGATGACCAGGTCCGCCGCGGCGCCCATCTGCTTCACGGCGAGCTGGCGGTTCTGGGTGGCGTAGCAGATGTCGTCGCTGGGCGGGGAGACGAGCCCGGGGAACTTCGTCTTCAGGGCGTCGACGGTCTCCATGGTCTCGTCCACGGAGAGGGTGGTCTGGGAGAGCCAGACGACCTTCGACGGGTCGCGGACCTCGACCTTGTCGACGTCACCGGGGCCGTCGACCAGCTGGATGTGCTCGGGGGCCTCGCCGGAGGTGCCGATGACCTCCTCGTGGCCCTCGTGGCCGATCAGGAGGATGTCGTAGTCCTCGCCCGCGTAGCGGACGGCTTCCTTGTGGACCTTGGTGACCAGGGGGCAGGTGGCGTCGATGGTGGCGAGCCGGCCCTGCCGGGCCTCCTCGTGCACGACGGGGGCGACGCCGTGCGCCGAGAACATGACGATGTTGCCCGGCGGCACCTCCTCCGTACGCTCGACGAAGACGGCGCCCTTCTTCTCCAGGGTCTGCACGACGTACTTGTTGTGGACGATTTCGTGCCGGACGTAGATCGGGGCCCCGTACTGCTCCAGGGCTTTCTCGACGGCGATCACGGCGCGGTCCACGCCGGCGCAGTAGCCCCGGGGGGCGGCGAGCAGGACACGGCGGCCAGACGAAGCGGTCATGCGTCCCATCGTAAGGGTGCGTGCGGGGGCCGGAGATCGCCTGCCGCCGGGCCCGCGAGGAGAAGTCGTGTGCGTCCCGGGGACCGGAACGATGGCTTCCGCGGAGGCCACGGCCGGTCCCGGCCGCGGGCACGTCGGTGAGCGGACGCGAGAGCCTCGATGGGCGGACGCGAGAGCCTCGGTGGGCGGGCGCGGGCGCGTCGCCGGGTGGTCGTCGGCGCGTCCGTAGGCGGGCGCGGGCGCGTCGCCGGGTGGTCGTCGGCGCGTCCGCAGGCGGGCGCGGGCGCGTCGGCGGGGGCCGCGTTGTCGGTACCGGCCGTTAGGCTCGCCGCATGGCTGCGAACACGTCCCCCGAGACCCCCCTGCCCGTGGGCGAGGTGTCACGGCTCATCGGGGGCTGGATCGACCGGCTCGGTGCCGTGTGGGTGGAGGGGCAGATCACCCAGCTGTCGCGCCGCCCCGGCGCCGGCGTCGTGTTCCTCACGCTGCGCGACCCGTCGTACGACATCTCCGTCAGCGTGACCTGCTACCGCCAGGTGTTCGACGCGGTCGCGGACGTCGTCGGCGAGGGCGCCCGGATCGTCGTACTGGCGAAGCCCGAGTGGTACGCGCCCCGGGGCCAGCTGTCCCTGCGGGCCGCCGAGATAAGGCCGGTCGGCGTCGGTGAGCTGCTGGCGCGGCTGGAGCGGCTGAAGAAGACGCTCGCGGCCGAGGGGCTGTTCGCACCGGAGCGGAAGAAGCCGCTGCCGTTCCTGCCGCAGCTGATCGGGCTGGTGTGCGGCCGGGCCTCCGCCGCGGAGCGGGACGTGCTGGAGAACGCCCGGCACCGCTGGCCCGCCGTCCGCTTCGAGGTGCGCAACGTCCCCGTGCAGGGCGTGCACGCCGTCGTGCAGGTCGTGCAGGCGGTCAAGGAGCTGGACGCGCTCGACGAGGTGGACGTCATCGTCGTCGCGCGCGGTGGCGGCAGCGTCGAGGACCTGCTGCCGTTCTCCGACGAGCAACTGGTCCGGGCGGTGGCCGAGTGCCGTACGCCCGTGGTGTCCGCGATCGGGCACGAGCCGGACCATCCGCTCCTGGACTACGTAGCCGACCTGCGCGCCTCCACGCCCACGGACGCGGCCAAGAAGGTCGTGCCGGACGTCGGCGAGGAGCTGGAGCGGGTGCGGCTGCTGCGGGACCGGGCACGGCGCTGCGCGGCCGCGTTCGTCGAGCGGGAGGAGCGCGGGCTGGCGCACGCCCTGGCCCGGCCGTCGATGGAGGATCCGCACCGGATGGTCGACGAGCGCGCGGACCATGTGGCCGCGCTGCTCGACCGCGGCCGGCGGACCCTGGGGCACCTGCTGGACCGCGCGGACTCCGAGCTGACGCACACGCACGCGCGCGTGGTGGCCCTGTCCCCCGCGGCGACGCTCCGGCGCGGTTACGCGGTGCTGCAACGTGCGGACGGGCACGTGGTGCGCGATCCGGCCGAGGTGACGGCTGGCGAGGCGCTGCGGGCGCGCGTCGCCGAGGGTGAATTCACGGTGAAGGTGGAGGAATGACGAGCAAGGTGGACGAGGCGCTCTCGTACGAGCAGGCGCGGGACGAGCTGATCGAGGTCGTCCGGCGGCTGGAGGCGGGCGGCACCTCGCTGGAGGAGTCCCTGGCGCTGTGGGAGCGCGGCGAGGAGCTGGCGAAGGTGTGCCGGCGCTGGCTGGAGGGGGCGCGGGCCCGGCTGGACGCGGCGCTGGCCGAGGAGGACGGGGCGGGCGGGGCAAACGGGACGGGCGGCGAGTAGGCGGGAGCGCCGGCCCCTGGGCTGTGAGGCGGGTCACCGCACCCTCGATTTAGTTGAAGCTTAAACCTTGCTGACGTAGGGTCGGTGTCGTCAGCCGGTGCGGCATCGCGCCGGACCGGACGCGCACACTAGGAAGTCACGCATGTCTCTCGTTCTTGACCCCGCCGCCCAGGACCTGCTGTTCCGCGAGGCCCGCACCGCGAACACCTTCACCGACGAGCCGGTGACCGACGAGCAGGTGCAGGCGATCTACGACCTGGTCAAGTACGGGCCCACCTCCTTCAACCAGAGCCCGCTGCGCATCACCCTGGTCCGCTCCCCCGAGGCCCGCGAGCGGCTGGTCCGCCACATGACCGAGGGCAACCAGGCCAAGACGGCCGCCGCCCCGCTGGTCGCGATCCTCTCCGCGGACAACGAGTTCCACGAGGAGCTTCCGGACCTGCTCCCGCACTTCCCGCAGGCCAAGGACGTGTTCTTCAGCGAGCGCCAGGGCCGCGAGGGTTCCGCCGCGCTGAACGCCACCCTCCAGGCCGCGTACTTCATCATCGGCGTCCGCGCCGCGGGCCTTGCCGCCGGCCCGATGACCGGTCTGGACTTCGAGGGCGTCCGCAAGGAGTTCCTGGACGACGACCACACCCCGCTGATGGTCGTCAACATCGGCAAGCCGGGCCCGGACGCCTGGTTCCCGCGCTCGCCGCGCCTGGCCTACGAGGACGTCGTCACCACCGTCTGACGGCCCGCGCGCCCGCCGCGTACAGGAGGAGACCCCCGGCAGTACCGGGGGTCTCCTCCTTTTGCCGTTTGCGCGCGGTGCGCGGCTCACTCCGTCTTCAGGGCCGCCGCCATCGTCCTCAGCTCCTCGAAGGAGCCGGTGCCGGCCACCACCGTCGTGGAGCCGGAGGTGTCCGCGAGGACCAGGGCGTCGTACCGGCCGCCGGCGCAACGCGTCCAGGTGCGGCCGGCGATCCGCTCGGTCCGCTTCGTCTCCGACCCGCCCTGGCTGGCCTGGTCGACGGCGTCACGCCGCTTCTGCGTGGACTGCTCGACCTGCACGTACTGGCCGTCCGGGCTCTGGTAGCCGAGGTGCCAGCGGTCGGACTTCTCGCCCTGGAAGCGTACGGAGGTCGCCTTCCAGGTACTCGGCAGACCTTCGGGCGCGGCCACCGGGTAGCTCGCCGCCCGGCGTGCCGTGAGCAGCTCGACCCGGTAGTCGACCCGCTTGATGTCGGGAGCGTGATCGTCGTGCGGAATGGCGATGAGGTAGACGGCCACCGCCGCGATGCCGATCAGGGCCAGGGAGAGGATCATGTCCCGGGCCGTCTTCTGCTTGCCGTTCGAACCTGCCACGCCCCCTATCGTCGCAGGTCCCCCGAGCGCTCATCCGTGGGGTCCCCTGCTCATTTTGTATGCCTGACGATAGAGTCGGCGTCCAAGACCCTCATCCGGCCGTCGTCGTATCAGAAAGGTGCGCTCCGATGACCGAACATCATCACCTGCCGTCCGAACTGGACGTTCCCTCCGAGGCTCCCGACCGCAACCTCGCCCTCGAACTCGTCCGGGTGACCGAAGCCGCCGCGATGGCCGCGGGCCGCTGGGTGGGGCGTGGCGACAAGAACGGCGCCGACGGTGCCGCGGTGCGCGCCATGCGGACCCTCGTCTCCACCGTGTCGATGAACGGCGTGGTCGTCATCGGCGAGGGCGAGAAGGACGAGGCCCCGATGCTCTTCAACGGGGAGCACGTGGGCGACGGCACCGGTCCCGAGGTCGACATCGCCGTCGACCCGATCGACGGGACCACGCTGACCGCCAAGGGCATGCCGAACGCGATCGCCGTCCTCGCCGCCGCCGAGCGCGGCGGGATGTTCGACCCGTCCGCCGTGTTCTACATGGACAAGCTGGTCACCGGCCCCGAGGCGGCGGACTTCGTCGACATCGACGCGCCGGTGGCCGTCAACATCCGGCGGATCGCCAAGGCCAAGAAGGCCACGCCGGAGGACGTCACCGTCGTCATCCTGGACCGGCCGCGGCACGAGGGCCTGATCCGGGAGGTCCGGGAGGCCGGCGCCCGCATCAAGCTGATCTCCGACGGCGATGTCGCCGGGTCGGTGTACGCGCTGCGCGAGGGCACCGGCGTCGACCTGCTGCTCGGCATCGGCGGCACCCCCGAGGGCATCATCTCGGCCTGCGCCGTGAAGTGCCTGGGCGGCACCATCCAGGGCAAGCTGTGGCCGAAGGACGACGAGGAGCGGCAGCGGGCGATCGACGCCGGGCACGACCTGGACCGGGTGCTCACCACCGACGACCTGGTCTCCGGCGAGAACGTGTTCTTCGTCGCGACCGGGATCACCGACGGCGAGCTGCTGCGCGGCGTCCGGTACCGGTCGGAGACGGCGCTGACCGAGTCGATCGTGATGCGGTCGAAGTCGGGCACGGTACGGCGGATCTACTCCGAGCACCGGCTGAGCAAGCTGCGCGCCTACAGCGCCGTCGACTTCGACCGGGCCAAGTGACCGGGTGACACCGGGGCCGGCCGGCCCCATGACGAAGGGGCGCCCTCGGTGCGGAGAGGGCGCCCCTTCCCCTGCTTCGGGCAGGTCTCAGCCCGCCATCCGGTTCGCCGTCGCCCTCGCCGCCTTCTTCAGGTCCATCTCGCGCCTGCGGCGCCGCGCCAGGACCACCCGGCGCTCGGCCGCGGTGAGACCGCCCCAGACGCCGTACGGCTCGGGCTGGAGCAGCGCGTGCTCGCGGCACTCGACCATGACCGGGCAGCGGGAACAGACCCGCTTCGCCGCCTCCTCGCGGGACAGCCGGGCGGCGGTCGGCTCCTTGGACGGGGCGAAGAACAGACCGGCCTCGTCGCGCCGGCACACCGCCTCGGTGTGCCAGGGCACGTCTTGGTCCCTGTCCCGTTGGTCCCTGTCTCGCGCTGGCACCCGCTGCGCCGGAACGGCAGCTACCGGTAGGGACGAATGCGGCGGTTGCAGCACGGTCTACTCCTGACGACGGCTTCGCGAGCGAGAGACGATGCAGCAAGGCCTACCCGCTGTGCGCGTGCCTATGCACAGCGTTCCCGTCCGTCGGCGCGCGGCGGCTCGTTCACGCCCCCGTCGCGGCACCGGGACAGGAGCGGACCCTTCCGGTTACCGGCGGATTCGCGACCGTCAACGGCCCAGGTGTTTGCGCAGCTTCCGGTCGACCTTGTCCTGGACGCGCTCCAGGATGTCCGCCACGACCTTGCCGCGCCGGGGCCGCGCCTCGACGCTGCCGAGGACGGCCCAGCCGTCGACGTAGACGACCGGGGCGCCGGGGTCCACCGAGTCCAGCGGGCTCACCTCGAAGCTGCCGAGCACACCGCCCCCGGTGCCGCGCAGCGAGATGTTCTCCGGGACCCGGATCCGCACGTCGCCGAAGACGGAGACCGCCTTGACCACCACCTGCTGGTACTCGAAGATCGCCTCGCTGAGGTCGATCTCGACGCTGCCGAAGACCGCGTACGCGTGCAGCCGGCGCCCGGCGCGCCAGCGGCCCCGGCGCACGGCGCTGCTGAACACCGCCACCACGTTGGCGTCGGCCTCCGCCGGGATCGTGCCCGGGGCGGGGCGCGGCGGGACGGGCGTGTAGGCGGCGGCGCCGGATCCCCGGTGCGCGCCGGGCAGGTCCCGGATGAAGACCTCCAGCTCGCCCACCGTCTTGGCGTGCAGCACCCCGTCCACCCGCTCGGCGTGCTCGTCGGCGGCCAGCCGGCCCTCGGCGAGGGCCTCGCGGAGGAGGTCGGCGACCCGGTCGCGGTCGGCGTCCGAGGCGCGCAGCTCGGCGGCGGGCGCGGGGGCGGTGTGCTGAGGAAGGTCCACGGCGGCAGCGTACCGAAACACGATAGATCGCGACACCCCCGACTGAGCCTTACCTCACAGATCCGCCGCCGGCGACAGGTCCTAGGCTGGTCCGGGTCCGCCAGCGTCGGCGGGCCGCCGTCCGTCACAGTGAGGAATGGGCTGAGATGCCTGAGTTCGCGTACACCGATCTGCTGCCCCAGGGAGAGGACACCACCCCGTACCGGCTGGTGACGTCCGAGGGCGTCTCCACCGTGGAGGGCCCGGACGGGCGGACGTTCCTCAAGGTGGAGCCGGAGGCGCTGCGCAAGCTGGCCGAGGAGGCCATCCACGACATCCAGCACTACCTGCGCCCGGCCCACCTCGCGCAGCTGCGCCGGATCATCGACGACCCGGAGGCGTCGGGCAACGACAAGTTCGTCGCGCTCGACCTGCTGAAGAACGCGAACATCGCGGCGGCCGGCGTGCTGCCGATGTGCCAGGACACCGGCACCGCGATCGTGATGGGCAAGCGCGGGCAGAACGTGCTGACGGCGGGCGAGGACGAGAAGCACCTCTCGCACGGCATCTACGACGCCTACACCCGGCTCAACCTGCGCTATTCGCAGATGGCTCCGCTCACCATGTGGGAGGAGAAGAACACCGGCTCCAACCTGCCGGCCCAGATCGAGCTGTACGCCACCGACGGCGGCGCCTACAAGTTCCTGTTCATGGCCAAGGGCGGCGGCTCGGCCAACAAGTCCTTCCTGTACCAGGAGACGAAGGCCGTCCTGAACGAGTCCTCCATGATGAAGTTCCTGGAGGAGAAGATCCGCTCCCTCGGTACGGCCGCCTGCCCGCCGTACCACCTGGCGATCGTGGTCGGCGGCACCAGCGCCGAGTTCGCGCTGAAGACCGCCAAGTACGCCTCCGCGCACTACCTGGACGACATGCCGGCCGAGGGCTCGCCGCTCGGCCACGGCTTCCGGGACAAGGAGCTGGAGGAGAAGGTCTTCGAGCTGACCCAGAGGATCGGTATCGGCGCGCAGTTCGGCGGCAAGTACTTCTGCCACGACGTCCGCGTGGTCCGCCTGCCCCGGCACGGCGCCTCCTGCCCGGTCGCCATCGCCGTCTCCTGCTCGGCGGACCGCCAGGCCGTCGCGAAGATCACCGCCGAGGGCGTCTTCCTGGAGCAGCTGGAGACCGACCCGGCGCGCTTCCTGCCGGACACCACGGACGAGCACCTCGACGACTCCTCCGACGTGGTGCGGATCGACCTCAACCAGCCGATGGACACGATCCTCGCCGAGCTGACGAAGTACCCGGTCAAGACCCGCCTGTCGCTCACCGGCCCGCTGGTCGTGGCCCGTGACATCGCGCACGCGAAGATCAAGGAGCGGCTGGACGCGGGCGAGGAGATGCCGCAGTACCTGAAGGACCACCCGGTCTACTACGCCGGCCCGGCGAAGACCCCCGAGGGCTACGCCTCCGGTTCCTTCGGCCCGACCACGGCCGGCCGGATGGACTCCTACGTGGAGCAGTTCCAGGCGGCGGGCGGCTCCAAGGTGATGCTCGCCAAGGGCAACCGCAGCAAGCAGGTCACCGACGCGTGCGACGCGCACGGCGGCTTCTACCTCGGCTCCATCGGCGGCCCGGCCGCCCGCCTCGCGCAGGACTGCATCAAGAAGGTGGAGGTCCTGGAGTACGAGGAGCTGGGCATGGAGGCGGTCTGGAAGATCGAGGTCGAGGACTTCCCGGCGTTCATCGTGGTGGACGACAAGGGCAACGACTTCTTCACTTCGCGGGAACCCGAGCAGCCGACGTTCACCAGCATCCCGGTGCGGGGTCCTGGCCTGGCCTGAGCCATCCCGTAAGCGCCTCACAGACCCCTCGGCGTCGCCCGGGGGGTCTGCTGCTGTCCGTGGGTGGCGCTATGAGCCCCCCGCTCCCGTGGCTTGAAACGCACCCTTGACGCCAGCACGGCAGCATCGGGAGGGTCCCGTGCGTAGAAGTCCGTGCAATCCGCGTAGCCCGGGAGGCTGCTGTGTCGCTACGGTTCATCGCCAAGGACCCGAACACGGACGGGGCGAACTGCCCCACGGTCTGGGTCGACGAGGAGAAGCAAGAGATCGTGTTGCAGGGTTGGACGGTGGACGATGCGACGCGCGCCGAGTGCCTGAAGACCGGCCCCATCCCCGACAGTGAGACCGTCGTCCGGCTGCCCATGCGTATGGTCGCCGCCATCAGGGAGGCTTGTGATGCCGCAGACGGCCCCACCGTTCAGTGAGCTGCTGGCGAACTGCCGGCGGTCCGCCGTGCATCTGGAGATGCGCGACTTCTACGACGACCCGGACGAGGCTCCGCGCGTGGCCGCGTGGAAGGCCGGGCATCGGCCGGACCCTGACGACCGAGCGTCCTGGTGGCGGCCGTGGCTCGACATGGTGTCCGAGGCGGTTGCCCGTGGTGTCGTGATCCGCCGCGCCCGGATCGTCTCCGAGCCGGTGAGCGAGTACACCCGGTACCTCTACGACGGCACATTCACCAACATCGCCGCTGGTGAGCAGATCCGTTGGCTTCCCCGGCGGAACGCGTCGGATCTGGCACTCCCCGGCAATGACTTCTGGTGCTTCGATGACCGGCTGGTGAGGTTCGGCTACTTCTCCGGTGAGGGCGTGTACCTCGGCGACGAAGTGGATGACCGCGCCGAGGTGGTCAAGCTGTGCGCCTCGGCGTTCGAAGCCGTCTGGGACCAGGCCGTTCCGCACGATCGCTACAGGATCTGAGAACGCACAGCACCAATGGCCCGTTCCCCTTCGTCCAGCGTCCAGGCGGCCCGTGAGGCGCTTGCAGCGCGCCTTCGGGATCTTCGCCTAGACGCTGGTCTGAAGGCCCGCGAGGTGGCCGTAGAGGCTGGCTGGCATCCCTCCAAGGCGAGTCGACTGGAGAACGCCGTAACGCCCCCCTCGGACGCCGACATTCGCGATTGGTGCCGCGTCTGTGGAGCCGACGATCAAGCAGCCGACTTGATCGCCGCGTCTCGCTCGGCAGAGTCGATGTACGTCGAGTGGCGACGGCTCCAGCGCACCGGGCTACGCCGACTCCAGGAGTCGTACGTACCTCTCTTCGAGCGCACCCGCGCTTTCCGGATCTATTGCTCCAACGTGGTGCCTGGCCTGCTCCAGACTCCCGCATACGCAACCGCACTGCTGACTGAGATCACCGACTTCCGGCAGACACCCAATGACGTCACGGAGGCCGTAGCCGCCCGCATGGACCGGGCGCGGGTCCTGCGTGAAGGAGACCACCGATTCGCCATCCTCGTTGAGGAAGCCGTCTTGCGGTACCGCATTGGCGACGCCGGAGTCATGGCCGGACAACTGGGCCACCTGCTGTCGATCATGTCCCTACCGGCGGTTTCACTCGGAGTGGTGCCGTTCACTGCTGCGCGGCACATGTGGCCGCTGGAGACGTTCTCGATCTATGACAGCGCCCATGCCCAGGTAGAGCTACTGACTGCCGCTGTGAATGTCACAGCGCCCTCGGAGATCGAGCAGTACGCGAGAGCGTTCGAACGGCTGTCAGAAGCAGCGGTCTACGGGGCGACGGCACGAACCTTGATCACGAAGGCAATCGAGGCACTCGACTAACCCGCGTGCAATTTCGTAGAACTTCGTAGAGCCCGGAAGTGGCTCGTTCCTAGCGTGGTCTGCACGACCAGAGGAGGGGCGAGTGATCATGGCGAGCGACGCAAGAGCCCGACTGTCCGAGGCGTTCGATGTGTTCGGCAGCGATGGCATGTTGCTGGTGTTCCACGACCCGGACGATCCGTTGGGAACGACAGCCGAAGGGGCGGACGCTCCGCCTCATTCGGGAGTGGAACGTTCGAGCCTGCGGGAACGGGTCGCCGAAGCCAATGCCCGGAGCCGTGGCGAAATCCTCTGATGGCGCGCACCGACCCGCGCCGCCCCATAACGATCATGCAGGCACCGTGGTCGTTCGGCCAATACTGCGGGACGTGCACCGGGCACCGCGAGATCTGGTGCCCCATGTGCTTCGGCTTCGAGGGCTGCTCGGGCTGCAACATGCGGCGGAAGGTCCCTTGCCCTACGTGTGCCGGCGGGCAGCTCCTGCCCCTTGTCTGGTGATTCTTCACCGCTGATCTCCGCCCCTGTCGGACGTGACCCATCCCCCTTTCCCCCATGGCTGGGGATCCCGGCAGGGGCGGGCAACACCCCGTTTCGCAGACAGCGAGACGGCCAACAAGCACCATGGAACTCAGGAGGGAATCAAGTGCGTAGCTGGTGGCTCACTGCGCTGCAAGCAGAAGGCCAGGGCATGAAGAGACCCCCGAAGCGTTTACACGCAACGGGGGTCGGTGTCATGGCGTCGGGTGGCTCTGCTACTTCCGCTTGTAAGCCTGCTGCTTCGGCAGGATGTATTCCGCCTCCGGCTCGGTCAACCAGTACTCCTCGGGAACACGAAGCCCCGTTTCCTTCGCGATCTCGGCAAGCTCGGGCATCGTACAGACGACTCGTCGGCTCCCGTCTTCCGTGGCCCCCACGGTCACAGTTATACCGTGCCGTTGCAGGAACACACGCTTTTGCTCGTCATCCTTGGCCGCCCACTCTTCGGAGTAAGTTTGCCCAGTCTCCTTCCAGGCCGGGGCGTCCTCAGCAGCCTTGATTTCCTCCCTCAGACGTTCAACCTTGGCAGACTGGAATTCGTGCTGCCCCCAGTACCGTTCAATCTGCACATCGGTCTTGAGCCGTCCAGCTAGGTAATCTGCTTCCAGCCGGTCTAGCGTCGCCTCGGCCTCGGCAAGCTCAGTCTTGGCCTGACTGATGGAATTACCAGCACGCTCCATAACCGGGAGGGGACCCAGCGTGAACTTCACGAAAGTCCCGACAGCCGTGTCTAGGTCATCGCGCCGAATGCGGCCGGGGTTGGGACACGTTCCGGTGTTGACGTTGTTGCAGGCGTAATAGTGATGTACGCGGCCGTTCGGCTTCGTCTTCTTGTTAGACGACATCCGGGCGCCGCAGCCTTGGCACGTAGCCACACCGCCAAGCATCGACCGCGAAGGAGTGGCCCGCCTGACCGGCCTGTCACTCTTCAGCACAGAAACGAATTCGGACCACTCGGCAAACTCCATCAAAGGTTCATCAGTAATCCGAACGCTCTCGCCGTTCTCGTCTACAACATTTTCACCCTTATATGTGTAGATGCCGGCCACCGTCGGATTCATGACTATGGCGCGAATAGCGTTAGCCGTCCAGGCAACACCCCTCGGCTCTTCTCCCTTCACGATTCGAAGATGATCCCGCCACGTAGGCACACCGCGCTTATTCAGGTCAATCGCGATCTTGTATGAAGACCAGTCGCCCTTTAGGCGCTCCACAATTTCGCGAAACAGTTCCGCATAGGTGGGGTCCGGAACAAGTTTCTTCCCCCCGCCTTCCTGTCGCTCAAAGCGGTATCCGTACGGCTCCACACCGCCAATCCACACACCCTTGGCCTTACGAGCAGCCGAGCCAGAAAGCGCGCGAGCCCGGATGGTGTCCAACTCGCCTTCGGCGAAGGCCGCGATGATCTGAGCGAACATCTTGCCCATGGGTGTGGACATGTCGATGCCCTCGGTCACGGACACGATGGACTTCCCGTGCTTCTGGCACCACTCGAAGACCTCGGCGAAATGGCCGGCCTTCCTGCTGAGGCGGTCGAGCTTCCAGACAGCCAACACATCCCATTCGTCGGCCCGCTCGTTGAACCAAGGACCGAGGCCCGGTCGCTTGAAGGGATGCATCGCTCCGGACACGTCCAGGTCTTCCGCCCAGCCCGCTATGCGGCCGTCCACGGCGGGGCCAGCAGTCCAGTGCTCCACGGCCTGCCGCTGCTTCTCGGGACTGGTGGTGTCGTCCTTCAGGATGGACAGGCGTACGGCCCCCAGGACCCTCGGGTTAGAGATCACGGCGCAGATCGTACGGGGGTGCATGCGAGATGAACAAACCAAACGACTTCTTCCAGGACCCCGCGCCCCAGCCGACGTTCACGTCGATCCCGGTGCGCGGCCCCGGCCTGGCGTAACCCGCTCCCGCCCGTCGCCCCCGCCCCGGGAACCGTCTCGGCGCGGGGGCGACGGGCCGTCGCGCCGTGACGGCGCGGCCCGCGACCGCCGGCCCGCGCTCCCCGGCACCCGTCCGGCCCAGTCCCCGGAACATTCCGGCCCCCGTGATCGCTGTACGGGACATGAGCGAATACCGCATCGAGCACGACTCCATGGGCGAGGTCCGGGTCCCGGCGCACGCGAAGTGGCGGGCGCAGACACAGCGCGCCGTCGAGAACTTCCCGGTCTCCGGACAGCGGATCGAGCGGGCGCACATCGAGGCGCTGGCCCGTATCAAGGCGGCGGCGGCGAAGGTCAACGCCGAGCTGGGCGTGCTGGACGAGGAGGTCGCGCAGGCGATCCAGGAGGCGGCCGGGGAGGTCGCCGCGGGCACCTGGGACGAGCACTTCCCGGTGGACGTGTTCCAGACGGGTTCCGGGACGTCGTCCAACATGAACACCAACGAGGTCATCGCGACGCTGGCGACCGAGCGGCTCGGCCGGGACGTGCACCCCAACGACCACGTCAACGCCTCGCAGTCGTCCAACGACGTCT
Organism: Streptomyces sp. NRRL S-31; assembly: GCF_000718775.1. Classification (GTDB taxonomy): domain Bacteria; phylum Actinomycetota; class Actinomycetes; order Streptomycetales; family Streptomycetaceae; genus Streptomyces. The sequence continues at coordinate 32,638 of NZ_JOCB01000049.1, forward strand.
TCCCGTCCTCGATCCACATCGCGGCCACCGCGGCCGTCACCCACGACCTGATCCCGGCCTTGGAGCACCTCGCCGCCTCCCTGGAGCGCAAGTCCGAGGAGTTCGCGGAGGTGGTGAAGTCCGGGCGCACCCACCTGATGGACGCGACGCCGGTGACGCTGGGCCAGGAGTTCGGCGGCTACGCGGCCCAGGTGCGGTACGGCGTCGAGCGGCTCCGGGCCTCCCTGCCCCGGCTGGCCGAACTGCCGCTCGGCGGCACGGCGGTCGGCACCGGCATCAACACCCCGCCCGGCTTCTCCGCCGCCGTCATCGCGGAGGTCGCCCGCGCCACCGGGCTGCCGCTCACCGAGGCCCGCGACCACTTCGAGGCGCAGGGCGCCCGGGACGGCGTCGTGGAGACCAGCGGGCAGCTGCGGACCATCGCGGTCGGCCTGACGAAGATCGCCAACGACCTGCGCTGGATGTCGTCCGGGCCGCGCACCGGTCTCGCCGAGATCCGGCTGCCCGACCTCCAGCCCGGCTCCTCGATCATGCCGGGCAAGGTCAACCCGGTCGTCCCGGAGGCGGTGTTGATGGTCGCCGCGCAGGTCATCGGCAACGACGCGACCATCACCACGGCCGGCGCGGCCGGCAACTTCGAGCTGAACGTGATGCTCCCGGTCATCGCCAAGAACGTGCTGGAGTCCGTCCGGCTGCTCGCCAACGTCTCCCGGCTGCTGGCCGACCGGACCGTCGACGGCATCACCGCCGACCGCGAACGCGCCCGCGAGTACGCCGAGTCGTCGCCCTCCGTGGTGACCCCGCTGAACAAGTACATCGGTTACGAGGAGGCGGCCAAGGTCGCCAAGAAGTCCCTCGCCGAACGGAAGACGATCCGCGAAGTCGTCCTGGAGGGCGGGTACGTGGAGCGCGGCGACCTCACGGCGGAACAGCTCGACGAGGCGCTGGACGTCCTGCGGATGACCCGTCCTTGACCGGCAGGTGGGCCGCCGGGTCCGTCCGCACGCCGTGACGTGGACCGCAGCGTCGTATGTCGCGGGCACCTAATATCTGCCCATGACGGACGACGGAGCGATGGCACGAGTGGCAGCGGGACCCGCGACGTACTGGGCCCCCGGGGCGCACATCCTGTGGCGCTACCGGGAGAACGGGGGCGAGCACTTCCACATCGCCCGGCCCGTCACCGTCGTACGCGACGACGCGGAGCTGCTGGCGGTGTGGCTGGCGCCCGGCACCGAGTGCGTGAGACCGGTCCTCGCCGACGGCACGCCCGTGCACCGGGAACCGCTGGAGTCCCGCTACACCAAGCCGCGCACGGTCCAGCGGGACCGCTGGTTCGGCACGGGCGTACTGAAGCTGGCCCGGCCCGGCCGGCCCTGGTCGGTGTGGCTGTTCTGGGAGCCGGGCTGGCGGTTCAAGAACTGGTACGTCAACCTGGAGGAGCCGCTGTCCCGTTGGGCGGGCGGGGTGGACTCCGAGGACCACTTCCTGGACATCACCGTGCAGCCGGACCGGAGTTGGCAGTGGCGGGACGAGGACGAGTTCGCCCAGGCCCAGCGGGACGGGCTGATGGACGCGGCGACCGCCGGGCGGGTGCGGGCGGCCGGCCGGGAGGCGGTGGAGGCGATCGACGCGTGGGGGCCGCCGTACTCGGACGGCTGGGAGCACTGGCGCCCGGACCCCTCCTGGACGGTACCTTCTCTACCCGAGGACTGGGACCGCACTCCCGCGCACATGTCCTCATGAGACCCTTGCCGCGCCCCCGGGCAAGAAACGTAGGATCGTCCTCCGCAAGGGCGCGTAAGTGCAACTACCGGAGCATGAATCGGGCTTGACCGATCGTCACCGAGGGACGGCAAGGCGTGAGCGAGGGGTACCAGGGCACCACCACGAAAGCCGGCCCCGCGGGAATTCCGTTCCCTGGGCACGTATTGCGGGTATCGGGACTTCGGCGGGACCAACCGCGCGCCCGGCGCACCCGGCGCGCAGCCCCGGACGGATGGATGCGACACGCGTGACGGAGCAGCCCACCTCCTTCGAACGCCCGCAGCCGGGCGTCGACCCCGCGGAGACCCGCGGGGCGCTCCTGCGTACCCCGGAGCAGCCCTCGCGGCCGCTCGGCGACCCGGCCTTACCCGCGCAGGCCCGGGCCGACGGAACACCCGCCGGCCCGGACACGGCCACGCCCCGCGGCAAGGGAGAGGACGGCATGGGGAAGGAACACGCGGTGAGCGGCCCCGAGCACTCCCAGCCCGCCACCACCGAACCCGGCGCGCACCGGCCGAGGCCCGCACCGGAGACCATCCCGGCGCAGCCCGGCGCCGAGCAGGACCGGACGTCGGGCGGCTCGGAGCGCCGTACCGGGCGGGGACTGCCGCCGGGCCGGCCGATGCCGATGCGGCGGGACGGCGACCGGCTGAGGTTCGTGGGCGCGGCCACCCGGCGGATCGCCCGCGGGCTGGACCTGGACGAGATCGTGATGGGTCTGTGCCGGGCCACCGTGCCGACGTTCTCCGACGCGATCCTGGTCTACCTGCGCGAACCGCTGCCGGTCGGCGACGAGCGGCCCACCGGTCCGGTGGTGCTGCGGCTGCGCCGCACGGACCGGATACCGGCGGAGCGGGACACCGACGGGATGCTGCTGTCGGGTTTCGAGCCGGAGCCGGAGCCCGCGGTGCTGGCGGACCTGTCGTCGCTCACCACCGAGCTGTGCGAGGTACGGCCGGGCGGCGCGCTGAACGAGGTGCTGCGCGGGGTGCGGCCGGTGTTCGCCGACGCGCCCGCCGCCCGCGCCGCGCTGCCGGAACTGCTCGGCGAGGGCGGCGAGGTGATCGTTCCGTCGGGGCAGCACGCGATCCTCGCGCCGCTGCGCGGCCGGCGCCGGGTGATCGGCGCGGCGGTGTTCCTGCGCCGCCCGGAGCGCCCGGCGTTCGAGGCGGACGACCTGCTGGTGGCGGCCCAGCTGGCGACGCACAGCGCGCTCGGCATCGACAAGGCGGTGCTGTACGGCCGGGAGGCGTACATCGCCGACGAGTTGCAGCGCACCATGCTGCCGGAGACGCTGCCCCGGCCGACGGGGGTGCGGCTGGCGTCCCGCTATCTGCCGGCCGCCGAGACGGCACGGGTCGGCGGTGACTGGTACGACGCGATCCCGCTGCCGGGCAGCCGGGTCGCCCTCGTCGTCGGCGATGTGATGGGCCACTCGATGACCTCGGCGGCGATCATGGGCCAGCTGCGCACCACCGCGCAGACCCTGGCCGGGCTGGACCTGCCGCCGCAGGAGGTGCTGCACCACCTGGACGAGCAGGCGCAGCGCCTGGGCACCGACCGGATGGCGACCTGTCTCTACGCGGTCTACGACCCGGTCACGCACCGCATCACGATCGCCAACGCCGGTCATCCCCCGCCGGTGCTGCTGCACCTGGGCGGGCGGGCCGAGGTGCTGCGGGTGCCGCCGGGCGCGCCGATCGGTGTGGGCGGGGTGGACTTCGAGGCGGTGGAGCTGGACGCGCCCGCCGGGGCGACCCTGCTGCTGTACACCGACGGGCTGGTGGAGTCCCGGCTGCGGGACGTGTGGACCGGCATAGAGCAGTTGCGGGAGAAGCTGGCCGCGACCGCCCAGCTGACCGGTCCGGATCATCCGCCGCCGCTGGAGGCGCTCTGCGACGAGGTGCTGGACATGCTCGGCCCGGGCGACCGGGACGACGACATCGCGCTGCTCGCGGCCCGGTTCGACGGGATCGCGCCGAGCGATGTGGCGTACTGGACGCTGGAGCCGGAGGAGACGGCACCCGGCCAGGCCCGCCGGCTGGCCCGGCGGGCGCTGGCCCGCTGGGACCTGGAGGATCTGTCGGACTCGGTGGAGCTGCTGGTCAGCGAGGTCGTGACGAACGCCGTGCGGTACGCGTCGCGGCCGGTGACGCTGCGGCTGCTGCGTACGGACGTGCTGCGCTGCGAGGTCGGTGACGACGTGCCGCAGCTGCCGCGGCTGCGGCAGGCCCGCGCCACCGACGAGGGCGGGCGCGGCCTGTACCTGGTCAACCGGATGGCCCGGCGCTGGGGCGCGACCCGGCTGAGCACCGGCAAGGTGGTCTGGTTCGAGCTGCACCGGGGCTGAGCCGGCCCGGTGCGAGGACGGCGCGGGGGCGCCCGGAGAATTCCGGGCGCCCCCGCTCGTGTGCCTGCTCCCGTCGCGTGCGCCTACTGCGGACCCGGCTCGCCCAGGCCGCTCTCGGGATCGAGCGGGCCCTCGGTCGCCGGGGTCGTCGGCGGCTCGCTGCTGGGCGTCTGCGACGGCGTCTCGGAGGGCGTCTGGGACGGCGGCGTCTGCGAGGGCGTCCGGGACGGCGTCCGCGACGGGGTCTCGGAGGTCGGCGGCGCGCTGGTCGGCGTCTGCGACGGCGTCTCGGTCTCGGTGGGCGTCCACGTCGGCGTCTCGGTCGGCTCGACGGCCGCGCCCTGCGTGGTGTTGAGGTCGAAGGCGGCCTTGTCGGTCACGCCGAAGGTGTACGCGGCCCAGATCTTCGCGGGCGGGCCGCCGCCGTTCACACGGCCGCCGCCCATCGCGCCCTTCAGCGAGACATGGGCGCCCTTCTTGATCGGCTCGCCCTCGCAGCCGGTGCCGCCGGCCTTGTCCGCCTCGCCGAACAGGCCGACCGAGGTGACCAGGTCGGGCGTGTAGCCGGTGAACCAGGCCGAGCGGTTGCAGTCGGAGGTGCCCGTCTTGCCGGCCACCTGCTGGCCGTCGCGCAGCGGGTTGCCGGCCACCGACTCCTGGGCGGTGCCGTCGTCGACCACGCCGGTGAGCACCGAGGTCACCGTGTCGGCGGCGGTGCGGCTGATCACCGAGCCGCCGACCGCCTTCGGGACGTCGACCGAGCGGCCCTTGTTCTCCGCCGACTTCAGGATCGTCGGCGTCACCTTGTAGCCGTGGTTGTCGAAGGTGGCGTAGATCCCGGCCATCTCCAGCGGGCTGGCGCCCATGGAGCCGAGCGTCTGCGCGGGCACGGCCTGCATGCCCTTGGTGTCCATGCCGAGCCTGCCGGCGGTGCCCATGACCTCGCGCATGCCGACGTCGACGCCCATCTGCGCGAAGACGGAGTTGACGGACGCGTTCATGGCGTTCTGCACGGTGATCTTGCCGTAGTCGCGGTCGTCCTCGTTGGGCGGCGCGAACCCGACCCTGGAGCCGTGGTCCAGGACCTGGCGGCGGCTGGTGCCGTCGTAGACCGTGTCGGCGGTGATCGGCTTGCCGTCCTGCGTGGTGGCGTTCCGCTCCAGCGCGGCGGCGAGGATGACCGGCTTGAAGGTCGAGGCCGGCTGGTAGTCGGTGCGGGTGGCGTTGCTGTAGTAGTGCTTGTAGTAGTCCTCGCCGCCGTACAGCGCGACGATCCTGCCGGTGGCGGGGTCGACGGAGACGGCACCGGCCTGGACGTCGGCGTCGACCTTGCGCCGCTTCTCGTCGAGCCGGCCGGTCAGCTCGGTCTTGACGGCCTTCTCCAGCGCGGCCTGCTTCTTGCGGTCGATGTTGAGGGTGATGGTCCAGCCGTTCTCGATGACCGCGCTCTCGGCCTGCGACTGGGTCAGGCCCTGCTGTGCCATGAGGTGCTGTTCGAGCTGCCGGTTGGCGAGTTCGACCAGGTAGCCCTTCTGCCCTTCGAGACCCGGTGCGCCCTTGGGCTCCTTGATCTCGGGGAAGTGCAGGCCGGCGCGCTGGGCCTTGGGCAGCCAGCCCTCCTCGACCATGTTGTCGAGGACGTAGTTCCAGCGCTCCGTGACCAGCCTCTTGCCGGTGGGGGTCGCGACCGCCCAGTCGTACTGGCTCGGCGCCTGGAGCAGGGCGGCGAGGTAGGCGCCCTGCTCCACCGTGAGGTCCTGGGCGTCTACGCGGAAGTAAGCCTGGGCCGCGGCCTGGATGCCGTAGGCGTTGCGGCCGTAGTAGCTGGTGTTGATGTAGCCGGCGAGGATGTCGTCCTTGGATGTCTCGCGGTCCACCTTCAGCGCGATGACCAGTTCCTTCAGCTTGCGCGTGACGGTCTGGTCCTGGTTGAGGTAGAAGTTCTTGACGTACTGCTGGGTGATGGTGGAGCCGCCCTGCTTACCCTTGCCGGAGACCGTGTTGAGCAGGGCGCGGGCGGTGCCCCGGAAGTCGACGCCGGCGTCGTGGTAGAAGCTCTTGTTCTCCGCTGCGACGAAGGTCAGCTGGACCTTGCGCGGCACCTTGGACAGGTCGACGATCTCGCGGTTGACCTCGCCGTCGCGGGCCAGGATCGTGCCGTCGCTGAACTTGTAGATGTTGCTCTGCCGTTGCGCGGCGGCGTTGCCCTCGGGGATGTCGACGTACAGGTACAGGCCGACGAAGCCCAGGATGCCGAGCAGGCACACCGTGAAGACGGTGCCGAGGATCTTCTTCCAGGTGAACATCCGGCGTATGAGGCCCTTGGCGGGTCTGCCGGCCGCCGCGGGTTCGGAGCGGCGGCGCTGGGGCGCCGCGCGGTGACCGCCGCGCTGTCGCGCTCGTCTCTCTTCCGCTCGTCCCATGGGTCCCTACGCTCGCTTCCGTCTCGGGGTCAGCTGTGAAAGCTAACACCCCTCTATATGACAAAGGGCATCTGATCCGGTCTTTTACGGACGTGACAATCAGCACCCACCTCTAAGGAACCGACGAACGGGAGTGCCACCGGGTTGCCTGATCGCAAAAGAGTGCTATCACTTTGCTAGACTCCGGGCGAGGCCCGGGTCGTCCAGCTCTTCGGGCGCTACCGGGGCACGATCCGGCAGGACGGCCTGCGCTGGGTCAACCCCTTCACCTCCCGGACCCGGATCTCCACCCGGGTGCGCAACCACGAGACCGCCGTCCTCAAGGTCAACGACGCCTACGGCAACCCGATCGAGCTGGCCGCCGTCGTGGTGTGGAAGGTGCAGGACACCGCGCAGGCCACCTTCGAGGTGGACGACTTCACCGAGTTCGTCGCCACGCAGACCGAGACGGCCGTGCGGCACATCGCCATCGAGTACCCCTACGACGCCCACGACGAGGACGGCCTGTCGCTGCGCGGCAACGCCGAGGAGATCACCGAGAAGCTGGCCGTCAAGCTCCAGGCGCGGGTGGAGGCGGCCGGTGTGCGGATCGTCGAGTCCCGTTTCACGCATCTCGCGTACGCTCCGGAGATCGCCTCGGCGATGCTCCAGCGGCAGCAGGCGGGGGCGGTCGTCGCGGCCCGGCGGCAGATCGTGGACGGCGCCGTGGGCATGGTCGAGGCGGCGCTGGAGCGGATCGCGGCGGCGGACATCGTGGAGCTGGACGAGGAACGGAAGGCGGCGATGGTGTCGAACCTGATGGTGGTGCTCTGCGGCGACCGGGCCCCGCAGCCCGTCCTCAACACCGGGACGCTCTACCAGTGACGGACTCCGCCGAGACCCCGCAGCGCCGGCCGCGGCAGCGCAAGCAGGTGCTGCTGCGGCTGGACCCGTCGGTGTACGACGCGCTGGCCCGGTGGGCCGGGGACGAACTGCGGTCGGCGAACGCGCAGATCGAGTTCCTGCTGCGGCGCGCCCTCGCGGAGGCCGGACGGCTGCCCGGGGACACGGGCCCGCTGCCGCGCCGCGGCCGGCCGCCGGGCGGCTCCACGCCCGGACCCCCCTCGGCCTGACCGGCCCCCGTCCCCCGCGCGGGACAGGGGCCGGCCGTCGTCACGGAACCCTGACAAACGCCCGCCGCCTGCGGCGCGGTACCCCCCGCCGCGATCTGTGCACGCCGTGTATACACCGGGCGTATACACCGTGTGTAGAGTGCTGCCATGTCCATCGGTCACACCCTCCTGGGGCTCCTTGAGGCCGGCCCGCGCCACGGTTACGACCTCAAGCGGGCCTTCGACGAGAAGTTCGGTCACGACCGGCCGCTGCACTACGGCCAGGTCTACTCCACGATGTCCCGGCTGCTGAAGAACGGTCTCGTGGAAGTCGACGGGATCGAAGCGGGCGGCGGCCCCGAACGCAAGCGGTACGCCATCACCGACGCCGGCGTCACCGACGTGGAGCGCTGGCTCGCCACCCCGGAGAAGCCGGAGGAGTACCTCCAGTCGACCCTCTACACCAAGGTCGTCCTCGCGCTCCTCACCCGGCGCGACGCGGCCGACATCCTCGACACCCAGCGCGCCGAGCACCTGCGCAGCATGCGCGTCCTGACCGACCGCAAGCGCAAGGGCGACCTCGCGGACCAGCTGATCTGCGACCACGCCCTGTTCCACCTGGAGGCCGACCTGCGCTGGCTGGAACTGACCGCGGCACGCCTGGACAAGCTCCGCGCGGCGGTGACCCGATGACCCCTCCCCCCGGCTCCCTGCTCGCCGCCGAGAACCTGCGCAAGTCCTACGGCCACACAGTCGCGCTCGACGGCGCCGAGTTCTCCATCCACCCCGGCGAGGTCGTCGCCGTGATGGGCCCCTCCGGCTCCGGCAAGTCGACTCTGCTGCACTGTCTCGCCGGCATCGTGCCGCCCGACTCGGGCTCCATCACCTACGACGGCCGCGAGCTGTCCGGCATGGACGACGCCGCCCGCAGCGCGCTGCGCCGCAGCGAGTTCGGGTTCGTCTTCCAGTTCGGCCAGCTGGTCCCGGAGCTGACCTGCGTGGAGAACGTGGCCCTCCCGCTCCGGCTGAACGGCCGCCCGCGCAAGGAGGCCGAGCGGGCCGCGCTCGGCTGGATGGAGCGCCTGGAGGTGGACGACCTCGCCGGCAAGCGGCCCGGCGAGGTCTCCGGCGGCCAGGGCCAGCGGGTCGCGGTGGCGCGGGCGCTGGTCACCGGGCCCCGGGTGCTGTTCGCCGACGAGCCGACCGGCGCGCTCGACTCCCTCAACGGCGAGCGCGTGATGGAGCTGCTGACCGACGCCGCCCGTTCCACCAACGCGGCCGTCGTGCTCGTCACGCACGAGGCCCGGGTCGCCGCCTACTCCGACCGGGAGATCGTCGTACGCGACGGCAGGTCACGGGACATGGAGCGGGCCATATGAGGGTGCGGCAGTGGTCCAGGGACCTGGGCCTGGGGATGCGGTTCGCCTTCACCGGCGGGCGCGAGGGCTGGATCCGGACGCTGCTGACGGCGGTCGGCGTCGGACTCGGCGTGGCCCTGCTGCTGCTGACGGCGGCGCTGCCCCATCTGCTGTCGGCCCGGCACCAGCGCGAGGAGGCCCGGCAGGACCTCACCTACGGCACGGCCGTGCCGCCCAGGGCCGACGACACGGTGCTGGTCGGGCTGAGCGACACCAAGTGGCACGGCAGGGACATCCGCGGCCGGTTCCTGGAGGCCGAGGGCGCGCGGGCGCCGCTGCCGCCCGGCGTGGACCACTTCCCCGCCAAGGGCGAGATGGTCGTCTCCCCCGCGCTGCGGGACCTGCTCTCCTCTGAAGGGGGCGGGCTGCTCCGCGAGCGGCTGCCGGACCGGATCACCGGCACGATCGGCGAGACCGGGCTGATCGGCTCGCACGAACTGGCCTACTACGCGGGCGCCGAGGGCATGACGGCGACCCGGGACGGCACGCACGTGGTGCGGCTGACCGCGTTCGGGGACCAGCGTCCCGAGCCGGAGCGCATGGACCCGGTGCTGATCCTGATGACGCTGGTCGTCTTCGTCGCCCTGCTGACGCCGGTCGCCGTGTTCATCGCCGCGGCCGTGCGGTTCGGCGGCGAGCGGCGCGACCGGCGGCTGGCCGCCCTCCGGCTGGTCGGCTCCGACAGCCGGATGACCCGCCGGATCGCGGCCGGCGAGGCGCTGGCCGGAGCCCTGCTCGGACTGGTCGTCGGCACGGGGTTCTTCCTCGTCGGGCGGCAGGCGGCCGGCGAGGTGGAGGTGATGGACAAGAGCTTCTTCCCCAGTTACGTGGACCCCTCTCCCGCGCTCGCCGCGCTGGTCGCCGTGGCGGTGCCGGCCGCCGCGGTGCTGGTGACGCTGCTCGCGATGCGCGGGGTGGTCGTGGAGCCGCTCGGCGTGGTGCGCACGGCCCGGCCGGCCCGGCGGCGCCTGTGGTGGCGGCTGCTGCTGCCGCTGGCCGGCCTCGCGCTGCTGTACCCGATGATCGGCAACGGCCGCTCCCACGGCGACTTCAACCGGTACCAGGTCGTCGGCGGCGTGCTGCTGCTCCTGGTCGGCGTCACCGCGCTGCTGCCCTGGCTCGTGGAGGCGGCCGTGGCCCGGCTCGGCGCCGGTTCGCTCTCCTGGCAACTAGCCGTCCGACGGCTCCAGTTGAGCAGCGGTACGGCGGCCCGCATGGTCAACGGCATCGCCGTGGCGGTGGCCGGCGCGATCGCCCTCCAGATGCTGTTCGCCGGCGTGGAGAGCCAGTACACGAAGGACACCGGCGAGGACCCGAACCGGGCCTCGATGGAGGTCGTCCTCTCGGACGGGGCGCGGCTGTCGGCGGCGGCCGGCGGCCTCGCCCACACCAAGGGTGTACGGCAGTCGGTGGCGCTCTCCAGTGGCGGGCTCGGCGACAAGCGCCGCGACCCCGTCGCCTCGGCGTCCGTCACCGTCGGCGACTGCACCGCCCTGCGCGAGGTGGCCCACCTCCCGTCCTGCCGGGACGGCGACGTGTTCAGGGTGCCCGGCACGGACGAGGACGCCGCCCTGCGGGCCCTGCTGCGGCCCGGCCGGCGCGGCTTCCTGGACGCCACCTACTCGGGCACCGACCCCGGGCGCGAGATCCCCTGGACCGTGCCGGCCGGACTGCGCGAGGCCACGGCCCGCGAGGACTCGCTCGAGGCCGGCGTGGAGGGCCTGCTCCTCACCCCGTCCGCCCTGCCCGCCGAGGCCCGGTCGACGATGTACCACCACGTCTACGTCCGGCTCGACGAGTCGGTTCCGGACGCCGAGGAGTACGTACGCAACACGGCCGCCCGGGTGGACCCCCTGGCCAACGCCTGGCGCTGGACCGGGACCGAGCAGTCCGCGCGCTACTCCTCCCTGCGCACCGGCCTGTTCGTCGGCGCGCTCTGCGTACTGGTGCTGATCGGGGCGAGCCTGCTGGTCTCCCAGCTGGAGCAGTTGCGCGAGCGGCGCAAGCTGCTGTCGTCGCTGCTCGCCTTCGGCACCCGGCGCCGCACGCTGGGCCTGTCGGTGCTGTGGCAGACGGCGGTGCCGATCGCGCTCGGGCTGCTGCTGGCCTCGGTGGTGGGCCTGGCCCTCGGCACGGTGCTGCTGAAGATGACGGCCACGCCGGTCACCGTGGACTGGCGAAGCGTCCTGGCGCTGACCGGCGCCGGCGCGGCGGTGGTCCTCACGGTCGCCCTGGTGAGCCTGCCACCGCTGCTGCGCATGATGCGCCCGGAGGGCCTGCGGACGGAGTAGCGGCCGTGCCGCCCCGCGCCCCGCACGGGGGGCGGGGCGGGCTTCACTCCCCGGCGGTGTCCAGCACCCGCACCGGCAGGGCGCGGAGCGCCCCGCGCAGGGCCGCCGCCAATTCCTCGTACTCCCCGGCACGCGCCGCGCCGGCCCGCATCGCGAAGGCGACCCGGCGGCTCGGCGCGGGCTCGGCGAAGTAGCCGGTCAGCAACTGGCTGCTGCGGGTGGTCTCCAGCTTCAGCGCGGTGCGCGGCAGCAGCGTGCAGCCGAGGCCGCCCGCCACCAGCTGGACCAGGGTGGACAGTCCGGCGGCCGTGGTGGTGACCGGGGCGTCCGCGCGGCCCGCCTCCCGGCAGATGTCCAGGGCCTGGTCGCGCAGGCAGTGCCCCTCGTCCAGAAGCAGCAGGTTCAGCTCCTTCAGCGCCTCGCGCGGGATGCCCTCCCGGCCGCCGAGCCAGTGGTCGAGCGGGGTGACGAGCACGAAGTCCTCGTCGAACAGGGGCAGTTCCACCACGCCGGGGACGCCGAGCGGCACGGCCAGCAACAGCAGGTCGAGGCGGCCGGAGTTCAGGCCGTCGAGCAGGCTGGCGGTCTGCTCCTCGTGCACCTGGAGGTCGAGGTGCGGGTAGCGCTCGTGGACGAGCCGGAGCACGGCCGGCAGCAGGTACGGCGCGACCGTCGGGATCACCCCCAGCCGCAGCGCGCCCGTGAACGGCGCCCGGACCGCCTCCGCCTCCTCCAGCAGCGCGCCGACCTCGTCCAGCACTGCCTTGGCCCGCACGGAGAGCCGCTCCCCCGCGGGTGAGAGCAGCACCTTGCGGGTCGTACGCTCAAGGAGGGTCACGCCCAGGGTCTCCTCCAGCGCGGAGACCGCGCCGGACAGGGCGGGCTGGCTCATCCCGATGGCCGCCGCCGCGTCCCGGAAGTGCAGGTGCTCGGCCACGGCGGCGAACGCCCGCAGTTGCGCCAGGCTGGGCTGTCGCCGCTTTCCGTTACCCACGGTCACTGATAGCTACCTCCGATCAACACGACCAAGTGTAGCTATTTCCCTAATCAATACTCGCCGTGCCAACATCGACAGCGACCAACCCCCCGGGAAACCCCCCAAAAGGGGAGTTTCTTCGCTGCAAGGAGAGCGTGTGCTCACTGTCGGTGACAAGTTCCCCGAGTTCGAACTGACCGCCTGCGTCTCGCTGGAGAAGGGCCAGGAGTTCGAGCAGATCCACCACAAGTCCTACGAGGGCAAGTGGCTCGTGGTCTTCGCGTGGCCCAAGGACTTCACGTTCGTGTGCCCGACCGAGATCGCCGCGTTCGGGAAGCTGAACGACGAGTTCGCCGACCGCGACGCCCAGATCCTGGGCTTCTCCGGTGACTCCGAGTTCGTCCACCACGCCTGGCGCAAGGACCACCCGGACCTGACCGACCTGCCGTTCCCGATGATGGCCGACTCCAAGCACGAGCTGATGCGCGACCTCGGCATCGAGGGCGAGGACGGCTTCGCGCAGCGCGCCGTCTTCATCGTCGACCCCAACCGCGAGATCCAGTTCACGATGGTCACCGCCGGTTCCGTGGGCCGCAACCCCAAGGAGGTCCTGCGGGTCCTGGACGCCCTCCAGACCGACGAGCTGTGCCCCTGCAACTGGACCAAGGGCGAGAACACCCTCGACCCGGTCGCGCTGCTGGCCGGTGAGTGACCCGTGTCGCTCGACTCGCTGAAGTCCCGTATCCCGGACTACGCCAAGGACCTGAAGCTCAACCTGGGCTCGGTCATCGGCAACTCGGACCTGCCGGCGCAGCAGCTGTGGGGCACGGTGCTGGCGACCGCGATCGCCTCCCGCTCCCCGATCGTGCTGCGTGAGCTGGAGCCCGAGGCGAAGGCGAACCTCTCGCCGGAGGCGTACCAGGCCGCCAAGGCCGCCGCCGCCGTCATGGCGATGAACAACGTCTTCTACCGGACCCGGCACCTGCTGTCGGACCACGAGTACGGCACTCTGCGCGCGGGCCTGCGGATGAACGTCATCGGCAACCCGGGCGTGGAGAAGGTCGACTTCGAGCTGTGGTCGTTCGCGGTCTCCGCGATCAACGGCTGTGGCATGTGCCTGGACTCGCACGAGCAGGTGCTGCGCAAGGCCGGCGTGGAGCGCGAGACCGTCCAGGAGGCGTTCAAGATCGCTTCCGTGGTGCAGGCGGTCGGCGTCACGCTGGACGCCGAGGCCGTCCTGGCCGAGTAAGGCCCTTCCCGAGGACCCCGCTCACCCCTGGTGAGCGGGGTCTTCCGCGTCCGCCCCGCCCGGCACGGCCGCCGCGTCCGGCGCGGGCTTCGCGCCGGACGCCTCATCGGTGCCCGCCGTGTCCCGGGTGGCCGCCGCCTCCCCGGTGGCCGCCGCGCCGGAGTCCCCGGCGGGCCCGTCGGCGGTCTGCTCGTGGAGTTCGTGCGAGTACTGCCGCAGATATCCCACCACGGTGTTCGTCACCGCCACCAGCGGTACGGCCACCACCGCGCCGCCGATGCCGGCCACCATGCCGCCGGCGGCCACGGTCAGGACGACCGCCAGCGGGTGCACCCGGACCGCGCGGCCCAGGATGAACGGCTGGAGGACGTGCCCCTCGATCTGCTGGACCGCGAGCACCACCACCAGGGTCATCAGGGCCGTGAACACACCCTGGGTGACCAGCGCCACGATCACCGCCAGCGCGCCGGAGGCGACCGCGCCGACCAGCGGGATGAAGGAGAACAGGAAGATGAACACGGCCAGTGGGACGGCCATCGGCACGTCCAGGAAGTAGATGCCGATGCCGATGAAGATGGCGTCTATGAGGGCGACCAGCACCGTGCCGCGGACGTAGGCGGTCAGGGTGCGCCAGGCGCGCGGGCCGGCACCGGCCACGCCCTCGCGGGCCGCGGCGGGCACCAGCTTCAGGAACCACTGCCAGATGCGCCTGCCGTCGTAGAGCAGGAACAGCGTCGAGAAGAACACCAGCAGGATGCCGGTCAGGGCCTCGACGATGACCTGGACGCCCTCCAGGCCCGCGGACGTTATCTGGTCGGCGTTGGCGCCGATCGCCTCGCGGAGGTTCTTGGCGATCTGGTTGATCTGCTTGTCGGTGACGTGGAAGGGGCTCTTCAGCAGCCAGTTGCGCAGGTCGTCGATGCCGGACTGGATCTGGGTGGAGAGCGTGTCGATGTTCTCCACGACCTGCCAGGTCACGAACCAGCCCATGAGGCCGATGACGACGAAGCCGCTGATGGCGGTGAGCGCGGTGGCCGGACCGCGCGGCACCCCGCGCCGGGTGAGCCGGGCGACCGTCGGCTGGAGCAGGGCGGTGACCAGCAGGGCGATGACGAAGGTGAAGACGACCAGTTGGATCGCGCTGATCACCCGCATCAGCACCCAGACGGTGCCGGCCAGCACCAGCAGCCGCCAGCCCGCCTCGGCGGCGACCCGCACGCCCCAGGGCACGGCCTCGGCGGGGTCGGGACGGCGGCCGGACGGCGGCGCGGACCGGCGTACCGGCGGGGCGGCTGCGGCGGCGGGGCGGCCGGCCGGCTCGGGTACGGCGGCGGGCGCGTCGCGGTCCTTCTCCACCTCGGCGCGGCGCTCGTCCAGACGCTCGCTCATCTCGGTGAGACCGGCCCCGATCCGGCCGAGCCACCCTGGCACTCGCGACATATCCGTCCTCTTCCCCCGCGTCCCCGGGCGCTCGCCACCACTCCCCTGGAGTCGTTCCGATACGACCGTACAGTGCGAAAGCCCCTCACCCGGGGACGGGGAGGGGCTGCGCGGGGCCTAGGTGAGCGGGTGGCCTAGTACCAGTGGTTGGCCTGCCAGAACGACCATGCCTGGCAGGGGCTGCCGTAGCGCTCGTTCATGTAGTTGAGGCCCCACTTGATCTGGGTCGCCGGGTTGGTCCGCCAGTCGGCGCCGGCGGAGGCGTACTTGCCGGCGGGCAGGGCCTGGAAGAGACCGTAGGCACCGGAGGAGGCGTTGACCGCCTGGTAGTTCCAGCTGGACTCGTGGTCCACGATGTTGCTGAAGCACTGGAACTGGCCGCCGGCCACCATCTGACGCGCCATCGCCTGGATCTGCGCCGCGGAGTAGCTGCCCTGGACCGGGAAGCTGGCGGTGTCGCGGACGTCGTCGCGGCTGGCGGCCTTCGCGGCCTTCGCCTCGGCGCGCTCCTTGGCCTCCGCGGCGGCCTTGGCCGCCGCCGCCTTCTCGGCGGCGTCCTTCTTCGCGATCGCGGTCTCGGCGGCAGCCTTGCGGGCCGCTTCCTCGGCGTCCTTCTTGGCGCTCGCGTCCGCGGCGATGGCCTGGGCGTCGGCCTGCTGCGTCAGGGACGCGGTCTGCACCTGCGCCTGCTGACCCGCGGGTATGTCCGCGAGGAGCGTGGTGTCGGCTGCCATCGCCTCGGCGTCGTTGTTGTTCTGCGCGACGCTGCCCGAGGCAACTCCGACGACGCTTCCGACGGCGGTGACCGCGGTGGCCGAGGCCACTGCGAATCCCCGGACCGAAATCCGGCTCACACGGTTTCCTTCCAGCATCGCCCGCTTCGGTGACCCTGGCGGACGCGATCGTGCCCCTTGCCACTGGCCTCCCAACTGCACGGTCACGGGAGGCACGGGCCCGGTGGGCAACTCCCGCTCGGGGAGCGCCGCGTAGTGCGCGGGCGGCATACGACGGACTCTATGGAGTTGGTGTGACGCCTGTGGTGCGATACCGCTGGGGGTACAGCTGTGTCGTATGCGGGGCCTGACAGGAACGAGACTCTGCCGTAACCGGACGCCGCGTGGCAATTCTGTGTTGCGTGTGAAAGCTCACATCTCGTTTGGCCCAAAGGATTTCAGGAAAATCCCGCGCGTGACGGCGCCGCCCGGCTAGGCTCTTCGCCTTTGCCGGACGGCGCCAACGGCTGGGCCGGACGGGTCGGATCAGATGTGTCCGTCCTCCAGCATTTCGGTCACGAGCGCCGCGATCTGGGACCTCTCGGAACGAGTCAGCGTGACGTGGGCGAAAAGGGGATGTCCCTTCAGCTTCTCCACCACGGCGACGACACCGTCGTAGCGGCCCACGCGCAGATTGTCCCGCTGTGCCACGTCATGGGTGAGGACCACCCGCGAGTTGGCGCCGATCCGGGACAGGACGGTGAGCAGCACGTTCCGTTCCAGCGACTGCGCCTCGTCCACGATGACGAACGCGTCGTGCAGCGACCTGCCGCGGATGTGGGTCAGCGGGAGGACCTCCAGCATCCCGCGCGCGGTGACCTCCTCGATGACCTCGCGGCTGGTGACCGCCGAGAGCGTGTCGAAGACGGCCTGCGCCCACGGGCTCATCTTCTCCGCCTCGCTGCCCGGCAGGTAGCCCAGTTCCTGGCCGCCCACGGCGTACAGCGGCCGGAAGACCATCACCTTCTGGTGCTGCCGGCGCTCCAGGACCGCCTCCAGGCCCGCGCAGAGCGCCAGCGCCGACTTGCCGGTGCCGGCCCGGCCGCCCATCGAGACGATGCCGACGTCCGGGTCGAGCAGCAGATCGAGCGCGATGCGCTGCTCGGCGCTGCGGCCCTTGATGCCGAACGCCTCCCGGTCGCCGCGCACCAGGCGGACGGTGCCCTCCGCGGTGACGCGGCCGAGCGCCTTGCCGCGCTCGGACTGGATGGTCAGGCCGGTGTGCACGGGGAGGTCGGCCGCCTCCGGGACGTACACGTGTCCTTCCTCGAAGAGCACGTCGACCTGTTCACCCGGCAGGGTGAGTTCGCTCATCCCGGTCCAGCCGGAGTTCTCCGTGATGGCCAGCTCGGCCCGGTACTCCTCGGCGAGGAGGCCGACCGAGGACGCCTTGATCCTGAGCGGCAGATCCTTCGACACGACGGTGACGTCGAATCCCTCGGCCTGGAGGTTGCGGGCCACCGCGAGGATGCGGGAGTCGTTGTCGCCCAACCGGTAGCCGGTGGGCAGCACGCTGGGGTCCGAGTGGTTGAGCTCGACCCGGACGGTCCCGCCCAGTTCCCCGATCGGGATGGGGGCGTCGAGGCGGCCGTTCTTCACCCGGTAGTCGTCCAGCAGGCGCAGCGCCTGGCGGGCGAAGTAGCCGAGCTCGGGATGGTGCCGCTTGGCCTCCAGCTCCGTGACCACCACGATGGGGAGCACGACCTCGTGCTCGTCGAAGCGGGTCAGGGCGTTCGGGTCGGCCAGCAGGACGCTGGTGTCGAGAACATACGTGCGCCGGTCGGGCTTGTGGCGCTTTGTACTGGTCACCACGGAAGGACGTACCCCCTCGGATGAGGTCGGGGAGCGACGAAGTGATCCTGGACCGGTCTCAGGCCCCCGCGCGCGGCGGGCCGTGGACCGGCCCTCCGCGGCTGCTTCCGTGCCGAGACCGCACGGTCGGGCTGGTGCAAAGGGCCTCCCGGGCGGACGGCCCCGAGCCGCCCGCTGAGATCCGACACCCGTGGTTCGGGTGTCGACCTGCTTGATTCATGCCCTCGAACACTCGCCGCCATGCAAATGCGGCCAACAGCGGACCGGTGAACTCCTTGTTACGTCCGCACGAATCACGGGGCATGACAACGCCCCGTCACCGGGCGGTGACGGGGCGGGACCGGACGGGTCAGCCGCCGAAGCGGCGGTGACGTGCGGCGTAGTCACGCAGGGCGCGCAGGAAGTCCACCTTGCGGAAGGCGGGCCAGAAGACCTCGCAGAAGTAGTACTCGGAGTGAGCGGTCTGCCAGAGCATGAATCCGGACAGCCGCTGTTCACCGCTGGTGCGGATCACCAGGTCCGGGTCGGGCTGGGCGCCGGTGTAGAGGTGGCGGCCGATCATGTCGATGTCGACGGACTCGGCGAGGTCCTCCAGCGAGACGCCCCTGTCCTGGGCGTCGTGCAGCATGGAGCGCACCGCGTCGGCGATCTCCTGCCGGCCCCCGTAGCCGATGGCCACGTTGACGAGTATGCCGTCGATGTGGGCGGTGGCCTCCTCGGCCTCCTTCAGGGTGCGCTGCATGCCGGCGGGCAGCAGGTCCATCGTGCCGACGTGGTGGACGCGCCAGCGGCCGTCGGCGGCGAGGGTGCGGACGACGTCCTCGATGATCCCGAGCAGGGGCACCAGCTCTTCCTGCGGGCGGTCGAAGTTGTCGGTGGAGAGCAGCCACAGGGTGACCACCTCGACGTCGGTCTCGGTGCACCAGCCGAGGAACTCCTCGATCTTGTCGGCACCGGCCCGGTGGCCGTGCACGGCGCTGGAGCCGGAGGCCTTCGCCCAGCGGCGGTTGCCGTCCATGATGACGCCGATGTGCTTGGGCACCTGAGCGTGGTCCAGGTGGCCTTCCACCCGGCGTGCGTAGAGCCTGACGAGCAGACCGCGCAGCTTGTCGCGCAGGTTCACGTGACCCTCCGGGGGGTTGGGCGCGGGGCAGGGGGAGTCGGAGCCGTTGAGCCTACCGCTGCCGGCGGCCTGCTTCGGCCCGGGGATTGACCACGCGGCGCAGCCGTATGCCGCATGCGGGCCGCGTCCCCGCAGACGGGAGACGCGGGGCCGGGGCGGAGCGGTTCCGGAAGTCCGCGAAAGAAAAACGGGCCGGTCCGTGGGGGGGAGACGGACCGGCCCGAGGGGGGGTTTCCACCATAACCCTTCGTAAGGGATGGTGGGTGCATCGGCGTGCCACAACTACTCTCCGGAATCACCCGACGACGCCCCGGTGGACGCGGAATGCGCGATTCAGGGGAGTTTCACGGCCGGTCCACAGCCGATTCCCAGGTAATTCGATCGGTTACGAAAGGATTCGCAAGGATTACGCCATCTTGGGGGTACATCGGCATGTCACCCCCGGGTCCCCCCGATGGGCTACCCGACCGGCGAACGGCGACTTGACCGTTCCGGTTCGGCGACAGAGCGCCGAACCGGCCGCTCCACGGCACCGCACCGGCCGCCCATCACACGACACCACGCGCATTGTTTTGCTCGCGCGAATTTCGTTGGTCTGAACTTACGCGCCCGATGCGCCATGGGGAGCACAGCGCTCGATAACGATGTGGAAACCCCCGGGAAACTGCCGGGAAAACACCCCGTCGAATCCGGGCGGTCCGGGCGCTTTCCCCCGGTCCGCCGGTTTCGTCAGCGGTCCGGTTTGCGCACGTCGAAAAGGTGCCGGGCGCTGTGCGCGACGAACGGCCCCTCCCGCCGGATCCGCTCGTGCAGCGCCCGCAGCCGGGGCTCGTACGCCTCGACGGTGAAACCCGGGACCATCCACACCACCTTGCGCAGGAAATGCACGACGGCGGCGATGTCGTGGAACTCCATCCGCAGCCGCTCCGCCCGGAGCCCGGCCACCACCAGCCCCGCCGCCTCGGCACCGGCCCGCTCCTCCTCCGGGTCGCGGGCCCGGCGCACTTCCGGCGGCTGCGGCCCGAGGAAGTACTCGACCAGCTCGAAGACGCTGCCGGGTCCCACGTGCTGGGCGAAGTACGTCCCGCCGGGGCGCAGCACCCGGGCGATCCCGTCCCAGTGCGGGCGCACCGGATGCCGGCTGAGCACCAGGTCGAACGCCTCGTCCGCGAACGGCAGCGGGGCGTCGTCCGGGGCCGCCACCACGACGACACCGCGGGGCCGCAGCAGGGCCGTGGCCTTCGCCACGTTCGGCGGCCAGCCCTCGGTGGCCGCCACCAGCGCCGGCCGCCGCGGCTCCGCCCGCCCGAGCGCGAAGTCCAGCACCTCCCCGCCGCCGGTCTGGATGTCGAGCACGGCCTCGGCCCCGGCCAGCCGCTCCCCCGCCGACCGGGCGTACCCCCACGACGGCCGGGCCTCGCTGGCCCGCCCCTCGAACCAGGAGAAGTCCCACCCCTCGGTGGGCACGGCGACACCCTCGGCCACGAGGTCCTCGAAGGAGCGGTTCCCGGTCATACGGTCATGATCGCAGCGCGGAGCCGCCCCTTCCCTTCCGTCCCTCACGTCCCTCACGTCTCTGTGGGGACGAGGGGGCGGACCTCCGTGGCGGTGAAGCGCACGAAGCCCTCCGGGTCGGGTTCGTCCGCCGTCGGTTGCAGGACGACCGTGTCCGCTCCGGCCCCGGCCAGCCGCCGTACCGCCTCGGCCACCGCGCCCGCGTCCCCGGCCACCCCCACGTCCGGCACCGACTCCAGTCCCTGGGCGGTGAGTTCGGCGCGCAACCGGGCGTCGGCGCCGGCGCCGGTGGCGGTCAGCAGGTAGACGACGATCCGGTGCCGGCCGTCGCGTCCGGCCGCCCGCCGGCCCTCCTCGACGAGCCGCCGGGCCCGCCGTACGCCGTCCACCGGGGTGGCGGCGGTGAGCAGGGTCCCGTCGGCCTTCTCGCCGGAGAGCCGGAGCGTACGGGGCCCGGTGGCGCCCGCGAGGACCTCGACCGGGTGCTCCGGCGGCCAGTCGAGGGCGACCTCGTCCAGCCGGACGTACCGCCCGCGCACGCTGAGCCGCTCCCCGCG
Organism: Streptomyces sp. NRRL S-31; assembly: GCF_000718775.1. Lineage (GTDB taxonomy): Bacteria > Actinomycetota > Actinomycetes > Streptomycetales > Streptomycetaceae > Streptomyces. The sequence continues at coordinate 53,423 of NZ_JOCB01000049.1, forward strand.
CAACAGGGCGCGCAGGGCGTCGAGGTGCTCGCCGAGGAGGCCGAGCGGTGAGGCGGCCCGGGCACCGACCTGCCCCATCCAGTCCTGCACTCCGTGGCCCACGGTCAGCACGGCCCGGCCGGGGAACATCCGCTCCAGCGAGGCGGCCTCCATGGCGGTGACGGCCACGTTCCTGAGCGGCACGGGGAGCAGCCCGATGCCGACCCGCAGCCGCTCGGTCCAGGCGAGCGCGGCGGCGGCCGTGGACACCCCGCCCTCCAGGAAGCAGTCCTCCCACAGCCACAGCTCGTCGAGCCCCACGTCGTCGGCGAGGCGGGCGACGGCGCGCAGCCGCTCGGGAGGGAGCTGGGGGCGGAACACGGCGCCGAGGGCTGTCATGGCGTCCTTCCTGGTGGGGAGAACGGGAAAGGGCAACGCGATTACCATCCCGGCGAGTTGGCCGGCCGGGGAAGGGGAGGACGGAACATGGGGCGCTGGCGGGACGGGCGGGGACGGCTGACCGTGCGGACGGCCTCCGGCGAGGTGCTCGGCCGCGCCGTCCCGCTGGAGATCTCGGCCTCCTACCGGGCACGGACGAGGGGACTGCTGGGCCGGGACTCGGTCGACGGGGCGATGCTGCTGTCACCGGCGAGCGGGGTGCACACGTTCGGGATGCGCATCCCGATCGACGTGGCCTATCTGGACCGCCGGCTGCGGGTCGTCGCCGTCCGCACGATGGCCCCGGGGCGCCTGGGCCTGCCGCGCCTGCGGGCGCGGCACGTACTGGAGGCGGCGGCCGGGGCGATGGCGGGGTGGGGGGTGCGGGCGGGGGCACGGGTGGAGGTGGAGGTCGAGGCCGGGGCGGACGGGGCGGACGGGG